>JAJEEK010000044.1 GCA_022821065.1 Candidatus Poribacteria bacterium
CGACGGGCGGCTTCGGCTTTTTTGCCACCGGCTTTAATAAAATCTAAAACGCGTTTGCGTAAATCTGTTGAATATGCCATAATGGAAACATTCTATTACAAAATAAAAAAAATGTCTCTTTAATTCTAATGATCACTATAGTTACGGATCCAACCCGGAATGAGATTGATAAGAAAATTGATGAATACACCCAAAAACGATATAACGACAACGATCAACTTCTCATATTTTTCGCAGGACACGGCCACTTTGAGGGAACGAACAATGTAGGTGTTGGTTATCTCGTTGTGAGTGATACGTTGCCACCCGGTGCTGACCGTAGCAAATCCAGTTATATTTCACACAGCAATTTCCGTGAACGGATTGAAAATATCGGGTGTGAACACATCTTTTTGATGGTTGATGCCTGTTTTAGTGGTGCTTTTGACGCACCTGTTACCCAGTTCAATCGGGCGCGTGGGGCTAACAGGATCCCTGATAATGTTACAAAGAAGCAATTCATTAAACAGAGTTTGGCATACAAAACCCGATGGTATCTAACATCGGGTGGTAAAGAGTACGTGTCGGATGGTCATCCGAATCAGCATTCTCCGTTTACGCGTCAAGTACTTGATGCGTTGCGTAGTGGTGGCGGCGGTAAGCACGGTATCCTGACATTGGAGGATATTGGACGCTATGTTGAAAAAGCCTCGCCGCAGCCGCGTGCTGGCGAATTCGGAACGAATGCACCGGAGAGTAATTTTCTGTTTATTCAAAAGTGAAGCAATCTGACTTCCTTTTCAAGATACATTTTACCTTGTATTCGGAGTAATCAGAGACATTGCCAGGGGGCATGTCAAAGACTTTCCTTATCAACCCCGCGATCAAAAAGGATGAGCCCCTGCGGTCTCTTTAGGTGGATAGGTGATGAGTGTTTCTAACCTCACTTGTTGAGATTGAATTAATCTAATAGGTTTATCAAAAACATTTGAGAATAACAGGGGGAGTAACGTTTTATGCTAATACCTTGTGATGAATGTATGCGAGAAATTAGTCATACTGCAGAGAGTTGTCCATATTGTGGGTATAAAATCCCACCCGAGCTACGTGAAAGTATAGACAAGGAAATTAGGGAAAGAGTGGAAGCAAGAAAGAGATCCGAGGAATCAGATAAACGTTTCAATATTGGCTGTTGGGTTCTTACCGTGCTGGCGGGTATATTGCTTCTCATATTTCTCCATCATCTCGGGTCGTGACTGAAGTCTAACGATGACCAAAGGAATGGAGCAACGAGTCTATTCTTACAATAGAGAAAGGCAAAGTCTTCGTTGGACAGAAAGGATAGAACGACGAGTCTATTTTGACTATTGAAAGCAGTTAAATCTATGCGGGCATCAAGATGAAGGTTTTTCTCAAGTAATGAACCGATTGCCATCGTTGTTGAGGGAAATCCGAATATCAGGAACAAAATTCGGTTTCTTAAAGTTTCAATTTCGTTTATGACATAACGAGGATGAAAATAAAGATATGGAGGAAAATAATGGCTAAAGTCTTTCAAGGAGCGCATAAAGGTTGGCTTGACGATCCTATTCTGATCTTGGAGAAAGGAGAAGTGTTCACGCACCCAAAAGGATGGTCAGACGACCCCATTTTGACCATTGAAGGCAGTGAAATCTACGAGGGACAGAAAGGTTGGAACAACGATCCAATTGCCATTGTCGAAGATAATGAAGTTTACAAATGGCGAAAAGGTTGGGCCGACGAACCAATCGCTACCATTGAAGATAACAAGGTTTATGAGGGACGTAAAGGCTGGAGTGACAACCCGATTGCTATTATTGAGGAAGGTGGGCGAATGTCTGCAGCTGCTGCCGCAGTGTATTTACTCCTAATGTAAGGTTAAGGATCCTGCACATATCAACACAAACATATCAAAGGATAAGTCAACATGAATGGAATTTATATTGGTGTTGTGATACTGGGTATCATAGTTCTGTTTATAATTATTAGAGGTATTAACCGATCCCAGCAACAAGAACCAAACCAGTCGTTTTCAGCCAGTAGTTTCAATGCAACTATTGAAAATGAACTATCAAGAGGAATAGACGGAGAAAGTTTGATTGAAATTCTTGGGTTGGAGAATTTACCATCTGATGGACAGAAAGAGATCATTGAAGCAGCAACAAGTGTGATAGAAAAACGCTGTCTCAATCGTATCTTAGAAAGTTTGAACAAACAAGAAAAACAGGATTTCATTGACATCTTAGACGAGGAGAGTCCTGAAGTTGTTCAAAACTTTCTCAAATCAAAGCATTTAGACCCAAGTTCTATTCTCCGTGAAGAAGTGCTACGGTTCAAAGAGGAAACAGCAGACAAATTCTCTTGATACCATAAAGAAGGAAGCAAGGCAATTGACAAGGATTGTATCCAAAAAAGGGGGAAACATAATTGGCTAAAATTGTAGGAATTGATTTAGGAACAACGTTTTCTGCTGTTGCGCACATCAACGATAATGGCGTTCCAGAACTCATCCCTAACGAATACGGAGAGCGATTGACGCCAAGCGTTATTTTATATGAGAATGGCGAGTTTGATGTTGGAGAAGATGCTAAGCGGGCCGCTATAGCATATCCCGAAGATATTGTTGAGTTTATTAAACTTGATATGGGTAAGTCGATTACTGAATGCTCCCGTGAGTTCGGTAGAAAGCAATACGCACCCGAAGATCTCTCCGCTGAAATCCTCAAAACACTTAAGGGTGATGCTGAAAAGGCACTCGGTGGACAGATAACGGATGCCGTCATTACAGTTCCCGCTTATTTCAACGATCCACAACGCAAAGCAACGATCAGAGCCGGTGAAATCGCCGGACTGAACGTCCGACGTATTATTAATGAACCGACTGCTGCGGCACTCTCTTACGGCACACACTTGAGCAGCGGGCAATCAATGATTTTAGTCTTTGACCTCGGTGGTGGAACCTTTGACGTGACGATCATGGAAGTTAAAGGGGAGGAGATGAACGTCTTAGGGACCGGTGGCGACCATCGTCTCGGTGGCAAAGATTGGGACGAGAAGATTATCGGTCATGTCGCGGAACATTTTGAAATGGAACACGGCGAAAACCCGTTGACGGATCCTTCAGCTTCCCGTGACCTGCGGGAGAGGGCAGTTGATGCGAAGATTGCATTGTCAGCACTCAGCAGCACCACACTTAACATCAATTATGCTGGAAAATTTCTCCGTTTTCAACTGACTCGGCAAGATTTTGAGGCGATGACGACGGATCTCGTTGAACGGTGTAGAAGTCTTGTAGATGTGGTTTTGTATGAGAAGGAATTGACGACGGATCAGATTGATACCGTTCTGCTTGTGGGTGGTTCCACCCGGATGCCAATGATTAAAAATATGATAGAAGAACACTTCGGCAAACCGCCGCAGATTTCGGGGAGTCCGGATGAGACGGTTGCGTTGGGTGCTGCGCTCATGGGAGAACTCATTGAACCGAGACGCTTTTTACCGGGTCAGGTTCGTGATAGAACTGTTGGCATCAAGCGACTTATCGATGTCTGCTCTTACAGTCTCGGTATGGCTGTTCTTAGTGAAAGTGGGGAGCTGCGAAATAGCACGATTATTCCGAAGAACACCAGTATTCCGTGTGATGTTAGCAAAGAGGACTACCGAACGACAGTTCCTAATCAAAAAGAGTTTGATGTGATTGTCTTACAAGGTAGTGAAGAGTTTTCCCCGCGTGAGTGCGAAGTGCGCGATGCTTACGAGGTATCAGGTATTCCTGAATATCCTGTGGGGGCACCGATCAGAGTGACGTTCAAATACAACGCTAATGGTGAGATTAAAGTCGCAGCAGAGGATATACAATCTAAAAAAGTCCTTTCTACTAAGCCAAAGGCAGGCGACATTGATTGGGATGCCTTGGTGGCTCCTGAACCTGTGTCAATGCCGATGGATATTGCCCTTATTATCGACTGTTCCGGCAGTATGAAGCGCGACAGAAAACTCCACAACGCGAAGAAAGCTGCAATTCGGTTTCTTGACGATATTGATCCGAGTTTCCGAGTCGGACTCGTCAGTTTTCAGAATCGGGCCACAGTCGAGATGACTCTCACTAAAGATTTTGCGGAACTTTCGCGGAAAATCAATGCCCTTAATGCGGGTGGTGGTAACAATGACGAAGAGGCAATTGCTTTCGCACAAGATCAGGTTTTGGCATACAGTCAGAATACCAAAGTCCTTGTTCTGTTGGCTGATGGTAGACCTGCCCACAGAGATGCTATGCTCCGAGAAGCCGCCCGCGCAAAACGGCAAGATATCCAAATGATCACCATAGGGGTTGGTAATGATGTTGATAGTGATTTACTCAAACAGGTCGCTTCAACACCTGAAAACTACTACTTTGTGGAGGAAAGCGTTCAACTCGAATCCACCTTTACGACGATCGCTAGTCGGCTTGTTACTGAATCCTCAGGACGCACGAGTGCGATTACAAGACAAAACTTTGGAGATAAAACAGATGGGTAAAGTTGTTGGTATTGATTTAGGTACAACCTTCTCTGCGATTGCGCATATTAACGACCATGGTAAACCAGAGGTCATCCCGAACGCCGAGGGGGAACGGATTACACCATCGGTAATTCTGTTTGATGACGATGTCACCACCGTCGGACAAGCTGCCCTGTGGAATGCGATTGCGCATCCAGAAAAGATTGCCCAGTTCGTCAGACTCGAGATGGGTAAATCAAAGGATGAGTTTTCCAGGGAATTTAATGGCAGAAAGTATTCAGCTGAAGAACTTTCTGCAATAATTTTGAAGAAACTCAAACAAGATGCTGAGGCGTATCTCGGCACTGAGATCACCGATGCGGTTATAACCGTTCCCGCTTATTTCAAGGATGTAGAACGGCAAGCCACGCGAAACGCTGGTGAAATCGCAGGTTTGAATGTCTTGAAAGTGTTGAATGAACCTGCTGCTGTCGCACTCGCTTACGGCATTGATCCCCACGAAAGCGATCAGACCGTGTTCGTCTTTGATCTTGGTGGTGGAACATTTGATGTAACCATTATGAAAGTCACAGAATCTGATTTAGAAGTAGTCGCGATGAACGGAGACCACAGCCTCGGTGGCAAAGATTGGGATGAGAGGATTATCACGTACGTTGCTGATTTCTTTGAAATTGAACACGGTGAAAACCCGTTAGATGACCTTCACACGAGGCAAGATCTCCAACTCCGGGCAATTGACGCAAAAAAGTTTTTATTTTACAGGCAGGAAGCATCTATCATAGTCAACTACAACGGCAATGTGACCCGCATTGACCTAACACAAGAAAAGTTTGCGGAACTTGCAGCCGACCTGCTTGAAAGGTGCAGTACGTTGTGTGATGTTGTACTTTCGGAAGCGTCAATGACATGGGAAGACATTGATACGGTCTTGTTAGCAGGTGGGTCAACTCGGATGCCGATGATACAAGACATGCTTACTCAAATCAGTGGCAAAAAGATTGATCCGCCGGACATCAACCCTGATGATGCGGTAGCACTCGGCGCAGCGATCTATGCAACTCACTGGGTAAGGGGCAATTCTCAGCGCGATGCCTTTATCGCTGTTGCTGACACCCTTAAATCCGCTTTGGGAACTCTTACTGAAGACCAATTCATAAGGCTGCTCCAGAAAGCCGAGCAGGATTATGGACTTACCCAAAAAGAAGCAACTCAGATATTGTATGATTTAGGACTCGTTGTCGGCGAGATAGTAAATTATAATGATGCTGTCCACTACTTGATTCAGCTCTACGATAACTTTAGGAGAGTTGAAGATCAATTCACAACTATTTGCGAAACTTTTGGAACCGCTGAAACGCAGAATACAGATGTCAACGACCCTTTTGAATCTCTTGACAATTGGTTTAAATGGTATGGTAATTTCAAAGAGCAGCAGCAAAAGAAGTTAATGCCGTCTGCTAATAATTTGTTACCGATATTAGAATCGTTGAAGGAACTGCCGCACTATCAGGAAGACCTATTGCGCTTTCAAAATAATTTAGCTAATCTCCGTTATGAATTGGAAGACATATTATACCGCATGAATGTCATCCCATACGATGAGCATCCGGAAAAATTTGATCGGAGGCTGCACAGAGCCATAGATAGCAGACCGACAGATAATAGCGAACTAGATCTGCACGTGGCAGAAATTCTCAAAATTGGTTTTTATCGGTCCACGGAAGACAAGCAAGGTCAAGTCCGAAAACAAATGATACGTCCAGAAGAAGTGGTAATCTACCGGTATCAACCGCCCGTGGATGAATCTAAATAAGCTACAAATGATGCAAAAAAACGCTGATAGATACAGATAAAGTCAGGCATAGGGATTATTATAGGTATAGGTTCACTGGATATTTAACTTTTGCCGTTTAATCCAACTTATAAGAACCAGCTTTTTTACTACACCCAAAACGTGTTGTCATAAATTGCAAAACAGCGGCGACAACACCAGAGAGATGTTAGGATTCATACATGTCTAAACGCAATTTTATGATCTTCGTTAGCGGGCTTAAATCCACCTTGGGAGACCTTAACGGCGATCAGTGGAAAAGACTTCTCCAGAAAGCGGAACGAGACTACGGGCTTACTGCTGAAGAAGCAACGCAAATCCTGGAAGATTTAGAACTAAAGGTTATTAACTATTGTGAAGTGCTGAGACTGAACATTGAAGACCTGCAACGTAAGAGTGAAGCAGATATCCAAACCCTCGTTCAAAACAAGTACAATCAACTTTATAAAAACGCTATAGATTCCAAGGCATCCGGTGCGGTTAAGAACCTTCTAATTGAGGCAAAAAGCATCCTAAAAGACCCACAGAAGCGGCGTGAGCACCTTGCCGTGCTTCAAGGATTTACTAATATCCCATCAAATAATTAAGTTTATACAAGGAGGAAACGTATATGTCTAAGCACAACCGGGATGGCTTCGTCGCATTCGTTGAGCATCTAAAATCCGCGTTGGGAACCCTTAATGACGATCAGCAGGAGAGACTCCGCCAGAAAGCACGACAGACATATGGACTCACTGCTCAGGAAGCAGAGCAAATCTTAGAAGATTTGGGAATAAAGGTTATCAATTATTTTGAGGTCCTGGGGCTTACAATCGTAGAACCTGAAAACCACAGCAGTGAGGAGACCGTCAAAAAACGCGTTGAGGATGCTTGGTTTCCACTCTATGAAAAAGCACTAAATGACCATACATCTCGCGGGGTTGAAAGACGCGATCTTCTGAATAAAGCAAAGAATACTTTGAGAGACCCGCAAAAACGGCGCGATCATATTAGGCTACTCACACAAGATTCAGAATTAACCGCAATAGAGGTATTGCCTGATGTCAATATAAAGGACGCAGATGGCAATACACCGCTACATCTCGCGGCACAGGAGGGTGACCATAAAAGAGTAGAGGTGCTATTAAAAAATGGCGCGGAAGTCAACGCAAAGGGTAAAAATGGTAATACACCCCTACACAGAGCAGCGTGGAACAATGCGACTGCTACCGCTGAAGTGTTGTTGTGGAATGGAGCAAATATCAACGCAAAGGGTAAAAATGGTAATGCCCCCTTACACAGAGCAGCGTGGAACAATGCGACTGCTACCGCTGAAATCTTACTCAAAAACGGCGCAGACATCAACGCAAAGAACAATCGTGGTGATACACCACTAAAGATAGCGTCAAACAAAAATGCGTCTGAAACAGAAGTGATATTACGTAAATACGGTGGAACAATGCTTGATGTCAATACAAAGGACGCAAATGGCAATACGCCGCTACATTTCGCGGCGCGTGAAGGGGACCATAAAAGAGTAGAGATGTTATTGAAAAACGGAGCGGAAGTCAACGCGAAGGATAAATATGGCGAGACACCACTACACGAGGCAGCGCGGAAAAACGCGTCTGATACTGCTGAAATCTTGCTCAAAAATGGAGCAGACATCAACGCAAAGAGTAAAGATGGTGATACACCGCTACGCATAGCAGTGGGGAACAATGCGTCTAATACCGCTGAGGTGTTGTTGAGGAATGGCGCAAATATTAACGGAAAAAACAAATATGGCAACACACCGCTACACAGAGCAGCGTGGAAAAATACGTCTGATATTGCTGAAATCTTACTCGAAAATGGAGCAGACATCAACGCAAAGAGCAACTCGGATTGGACCCCCCTACACGAGGCAGCGAAGAACAATGCGTCTGATACTGCTGAAATCTTACTCAAAAATGGAGCAGACATCAATGCAAAGAACAATCGTGGTGATACACCGCTAAATATAGCGTCGAACGAAAAAGCGTCTGAAACAGAAGCAGTATTACGTAAATACGGAGGGACGAGGTCATCGGAAAGAACCTTTGAAGAAGCCGTTGAAGAAGTCGTGAACACTATCCGCGAAAAACGGGTATCACATAAATACGGTGAGACGATGCCTGATGTCAATACAAAGGACGCAGATGGCAATACACCGTTACATTTCGCTGCACGTAAAGGTGATCATAAAAGAGTAGAGGTGTTGTTGAAAAATGGCGCAGATGTTAATGCAGAAAACAAAAAAGGAACTAGACCATTGCACCTGGCAGCGGAGCGCAATGCTGATACGGTTATGGAAGTCTTACTCAAAAATGGCGCAGATGTTAATGCAGAAAACAAACATTCTGATACCCCGCTACACAGCGCTGCCTATTACAACGCGGATAAGGCTATCAGGATCTTAGTTAAAAATGGTGCAGATATTAACGCTAACGACTACATAGCCCGCACTCCACTGCATGACACAGCACATCAAGATGCTGCCAAGGCTGCAGAGGTCTTGCTAAAAAATGGCGCAAATGTCGAAGGACGCAGGGATGCAGATAGGTGGGATACCCCCTTGCATAAGGCTGCACTGTACAATGCTCATAAAACTGCAGAGGTTTTACTCAGAAACGGGGCAGATGTTAATGCCAAGAATTCTTGGGGCGAAACACCCTTGCGGGTTGCGGTAAATAACGGTGCTAATGAGGTGGTGAAAGTATTGCGTCGTTACGGAGGAAAAAAAGGAATATTTCGATAATCCGTACCACAGCCGGGCAGCAAGGATATCGCGCTATCACGGCATCTATGAGTAAAATTGACTACTGATTAATGCGGAGGTTAAATTATGAAGTGGATTATAGGCATCGTGATCCTGATCTTACATACAGCATCACGTCTGGACTCGGGCACCTTGGTTATGACACGTGATTCAGGATGGGGTGTATTTCTTCTTATTGTCTTACCATTAGCACTATTTGGAATTCTCTTTTATCTTGGAGCAGAATGGTGGATTGGATTAGTTGTGGGAGGGTTTGCCTCGGTCTCATGGCGGCAGGACGCGCGGGATTAATTATAGGTGCCGGTTCAATGGAGGTTTAATTTTTACTGCTCAACCCAACCTACATCAACCCTCAAGCACGGATTTTAAAATTGTACAAACTATCGTACATACAACCTAAATTGCCACTTTGTAGCATAGGAGACCGTTGGTCTCCTGTGCCTCTTCTGACCGAAAATGGTAGAAAACACGCCAAGTTTTTCGCAAAAATGACCGCTTTCACTAAAAAACGGTGTTCGTGCGTCTAAAACCACATAAGTAGCAAGTTGGGTTACATATAAGGTGTTGCGTAAATACAAAAGAAAAAAACGGGGTTGTAATGGTGGTATTTTTATCGTCTCAAATCAACCATACATTGTGCCACTAGAAACGAGTGATCTCTATAGATGCGAGAGCACATTGCCACATTCTGGCACAAATAACAGATATATCAAGCGTGTAATTTTTCTGATGAATATGAGGAGTAATACATGTCTAAAAGCAACCAAGAACTTTTCATTGCATTCGTTGAGAAGGAAGCATCCTCTGGAGCTATTACCGACGACCAACTGGAAACGATTCGCCAGATTGGATCACAGAAGTACAAACTTATTCCAAGCATAATAGATAAGGTGCTCAAAGATGAGGGATTTATTTCTGACGATGACGTTAACTATTTTGAAGAGCTGGGTTTTACAATTGAAGTCCTTGAAAATCAAGGTGAAGCAATTATTAAACAAAGCGTTACAAAGGCTCATACTCCGCTTTACAACAGGGCATTACCTCTCCATAACGCTGCTGGAATTAAGAAGCGAGAAACCCTAAATCTGGCAAAAGCTGTTCTGACAGACCCGAAAAAACGGAAGAGACATATTTATTGGCTCAATAGGGGTATCATTTATAGGTTTTCAAACGGCGAAGAAGCCACCAATATCCCAGAGTTGGTAACACTAATGAAAAAACACACTAAGGAGGCTATTGATGCACTGTACCGAAATAACATTGCCCAAAGCCTTGACAGAGCTGGTGAGAAATTCTTCGCAGACGCTGCGGGGGCAGTGGTGGGTCAATTTTCTGTGGATCGACAAACGGGCTTTATGGTGTTGATAGCTGTCCTTCGTGGGAAAATAAGGCTGGAGAATGGCAGTGAAGCTGGCAAACCACGGGAACTGGCACGCCTGATAGACGATAATTGGGATGAAGCAAAAAGACTGCTTTATAACGGTTTTTTCGCATTCTGGCTTGAGTATACCAACCAAAGACAATTCGCAAGAGCTGCTCAGACTGTTACGCGTGATAACCCTTCGCGGAAAGATACTGGTTTAGAGGAGTTCGTCCAAAAACTTGATCCAAGGATTGGGCACCCAGAACCCGAGGCAAACCAGTCAAAGATAGACTTCGGTAGAATGGACGTAAATAGCCAAAACACGATTGACCTTGAAATCACGAACCGTGGACGCGGATTTCTTGATGCGGATGTTCAGATAGCAAGTACTCTACCGGGATTAAGGATTTCAAATACGCATATTCAGGATCGCGGTGTTATCTCAGTGAAACTCGACACAAGTCGACTTACACCTAACAAAACGTATCAAACGACTCTTGAAGTTAACACAAAGAATGAGACATTGGAAATCCCTATTTCATGTTATATTACTTATCCAGTTCAACAATCTGCCCAACGCGTCGCTTTTAGTGGACTCTCTGTGGCGGCGATTGCTCTTGTCACTCGCCTAATTATCCAGCAATTTGGAAGTTCGGGGTGGTTAGGAACACACTTGACTGGGGTAGGTTTCGCAAGTTGGACACAGCATTGGCAGTGGGTTGAGTGGTTTCAATGGCCCTGGTTTAAGTGGACAGTCTATACGCTTGGGGCACCAGGGGCAGGTCTGGGGTTTATAATTGCACTCACTTCGCTCGGAGCAGGCATATTTGGTTATTGGTACTTTTTCTTGAAGAAAAAAAGAGTAAACTGATGACGCATCGGATGTATCCGTTCACACCTCCGCTTCTGTTCTTATTTTATAGTGGATCCCGTAATTATTTACACATGTTTTGAAGAGACGGGCAATGAATTGCCCTATTACGAACGCTGCTCTGGTAACGAAAAAGTGTATAATTAATTCCAAAATCTACTATAAGAGGTAATCATAATGTTCAAACAATTTATTATCGGTGTCCTTAGTTCCATTACTGCACACAGACTCTTTCCTCCACCTACAAACGACGGGAAGTCTCGTAGTAGAGGTTGCATCCTACGCCTTTTCTCTATACTCATCTTCATCGGCTTGTTGTGTTGGGCACTCGGGTACCTAATTGTCGTGGCTATAACTGGCGGACCTCTCTCGTTATATGCCGGAGTTAAGTTCCTTGCTGAAAACGGTTTTATTGCACTAGATAAATTATTTTATCCCGGATTTGACATCCCAGCTGTTGTAGCTTGGGCTTTCTGGGGGCTTGTAGGTGGCACAGCGATTCAGGGATTTCGAGAACTGCGAAGTTCTGGACGGAAAGGTATAGGTGTCCTGACAGCCCTTACTCCGTTGCTTTTATTGGGTCTTAACGGAATCATTAAAGATGTCAGTATGCCGACTTCTCCAGGAACCGAAGCAACAACTACAGTAGAGCAAAACGTGCTACCGCCTAAACCCAAGCCAAGACCCGCCGTGCGTACCACAGAACAAAACACGAGGACGACACCTACTACAATCCCGAAAACAACTAATACCGAGCAAAAAACGACCACGCGCGAAGAACCCGTACGTGTTACCACAGTAGAACAAAACGTGCTACCGTCTAAACCCAAGCCAAGACCCGCCGTGCGTACCACAGAACAGAATACGGGGGCAACACTTACTACAGTGCCGAAAACAACAACACCTTCAGGCATGGTATTAATCCCTGCTGGTGAGTTTCAGATGGGCAGTAATGAAAGCGATGACGAAAAGCCAGTACATGCCGTCTACATAGATGACTTCTATATAGATAAATACGAGGTAACCAACGCACAATACAAGATTTTTGTTGACGTAAATCCACAGTGGCGAAAAAGCCGAATAGAAAAGATATATCACGATGGCGACTATCTAAAACATTGGAGTGGAAACAATTATCCAGTTGGCAAAGGATATCATCCAGTGACTTATGTAAGTTGGTATGCTGCGATGGCCTATGCAGAATGGAAAGGCAAGCGCCTGCCGACAGAGGCGGAATGGGAGAAAGCAGCCCGCGGGGGTTTAAAAAATAAAAAATACCCGTGGGGTGATTCTATCAATTCAAATAAAGCAAACTATGGTAAGAATGTTGGCGATGTGGTGTTTGTAGGGAAGTACCCCTCGAATAATTATGGCGTATATGATATGTCGGGTAACGTTCTGGAATGGTGTCTGGATGCGTATATTGAGGATTTCTATGTGAACGCATCGAGTCAGAATCCGATTGCTGGAGCAAGTGTGTTAAATGTAACGGCGAACTTCTCCAAAGTTAGAACAGCGCGTGTATTGCGTGGAGGTTCATGGAGTCAACTTTCTCAATACGTGCGTGTTGCGGATCGAACAAAAGGAGATCCAAAACTTTCTTATTTCGGTGCCGGTTTTCGCTGTGTACAAGCGGTGACACCTACAATGACCAAAACAACCACAACTGATACCAAGCAAAAAACGACTACACGTAGGACACCAGTACAGACGACTGACACTACGAATACTGCCCCAAAATCCGATATTCTCAAGGTATGGGTTGACCATAACCAGTATCAGGATTCGATAAAAGGAATGCGGATCCATGTCAAATTTAACGTTCACAACTTCAAAGATGGCAGCGGGAGAGTTGTCGCATACTTTTACAAGCAAAATGGAGATCCTTTGAAAGATGCCAATGGACGTTATAACACGACCACTGGCGACGTTTCGACTTCGGGTAAATTCCAACCGGGATATGTCAATTCGGTCTACAACGATTTCAAACTCTTTTTCCCATATAAGGAACTTCACATGGCACGCGGGAAGCACAACCTGAAATTCCGCATCAGGATATTTCAATTTAACAACTCGGGGTCTTGGGATGCTTTGAGTGATGTATCCGATTGGGTACATTTCACTTATAGTCGCTAAGACCCCTAAACTCACGGATTCTATAAAGTCTCGCGCTGAACCCCAGACGCTGATTTTAGCGATTCGGTAGGTGCTACGTAATATTCTCCAGAACACCATCGCGCAAGACACAGAAGATTGGCACCGACAGTACTTATCTGATGGCAGAAAATCCCAAATCGGTAAAAGCTTTATAAGTTCACCGAGTTTCCCGATCAGAACCTGAAACTTCAGAAGTATCTGGCAACGCAGCAGCAGATTAGCGGACAGAAAGAAATAGATGCCCCTAAAAAATAAGGCACCGCTAACGCCGGGCATGCTGCGATTCTGCAGGTGCGCGGTATTCGACATCAAGATGTGGTGTTTCTAAACGGATATGCCCTTCAAGCCGCGAAGTCAAACAACTCTCCAAGGCACCGCTTACCAATAACGTCCGTTCCGCAGGGTACGGCGCGATACCTGTTTCAAAGAGTTCCTCAATTTTGGCAATCAGACACGCGGAATAGGTGACGTTCGGTGTCGGCGTTAAGAAAAACTGCGTTGATATTGGGACCGGTTCGTTTTTCAGTTTCGCGGCGAAGCAGTAATCCCGCACTGCACCGTTGAGCATCAGAAGCGTTGCTCTCAATCCATCGTTATATTCAATGAAATAGGCGGACGGGTTCTCGACGAGCCGGTAGATTTCGCCGTTACCGATCATATCCTGTGTTCGACCGTCTTCATCTGTTAAACCGCACGGTGTATCGCTTCTCGAGAGTGCTGCTTCTAACAATTCCAGAGACCAGCGTCCGTCCTCGCCAGCCTTCCAGACTTCCTCACCCTCTATTAATTGGACAGCAGAGACCCCTGTTTCGCCCCCTTTTCGGCGTTCCACCATGCATTGCATCGCCTCCATGGCGTGATAATCCATCGGATCCGAACCGCCGACACCTACCATGAGTGCCTCTTCGACTTCACATTCCAACGGCAGATCGACATCAGGCAACCGCCATGTGACAGGTAGAGACGACCCTGCAAGCACGCCAAAGCCGAGACGGTGCCCGTCGTCTACCATCTCTTTCGCTTTCGCAAAACTGTAGGAGAGATGTTTATCGTTGAAGATAGGCACTACGTGGTTGTCCTCCTCAAAGACTTTGACGCACTCCTTGAAAAATTCATAGCGCGGATAGAGTACCTGATTTTTCTCATTGCGTGGGTACTCACCGTGTTCACCGATGAGTAATACCGCGTCAACAGCGATTTTATCGTCACCACACCGGAGTGCCTCAGCAATCGTAGGATAGACAGAGAACCCGAATTCTCTGGCGCGGTCAGTGCTCTGATCGCCTTCTGGTTTCTGATCAACATAGAGAGAAACGACTTTTATATCTGGACGATGCCATTTACCTTCTTTCGGATAGCCGACAAGAAAACGATCTGCAAAATGCTGCGCATGCGATAGGTACCGGTAGATAGTGGTAATAACTGCAATTCGTTTCATAATTTTTTAATTTTCCTTGCGGTTAAGTGAAGTTGATTGGAGACTTTAGGTGCTTCTGTTTAGAGTTGAAAAAACACCCAAGCAAAAACCCCTCCTTTTCATTACGGGCTTACGTTTTTGATTTTTTACAGAATGTGTTGGGGGGCACTCGTTCAACCTAACCTATGTAGGTAACAGAACATTGACAAGTATTCAGGCTGTCAAGGCCTCTGGTTCTGAGACTACAGGCAGATTTACGTGCATTAAATATCCAATTGCACCGAACACGCGCTTTAAATCGCTTATCGCGAGAACGCTCTCATTCTGTGTAAACAAATTCTCCTCTAATTTTCCAAATTGCCATAATGCGCCATCTGTGACAATACCGTAAACCGGTATTGTGTCGTCTTCGTTCATCCTTTGTGCAGCGACCAATTCTGCTAAACATTGTCCCCATCCTTCAACGAAATCGCTCCGTTTCGCCTCAACAATAACGATAATCGGACTGCCTAATACCGTTTTCCCCAACGCTGATTTTGTTGAGATAAGATAATCAGGCGTACCACTCAGTTCCGCGTCACAGGAAATGGATTGGTGACTCCACAATGTAAAACAGTCAGCATATTTTTTATACACCTCTCGGAGAACTGGATAGATAACATTCTCACAACGCGCTGCCTCTGATGCAAATACATTGATATGCTGCTGGCTAAATGCAAACTCCTCTAAAAACACTGAGGAAGGTTCAATGTCTTGGTACTGAATGTAATCCTCTTGGGTGTATTTAATCCCATAAGTTTCTTGAACCTGCATAATTGATTTGAAATCTGTAAATGCCATCTGACCTGCCCTCCTATTTTATCTCCTCCAGAAAGTTGATTCCTCAGTCGGTTGATAAGCGATGTCCAGATGCGGTGTTTCTTGTCTTGTATTTTCGTTGAAAAGACTATCAACGCCTGCTGCAACGAGTCCCGTCGTCAACAACGTGCGTTCAACTGGATAGGTAGCCTCGCCTGTCAGGAACATCTGCTCAATATTGTTAACCAACGGCGAAAAGAAGTTTGCCAATGTCGTCCGTGCGGGTGGCATCGGGAGATACATCTGTGTTGAAAGAATCTCGTTGCCTGCTCTAATATAAGCAGCGAAATTGAAATCCTGCACTAATCCGTTCATCAGAATCATTGTAGATTTCAACCCGTCATTGTGTTCGTACTGATAGGCGATCGGGTCTTTCACGATCTCTTTCAACTCGTCCAACGTCGGAAACGGATTGTTGAACCCCGGACGTGATGGTGTGAGGGTATGACTCCGACAGAGTGCTGCTTCAAAGAGTTCCCGCGACCAGAGTTTGGCGTGATGTGCTTCCCAGAACGCGTCGCCGCGATATGCCTGCAGCCATTTTACACCGCTCTCGCCGCCTTCGCGCCGTTCTACCATACATTGCAAAGTCTCCAGCGCGTGGAAGTCATAACTGTCCACACCGCCGTAGCCAACACACACCGCCTCCGAGACTGGTACACCAAGTGGCATGTCAATAGAAGGCGTGCGCCATGTAACCGGTAGTGAGGAACCTGCCATAAACGCGAAATCCATATCTTGGGAAATGTCGTACATCTCGCGCGCCCATTCCCAGTTCCATGAAAGGTGTTTATCATTGAACACTGGCACGCCGCGTCCACTGCGTTCAAACACCTCAGTCATCTGTTTGAAGTGTTCATAGCGCGGATAGAGACGTTGTCCTTTCTCATTGGACGGATATTCGCCGTGTTCGCCGATGAGGAGGACACCATCAACAGCCAATTCCTCGCCGCCGAGGGTCAGTGCTTCGGCGATTGTCGGGTATCCTTTCATTGTGGGAAAACGTTCCAGTCTATCACGACTGAGGTCGTTGTCTTTGACCTGTTCGACAAAGAGAGAAACGAGGTCCATCGGTGGATAATGGTGTCGGCTGTTCCATCCGTAGCCTTCTAAGAACCGATCAACGATATGCTGTGTGTGAGCGTATTTGTGGTAAATCGTCGCAATCGCAGCGATTTTGGGTCGCTTTTCCATAATCATTTTCCTTGTTGCAAGGCAATCATGCCCAAGCAAGAATTATTAGGTTGTGGTATTGCGTTCCGAAGGATTGATTATTATAGCGTGTAATACGGATAAAATCAAGTAAAAAACAGAAGTGTTAAAAAGTCGCGAGATAGAATTCGTCCCTACAAATGAGCCGATAAAAGAAAATGTTTCTGTTGCATTTTGGTCGAAAATATGGTATCCTAATGGGCAGTACGCAATCGCGAAAGCGGGCGGGTATAATCCTTTCTTATACTTCCTTTCCACCGAAGTCGGCCCTACAAAAAACATTCACAAAAGGGTGTTGCACCAGTAGGCATTTTTTTACACAAAGGAGAACAAAGGAGTCCAACAAATGAGAAATCTAACAATCTATGTCATGTTAGCATTACTTTGCACAATCGGATTCACTGGTCAGTCTGCAGATATACCCGAAAAACAGAAGCCTAAATTTAGGGTTGAAGTATCAGTAGGATGCGACGATGAAAATACGAAAGCATTTATAGAAAGCCATATCAAGCGCGAATTGCGCAGTCTCCAAGATGTGGAAATTACTGGCATAGCCATAATGGGCGATTATAAATTACACATAGTGGCAATAGAACTTAAATCATTGGGGCGAAAAACGGGGGATGTAGCAGTCTCTTATTTATTTTCAAAAACATTTGACCCTTCCCCGATAGGGGATAAAATTAAAAAATGGACAAAGGATAATCAAGAAGCACAATTAGAGATAGTTGATCTTATGTGGCTTCATGAGGATCCCATGCACGGCTTACGAGTTGGCATGACAGACGATTTAGATAAAATATGCAAACAGATTATTGTTGATTTTGATACAGAGATGCTTGAACCGGCCCGGAACGGGAAATAAACGACTGAAATTTATAGTTTCATTTCGGAGACATCTCGCTCATGGAAGGTTCATTTAGACTTAGATCGTACCAAAATCTATGTTGCTCGGGTATGGGAATTATCAACTCAGTCTCTTCGTATTTTACCCACTCAGTCTCAATGTTATTACCATTTGGAGGCCATTGCTTCAGTCTTAAAAAAGGAATGGATGGAAGAAATTCGGGCAGAAATTTATGTGTCGGATCGGGGTGTAGAATTCCAAGGACAAACGCACTAACCCCAGAAATATGGAAGAGTAAGATTGATGAAATGCTGCGGTTGCCAAGTTCCCATTCTTGATTATGTCGGAGAAAGCATGAATTTTTCAATTCAGTTACATTGGTACTCTCCCTCGAACTCGAAAGTCCGATCTTTATGTCGCCTACGAGCAAACGTTCAGCATCAATAGCATCAAAAAGGACATCCGCCAAAGAATGCTTGCACGCAATGACAAGAACACCAGGACAGTTATATCCTGACATTTGGGATGCCTTATCACACACAGTATCACATAATTTTCGAGTAATAGGAGCGAAGGTCCCAACAGAAGGACTATTGGTAAGTTTATATTTTAACCCAGACTTACGAGTTACAGTTTCATCCTGTAAGCTGGTAATTTCGGCAATAAATTCAGAAGAGCCAATTTTGCAGAGAAAATCCACGCCCCCTTTGTTTGGATCCTCGTTCACTTGAACTGCATCAAGATTGGATCTGAAAAAGTGAAATGTAACAGCCTCAGCTATCGCACCTTCAGGGTTGGTTGTCAAACGGTTGCGATAATGCCCAACATGATTAGGATGTTCATCCTCTAAAAAGTGGGCATACTTAGTAACAAGGTATTCTCCTTTTACCCTTGATACGCACATCCTAAGAACATCATTTACAGTTTCCTCAAGATCTTCTTCTGTAAGAAACATAATTATCTTCTCCATTATACAAGACTCGGTTAAGGAGGTATTCTATCATAACCTATCAGACTTTTCCACATTTCTTTCAATAAATACAGGACCATTTAGTTTTAAAGATTCACTTTATATGTGTAAATATTTTTTACGAGATAGTGTTTAATTTTCATGCTATATTTCATAAAAACGTTACTATCCGTAAACTAAAACCAAAAGCGGAACCGAAAACTAAATGGTCCTGTGGGTTTTGTGTCTCGGTCCCTTTGTTTTAGCGTAAAAAATATCTAGGTAGTGTTTACATTTTTTTAGCAGTGATAAGTATAGCCGCAAAATGGACGAATCCAAGGTATCGGATAGCGTATTTATCATAGCGCGTGGCGACCCGGCGATACTGTTTCAAACGATGAAAAAAGCGTTCTATGACA
>JAJEEK010000002.1 GCA_022821065.1 Candidatus Poribacteria bacterium
CGCTGAGCAACCGATTCAAGCGCGCCGGAATTTGATAAAATTTGGGGTTTTGTGAAAATTTCAGAATGCTATCATTCAAATAGTGTTTACGCGTGAAAACCTCCGATAGTTTTGGAGGTTTTCGCACTTAATTAATCTACCTAAATATGCAACTTGATAGAAACCAAGAAAAAGCCGTCAACCACGTTACAGGACCCGCAATCGTCATCGCGGGACCCGGTAGCGGTAAAACGACAGTTGTTACGGCACGAATTCTGAATCTCATCCAGACGCACAATATCCCACCTTCACATATCCTCGCCATCGCTTTCAACAGAAAAGCCGTTGAAGAGATGGAGACCCGCATCGGACGCGCACTCGCAGCATCAAATTACACCGCATCCAGCAAACCTGTCATCCGTACACTCCACGCCTTCGGTAAAGATATTATTACCGAAAACCATCAACGCGTAGGATTCAAACGGATCCCAGAAATCTGGTCGGGACAGATTGATCAAATCATCGCCGAGGAACAGCGACAGATTGAGCGCGCAGCCGCAACAACCGAGGTCGCTATCTACAAAATTGAGAGTGTGAAGACCGGCAAATGTTATATCGGACAGACTACGAACCCAGAACGTCGAAAAAAGGAACATTTCAACCATTCATCGAACGATAGGCTCCGGCAAGCGATCCGATCCGAAGGTGCAACACAATTCAGTTTTGAGGTAATTGAACGCGTGCCGGGACGAAAGGCGAATCGTCGAGAAGCACACTGGATCGCAGACTACAGAGACCGCGCGAGTGTGTTCAACCGCGCAGACCCGCTACGCGTGCAGTATAGCAACCAGATCGTCCTTGAAATGTTCTGTCAACATTTTGGTATCCCTTATGAAGCGCATTTTGATACACACCCCGATTTCGAGAACCTCCGCGACCGTTTCGACGACATAAAAGAGATTGTCATGCGAGCGAAGAGACAGGTCACCACAGGCCTGTTCGACCCAAAGACACTCGATGATCCTGTGGCGCGAGCATTCGCTATCAAATACGAACGTCTCAAAACCGAAGCAAACGCCGTCGATTTCGAGGATATGATTATCCACGCCGCACACCTACTTGAGACGAACCCGGACCTCCGTCAAACCTACTGCGATAAACACCCGTACGTGCTCGTTGACGAGTTCCAAGATATTGCTCCCGCCGATTTCCGACTCATTGAGTGCTTATCCGAAAACCTATTCGCTGTCGGCGACGACGATCAGGCGATCTACGGGTTCCGTGGCGGTAACTCAGAGATTATGCTCGCCTTCACGGATCGGAAAGACGTAACAAAATATGAAATCACACGTAACTACCGTTCTACATCGACAATCGTTGAACACGCCAGAGCGTTGATTGAGCGCAACGCACCACGTATCCGCAAAAACCTACGCGCCCACAACCCGATACAACAGCACATCAAAATCGTTGAGACAACACCTGAAACGGTCGCAGCCACGCTATTACACGAATTGGAATCGTCGCAAGAGACTGCCGTTTTGGCACGCACCAACTACGAAACTGATCGGATTCAGGCGATGCTCGCCAACCATCCCGCTGCACCGGAAGTAACGACAATCCATAAATCGAAAGGTAGGGAGTGGGCGAAGGTCATCCTCATTCACAACACATTGGAACGTCGGTTTCCGCGTCGCGACAGTACATTGACAGAGGAGCGTCGGGTCTTCTATGTCGCAATGACGCGCGCCAAGACAGAACTCATCGTCCTCGGCGGAAGGTGTCCGTTTGTGCCAGAGTTCGAGAAAGTTGACAAAAATCTCGGTTACTATCTCCGCCAGTTCGCCTATTGGCGTGCGAGAAGGATAGCGAAAAAGCAGAAAACACTTTAGCACAACGCTTGACAGAACCTCTAAAAAAAGGTAAAATATGTTTGTCAATTACGACGGAACACGATTTTTGTAGGACGCGGCGAATTCGGTCTGGGGACACTGGAGGAAAACAAAAATGACAAACGAAGAACTTTATCAAGTAGTGAAAGACGGCTTTGATCAAATCAACCAGCGTTTTAATGAAGTCAATCAGCGTCTGGATAGGGTGGATACTCGGTTAGATGAAATGGATGCCCGACTCCGCGCTGTTGAGAACGGTATATCGGAACTCACGGGTAAGCAACAAGCGATTTCGGGAATGCGAAACTGGATAACGGCCGCATGTGCTATTGGTGCGTTACTTATCTCCATTGCTGTTGCCATTTTCAAATAAACACACAAGCCTTTTTTGTAGGGAATAAGTCGTTTTGGACTTGCAGAAATGGACTAAACGTACACAATGTAAATATTAGGGCTTACACGATATTGGCAATACTTTCATAGCAGATGCGACCTTGAAAAACCAAAAATCTCATCCCGGCGTAACCTTTCGTGCTATCGCACTCGGTTTGCTACTGATTCCGGTGAATACCTACTTCATCATGGCAAACCACCTCAAATTCTGGAGCACCCTCCCGACGACGATGTCGCTCATCTACAACGTGATTATCACGTTGATGGTGCTTATCCCGTTCAATCTACTGCTAAAACGGTTTCTGCCAAAATTCGCATTCAGGCAAGGCGAACTTCTGACGGTCTTCGTGATGCTTTCGCTCTCCTCCGCCATCGCTGGACACGATATGATGCAAACGGTCATCCCGACGATCTCGGACGGGTTCTGGTTCGCAACTCCTGAAAACGAGTGGAGACAACTCTTTTGGCGATACCTTCCACCGTGGCTTACCTCTAACGACGAAGCCAGCCTAAAATTGTTTTATGACGGCGAAAGCACACTCTACACGAAAGTACATCTGCTCGGATGGCTCCGTCCTATCCTCTGGTGGACGGTGTTTCTCACTGTTCTTATCTGGGTGATGATTTGCCTTGATGTTTTCATCCGAAGACAATGGATCGAGCACGAACGGCTATCCTATCCGATTGTACAACTGCCTCTGGAGATGACAAGACTGGACGGACGACTCTTTAAGTCGAAAATGATGTGGCTCGGATTCGCTATCGCTGGCGGTATCAACCTCATCAACGGTTTCCATGTCCTTTTTCCTGAGATTCCCGAAATCCCCGTACGGCACGCAGAGATCGGTCAATACTTCACCCAAAAACCTTGGAGCTCCATCGGTTGGACACCCGTATATATCCGATCATTCGCTGTCGGACTCGCTTACCTCATGCCGTTAGAGATGTCGTTTTCTGTTTGGTTCTTCTATTGGTTCTGGAAAGCGGAACGGATATTCGGCAGCGCGCTCGGACTCGATATTCTACCCGGGTTCCCTTACGACTGGCAGCAGATAATGGGCGGCTACCTTGTACTCTCCTGCTTCGCAATCTGGGGTGGACGACGTTATTTCCTCGCAATTCTCAAGCACATCTTCAGAGGACACCGATCACCTGGTGATATCGACGATAGGGAGGAACCGATGCGTTACCGATGGGCAGCGCTCGGATTGATCGGCGGTTTAGGTTTCCTGTTCCTCTTTTCACATCGAGGTGGGATGGCCATCTGGACAATCGCGCTCTATTTCCTTATCTACTACTTGTTGTCTATGAGTCTCACCCGTATCCGTGCCGAAGTCGGTCCACCGACGATCCGTACCTACGCAACACCTCACGGTATCCTGACCGACATTTTCGGTACCCGAATCCTGTCGCACGGTAGTTTGACGATGATGCGTCTCTACCTCACCTTCAATCGCGGTTCTCGTGCGAACCCGATGCCGCATACGCTCGAAGGTTTCAAAATCGCAGAGGAATCAGGCATGCGTTCCGGTAGACTCATCGTCGCAATGATGTGCGCGGTGGTGGTCGGGATCCTCGCATCGTTTTGGGCATACCTCCTTGTCGGATACAATATCGGTGTCGTGAGTGATCTCGGCACGGGTGGCTATAATCTCCTACAAAATTGGATTTCACATCCGAGTGAAACCGACGTTGCCGCCGTGACTTTTATCGGTATCGGTGCGTTTTTCACCGGTTTCCTTTGGTGGCTCCGAACCGTTTTCCCGTTCTGGCCCTTCCACCCCGCGGGTTATCTCGTCGCTGGCGAAAAATCGACGATCGGTAGGCTCTGGTTTTCCATATTCCTGAGCTGGAGTATCAAAACGATATTGCTGAAAGTCGGTGGGATTCGCCTGTACCGCAAAGCGTATCCGCTCTTTCTGGGACTGATCCTCGGCGAATTCATGATAGGCGGTATATGGGTGCTCATTCGGCTCTTCACAGGATTACAGATGTATTCATTTTATAGATAGTTGTCAATTTTTGTTGACAAGGCGGCATAACCAACATATACTTTATTTGCACACGCGCGAAGATAGTTGTTGGCAGTTAACAACGAAGGAGAGCAAATATGCCGAATCTACAAATGTTTCAAGCCCTTGCTGCAGGTGTAGCACTTGCACCCACTTTAATTGGACACGCCGCAGAGGGCGGTACCCTTATTGCCCCGGGTGCGGAACTTAAAGAACTCTTCAACGACGCACATTTCACAGAAGGACCCACCGTCGCCCCAGATGGAACAGTCTATTTCAGCGACATCACCTTCACATATCAGACAGATATGCAAGCCGGACATATCATGAGATACAACCCTGAAACCGGAGAAACAACTGTTTTCCGTTCTCCGAGTGGGATGTCCAACGGGATGGAATTTGACGCACAAGGTCGGTTGGTCGTCGCGGAAGGTGCAGACTTCGGCGGACGCAGGATTACTCGGACAGACATGGATACCGGTAAAAGCGAGATTCTCGCAGGACTCTATAACGGAAAACCCTTCAACTCACCGAACGATCTCACGATTGACGAACAAGGGCGCATCTATTTTACGGATCCGAGGTACGCCGGACATGAACCGGTTGAGCAACCGATTTTTGGCGTTTATCGTATTGATCCCGATAGTTCTGTCCATCTCGTTGTCACGGATGCGGGCAAACCCAACGGTGTAGCGGTTTCTCCCGACCAAAAGACGCTCTACGTTATCAGTCATGACAACGGCGCGATGGGAATCCTACCTGATGAAATGGAACCCCATAAGGGACGGATGGCACTCCTCGCCTACGATCTCTCACCGGAAGGCACGGCGACTTTCCGAAAAGTCCTCGTTGACTACGCACCACAGGACGGTCCAGACGGTATGGTCGTTGATGCTGAGGGGAATCTTTGGGTGGCAGTGCGCGATGAAACCCGCCCCGGGGTTCGCGTTTACACACCGGAAGGCGAAGAACTGGCGTACGTCAAGACACCCGATAAACCCACCAACGTCGCATTTGGGCACGGCAAAACGAGCAAGATACTCTACATCACAGCAGAACATTGCCTCTACAGTATCCAAACGACGAAAGAGGGGTATCGCCTACCACAGAAATAGCACTGTCTTAAACATCCGGATGAAGATCCTGCCACGGCATCGCGCTTTCATAAGCGTGTCCGACACGGCACAGCAAGGGCTCCGTCAAATGTTTCCCGACAAACTGAATGCTCAACGGTAATCCTTCACTATTCATGCCACACGGCACAGATAGCGTCGGCGCGCCGTTGTAGTTGAATGGCACGGTGAACCGCTGGAACTTCGGATTCCGGGGTTCATACGGCCCGTATAATATCTCTAGCGTGACAACGTGTGGCGGCGCGGACATCGACGGACACACCAACACATCAATCTCCGCAAACACGCGTCTGAGATGTCCTGTGCAGGTTGCTCTCAGGTTGTTCGCCTTCGCGTATCCCGCACCTGATACCTTCGCGCCCATATCAAGCCACCCTTGGAACCAGGGACCGTAAGCGTCTCGTTGAGAAGGATAGGTTGCGGCGTGTGCTGCGACCGCCTCTGCAGCACACAACATCGGCCATACAGAGACGTATTCATCCACGTCGGGCAATTCCACTTCAACAATTTCAGCACCTTCATCCGCAAGAACTTTCACACCGGCGCGCACCGCATCGGCGAGTTCGGTGTCAATATCGTGCGTTGCATAGTGTTCATCGAACCCGATGCGGACACCTTGGAGGTCCTGTCCTATTCCTTCAAGCATATTCGGCATCGGGTCAGGCAGAGAAGTCGGATCGTTCGGGTCAGAACCAGCGATCGCTTCAAGCATAATCGCCGCATCCGCGACACTCCGCGTCATCGGACCGACATGATCCATCGACTCGGCAAGTGCAAGCACACCGTAACGGCTGACTCTGCCCCATGTTGGCTTCAGTCCGACAACACCACACGCTGCTGAAGGAAAGCGAATGGAACCGCCTGTATCGCTACCGAGCGAACCGAAACACAACCCTGCTGCCGTTGCAACACCGGAACCGCTGGATGACGAACCCGTCCACACGTCGGGATTCCACGGATTCTTGGGAATATCAAAGTGAGGGTTATAGCCGCCCATTGCCCCTTCCGTTAGATTGAGTTTACCGAGCAGTATGGCACCCGCAGACGCGAGTTTTGTGATGACTGTGCCATCAAACGCAGGCACATGCTCGGCAAGCACCGCCACCCCGCCCATCGTCCGGACACCCTTGGTAAAGCAGAGGTCTTTCACTGCGATAGGGATCCCGTGAAGCGGTCCGCGATACGTACCGGCGTTAATTTCCCGCTCTGCTGCTTGTGCGGCAGCCATTGCGGTGTCTGCCATCACTGTGGCGTAACTTTTCAATTGACCGTCAAGTTGTTCGATACGCTGCAGCATCGCAGCCGTAACGTCCACAGGCGATAACTGCTTAGAAGCAATCTCTTCCGCGATTTCGGTAATAGATTTGAAGTGGAGGGGTGTTTCACACATGTTCTTTTTCCTTTTACAGTTATTGAACCCAAAAATTGTGTCAGTATAGTGAAACGCAACATGAGTTCTGATCGTTTATTTTTTGTCTTATTTTCAGTTATTTATAGACGCTAATGTGTTTTAATTTATAAATAATAAAATATGTCATAATTATAACTTACTAAAGCACTCTTATTTTTTAAAATTGATGTGAGAAGGAGTCATGCATGACGAAAACAGAATTAAAAATTACGGGTATGTCCCACCCACGCTATGTCAAAACCGTAGTCGATGTCTTGCCAACACTCGACAGTATTCAGCGGACGAAGGTGAATCCGCGCAAAGTTGCATCTGTATCGTTAAGTTTCATCAGTGGTATCCTAATTGTCCTTTGCAGTATAGTCGGTTGTTCTGATATGCCTTATACCGGCTCAATGATGACAACTGACGATATAGACCAGTATATTGTGTCCCCTAATGATGATCTCATTTGCCTACAGAATGGTACTGATTCAGAATGTCTGACCCTTATCCCCAAAGATACACAAAAAGCGGATAGCATCATTAATGGGCCCATCATCCATATTTATCCAGAAAGACTCGTTTATGTCTTCTATCATGAAGGCAAAAAAATTGTGCGGGCAGAAAAGATAATGGATACCACCGAGATTGTAGAGACATTGACGGAGCCGAAAGAATATCCGCCACCACCAACAGACGAACTGACCAATGGGAGCACACAGCAACCACCGCCGCAAACAGACGATCAATCCCGTGGCAGTAGTGGTGATGATCCTTTTGATGATAATAGCAACGGTGATGACCCGCAACCGTCAGACCCACCACAACCTCAAGATCCGCCAAATAGTGGCACGCAACAACCGCCACAAACTACCAATCCGCCCGGTGGCACTGGCACAGCTGGCAATAATCCGAATGCGAATAACAACCCTGATGACACGCCACCGCCGCCACAAATCAGCAATCCGCCGGGTGGCACGGGTAGTACTACTGGCAATAATCCGAATGCGAATAACAACCCTGATGACACGCCGCCCCAAAACGATGATCCGCCCGGTGGCAGTATTGGCGATGACCCTGATGATAATAACAATAATAACAACGGTGATGACACGCCGCCACCGCCGCCACCGCTGCCACCGCGCACACCACCCCCGCCACCGCTGCTACCACAAACTAATAATCAACCTCGTAGTAATAGTAATCCGAACACCGGCGGCGATAATAGTCAGGATTCAACGGTTTCTCACCAGACACCGAATGCAATATACTATGACGATGACCCTGTTGGAAAGTGGTACGTGACAATATATTACCCCGATAACTACATTGGCGACAAGACCGAAGGCGACTATGGATTTACCATATCTTCAAGCAACGGAGAAATAGATTTTCCTGGAACACTTACCCGTAACGGGGTCCGATTCCCCATTACAATAGGGGAAGGAATGTTATATGTTACCGTGGCGTGGAGTACGGATCCGACTGACTGGGAAGAAGATAGTGATCCCCCTCCAAGGCATTACCTCATACAGGCACGACGGGGTGGCACCCACAGAATCCAGGTTACCATGGAATAGTAGCGCGTCCCTAAGTCCCAGCCTAATTCAATTCACTCACACGCGGACGGCCTAAAAGATTCATCAACCGATCATCCGCATCTTGCAGAACCTCTTCAGGCACAGGTACGCCGTTGCAGAGGCTAAACCGCCAATACGCCCAATACGCCGCGTACTGTGATTGTATAATATAGCGCGTCTTGTTAGACAAGTTTGGGGCACCGCGGTGCCAACACTGCGGATCCTGTAAGTAGATGTCACCTGCCTTACAGAAAATAGAAACGGGTTTATTGCCTTCAAACTCAGGATTTTCTTGACTGTTCGGATGCCGACCGGAGTAATGACTACCGGGAACGTATTGCGTCGGTCCTTCCTCAAGCGTATCAATGTCACTCAACGCCATCTGGACGGTAAACCACATCACGGGCATCCGCAGGCGTGGGTCGTGGCGCGGCATCTCCTCAGTAACAGGGAAATGCACGGAACCGTCCACATGCCACGTGTCGATCGAGAGTCCGGGCAGGTTCCGCAGTACATTCTGTCCGCAAAACTTGCAGTTCTCACCGACAATCGCCTCTGCCAAACTCAGGATCGGTTCACGGAGAAGCATATCGCGGAAGATAGGGTCCAGTTCAATGGTGTTCCGCAAAATGAAGGGCAGCGTTTCCCCCGATTCAGCGTGTCCACCCATCTGAATATATCTAATGTCCGCAAGGTCTGGATTGGTCCGCTCCATGAGTTCCGGGTCCGCAAAAAGTTCGTCCGACTTCTCCCGTAGTGCGGTGACCTCTGATTCTGTCAGCACACCCGGAAGATAGACAAATCCGTCCCGGAAAAATTGCTCAGCAATTTCTGCTGTTCTCTCTGGACTAAAACGTTCACCCTTAAGTATCGGACTGTTCGTCATGTTGTTCCTCCTTCCTTAATCTAAATAATCCATCTCTGGCAATAAATTCCAACGGTACCGATCCGCTGGTTGTGTATGCCGTCCCCATCTACCGAGGAGTTGTGTGTCGGCACGCTTCGCTGCCATCTGTGCTGCGATCTGTTCTGGATCCCAACCGTCTAATACCTTTTCTGTCAATCGCGCTAAGATGTCCCCGCATGCCGCCTCGTCTGCGCGGTCGTTTAATTCGTTCGGGTCTTCCGCCAAATTGAAAAGCTGCGCCGGTTGCCCGTGATAGTAATTCAGTTTCCACGTCCCCTCGCGAACCATCCGGTGATAACAACCGTCATCGGTGCAGTATTCCGAGAAAGCAATGTCCTCCCATGGTGTGTCTTCACCACGCAACAGCGGCAGTGTACTCCGACCGCGAGAGTGTGGCAGTGCCGGTGCATCGAGCGCATCGAGCATCGTTGCGTTCAAGTCCAACGCACTAACGACGCGATCACATCGGACACCTTCCGGTAGTGTGCCACGCCACGATAAAATTGCAGGCACTTTTACTGAATGCTCATAGAACGTCTGTTTCCACCAAAGTCCGTGTTCACCGACCTGCTCGCCGTGATCTGAACTATAGAGGATTAATGTGTTTTCGTCTAACTTGTTCTCTCGGAGTGCCGTTAATATTTGCCCAATCATTATATCCATCCGTGTGACCAACGCCCAATACGCCGTGCGTGCGCGAAGAATCTCAGCATCGGAAACCTCTACAATCCCGCACTTCTCGCGCCACCATTGGAAGTGGGGATGCAACGCCTCTGAAAATGGTTCAGCGTTTTCCGGCATCGTCATCTGCCCTTCGTAAAGTTTGTAATCCTCTTGACGCGCAACGAAAGGTTGATGCGGTAACATGAACCCGACGGAGATTGAGAACGGCGTATCTAACAGACCCGCCCGTTTCTGGACACCGAGCCGATTAAGGTAGTCAACAGTTGCTATTGTCACATCTTCATCGTGAACTTGATACGCGCTCTGTCCCGCGCCCGATTTTTCGAGACTCACACGTGCGGGTCCTGCTGTCCCAGAAAGTTCGCCGTGATCGACACCGCGCCCACCATGATAGTTCGGTCCGTGGTCCCCAACAAGACGTTGGGTGTACCCGTGGAGTTGATCCGGTCCCAGCGCGTGCATCCGTCCGATAAGTACAGGTTCGTACCCCGCTGCACCCATAGCGTGCGCGAACGTCGGTATCCCAGAATCGAGGATATGGCTGTTTGTCCATACGGCGTTCTCGTACGGATAGCAACCGCTCAGCATTGACATCCGGGATGGCACACAGATCGGAGATGGGCAGTAGACGTTCTCAAATACTACGCCTTCAGCAGCAAGGCTGTCAAGATGCGGGGTCTGTACCAACTGATCGCCGTAACAACCGGTCACATAAGGATTATGTTGGTCGGAGTGGATATATAAAAGATTAGGACCTGACATGGAGATCGAAACTCCTTCATGAGGCTTCGTAAGTTTTCACACAATTATATCCACACAGATGTTTTTGTCAAGGGTATTAGTCATCAGCCATCGGCAAGAATGGCTGTCGGCTTTCGGAAGAATGGCTGTCGGCTTTTGGCTAAGAGGCTATCGGTAAGAAACATTGTGCTAACCTAACACCTCTTTACCGACCGCTGACAGTGAGCGCAGCGAACGCCCCTCTTTGCTGATTGCCACTTCCCCTCTTTGCCGATGGCTGACTGCCTCTTTGCTGATTGCCACTTCCCCTCTTTGCTGACGGCTGATTGCTGACGGCTGACAGCCTATTGCTAAATACTGCTTGACAAAAAAACAGAATTCATTAAAATTTGAAAGCGTGAAAAATTGTTATTCTGAACGCATCACAGATGAAAGGAAAACTCATGACACAAACACCCCCAGAATCCGCTGTTATTCTCTTTGACGGCACAGACCTCAGTAACTGGACGAACCTAAACGGCGATGCACCGAGTTGGAAGGTCGAAGATGGTGCTATGCTCGTTGTCCCACGCACCGGCGACGTTATCTCTAAAGAAACCTTCACGGATCATTTCGTGCATATCGAATTCAGATGCCCCGATATGCCCGAAGCCAGCGGACAGGCGAAAGGCAACAGCGGTGTCTTCCTCCAAGGTAGATACGAAGTTCAGGTACTCGATTCTTACGGGATCGACGTGCCCGGAAAAGGTGACTGCGGCGCAATCTACAATCAATTCGCACCGCTCGTTAACGCTTGCAGACCGCCCCTCGAATGGCAGACCTACGATATCATCTTCCGCGCACCCCGTTTCAACGACAACGGCGAAGTAACGGAAGGTCCCCGTATAACCGTTATCCAGAACGGCTTGGTCATTATCAACAACGCACAATTGGCAGGCGTAACAGGTGGGAGCATGGGGTCAGCTAACGAGCCAGGACCGCTCCGCCTGCAGGATCACGGCAATGACGTTAGGTATCGGAATGTCTGGGTAGTGCCACTTCCACTTGAAGGCTCGGATCAGTATTAAATGGCTGTCGGCTATCGGCTATCAGCAAGAATGGCTCTCAGCAAGAATGGCTTTCGGCTGTCGGCTGACCGCTGATGGCTGATGGCTATTTGCCTGACAACTCATAGAAAGGAATCTTATGGAAACCACCCAAGGTCTACCCACAATCCCGAGACGACGGTTAGGAAGAACAGAACTCAGCATCCCTGTCATCCCGTTCGGCACACAGGGGTTCGGCAATAATTTCGGCTTCGTTTCTGATGAGGACGCTATCGCGCTCATCAAACACTCGATAGCTATCGGTGTGAACCATTTCGATTGCGCGCGCTGCTACGGGGATTCGATGCGGAAACTCGGTCTGGCAATGCAGGAGATCCCGCGTGAGGATGTCATCATCACCGGTAGACTCTGTTGTCATTCCGCTGCAGAGTGGGGAGGCTACGGAGAAGGTAGACCCAACTATTCCGCCGAACGCGCGATCGCTGACCTCGAAGACCAACTCGAACTCCTCAATGTAGACTACTTCGACGGTATGCTTATCCACGACCCCGGCGAAATTGACCCGACGCTCGAAAAGGGCGGTACGCTTGACGGTTTGCTCCAGTGCAAAGCGCGAGGACTCGTGAACCACGTCGGTTACGGCATGCGTCAGCACGATTTTCATCTCAAGGCGATGGCAACCGGCGATGTTGATCTCATTTTGTGCTTCAACGATTACAACCTTATCCGCCAGACCGCCGCTGACGAAGTTCTGCCCGCCGCTGCTGAGGCTGACATCGGTGTGATGAACGGTTGGTCAATCCTACGCGGTATCCTCACAGGTGTCGATATTGATGCTGAGATCGAACGCGGACGCTGGAAAAAAGAGGGTGATGTTGCAGCAGCATACCCAATTTGGGAATGGTGTGTTGAAGAAGGAATAAATTTGCTCCAACTCGCAATCCAGTTTTGTCTGAAAGAAGATCGGATTCAAGGCAACAACATTGGAAGTCTCAACGTTGAGCAACTCGAAGCAAACGTCCGAGCCGCCAGCACCCCGTTGCCTGATGAAGTCTGGGAAAAATACGAAGTACGCTTCGGAGTGAATTAGCAGTTAGCCATCAGCAGTCGGCTATCGCGGAAAAGTTGACAAGTTTGCGAGCGTTCTAAAGTTCTACAAGTTATATGCGATGTAGCAATCTAACTTTAGTTCACTTTAGCTACACCTTACAACTTTCTACTATTTCGACGCTGACTGCTGACAGCCGACGGCTGACGGTTATTTTCCCAATTCATCTAAAAACTTATGCGTCGCACGTGGGAGCGGATAATCCTGTAGTGCTGCAATCGTAACCCATTTGGCATCTCTCGGTCCGTTCAACGCAATCTCACCGTCCGCATAATCACACTGAAACACGTCCACAACAATCTTGAAATGCGTGTAAGCGTGCCGGACGCGCGTCAGGTATCGCACGTTCCTGACACTGAGGTTAACCACCTCGGCGATATTACGGATACACGCATTTTCTGCAGTCTCATCTTTGGCGATCTGACCACCCGGAAACTCCCAAAGTCCGCCGAGCAACCCGTCCAGTTGCCGCTGCGTAAGTAGCACCTCGCCTGTCTTATTATAAATGACCCCGACGGCAAGGCGATGTTCTGGTGTAGGTTTCGTCTCACGTCGCTTCGGAAATTCGGCTTGACGCGTTGCATCGAACGCCTCACAAAACAGGTTCACTGGACACACCAGACACGCCGGGGATTGCGGACGACAGATCACTGCGCCCAATTCCATCATTGCCTGATTGAAAAGTCCGGGTTCCTTTAGATCCAGAAGCGCGTCCGCTTTTTGTTGAAACAACTTTGCTGACTTCGCGTCGTTAATCGGTGCCTCCATCAGGAACAGGCGCGCCAACACGCGTTTGATGTTCCCATCCACCGCAGCATAAGGCGCGTTAAAAGCGATACTTTGCACCGCCGCTACACTGTAATCCCCGACACCCGGCAACTTACGAAAGGTTGTATAGTCCGTTGGCACCTTGCCCTCCAGTTCATCTACAATGATCTGCGCCGCTTTGTGGAGGTTCCGCGCCCGCGCATAATACCCCAAACCTTCCCATGCCTTTAGCACATCTTGTAGCGGGGCAACTGCCAAATCTCGTACACTCGGAAACTGGTCGATGAACTTCTCGTAGTAGTCCACAACCTTCTTGACTTGGGTCTGTTGAAGCATGACTTCAGACACCCAGATATGGTAGGGGTCATCTGTCCGCCGCCAAGGCAGGTCACGTTGGTAACGTCTGAACCAGTCCAACAACGCTTCACGAAAATCTTGGTAGTGTTCGATTAATTGTTTTTTTTTCATATTTACCTGAAGTATTTGTTCGTAGGGCATAGCATTGTAGGTTGGGTTGAAGGTTTCCGACAACCATCAATCATCTACTGCAATCCGAAAACCGACGCTGTGAATTGTTTGCGTCGGTTCATAAGCAGCACGGTTCGCGCAACGTCCAGCGAACTCACCTCGCGCGATCCACGAACCCCCGCGAATCACCCGCCGCCGACCTACACTCGCCCCCAACGGGTTCTCCGCAGGTGAGTATTTATACGTTTCCATGTGGAACCAGTCGCTACACCAATCGTAGGCGTTGCCTGCCATATCGTAGCACCCATAAGGACTGACACCGGACGGATAACTCCCCACTGGCATTAATTGACCGTTTCGCGATTCCGACGTGTTCGCACGACTCGCATCCCACGTATTGCCCCAAGGATACTCGCGGGCATCCGTGCCACGGGCTGCCTTCTCCCACTCCGCCTCCGAAGGTAAACGATATTCCTCGTTCTCCAGCGTACCGAGCCATTCCAAAAAACCTATCGCATCGTCCCAGCTCACGCCGACGACTGGGGCATCGGGGGCGTTGAGATGTGCTTCTGACCAAAACAGTGGCTGAGGATGTCTCGTTGCTTCCACAAATTGCGCGTACTGGGCATTTGTGACTTGATACGCACCGATGGCGTAAGCATCAAGCGTCACACTGCGTTGTGGTTCTTCTGGATCCGTCTTCCGCAGGCCAGTTGGAATCGTTCCCATCGTAAACGCGCCCGCTGGAATACGGATTAAAGGGTAATCGAATACTTTAATGTACATGGTAGGTCTTTAGCCCTCTGAAAAAAATAGTGCGGAACTTCCATGTTAGTATAACATACCTCCAAACCGCATTGCAATCCTGCAGTTAGAATCGTAAACAAAATTTCGCTTGACAAAGATATACCGTATCTATTAAAATTAATTGCAACATCACGTTTTGATTTGTTTGTTCGTTGCACAGAAAAATACTGAGGTACAAAGGGGGCTGAATGCTTTACAAAGGGTTACAATTAGATCGGTTTCAGGAGGAAGCCATCGCTGCAATTAATCAGGATACGTCCGTTATTGTCACCGCACCGACAGGTGCCGGTAAAACGGTTATCGCAGAATATGCTGTCGAAAAATGCCTTGAGGAAAACCAGCGCGTTATCTATACCGCACCGATCAAAGCCCTCAGTAATCAGAAATATCGGGACTTTTTTACCGAGTATGGCGACAAAATCGGTATTGTCACAGGCGATGTTGTTCTGAACCCGTATGCACAAGTCCTATTGATGACGACCGAGATCTTTCGGAATACCATCTTTGATGACATCGAACGGCTACAGGATGTCTCTTACGTCATTTTCGACGAAATCCACTATATTAACGATATTGAGCGTGGCACTGTCTGGGAAGAGAGTCTCATCTTCGCGCCGCAACATATCAAATTCGTCTGTTTGAGTGCCACGATTCCGAACATCAACCCCTTCGCCGACTGGATGCAAAGCGTCCGAGATATTGAGATTAAAGTCGTCGAAGAATTGAAACGTCCCGTCCCTTTAGAACATCACCTCTATTTTAAAGATTACGGTATTGGCACTGTAAAACATATTCGGCAACTTCGTAACAGAGCACAACAGGATGCACGTAAACGAAAATATAACCCACCTAATAATAAACCCACAAAAGCACTTCCGTCTGGTTTTACGGAGACGAGACTTATTCCACATCTCCAACGTGACAAACAACTCCCGTGTCTCTATTTCTGTTTTAGTCGAAAAGGGTGTGAGGAAAACGCTGCCGCATTGGCGTTCGGGGCACAGTTACAGTTACTCTCGAAAAGGCAGAGCACAGAGATTTTGGAACAGTTCGATGAGCTCTGCATCCTGTTCGACATCGTTGAAGAAAAAAACATCGCAGAATTTCGTAAACTCCTCAGCCGAGGGATCGCCTACCATCACGCCGGTATGTTACCGACACTCAAAGAGGTTGTGGAGAGATTGTTTACCTCGGGGTTAATTCAACTCCTCTTTACGACTGAGACCTTTGCAGTCGGTATTAATATGCCTGCCTGTTCCGTTGTTTTTGATAGCCTCGAAAAATACGACGGTATCGGGTTCCGCTACCTCAAAGCACGTGAATATCACCAAATGGCGGGACGTGCAGGCAGGCGCGGAATTGATACGATCGGGTACGTCTATTCCCAAATTATACCCGCCTATGCTGACGAACGCGAAATTAAATCCGTGGTGACAGACAAAGTAGAACCTATAGAGAGCCAATTTAATCTCTCTTATTCCAGTATCCTCAATCTTTATGACAAATACGGAGACGATATTTACGATGTCTACACCATGAGTCTCAGCAACCATCAGCACCGTGTACGCGTGGCTGAACTCAACGAACAGATTGAGAATAAAACGGAGGTGCTTCAGACACTTCCGAAACCAGAATGCATCCATGATGGCATTGATGGAAGCGAGCAAATTCAGAAGCACTATCGCCACAAGCGGAATCGCGAGAAAAAACTCCAGCGTCTGCATGTAGAAAAGGGACAAATTTTATCCGAAACACAGGGTAAGAGACGAAAAAAAGAACGCTCGAAAAGATTAAAAACCGTCTACCGAAACATCAAACGCGTTAAGGCAACTGAAACCCAAAGCCTCTGCGACGGATGCGAACATTTCAAAACATGCTCTTCAAGATCCCAAGCAATTCAGAGAACAGAAACCCAAGTCCAGAAACTCAAAAGACGGACTACCGTTATCGCGAACGATCCAAGAGAACAGATAGCTGCGCGTCTCAAAGTCCTTGAAGAATTGGGTTATATTGAAGATCAATCGCTTCTACCGCGTGGAGCGACTGCATCGCATATCTATGGGTATGAAGTCCAACTGACCCAACTCCTATTTAGTGGGTTCTTTGAGAAACTAACGGAAGATGAGATTAATTGTCTCATGGTCGCTATCGTTTCAGAACCGCGTAGAGACGGCTACTATAAACGCCTTAAAGATGAACATTTATTGGAGATATTTTACGCTGTCGGTTCTGAAATTTCATACATCCAACGTTTAGAATTCGAGCGTGAAGTCACAGAAATTACGCCTGTGTTGGAACTCCGGTTTTGTACGGCGATGCTGGCATGGAGCCAAGGTTGTGAATTTGACCAACTCGAAAAATATGCCCGTTTAGACGCTGGCGACTTCGTCCGAACTTTCCGGCTCGTCATTGATCAACTCCGTCAAATCCGTCGCGCAATGGTTGGACATACAGCACTTGTTGATAAACTCAGCCGCTGCATCGAAAAAATTAACAGAGACGTTGTTGATGCCGAGCGGCAGCTACGAATCGGACAGGAGAGCCTTGCCGAAACTTCAGCAGAAAACGCGGAGAAGACCCAAGGTTCGACATCTCACCAGAATCCGAATGATGCTGAAGTGGAGGAGACTACGTCCCCTGCTTCATAAATTCGCGTTTCAAAAAAAATGCTTGTAATGGAAAACAATATATATTACAATGGTTTACTAAATAGATATTGATGCCGGATATGTAGGCAAACTGGCACTCGGTCCCTAAAGCGACCGACATCCTGAGAACAACTAAAGGAGAAAAAATCAAATGGCAAATCAAGATTTCAGCTTGTCCGGTGCCGTTAAAGTGCGCCCGGCTGTACAGAAAGACGCAGCACCCTTACATCAATTTTGTTTTCCCGAAAGAGACGAGAAAGAGATCACTGATGAGTTAAAAGCAGATTTGGCAAAAGGAAGTCAAACGCATCGACTCGTCGCGGAGGTCAGTGGCTATCCGATTGGACAAATTTTCGTCAAAAAAGATGCCAATGATCCTGAAGTCTCAACCGTCGGCGACCTCGTTGTGTCCGGGCCTTTCCGTCAATTAGGCGTGGCTGACCACCTCATGGCGGCTGCTGAAACTGCAGCAGCAGAAGACGGCGCGAAAACGCTCGAAATCGAACTCCCCGCATCAGAAAAGAGCGTCATAAAGAGGTATAAGGACTGGGGATTCTCTGAGAAGCCGCTCGTTGTCCTCCAGAAAACGCTCGAAGCAGCACCCGAACCAGATGAAGAAACCGACGCAGAGGAGGAGACACAGGAGGAACAGCCTGTTGAAACCGGCACTGAACAGCAGACACTTCTTGAGGATTAGTGCAGAACGCCACCAAATTGCTCTGCTTCTGAAGTATTACTGAGCGTGCAGGAGAAATAGACTATGAAGAAGATTTGGATTGCCCTTACACTTGTCCTTTTTATCCTTGGATGCGGCACACAGAATGAGAATCTCGCTAAGGGTAAAGAACTGATCAAATCGGATAAACGGCGTAAAGAGGAGCGCGCTGTCCGAGAATTTAAACTCGCGCTTCAACAGAAAACCGATAGTGCTGAAGCACATTATCTGCTCGGACTTTACAACTCCCAGGAATTTTATGAACCGAATACAACGGACTGGGAGGATGCATCCGTTACCGAACGCGGAAAACACATGTTCCGCGCATATCAAGCAGAAAAACGGAAGTATCTCGAAAGACTCGTTTTTGAGACGCTTCGTGATGACGACTTAGATATACAGAACGCAGCTCTGGACGCACTTAAACGGGTCTATAATCAAGCCGACCAAAAACAACTCTTGAGTCAACTTCAAAAGGCGATTAAGTCAAGTGATAATCGAGATAGACACAATGCGCATTGGGTGTTCGGACACCTCGGTAAGGACGACCCGGACACGATTGTACCTATTTTGGTGAAACTTCTGGAGCATAGACGGACCGAAACCCGATTGAATGCCGTCAAAGCGCTCGGTGAAGCCGGAAGTGAAGCGGCGATTCCTGCACTCGCAACGCTTATCGAATCAGGTGCTGCGAGTTCCGAACGCGACCGAGAAGAACCGGAAGTCCGACAACTCGCCGTAGAGGCACTCGGAAAAATCGGCGGCAACGCCGTGCCCGAATTAGTCAAAATCGTCGAAAATAAAGGATCCTCGCTCCGCGTTGATGCTATCCGCACGTTGGCGGTACTCGGTGATGCTAAGGTTGTTGAACCTCTATTAGATGCTTTAAAAGAACAGAGCAATAGAGATGTCGTCGTTCCGCTTAATTGAGCCGTGAACCATACGCACGCTTTTCGCTGCACCTTCTAATCGGTAATTCTACAGACTACTTAAACCGAAGGGAACCTCTATATGATTCAGAAAATAAAAAGGTTCGACGAACGCCAATGTTTGCCCCTTATCTTACCTGTTTTGGTGCTGATCATTTTAACCATCGGTTGTGGCAATCAGTACTACGATGAACGCATGCAAATGCGGGTACAGAAATTGGACAGCGACCTCATGAATCGTTGGTCTATGAGTGGTGTCGTTGTTACAGAAATTACGCCAAACGGACCCGCGGATAAGGCGCGACTCGAAAGCGGCGAACTCATCTCTTATGTTATCACTGAATATCCTGTCAAAACTGTTGGCGACTTTAACGACGGAATGAAAAACGGTTTAGACGAAGATAATAACTTAGTGCTTTATCTCAAAGACAAATCGCCGCTCCGAATCGCGCTCCGTAGACGAGGAGATGATGTCGGATTAAGCGTTGAAGGCAGCGGCACCGTACGGGTCAAAGAGGTAAAACCCGGCACACCTGCCGCAAACTCCAATATTCAGGTCGGCGACATCGTTGAGAAGATTGTCGATGAACGCAAAATCTATAGCCTTGATGACTATAAAAAGATTCTCGCAAAACTCTCTAAGCGGCAGATTACTTTCCGAACCACTGAACTGATAGGCGTCAAAATTGCTGCTGTAAGTGCACTCGGCGATTTGGGAGATGTCCGCGCTATTGAACCCTTGATCGATATATTCAACAATAGCACAGAGCTTTCCCTACGAAAAGCGTCAATCACCAGTCTCCAACGGCTTGTTGAATTGAGTGACCTAAACGAACTTTTCCAGCAATTTCAGAACACCAATGTGGATCAACTTCCTACCGATGGCCTGCAGGCACAGCAAGTGGAGTCCGCTGCAATTCTTGGCTTGCTTACCGTAGACTTAACCGAAAACACCGCTACCCTTGAGGCGCCTTTCGGAACGCAATTCAGACACAGGTCTGAGGCACTCTACGAAAAAATTAACGAAGGGCAGCTCGCCGAACTCGCACAGCAATATATCCAAATTGCAGTCGAACCGGAACAGGAAATTCGGCGCGCATGCCTCACAATCCTCGGGATCCTTAAACCCGTTTCGGCGATTGATGCACTCGCTACTGTTCTTGATAATTCAGCAGAAATTCCCGGAATCCGTTTCCAAGCAGGATTGACACTCAGTCAGATTGGTGAACCCGCAGTTGATGCACTCATCGCCGCTTTTGAAAGCGGAGATACCAGCACAAAAGATATTGCTGCTTCCGCACTCGGCGGCATCGGCGGTGCGAAAGCACGCGACCGTCTAATTCAGGCACTTGAGAATACCACTGAACCCGCGATTCAACTTACACTTGTTGATGCCATCGCTAAAATCGGGGATGCATCTTCAATGCAAGCCCTCGAACGCCAACGCGCACAGTACCAAGCAGATGAGGACAGCGGGATCCGCATCTTCTTGGACGAGGTCTTCAAAAATTTAGAGCAGAAGGCGATGTAATCAATCGGAAAACTCGCGCAACGGATTGTGGCTGTTGATGAAAATCGGACTCGTTTCAGACTTGCACACAGACGTTACGCCGTCCAATAAAGCACTCGTTCCACATCTTATTGAGGCAGTGCAGGCGGCGGAACTTGACGTTTTGGTCCTTGCTGGCGATCTCGCACGACATCTCGTACAACTTTCTGAAACACTCAACGCCTTTCATCTCGCTGATTTAGCCTGTGAAAAATTATTTGTTCCAGGCAACCACGACATCTGGGCAACTGAAACAGCTGATGTCACAAGTGAACAGAAGTGTGAGATCATCTCAAAACTCTGTCGGGAATGCGGATTTCACCCGTTGATGGATGAACCGTTCATCGACGGACGGCTCGGTTTCTGTGGGACTATCGGGTGGTACGATTATAGTTTCGCACCGGACACCTACGATTTCTCTGATACCCAATATGCCGAAAAGACGTTGATGGGAGCCGTCTGGAACGATAAGCGGTACGCCAAATGGTCAGATACCGATGCTGCCGTTGCCCGACGGTTTGAGATGGAACTGAAAACACAAATCGCCACTGTCCGAAACGATGTGTCCCAAATTATTGTCGTTACGCACCACGTTCCGTTCCGGGAGTGCATCCAATATCGTGGTGAATTGCCGTGGGATTTCTTTCGGGCGTTTATGGGAAGTACAAGCCTTGGTGAATGCTGTCTAAAAGAACCGCTGGTTACACACGCCCTCTTCGGACATACACACCGACCAGTTGATACGCAAATTGATAACATCCGCGCAATATGTGCACCTGTCGGCTATCTACGCGAGAAACCGAAAAATGGGTTGCAAACTTATGCTACACAATGTTTAGCCTGTTTTGAAGTCCTTTGATAAAGGAAAATATTATGGAGATAACTTTAACCAATAGTAACGATGCTGGTGCCCTCGAATTTCCGTGGGGCGCGATTAAATGGCTCTGTAATGATCAGATTGACCCAGATGCTGAGATGACTTTCGGGGTCGTCTACATCAACGCCGGTGAAGGCAACCCAACCCATTATCACCCGAACTGTGAGGAACTCATCTATGTCCTCTCAGGTGAATGCGATCACAAACTCGGTGATGAAGTCATCCCACTGAAACCCGGAATGATGCTACGTATCCCGCGAAACGTCAAACATAACGCTGTCAATACCGGTTGGCAACCTGTGACGATGATTATCTGTTATTCAGATGCTGACCGACAGACAGTCTTTGAAGCGTAAGAAAAGGCGTTTATAGGAGGGATTTTTAATCCCGACCCTATTCTACGCCGTTTAGCCACAAGGTAAAATTAAAGAATGCCCAAAACACGTAGCTTGTAATGAAGCAGATCGCTTATGGGCGAGTACGCCGCAAAATGGAGAGCGGGTTTGGAAAAAGAACGTCAAAGTTCCAATCCACTCTGTTTAACCGCAAGGTAAAATTAAAGAATGTCTACAGAATCCCCCTTTAGTGTCAAAATCTGCGGCATTACCTCTAACCATGATGCCCAACTCGCCGCTGATGCAGGCGCGGACTACATCGGTGTGTTAGTTGATGTCGCTGTGTCCGAACGGACGCGCGCTGCTGCCGAAGCCTCTGAAATCGCAAAATCGAGTCCAATCCCGCCAGTCGTTCTTCTCTACAACCGAACAACATCCGATATTCAAGAGATCGTATCACAGGTTCAACCGTTTGCGGTGCAGCTCCTCGGACAGGAACCGCCACAACAGGTGGAAGCACTTAAACGCACCGTAACCTGTCAACTCTGGAAGTCGGTCTATCTACCGGCAGGTAGACCGGAGAATGTTGATAAGTCCGCTGTCCGAGCAGAGATGAACGCCTATCGGGATGCCGGTGCCGATTTCCTACTCTTCGATAGCGTCGATATGAGTCTTGAGAAACCGAGATACGGCGGCACAGGTAAAACCTGCGACTGGAATATCGCCGCCGAACTTATTTCGGAAAGTCCGTTACCGGTATTCTTCGCTGGTGGTATCCGTCCAGAGAACGTCAAAGCCGCAATTGAGACAATCCGTCCGCACGGTATTGACCTCTGTTCCGGTGTTGAAGCCTCTAAAGGTGTCAAAGACCCACAAAAATTGGTACAACTGATGGAGCAGGTCAAGCAAGCCAGTTAATCACTTCTACCTACAAAACATAAAGGAGATTTACTTCTTATGAATACTTATTCCCTTTTTAAATCCACAACCGTTGTCTTTCTCGTCTGTGTGATGTCTATTGGCGGATTCTCTACCGCCTATGCTGATGGCCACGAGATGGAAACTGAAGCGGCAGAAGGAATGCCGATGGAAGAGAAGCCAAATATTACAGGATGGTTTCAGATTGATGTCGATAGCCTCGGCACCTATTTTTTAGTGGGTGCGAGCCATCCGCTCAGCGGTGGAATTTCATTTGATTCTAATATCTATGTTAATGGTCATTTGGGCGAGTTTGATATGGGCATTACATTCCCTGCTATCGCGAATGACAGCATGGCACTGCTACTAACCCCGATGCTCGGCGTTGGGTTCAATTATACCAGTCCAGACGGACCCTATGCCTTATACCCACAAATCTTTGCGATCCTCCCTGCTGGTAAAATCTTCGGTTTTCATTGGACAATCAGTACAATTTCTTCCATATTTGATGACGAAAGCATTAATGAACTCTACAACCGGACTTACATTACTTATGCCTTAAACGATACCGTTGCTATCGGTCCACAGTTTGAATCAGTCCTCGGTCTGGGTGAGAATGGTGGACTTTGGGCACTCAATTTCGGTGCACGTTTGAACATCGGTTATGGTAAAGGTAATACCCTAGGTCTATATGTCGGTTATGAGACTGAAAAAGGCGAGGATGAAACTGGTCTTACCGGTAGAATGAATTTCACCCGTAGGTGGTAGGTTTACAATAAAATCCGAAAAAGATGTGGATATACTTGGTAGGCGCGGTTTTCTGACCGCGCCTACATACTTAATTCCACGTTACTCCAACAAATAGATATGAATCGTCCTGTCTTTTGCACGTGAGAAGGCAGGCAGTGTTTTTATGAGATGTCCGCGTTGGCGAATCCAACTGCGGACTTTTTCATTTCCATCGAAAACGTTAAAACTTGCCACGTCCACGACGAACCATAACCGATCTCTGCCTGAATCCTCCCACTGCTTCTCAAAGTCATCCTTGTCATCTAACAACGCACCGATGTAAACAGGTGTTAATTCTGGAAGATAGTATTTGCCCATCTCAGGTTCTGAAAGTACCACTTTATCGGTGGGTTGCTTCTTGCCTTGAATAGCTGCAAACGCCTCTCGCCATTTCGGTCTCCCACCGTTTTCGATTTTAAAGTAGAGATAATCCTGTGAAAGCAGCGTCACGACTAACACGCAAGGTACAAGTATGCCGATCATTCTGGAGGTCTTGTCTTCTACCATTTTCCATACCTGTTCACATGCGACACCCGCAAAGATGAAATAACCCGCAGTCGTCCAGAACAGGTAATAGCCAGCGACGTTCTGAAGCTGCGAGGCGACGAGAAAGAGTCCTAAAGGCACACCAGCGAAACAGAGTAAAAAGCGCGTTGATCTGTTAAATGGTGTTGAAATGGCACCGAAAAAAGCAGTTACGGCTACCGGAACACTCACACCCTGCACAAGCGTTAGGACAATATAGAGCGGACTCCGCTGCCATTCGTTGCGTCCCCAACCCGAAAAAAGATAGCCGCGAACCTCTGGGAACGCCAAGGCGAATACGGGCATCGCAAACGGGATAAAAAAGATAAACAGATTTAACCACCGCTTTCGATGTGATTTTTCTAACAGGCAAATCACTGCATAAACTGCTAACGCTGGAACAATGACAACCGAGAGCGTGTGTGAGAGAACCAGACACAAACAGCAGGCAAGCGCACCTATCGTCAGTAACGTCGAATCACGCTCCAGAGACAGATAGAAGCACCACGCCGTCAGGACCGCAAACAGAAAAGTAAAGACCGGGTAACGAGCGTTCTGGGACCAGAATAGATGCCAACTGGCACACGCTACAAACGCACTGCTAAAAAGTCCAACACGCCAATTATACAGTGTTCGTCCCAGTCCGAAAACAGCAGGGGTTGAGGCGATCCCGACGAGGCACGGAATCAGACGGCTCCCCCATTCGCTATTTCCACCGATCAAGATTGATAACTTCACCGCAAGATACGGAATCGGGTTCGGAATGGAGCGAAAACTGTCGAACGAGAGGTTTTGTGCGTCTCTGATTGTGAATACCTCGTCAATCCAAAAACTCCATTGTCCCAAGTTCCAAAAACGGAGTGCTGCCCCGAACATCACAACGGCACTCAAAATCACGATTTGCATCTTTTTTGGGCAATCTTCTGTTGAAAATTTCAGCATTTTTTTACGAGTTGCCTTGCAGTGGGAGTTATCTGTTATGCGTTATCAGTTTTACGAGTTCGTCTCACGAGGGGAGTTATCCGTTATCTATTATCGGTTAAACGCTTGTGATGCTTACATTACCGGCAACTGAAAGATAAGTGAACCGAATGGTCTAACGGTTCTCGCTGTGATGCAAACTGTTAATTGGCACAGGTTTTGCTTTAAGAAAAATAGGTGCATAAGTTGATACCGGTAAAAAACCTGCCGTTTGTGCAGACGAGAACCACTATATCACAAGTTGATGCCAGAGTCAAGCAATCTACTTTTCTATTGAAGTTTGGATTTGCATTGTCGCACCGTGAATGTATATTGCTCAGATTTACACTATAAGTGCATTTTAAACGCACATAAAGGAGAATTTACTTTAATGAAAACGCATACTGTTTGGTTAGTTCGTTTGTTGGTAATGGTTAGTATTTTGGCAATTGGTAGTGTTCCGATGGTTTACGCGGATGCCCATGAGGCGGGTGAAGAAGAGATGGCGGAAGAAGAAGCATCAGGTGCTTCCGGGTGGTTCCGAACCGATACCGATAGTTTGGGAACGCAGATCTGGGTCGGTGCGAGCCATGCGCCAGATTTCCTCGGTGGTCTCTCCTTCGATACCGATATTTATGTCGTCGGAACGTTCGGTGAGTTAGACCTCGGTCTCGGTATTCCAGTCGTTGATAGCGATTCCCTGTCGCTGAGTTTCCTCCCGATGGTAGGTATCGGTTTCGATTATGCCGCAGCCGACGGACCCTCTTCCTTGATCGCACCGCAACTGTTTACTTATCTCACCGCAGGTTCTATCTATTTTGAATCCTGGATCCAAGGGTTCTTCAACTCGCCTTTTGATTATGGCGACGACTCGATCTATACACGCGACTTCATTCTCTATTCGATCAATGATACGATTGCTATCGGTCCACAAGTAGAAGTAACGATCGGTTTAGGCGATGAAGGTGGACTTAGTAGCATGGTTGTCGGTGGTCGAGCGAATGTCGGTTATGGTGAAAATAACACACTCGGTGTTTTTGTCGGATTTGAAACCCAGAAAGACGATGAAGAAACAGGAATTACCGGCAGAATGACGTTTATCCGCACGTGGTAGGAAAATACGGAATAGTTGATATTATCGCGAACCGTGGATAACACATCGGGTAGACATATCAACACCCGCGATTAGAAAAATTGAACAGCAGACAAAGTTGTCTGTCCTTACAGAAACAACAAAGCAAGCAATATTGGCTTGTGAAAATTATGGAGGATTCCGATGCAACAACGATGTGCATCACTATTAGCAGCGAAGCGAACTGCTTACACACGAATTGGAGCACTGATTGTTATTTTATTAATCTGTGGGGTACCAAGTTTGGCGATGGCGCAAGATGCAGCAACGCCTGATTCCGGTAATACCGCCTGGATGCTAACTTCAACGGCTCTCGTCCTATTTATGACGATCCCGGGACTCGCCCTCTTCTATGGCGGACTCGTGCGCGTCCAAAATGTGCTCTCTGTCCTCATGCAATGCTTTGCATTGACGGGTTTGATGACAATTTTGTGGGTTATTTGTGGTTATAGCCTCGCTTTTAATACCGCCGGTATGGAAGCAGGGAAAATTACACTCGGCTCCTTTGTCGGTGGACTCGGCACCATGTTCCTACGCGGTGTCGGCGTAGACTCACTATCTGGCGATATCCCTGAAACGGTTTTTATTACTTTTCAGATGACATTCGCTATTATCACACCGGCATTGATCGCCGGTGCCTTTGCTGAACGGATGAAGTTCTCGGCGATGTTAATTTTTTCCATTCTGTGGTCGATAATTGTCTACGCACCGCTCTGCCACATGGCATGGTCCGGTGACGGTTCGCTATTCGGCGATATTATCGGCGCACTCGACTTCGCAGGCGGAAACGTCGTACACATCAACGCAGGGATCGCCGCCCTCATCGCTGCGATCTTGGTTGGAAAACGGATCGGATACGGGACCTCTGCTATGCCACCGCACAGCTTGACGCTTACTGTTGTCGGCGCCTCTATGCTCTGGGTCGGTTGGTTCGGATTCAATGCTGGCAGCGCGGTGGCCGCGGATGGAACAGCTGGGATGGCAATGCTCGTCACGCAAATCTCAACTGCTACTGCCGCCGTTACGTGGATGTTTGTTGAATGGGCAGTACACCGTAAACCGAGCGCATTGGGTATTGTGACAGGTGCCGTCGCTGGCTTGGTCGCTATCACACCTGCCTCCGGTTCTGTCGGACCCATTGGTGCACTCGTTATCGGTGCGGTCTCTGGGGTCGTCTGCTACTGGGGCGCGACCAGTCTAAAATCGAAACTCGGTTATGACGATTCGCTTGACGCATTCGGCGTTCACGGCATCGGTGGAATTGTCGGCGCACTGTTGACTGGCGTTTTTGTCGCTGAGGGCTTAGGCGGTAGTGGATTAGCTGAGGGGATGACAATAGGCACGCAGCTCTGGGCGCAGTTCCTTAGCATTGTTATTACACTCGTTTGGAGTGGCCTACTTTCGTTTATCATTCTCAAGATCGTTGATGCCACAGTTGGCTTACGTGTTGAGGAAGATGACGAACGGATGGGACTCGACCTCTCACAACACAACGAACGTGGATATAACCTTTCATAGGGAATCCATTTTCCGGTTCAGCACGATTAAGTCGTGGATAGAAAAATATAGGGCGGACCTTATTTTCGGTCCGCCCTATACTTTATCCTAAGTTTTTGACTGTTTACGCTGACGTTACCCGCCCAACGATCTCTTCGTCAGATAACCGATCTTCCGCGACAAGCAGCTGATCGCTTGCACCGATATTTCTATACACCTCGCGAATCCATGCCGTTTCAAACACATTACCTGTATTGTGGAGAATTAAGTTTCGTGGGGCAACGAGTGTTCCAGCTGTTCTGAAATCGCAAACTCGACGGATACTCGGTATCGGTAAGGTTTTCAAAAACGCATCGTCGCTACTGTTGTCAAATTCATCTGTATCTATAACAACGTTCTTGACATCCGTAAACCCAGCCGCAAGTAGCCCCCACAATCCCGCTTCGCCGATCCCAATCAGATTGACTTCTGAGACATCGCCTCTGCCTGTAAAGCAACGCAGTGCCGTTACAATATCTTGCACGCGAAGTGCAGCAGCCGTGCGATTGTAAGTGGTGAAAAAGGACGTATCTTCCTGTCTCTCATAATCCTCATGTTCACCCACGCCAAAGACATCAATGAGCAGCACCTTTCGGTCCGCGCTGAGTAAGTCGGTGATGAGGCTCGAAGGTTCACCCGTCTCTGCATGAATCAACTTCTCTTTACCTTCTGGATGAACAATCAACACAACTGGATCGTGTCCGACCTGTGGTTCTGGACTAAACAAGATGGCAGGGATCCTATCACCAATACCTTTTCTTCCGATGACGAGATGTCGCGCAGAGAGGCTCGTTTGGTAGGTCGTGGGAAACGCACCCTCTGGTTCAACAAGTGTTACGTCCGTAATCTTTGGAACCTGGAGCCCGAGTGCGTGTTGCAATCCGCTCTCCATCTCTTCACGGAACGTCTGAAGTTCCGTTTCGTTCGTCGGTTTCAGATTTTCGATCGCTTGTTGAGAACGCGCGACCCAAGCCGGTAGAAAGCCTTCCTGATTCAGCGCATGCGATGGCATCTCACGTTCCGAGAAGACCAATAGATCATCGTCCGGTTCAACCTGAAAATCGACCTCTTTGAACGCCGAAGCGTCCTCTACTCCTAAAAACCATTTAGCGAACCACGCATATACCGCTTCGCGACTCTCGCGGTTATAGTTGTGTTCTGCATCTACCTGAACCTGATGGAGCTTATCCGCTGCGTTGAAGTGTTCATAGATACTTCGGATAGCAGGATATTCAACGGTCGGTGTTTTCACTGTCCAATCCCCAGTTGCTGACACGAGCAGGAGCGGACGCGGTACCATCAACGCACCGATTTCGAGGTTGCTAACATCCAAACGCAGGTTCGGCGCGTTTTCGCAGAGACAACCCCCTTGCATCGTCGCAGAGATCATGTTGACCGGCGCAGAGACCTTCACACGATCATCTACTGCCGTCAAAATAAAGGTTTGCGTTCCACCGCCAGACGCACCTGTACAACCGATACGTTCTGCATCTACGTCTGCTAAACTTTGCAAGAAGTCGATGGAGCAGATACCATTCTGAAGTTGAAGACCCATCGCACTCAGACCCCAGAGGCCTTCACGTGCACCGCCGTAACGGTGCTCAATCTGTTTACCGCTGTCATTGTGGCCGAGCATATCGTAAGAGAAGATAACGTATCCCTGTTTCGCGAAATTGATACAACGTCCAGGAATTGAACCACGCTCGATACTCTCAAGCCTGCCGCGTCCCCAGTGTCCATGAGGACTCACAATTCCCGGAAACGGCCCCGACTTTCCAAGCGGACGATAGAGATTCCCTGTTGTAAAGAATCCCGGAAACGGTTCAAAATAGACCTTCTCCACGCTGTAATCTTCGCGTTCAATCTTGCCGAAGATTTCAGCATTCAATGGTGTCGGTTCATGTGCCGGTATCAAACCGTTAGCGACGCGAACCTGTTTCCGTAAGGCATCGGCTTTTTCGAGCCATTCTGCTTTGGTATAACCCGGAAAAGTATAGGGTGTGTTGACATCGCGGAGTCCGCCAGCACGCGCGTCGTTCACCCGTCCAGACGGCTCACTAAAAACGTGAGCAAGTTCATGATGTTGTTCAGCCATTAGCAATTCCTCCCTTAGTGAGATGAATGCGATTCAGACAAAGGTGTCTGTAGGTTGTCCAATTGTGTACTTTCCTGTTCAACAGCGAGTTCAAGGTCAGGTTGAGGGGCTTCTTCTACTAAAGGTGCAATAGAAAGTCGACATCCAAGTGCCTTGAGAAGAGTCGCAAAGGTGTCAAGGTGCGGTGCTTCTTCGCTTGAGAGGATTTTCGACAGGGTCTCTGGTGCCATGCCGGTGCGTTTGGCGACTTCCTCAATCCCACCTTGCGATTCTATAACTGCCTGGACCGCACTCACCACAGCAGCAGAATTCCCGAATACTTGATAATCTTCCATGACTGCTTGCAGAAATCCAATAGCAGCCGTTGGGTCAGCGGCGAGTTGTTCAATTAGAATATCTCTCCATTTTCGGTATTTTCTCATGTTCGTGTCTCCTTGTATTGTTGCCAATAGGTTTTTGCGCGTTGAATGTCCCGCGTTTGCGATGCCTTGTCACCACCACAGAGCAAAAGCACGATTGTTTTATCTACCTCACCAAAATAGACGCGATAGCCTGCTCCGATGTGAATACGGAGTTCAAAAACGCCACCACCGACAGAGCGGTAATCGCCAAAATTGCCGTGTTCAAGAGAGACAAGTCGGGCCCGAATTCTGCTTTGTGCTCTTGTATCTCGAAGTGTGCTAAACCATTCCGTGAAAGGTTCACGCCCGTTTTGTGTTCTGTAAGCTTCTATTTCTCGTGGCTGTAGGTCGCGCATGAATGCTTTCTTTCGGGTCGCGGCTTTGTATGATACCCAAAGCCTCTTTATTTGTTATCCGTGGACAATACCATCTCAGATTTGATACCCTCTATCGGGGCAACCGAAGTGTCCACGTCCACGCGATCTGCACCACAATCCTCGGCTTTTAGAGGTTCGATTGAAAGTCGGCATCCAAGTGCCTTGAGAATAGCCACAAAGGTGTCAAGGTGCGGTGCTTCTTCGCTTGAAAGGATTTTCGACAGCGTTTCTGGCGACATCGCAACTCGTTTGGCGATCGCGGCAACCCCACCTTGTGCTTCAACAACATTCCGAATCCCTTTGAAAAAAAAAGGTATATCTCCATCCATCTGATATTCCTCCAGGGACACGTCAAGATAGCTAATCTCTTCTGCTGGGTCGGCAAGTTGTTCGATTAAGACTTCGTGCCATGTTCGATATTTTCTCATTAATGTATCTCCTTATACGCTTGCCAATAGGTTTTTGCGCGTGCAATATCTCGCGTATGATTAGCATAACTTATACGATACACTTTGTCAAATAAAAACGCTTGATTTTCCAAACATTGTGTGATATAATACAATCAAAAAGGATGTGTAAAATGAAAATTCTGGTCGTTGGGCAAGGTGGACGTGAACACACACTCGTCTGGAAACTTGCACAAAGCCAACTCGTTAAAAAAATCTATTGCACACCGGGTAATGCCGGCATCGCGCAGATCGCAGAAACTATCCCCACGCCGGATCGGTTTACCGATTTGGCAGCCTGGGCAGAATCCGAAAATATCGCGCTAACCGTTGTCGGTCCCGAAGCACCGTTAGCGGAAGGTATCGTTGATGTGTTCAACGAGCGCGGGCTGAAAGTATTTGGACCCGATAAACGCGCTGCACGTTTGGAAGCGAGCAAGGACTTCGCCAAACGGTTGATGCTTGAAAACGGAATCCCAACAGCGGAACACCAAACGTTTACGGATGCCGAAGCAGCAATGGCTTATATTGAAGACCAAAATAGACCTGTTTTTGTTAAAGCAAATGGACTCGCTGCAGGTAAAGGTGTTATCCCCGGACGCACCTTCAAAGCGGCGTTGCAAGCCGTCACAACGATTTTGGTCGATAGGGCATTTGGCGACGCAGGCGATAGCGTTGTGGTTGAGGAAGAATTGATCGGCGAGGAAGCCTCCTTTACCGTCCTTACCGATGGCAACTACTGCCTCCCTTTTGTCTCTTCGCAGGATCATAAAATGTCGCATGACGGCGATACCGGAAAAAATACGGGCGGAATGGGGGCATATTCCCCCGCACCTGTTATCACGCCAGCATTACACGACTATGTCATGAAACACGTGGTTTACCCAACCGTCAATGGGATGGCGGACATCGGTAGTCCATTCAAAGGTGTACTATACGTCGGATTGATGATTACAGATACCGGACCGAAAGTGCTCGAATTCAATTGCCGATTCGGAGACCCCGAAGCACAAGTACTCTTGCCACGTCTGAAAAGCGATCTTGTACCACTACTCATCGCATGTATTGATGGAACGCTTGAACAGCACGCTGATGTCCAATGGTTTGATGAAGCGGCAGCGTGTGTTGTCATGGCTTCAGGCGGCTATCCCGATCCATATCAAACAGGTGAGATTATTACCGGTTTTGAGGATGCTGACGCGATTGAAGGCGTTAACGTCTTTCATGCAGGCACAACACATGATGGCGAAAATATCGTCACGGCGGGTGGTAGAGTATTAGGTATCACGGCTGTTGCCGATGGATTACACAATGCAATTCAACAAGCATATCGAGGTGTCTCCGCAATCCATTTTAACAAAGCACATTTTCGGAACGACATCGGACACAGAGCATTGGGAAAATCATAAACATGACTCCTGAACTCACCTATAAGATCGCCAAGTGTTGTTCACCACAAGAAGATGACCCCATCACCGGTTATTTCAAAGAGGACGGTACGATAACTGTCCATCACGCCACGTGCAACGGAATAAAGGGTTTACGACCAGAACGGTTATTGGCGGTCGCATGGGATGAGGTTCGGACGACTGAGATGGCGACAGCACCTGCTACACTTGCACCTGAATTCGCCGAACTTGATGAAACCGACTATTTTATCCTGAAGCACCATCAAGAGTTCGGAATGGATTACTCTATTGTGGTCGCTGAGGCTTTAAGGCTTCCACTTCAGGAGATGCACGAGCGACACCGAAAATTAAGGGAACTCGGCGGACTCAAAAGGGTGCAAGGGCGTGTAATCCAATATCGTAAGAATATCGTTAAAGGCAAATGGATCAAGCACCGTAATCATACCTATTACGAGCTGACATCGGAAGGCGAAACGTGGATTCAGGCTTTTGAGGACCAACAAACCTTGCAGGGAAAAATGAAACGTGGAGGGCTTATCCCGTGCTAAATCAACTCACTAATTGGCGGATTGACGCACAACGCCGTAGAAATCGGATGCGATCTGTCATCTTACTATCACTTATTTTACACATGGTTATCGTTATCGTCTATCTGTTCCTTCCACTGAATCGGATTGCTGAGGAGACTACGGACGTCTTTGCGGTTGATCTGCTTAACGACGCGGAAGCACCTAAGAAGCGGAAACAGAGACCGAAACCGCCACTCACTAAAAAGATGTATGATCCGAACGAAAAACTCGCCAGAGACGCGATGGATAGGAAAATTGAAACCGCTCGGAACGAGATTGATGAAGTCGTTAAGCTCAGTCCGCGTGTTGTTCTCGAAGATGTGGAAGTCAACAAGGCTCCGTTGAGTGAAATCGTCCCGGATGTTATGACGGATGCCCAATTGCGAAATGCGGAAGCCTCGAACCTCAGCCACTTAATCGCACAACCCGGACGTACCGACGGACGAGGTGTTGCTACAGGTAGAGTCCGAGCTCGTGGTGACGGAAATGGTCGATTCCGTGGTGACGGACAGGGCGGCGGTGATGGACTCCTCGGTGGCGGCGGAAAAGACGGTATCTCTGACCGACTCGGGATTATTGATTTCCTCAATGAATTCGGCGGTCCCAAAAATGTCGTCTACTGCCTTGATGTGTCGGCAAGTATGCAGGCAGCAGGACTTAATAAACTTGAATTAGCGATTGACTCGCTCAAGGATTCTGTACTTATGCTCGGCGATGCGGATACGTTGAACGTGATAGCTTTTTCTACACAGGCAAACGCTATGCATAAGGAAATGTTACCCGCGAATACCGCAAATATAGAACGTACCTTAAGATATTTGAATAGGTTCACACCTGAACGCATTCAGTCCAATGTTGGGACGAACATCCTGGCGGCACTTGAAAGTGCGCTGATGCTTGATCCTTCTGTTATTGTTTTGGTGACGGACGGTCTGCCAACCACAGTTAGTGGGCATTCTATTGAGACAAACACAAAGAAGATTCTTGAAACTGTACGCGAACGTAACGAAAATAATGCTGCTATCTATGTTGTCGCACTTGAAATTGATTTGAAACGTTCCGCCGGTGCGCAGCTACTTGTTTCTCTTGCTGAAGAACATAATGGAAAAATAAAAGTGATCGGGACTCAGAACTTAGCTGAATTGACAAAATCGGGCGGTACCTTTGAATAATCAAGCCTGAGACTGGAGTCGAAATATGAATCAAAAATCTGCTGCAGGCATGATCCAGCAGTTTCAACTGGACGGTAAAGTAAGCATCGTTTCTGGCGCGAGCCGTGGTATCGGACTGGCAATGGCGGAAGGTCTTGCCGGTGCTGGATCGGACCTCGCAATTGCCGGCAGAAAAATTGAGACGTTAGCACCCATCGCAAAACGGATTGCCGACGAAACCGGCAGAAACATCTTGCCGATTCAGGCGGATGTCGGGAATCTCTCAGAAATCGACGCACTCGTCGCACAGACCGTAGAAACCTTCGGTAGACTCGACATACTCGTCAACAACGCCGGGGTCAATATCCGTAACCCCGCACTGGATTTCACCGAAGCGGATTGGGATTTCGTCACAGATGTCAACCTCAAAGGCGCGTTTTTCCTCGCGAAAGCCTGCGGCAATGTCATGAAAGAACAGAAGTCTGGCAAGGTCATCAACACCTTATCTCTTACCTCAGCGATTGGTCTACCGACGAGCGTCGCCTACACCGCAGCAAAGGGTGGACTCCTCCAACTCACAAAACTCCTCGCTGTAGAGTGGGCAGAATACAACATTCAAGTAAACGGTATCGCCCCTGGTTTCATCAGAACAGAGATGACAGCACCTGCACGGGAAGACGGTCGAAACGAATGGATCCTTAATCGGACACCCGCCTATCGGTGGGGTGAACCTGAGGACTTAGCAGGCTTAACAATCTTCTTTGCATCTAATGCTTCTGATTTCGTCACAGGGCAGATGGTCTTCGTTGATGGTGGGTTCATGGCGGGCAGCGATTGGAGGCGACGTTCCTAAAATGGAGAAAGAGAACAGTCCGGGGCGAGACGACAAACGAACGGCATTTGCACAAATCGAGCAGCTCCTCCACGAATTCCAACTCAAAGATGTCTCACTCTTTGACCATGATCCAGTTCTACGGATACAGGTCTCGGATGCCCAATTTGCGCGCGCCCTCCAATTGCGGGAAACCTTGGTTGAACGCATAAAACCCTTCGGCTATCGATTCATCGCAATTGATTTGGACGAATTGTAGGAACAACACTCGGGGGCTAACGGTATTGCCGAAAACCAAAATCCTGTGCAACGAAAAATTTGATTTTCATCATACCGTGTGGTATAATTTTAAAGCGAAATCCGTGAAGCAAGGCTTGATAAAGTTTGACGCTCCTGCTCAACGATCCAAGGAGACATAGGAGGGCTGGGTTAAATAGAAGAAAGGCACAACATAAGGAAAACAATGCAGAAAACCGGACAAGATATCTCACCAACAAAGCACCTTGTCACCACATACCTCAGCGAAATTAAAAGTAAGGTCGATGCCTGTATCTTTGATTTTCTCCCGACTGCCCACGAGCACCCGGATATACATCAATTGTATCAGATGATGTTAGACTATCCACGTCGCGCCGCAAAAGGATTGCGTCCTGCTCTCTGTATGCTTATGTGTGAGGCGTTTGGTGGAAACCCAGAACACGCTGTCAATACGGCTGCCTCGCTCGAACTCCTACAGAATTGGCTCCTTATACACGATGATATTGAAGATGGATCCGAACTCCGACGCGGGGATCCCTGCCTACATCAAAAACACGGAATTCCCATGGCGATTAACGTCGGAGACGCACTCCACTGCAAGATGTGGGAGATGCTACATCGAAATACCGAGATTCTCGGACACGAGCTTGCTTTCCGTATCTTATCGGAATTCATACGACTCAGCAACCAAGTCGTTGAAGGACAACACATCGAACTGAGTTGGGTCAACGATAATCGGTGGGACCTCGACGAAGACGATTACTTGACAATGTGTGTCCAAAAAACCGCTTGGTACACCTGCATCACACCTTGTCGTGTCGGCGCAATCATCGGCGGTGCAACTGAAACAGAGATAGATGGACTCGTCGAACTCGGAAAAGAACTCGGCATCGCATTCCAGATTCAGGACGATGTTCTTAACCTCATCGGTGATGTCGGTAGATACGGAAAAGAGATCGCTGGTGATATTAGTGAAGGCAAACGCACCCTCGTTCTTATTCATCTTATCAATGCTTGCACTCAGACAGAAGCACAGCAGGTCATTGACATTATGGCGCGTCCCCGGGATGAAAAAACTGAGGCAGAGGTCGAGAGTGTACTCCAGCTGATGCGTAAATATGAATCCATCACCTACGCACAGCGGCGATCTCAAGCCTTGTTACAGGAAGCCGCTGGAGAATTTAAAAATAATTATGTCCACCTCCCCGACGGACGGGCAAAGCAGCTGTTTTTAGCACTCATTAATTTTTTCGTCGAACGTGAATATTAAATAGCAGTCAGCCATTAGCAAGCAGCAGACAGCAAAGAATGTGTTGATTTAATCAGAAACCTCTTTAACTGAAGGCTGTTAGCCGATAGCCGATAGCCACTGAAAAAGGAGAATTCAATGAACGATATTTCCTCTGGTAAATTGCGAGGTATCATGAAACTCGCAGATGCGAACGGCCGCTTTAAAATGATGGCAATTGATCAACGCGGCTCCATGGTACAAGCACTCGCAGATGCACTCAACAAGGACAAAGCAGATGTCCAATATGAAGATGTCGCAGCGATCAAAACGTTAATTACGCGCGTCTTGACCCCGAATGCGACCGCTGTCCTTACCGACCCGATTTATGGACACCCCTATTCCATTACCGAAATTCCACGCGATGTCGCCTTACTGTTGGCGTATGAAGAATCGGGTTATGTCAGCGAAGGTGTTGCCGAGAACGAACGTCTCTCGAACCCGATCGAAAATTGGACCATCGGGAAGGCGCAACGGGCTGGCGCAGATGCTATTAAACTCCTCGCCTACTACCATCCGGATGCCTCCGCTGAAACACTTGAACATCAGCAGGCTTTTGTTCGCCACGTCGGGGACGAATGTGAAAAGCACGATCTGCCGTTCCTCTTGGAATTGGTGAGTTACGCAATTGAAGGCACGACGAAGAGTGCCGCCTTCGCAAAACAGAAACCGGACCTCGTTATCAGGAGTGTCGCTGAGTTCATAGATCCGAGCTACAAGGTTGACATCCTCAAATTGGAATTTCCCGCCGACCTGAAGTATACTGCGGAGTATCAAAACGCCAGTTTTTATGCAGGAGAATCGGCATACGAACTCGCCGAAGTGAAGGATGCCTGTCAGAAATTAGATGAAACGTCAACGTTACCGTGGGTCATTCTCAGTGCAGGGGTGGATATTGAGGAATTTATTGAGAACGTTAACCTCGCGACCGATGCTGGTGCAAGTGGATTCCTCTGTGGACGTGCCATCTGGAAAGAAGCCGTGAATTACTATCCTGATACGGACGCGGTCAAAAAATTCCTCGAAAATGAGGCGACAACCAACTTCAAGAACGCTAACGCGGCAGCCGAAAACGCGTTACCGTGGTTTGAACACCGCCAATTCGGTGGCACCGAAAACGTTGCAATCGCTAAGCAGTCCGCAACATGGTATCAAGACTATTAAATTCGATTTGACAGCGCAACTACTGTTTTGATAGTAACGCGCTGTCAATTTTTTCACGGATTTTTTGAGCGATACGGAGGGTGGTTTCCGCGGAAACTTTCTTGCCGACTTCCGCGACCAGTACAACGACGCTCTCGTGAACGAAGAGAAAATTCGCACCAGCCTGCCATACCACGCCACCCAACGCATGTTCATCTGTCGGGGGCGGTTGATAGATAGAAACACGACCACCGAATTTTGGTATGGTCAATGCTGAAAGCCGCAATCTGCCTTCATCTGCCGCTGTGCAGGCTTCATCGTGCGACTCGAAGAACCAATAATTTATAGCGACCTGCTGCGCCGCTGTCTTGTTCAACCACCATCTATCGCGCCAACCGAATTGCGCAATCGGAGGCTTCGGGGCAGTCGGCGAGTAAATCTCTTGTGCAGAGGCGTGACGTGCCGATTCGTCTTTCAGATCATCTGCTGTGAGTTGAATAGATTCAAGCGTAAGTTTCATAAGTGTATAATAACATCTTTACAGCAAAATTTCAAATTAATTGAGCATACAGAAAAAATGAAGGTTTACCGATACGAAGCAACTAACGGATAATAAGATTTCTTGGCATGGATCAATCTATTGAAACTGCGACGCCCCGAGTCTGTTAATTGCTGAAGTACAGACTGCGCGTCTGTCCGGCAAACGAAAAGTATGAGAATTTTAGCACGGTATATACTCAAAGAATTTTTTCCGCCTTTCATTATAGCACTCATCTGTTTCACTCTCATGCTCATTTTCAACGACCTATTCCGGTTGACGAAACTATTTGTGCAGAAAGGGGTCAGTCCGTTATATCTTTTTGAGCTGCTCATCTATGTGATGCCAGCGACGTTAGTCCTATCGCTGCCAATGGCGGTTTTAGTTGCCATTCTGCTTGCGCTCGGTAGACTTTCTACCGATAATGAAATCACCGCAATGAGATCACACGGTATCGCTTTTCACCAACTCATGCTGCCCCTCTTAGCAGTCGCGACACTACTGAGTCTTGTTGATCTTTTTTTCATAGACTACGCACTCCCACGCGCAAATCTCGCTTACGCTTCTCTGCAACGTGATATCCGCAGACACAAACCCGCATTCGTTTTAGAGGATGCCACCGTCATGAAAGAGTTGGAAAGTGAAGGCAAACTCTGGATGTATGAGTCTATGGACGAAAACAGCGGACGCATGCAGAACGTCAAAATTTGGGATAATATCTGGAGCGGACGCCCGCGGTTCAGCCATGCACAAGAAGCCAGTCTCGGATTTCAAGGCGGTAGAGCGATGCTCACACTCTACGATGGACGCACTTATGAACCGGCAGTAGGCAATTTAGACGAGTTTCGCGTGACACAATTTCAACAGCAGCGACTTGCACTTCAGTTGAAAGAGGATCTTGAACGCAGCGAATTTCAGAACCAAAATCCACGTTCAATGCGTATTTCGGAACTCAAAACGTTCATCGGGACCTTGAAGTCATCTTTACAAACAACTAAAAACAAAGATTATACCGTCCGGAGAATTCTCTCGGCTGAAGTTGAGTACCATAAAAAGTTTTCTATCCCTTTCGCTTGCTTCGCACTCGGATTAGCAGGTATCCCCTTGGGACTCATCGTGAAAAAAGGCGGTAGGATGTTCGGGTTCGGGATCGGGTTAGCCGTTATCGTGGTGTACTACCTCCTGCTCCAAGTCGGGCAGAATGCAGGTATGAACGGAATGATGTCACCCGCACTCGCTATGTGGTTACCCAATATTGTAATCGGAATATTCGGCGGTGCTTTTAACTTCTGGATGATCGCTGAATGAAAAATTCAGGCTTGGCGCGACCGCGACACAAAACTACCACTTGTCGTCGGAAGAAAGGCTGAATCCTAATCGGGACAGCACATCGTATGCCTAAAATTTTCAAGTATACAACATCTTAGAAAAATTGATGTGGGACGCACGCCTTGAACATTCTTGACCGATACCTGATTCGCGAATACCTCAAAGCCTTTGTTGTTGGCCTCATATTCTTTATCGCGCTCATTATCGTCGTCCGATTGTTAGATTACGATCTCAAGAAGTTCGACGATGATATTTCCTACGTAACCGCTGTCAAGATCGTCCTCTTTCAAGCACCGCGTCGGATTATGGAGATGGTCCCGATTGCCGGTTTTGTTGCCGTCTTTTTCACACTTGGACGGATGGTGAGAAACAGTGAATTCACAGCAATGAAAGCAGGCGGCGTAAGCGTTTACCGACTCCTCGCACCCATCTTAAGCGTTACCCTCATTATCTGTTGTCTCTTTGCTGTTTTCTACGACCGTATCGCATCACCAGCATTTCACCAAGCACATCTCTTACAAAATAAGGTGATGCCAAGACGCGGCAGGAACGTCGTCTTCAAAGGTAAAAACAACCGCATCTTTTATTCACAACGGATCGCATTGGATGCGAAAAAAATTAACCAATTGACGATTTACGAATATGATCCCGAAAATAGACTTGACCGCGTAACTTTTGCGAATTCCGCAACTTGGACACCCAACGAATGGGAACTCACCGATGGATACATTCGCCACTTTGAGGGCGGTATTGAGGTAGATTACGAAACTTTTGATACGCATGTTATCGAACGCCACGAGGACCCTGAACGTTTTATCGGCAGTGAAAAAGATCCAAGAGCAATGACGGTCAAGGAGCTCCGCGAACAGATCGCTTATAAGCGGGAAGCGGGTCAGATTTCACGGAAAGAACAAGTGAAATTGTTTCACAAAACGGCATACCCCTTCGCAACGGTTGTCGTTGTGATGCTCGGCGCACCGATTGCTATCCGCTTCGGCAGAGCAGGATTTTTCGCAGGGCTGGTCATCGCATTTTTCCTCTCTTTCATCTACTGGGCACTCTCCTTTGCAACGCTTGAAGGTCTCAGTGAAAACGGTAAACTCCACCCGTTTCTCGCCTGTTGGGGCGCGAATATCCTCTACGCCATCGTCGGAAGCCTCATGCTCTGGCGTACACCTAAATAAAGAGGGTTCCGCTTTCCTCTTAAAATTCCCTTGATAAAGCGGATTTAGGGGGTATTGCACTTTGGGTAACACCACAGAAAACATGCACGCCTCAAAAATTGGTAACCTCTTCTTCAAAATCCGTAGTTTCACCCCGATCCCGTTTATCGTTGCGTTGCTCTATTTCGCAGAACCGGTACAGCATACAATCGTTGTTGGAGCACTGTTTATTGCTGGAGGTGAGTTTCTCAGAATATGGGCAGTCGGATACGCCGGTGCGTCTACCCGGGCGAGGACCCTCGGTGCCGCCCGCGATCTCGTCACAACGGGGCCCTATAGTTACGTCCGAAACCCGCTCTATCTTGGCAATTTCCTACTGAGTCTTGGGGTCTGTCTTCTGGCGAATGTCTATTGGCTTGTAGCAATCTTGGTTATCGGTTATTTTTTCCAGTACCTTCCGATCATTGCGTTGGAGGAAACATATCTGTTAGAATCTTGCGGTTCGGTCTATCAGGCATATCGAGAGCAAGTCCCTCGCTTCCTTCCACAATTCCGTTCTTACCCCAATCCGTCTGACCACGATTTCTCTTTCGCACGCGCGATTAAGAGTGAAAAACGGACTTTAACAGCAATCGTCTGCGTCGTCGGACTAATCTTTGCAAGACAGGCGATTAGTGTGCTGTAATTTTTTATCACGAACTGCACATTAGAAATGGAGCGGATATGTTAAAAAAAATCACAGAAAAACTTGTAGCCCGCCTAAAGTTAAAATTTTCATGGGAGAAGATGGTAGGCGTAGATAGTGGCATCGTATGCAACCTTCTAATACTTCAGGTGTTACTTTGGAGCCCGGTCACAACCGCAGCATTGACAGGGGCACTCTTAATAGTCTACGGTACCTTGTGGGTTATATTCGGTCCCTGTTTACTATTCTTTCAGAATCGACCGACATCGGTGACGATCGGCAGTGGGATTATTGTGTTTTCAGGGTGCTGTATGATCGGGCTGGGGATCGCTATGATGCTTCAGTTGACAACAAAAATGGATTGGATGCCGAGAATGGCAGGAATTTTTTATGCGCTCGCTTTTTTTGTATGGCTATTCGTAATTCTGAAAATGGCGCCTACAATAACGCGATGGCTATTAATGGGTGTCGTCTGCTGTGTTGTCGCCACCGCGTATGCCCTCGTTTGCAATGTATTGGTAGTAATCAATGCACTCGTTACTCCCGTGTCTCACCTAACGACACCTGCGGAACAGGCAGTAGCATATTATATGAGTGGTGGAGCAGTCGTTGGTTGGACCCTTTGCGTTATGTGGAAAGGGATGCCTACCAATTTCAAGTGGACGGTGCCTGCTTTTGTGATTATGGGTGTTGTATTCATCGGATTCGGAATTGCCCTGACCGTGATCCCAATACCGCATTAGTAGAAAATGACATTGATAACGTGAGTTGGAGTACGCTAACGTTCACAATTTTCTTTCTATTAATCCTCAGAAAATGTATAATGTGATTTAGGTGGTTATGGAACATTTAGCCAACAATAAACCGCCTAAAATACGCGGCTTTTACGAAAAGTAAGGAGACAACTTCATGAAAAATATATTTTTTCCGCTCATGATACCATCTGTCCTCCTTGTCCTCCTCGTTCTACCTATCAATCTCGTTTCGGCGCGTTCGTTTAACAACGATTTCGAGACAGGCGATCTGACCGATTGGGAAAAAGATGGAGAGGCATTCGATTTCCAACCGACTTGGGGAGATAACCCGACGGCACGGAACCGTGGGCAGCCTTCACAGCATCAGGGAGATTGGTGGTTAGGACTGTATGAAAAATATCAAGGTCCAGACATTGGAAAGAAAGAGGGACAGAATCCGGGGGGTACGCAAGGCGATGGACCGCAAGGTACCCTAACATCCATCGAGTTCACAATTATTGGTGAGTCGATGAATTTCCTCATCGGTGGCGGAAACCACGCTTGGGATGTAGCGCCCGCACCGTGCTGTGTCAACTTAGAGATCAATGGCAAAGTTGAACGCACAGCAACCGGCAACGCTACTGAAACGATGAGTCGTAAAGAGTGGGATGTATCCGACTTGAAAGGCAAAACCGCTCAGCTCGTCGTTATTGATAATAACAGCGGGGGATGGGGACATCCAAACTTCGACGATGTACACCAAGCCGACTCAAAAGGTGAAAATATCCCTTGGGATCGGGTACTCGCTGTTGACGCACGAGGGAAATTGGCTGTCAGCTGGGCACAGATGAAAAAGTATTATTAGACAGCAAGTCAAACCACACCAGTCTTTTTTGCTTAAAAGGCGGAGCATGCTCCGCCTTTACGTTTTAACTATATCTGCGCCAATCCGGCTCGCTCGCGAAAACGATTGAACGTTTTCAGAATTCCCTGCTCCATCGTGTAGGCGGGTGTGAATCCCATCTCTTCCGCAATAGCCGTTGCGTCATAATTCCACGAGATTCCGAACACCCCGGGCTCCAATGTAATTTCTGCGTCCGGCACCAATGTTTTCAGGTACGCCACACCGTCTTTGACGGGACGAATGCCGCCTTTAACGTTAAAAACACGGGTCTGCGTCGTCGGACAGGTACACGCCATCACGATTGAACGCGAAACGTCTTCGACATATTGCCAATCCACTGCGTCATCACCGAACGGACAGACATGTGGTTCTCCTAACGCGACCGCCTCAATCATTTGCGTGGTGAATGAACTCATTCCCCTCGTCCTACCGACCCCGTAGACAGCCGTGAACCGGAGTCCGATCGAGTCAACACCGTAAGCATCGAAATAGTGCGTTGCATATTTTTCGTTGAGCGATTTACATGCGCCATAAATAAATTTAGGATAGTGTGGCGCATCGTTGAGAATCTGTTCGTGATTGTAATCTTCCGGCGAACCGAAGACAGCCACACTACTTGCCCAAACAACGCGTTTAAGTTTGAAAATACGCGCCGCCTCCAATATGTTAATTGTCCCTTCACAGACGACTTTTAACGCTTGTGGTGGATTCGCGTTACACGCAGGAACCTGCCATGAGGCGAGGTGGATGACCCTATCAATTTCGTGTTCTTGGATAGTACGTAAGACGTTCGGCAGGTCGGTAATATCACCTTGCACGAAGGTGAACCGTTCAATCTGTTCGTCCGTAAGCACCATTTTCGGAATGGTCAGGTCGTAAGCAAAATCGTAAACGACTACCTTTTCACCAGCAGCCAACAGGTCGCGGATGACGTAAGTACCGATGCATCCCATGCCACCGGTGAGCAGATATGCCATAATCTTTTTTCTCCTCTTCAAACGGCGCGATTACACCATCGCGCCGTATTTCTATCGAAATAGGTGCTAATTCGTTTCGAGAGGGGTGTCAACATTCACAAGGATATCGTTACCCTCCACTTTAACTGGGTAGGTGGGGAGGCATTCCTCCCCCGGCCACACGCATTCACCCGTCGTCACATCAAATTCCCACATGTGGAGTGGGCACGTAACACAATTATCATCTAAGAAGCCGTAACTGAGAACCCCGCCGAGGTGTGGACAGATATTGTTCATGGCGTAATACTCTCCCTTGACGTTGTAGATACCGATGAAAACGCCATCAACCTTCACACCGATACATTTTCCCGGCTGAATCTGATCGGTCGTCGCGGCTTTTATAAATTGTGACATAAATTCTCCGTTTTTTCGCTCCTTTGCGAATATAAGGTTAAAATCGCATCAGAAAACATTGCTGCGATTTGCTAATTGATGCCATTATTTCTAAAAAATTGGGGCCCGGAACGGACACAAACCGTTACCTTGCTTTTACTTTCCCTTCTCCTCGTGGATCCGTGCCACCATCGTGGTAGCTGCCATCCTCCGAAACGCGTACACCGTGTCCGGGTCCACCGATACCAGCACTCACCGTGATTTCATGTCCGAGTTCCCGCAAACCCGCGTGAATATCTTCTCCTGCCCGCGATTCGACCTGGATCGGTTCAGCACCATCGCTATGAAAACGCGGCGCAGCTAATGCCTGTTGCATTGACGATTGCAAGTCGATAAGGCTAACGCTAATATTCAACTGATTGTTCGGGATAGTCCTACCACCAGGGATACCATAGGTGGCGAAAGGGTTTCCATCGCGCGTCGCAAGGAGGGGTCCCATGTTGTGAAGCGGACGCTTACCAGGGCCGACGGAATTTGCAAGACCCGGGCGCGGGTCGAAACGTCCGACACCGTGTCCAAAGAGCAATCCTGTCCCAGGGACGGTCACCATTGAACCGAAGCCACCGCCATGTGTCTGCGTCAGCGATACCATGTTTCCTTCAGCGTCCGCAGTTGAGATATGGCTTGTACAGTTCATCGGTTCGTGATAGACGACCTCTCCCGGCTGCGGCGACTTGAGTCCGGCATTCAGTTTTTCACGCAGTGAAGCCGTAAAGTCGTCTGAGAGTTCTGTCTCAATGTCAATATCAACGACCTTTGGATCCCCGAATCGACGGAGTCTTTCGGGCCAGCAGACCTTCATCGCTTCAGCGAAGAGGTGGAACCTTTCAGTCAGGGACATCTCTGCCACGTCAAACGCTTCTACTAACCGGAGCATCTGTAAAGTTGTCAGTCCACCCGCACCGAGCGGTGCTGTGTAGACCGAGTAGCCTCGATACTGGATTTCATAAGGTTCTGTAATAAGCGGACGGTAATTTTTCAAGTCCTCAACGGTTAAGCATCCACCTAATTCTTGAATGTGATTTGCGATTGTTTCGCCGATCTCGCCTTCGTAGAAGGCTTCGCGTCCGCCTTCGGCAACCGCTTCTAAAGTTCTCGCGAGGTCAGGGTTCGTAAGTGTCTCACCTTTCTTCGGCGGATTACCATTTTTCAGGAAGACCCGTGCCGTTTCAGGAAAGTCCCGTTTCCAGCGTTCTGCGTTTCCTGCTATCCCGCCGCGATTCGCACTGTTCGGTGCGTAGCCGTAGCGTGCCGAATTAATAGCCGGTCGGAGCACATCGCTGAGCGGTAACGTCCCGAATCTCGCTAAGGTCAAGCACAAGCCTGCAACAACTCCCGGCACCCCGATAGATAGCGGACCGTGAACGTTCACACGTCCTGGCACACGGTAACCAGCAGCGGTATCTGGTGCATCTTCAATCGTGAACATATCTTCGGAAGCAGCCGCTGGTGCTGCAGAATTGTAGTCTATTGCAATCACATCTTGCGTCTTCTTTCGATAGATAAGCACACAACCGCCGTACCCCGCGATACCGTTATGTGAAGGTTCCACGACCCCTTCCGCGAACGCAGCGGCAACGGCGGCATCAACAGCATTCCCACCCTCAATTAGCATCTCGAATCCCGCCTGTGCAGTCCGAGGATGCGGCCCAGCCACAGTACCATAATCTCTTTTGTATAAAGTCACCTATATCTCCTTTTACTGAAGACTAATACACAAATTCTAAAGTTTTTTTACAGAATTGTCAAGTATTTCAAGCATTGTAGATGCTTTTTTGACATATTATAGTAGAATCCGAGATTTAATGGGCATTTTGCCGGTAGGTATGATTGTTAGTTTAACATGAACCTCTGAACGCCCGGGTCTTCAATCCAACTCTGGATACGAGAGAAAGAGGGGATCGAGATGTAATCGCTAAACGGCGTGAGTCCTGTTAAGAATTTCTGTTCAATTTTTCGAGGAATCGTGATACAATTTGGAGTCTGGCATTTTCAAGCACCAACCATTGAGAGAGGAGATATAATGAACAATCAAGTGACTTCCCCTGAAGCCTTCTTTGGATTCCAACTTGGCTGCGACCGTAAGATCGCCGCTTGGAACAAGATCGTTGCGTACTTGCGGTTGTTAGAGCAGGAGAGCGACTGCCTACAAGTCATTGATATGGGGCCTTCCACAGAGGGAAATCCGTTTCTGTTAGCCATCATTTCATCGCCACAAAATCTGGCGAATTTGGAGCGTTTGCAAGCCGTCAACGCCGAAATAAGCGATGCCCGAGGGCTCTCAGAGGACGCTGCGAAGTCCCTAATCAGCGAGGGAAAGGTCGTACTCTGTCAGTCAATGGGTATTCACGCCACGGAGATTGGGAGCACGCAGATGGCATCCGAACTCACCTACGATTTGATAACCAGAATGGATGCGGAAACCCAACGCATTCTCGATAATGTGGTTTTCCTGATGTTTCCGTGTCTGAACCCGGACGGACTGATTATGACAACAGATTGGTACAACAAATATATTGATACCGAGTACGAGGGCTGTAATCTTCCGTGGCTTTATCATAAATATGCCGGGCACGACAATAACCGTGATGCCTTTATGTTGAATTTGGTCGAATCACAATACGTCGCACGGATTCTGTTTCAGGAGTGGCATCCACAAGTGTTCCAAGACCACCACGAGATGGGGAGTTACGGCGCACGCCTCTACGTCGCACCTTATTGTGAACCGATTCACCCGCATGCTGACCCGCTCGTTTGGCGTGAAATGAGTTGGTACGGGGCGCACATGGCATACAGGCTGGAGGAAGCGGGTAAGACAGGCATCCTGAATGCAGCACAATTTCCAGCGTGGAGCCACCTCGGCTTTCACTGGATGGGGAATTATCACAACATCGCCAGCATTCTGACCGAATCTGCGCACACCCAATTGGCGACACCGCTGTATATCCACAAGGCGCAATTAAAAGCACAAGGTGGACGACTCAGAGCGTTTCCGCATTATAAACCGCAGACAAATTTTCCGCATCCGTGGCTGGGCGGTTGGTGGCGGCTACGCGACATCGTTGAGCAACAGAAGATTGCAGCGTGGAGCTTGCTTGATTTAGCCGCACGGCACAAGGATACCGTCCTGTCGAACGCATATCTGAAAGCGAAGCGGCAGACAGCGCGTGGCGCGACGGGTACACCAAGCGCATATCTCATCCGTCCGATGCAGCATGATGCCTTGACCGTCGTGGACCTGATTAATAAGCTGCTCGCCCAAGGTATTGACATCCAGAAAGCAACCCAAGCCTTCACGACCAATGATTCAACCTATCCAACGGGGACATACGTCATTTTCCTCAATCAACCGAAAATGGCAGTCATCAAAACCTTGCTTGGACAGACTTTTTTCCCAGATGACGCTTGGACACGCACGCCGGACGGTACGCCAAATCGACCGTATGACACAGCGACAGATACAATCGCGGAGTTTATGGGGGTCAAGGTCGAACCTGTCAATACTTTGACGTGCGATGACGCTACTTTCGCTCTGCTCACAACTCCCGAGCAGCCCACGGGGCGATTCGTTGGTGAATCAGAATTTGGTTATATCTTCGATGGGCGACTCAATGAAAGTTTCAGGCTTGTCAACCAGTTGCTGGCGCGAGATATCCAAGTTGGACGGGTTGATGAGACCATTGAAGTCGGCGATACGCAATTTCCGCCGGGCGCGTTTGTCGTACCCGCTGAATCAAAAAAGGCACTCGAGGAATTCACGCTCAATTCCGGGGTTACGTTCTATGCTTTAGAACAGGAACTTTCGGTCCGCTGGCATGAAATTCAAAAACTGCGCGTTGGTATGTATCAGAGATATTACGGCGGCAATATGGATGAAGGTTGGACGCGACTCGTACTCGAACAGTTCGGATTCCCCTATCAGACGTTGAAAGATGATGACATCACGGGCGGTGACCTCAGTCAGCGACTTGACGTTCTCATACTCCCTAACGACACGACTGATAGGATCGTCGGAAAATCGGAAAATGACAAAACCGACGAAGATGAATCCAAGGAATTCAACGTTCCACCAGCGTACCGGAGTGGCATCGGTAAGGAAGGGATCAAGGCGATTAAGCAGTTCGTTGAGGACGGCGGGACCCTACTTGCTCTTAACGGAGCATGTGAATTCGCGATTGAGCAATTGGATTTGCAAGTCAGAAATACCCTTAGAGGGAAATCGTCGAAAGTATTCTTTTGTCCCGGATCGACATTGAAAGCGACTGTTAACACAAATCACCCGCTCGGGTACGGCATGCTTGATGAAACTCTCATACTGTTCTGGGATAGTCCCGCATTTGAAATTCAACACTCACGCTTCAGCGAAAGATACGAACTCATTGTTCAGTATCCAGAAAAAGCTATCCTGCAAAGTGGTTGGCTCGTTGGTGAAGACCAACTCGCGGAACAGGCGGCTATGGTCTCGGCGCAGTACGGTGCGGGGCGCGTTATCCTTTTTGGATTTCGACCGCAGTTCCGGGCACAAACCCGCGGAGCGTTTAAGTTGTTTTTTAACACGCTTCTTGGTTAGGTATGAATATGGCTGCTGATGGCTGATGGCTGACTGCTAACAGCCACTTCCGCATTTTCGTTTGACATATCACCTAAAACCTTGTATAATACAAGGTAGCATATTTAATGAATTTACGCCGTATGTTAGCAAGCAGAGATCAAGGAATCCAAAACCATGAAGTCTTCGCGTAGGCAATCGCGTATCGTCGCGATACAAATACTATATCAGATACAACTGACCACCACACCTTTGTCGGTTGTCATAGAACAGTTTTGGCGGAGCCAAGCGACATCCGTAAAACTTCGTCCGTTCGCAACACAACTCGTTGAGGGAACCGCTGAACACTTAGCGGTGATTGATGACCTACTGCAGAACACTTCTAAAAATTGGAAACTCCATCGGATGCCTATCGTTGACCTCGCAATCTTGCGGTGTGCAACTTACGAAATTCTCTTTGTAGACGATATAGATCCAGCGACCTCAATCAATGAGGCTGTTGAGATTGCCAAATCTTACAGCACTCCAGATTCCCCAAAATTTATCAACGGCGTTTTGGACAATATCCGAAAAAAGCACGCGACACCAATACTGGAACACATTACCCTTGAGAAAAATCAATTACCCCTTTAAAAACACGGCAGATGGCTAACCTGAAAAAAATAACATTTTGCCTTCTCTTCCTAATTCCGATGCATTTAAACGCCGCACCTGAGTTCAAATTTGTTAACGAATTCGGTGGGAAAGGAGAAGGTGAGGCACAATTCGCAGCAACCGTCTTTATGGCGTTTGGCGTCGATGGTGCCATTTACATAGCGGATACAGATAACTTCCGAGTCCAGAAGTTCGACGAAAACGGTGGATTCTTGTTTGACATCCAGATGCAGGTAGACAGTCTTTTTCGGTTTATTAATCCTACCGCTATTGCTGTCGGCACAGATAGTAGTATCTATGTAATGGATTGGATGTTCACTCAGGTTTCTGACTTAAACGTTGGCGCGAAGGTCTTTAACTACGGTCCGTGCGTCCATAAATTTGATGCACAAGGCGTATTTGTCGCGAGTTACCCGATCCAAGATTTCAGCCAACGGATAGCACGCCTTGAAGCTGCTGCGCCCGGTTTAGATGGGGAAGGTAATTACGCACTCATTATCCCACAAGGCGACACAAAACGTGAATTTCTCCTAACAGTAGATACAAACGGGAACCTCTATGTCTGCGATGGCGGAACGATCTACAAACTCAATATAGAAGGTAAACCTATTGCACACCACGCGCTCAAGCAACCCGGAACAGGTCGTCTTGTACATCCCGTAGATATAACAGCAGATAAACACGGAAATCTCTATGTCGTTGATGAAAAGGGACATCGCGTCCTGAAGTATGGTGCCGATGGAGAATTTTTAAGCTCTTTCGGTGAATATGGTGACAATGGCGGTCAATTTATCGCACCGTTTCGGATCGCAGCATTGGCGGACGGAACGCTCCTTGTCGCCGACACTGCGAAGTACCTAAAAGATTTCGCGTCTTCCCTTCCGAAGCGGCTCGACGACCCTACGCGACGCTACGACGGCGAGACGCGACTGTTCCGTTATAGGTTACGACGCGTCCAACGATTCACTACAGAAGGCACGTATACACAGAAACTGCTCGTTCCTTTCCGGAGAGAGGTGGAAACCGAGGTCGCACTACAACTCAAAGGTATTGACCAGAACGGGAACCTCTACTACCTTAATCCAACAGAATTGGCGTTTAGAAAATATGCGCCGACCACGCCGTTGATCTCCTCCATGTTTCAAACAGAACTCAAACTCCGCTATACGCGCGATCTGCACGACATTGAAATCGACAATCAGGACGATTTGGATGCCGATCTCTACACCAAATCCGATTTTGACGAGCAGATTATCCAAGATACGGCCTACGCAAACCTGATCTTTTCTTACGATCTAAATGAATCGATCCGCCTTTCACTCTCCAATCGGCTCACTTTTGTCCACATGACCGATACCAGTTATTATCGTGCGAGAGAGTTTGAAGATTTCCGGGGCAGTTTCAACCAAGACGATAGGGCAACAGAAAATTCTTGGGACGATCGCATCCAAATCGACTTCACATGGATACACGACCATAGTCTCTACAATTATCGCGAAGCACGGGCATTTGTATACTTTAACGTCATACACCTCGATTTTATCAGCGATGCACTCAATCCCGCTAACGCCCGACTCTTCGATTTTTACGCGGACCTCTCCGACTGGGGCGCAGGTCTCCATTACGACTTGAGTCGGAACTTCCGCTTGAATTTTGAAATCATACACTTTTTCGGTGAGAACAGGTACACGTATATTGACGAGACAGGTGTCCTCTATGCCACAGGGTTTCAAGACGCAAATTTCACACGCGCTGCCCTCTTCATAAATGGGATCTTTTAAAACAGTTGCAATATATTCCAAAATTAGATATTATCGGATTTGAAACCCTTTTGGAGAAAACTTTAAAAGTACCTGAGTAGATTAGAAGGAGGTTTCAGCAATGCAAACGTATCCATTATCGCAACTTACTGAAGAAACTCTTAACATACTTGTAGAACTGCACGAACAAGACGGTCCCATAGAAGTGTGGGAAAAAATGCAGATACCCTTGACTGCCGAAGAAGGAGTGATGCTTGACTACCTCAAGGCTGACAGACAGCAACGCCACCTCACAAGGTTAAACGAAGCCACCCTCTGGGCACGAACTATTTATCCGCTCTTAAGACTTGCGGAGCAGGGGCAGGTTTGCGCGTGGGCAGGTGTATTACTCAAAGCCACATATCCCACATTTGAATTAGAAGGGGAAGCCGATGGCGCGCTTGCTCCCGCTGTTGCTGAGAAAATTAGGAGTCCTTACCTCGTTGTCCACGAAGCAAAACGTGGTATTAACGCGCTAGACCCGTTGTGCCAACTTTACGGTGAAATGCTTGCCGCCGCATGGATCAACTGGAAAACAGATACTAAGCCAGAACAACAGATTTTTGGGTGTTACACTATCACCGATGATTGGACCTTCGTAAACGGAAATGTTAGTGAAATTGAGAGCGAAAGACCTGTGTTTCATGTCGAGTTTTCACCGAGATACAACGGTATTTTGGAAGCGGAACGCATTGTACAGCTGCTTAAGTTTATTGTTGCAAAGCGCGTAAACGTTAGCACTTAACAGGAGGTATCAACATGGCAACTTTTGGGACAGGTGATTATCAGTATGAAGTCGTAGAAGGGTGGGGAATGATACCCCAACTCGGTCTCGTTTCCGGCGTGGCGTGCGATTCAAATGACCGCGTCTATGTTTATAACCGCAGCCCACAACCCGCTATGCTCGTTTTCGAGGCGGACGGCACGTTCGTCACCGAATGGGGTAAAGACATCTTCAAAAAACCGCACGGCATCTGGATCAGTCCTGACGATGAAATCTATACCACAGATACCATCGATCATACCATTCGGAAATTCTCGCTCGAGGGTGAACTGTTGCAAACATTCGGCACTGTGGATCAGCCAGGTCCGCCGGGAGGTCCATTTAATGAGCCTACGCGTGCTGTTCTCTCTACTTCGGGGGAGATGTACGTTTCTGACGGCTACGGACAGTCGCGGGTACACCGGATGACTGCTGATGGCGAAGTTATCGTTTCGTGGGGTGCACCGGGGACAGGACCCGGCGAATTTAACCTGCCACACGATGTTACTGTAGACCATAACGATCGCGTCTATATCCTTGATCGCGGCAACCTCCGCTGTCAGATTTTCAACAACAACGGTGAATACTTGACCGAGTGGACAGACCTCCGATCCCCGAACGACCTCTTTATTGATAGTGATAATATTATCCATATTGCCGAAGGTGGGCAACGTATCAGCATCATGACGCTCGACGGAGAAGTCATCGGACGGTGGGGCGAGAAGGGAACCGCTCCGGGGCAATTCAGCGATTCTCCGCACGGTATTTGGATTGATTCAAACGGAGACATCTATGTCAGCGAAGTCATCGCTGATAGACGTTTCCAAAAATTCGCGAGGATTTAATAAATTTTGAAGAACCGTTATCTCTGCATTCTAACAATCGTTTTTATTGGTGTCGTCGCCTGCACCTCGGTATCTGCCGACGAAGGGCATGAACATTCAGGCGACCGAATAAAAGAGTTGATAAACCAACCGCTTACGGTTCAATTGGCGATTGTTGCCCTTGTGGTCTCATTTGTGCTGGGGGGTTTGCATGCCTTGACCCCCGGACACGGGAAAGCCATCGTCGCGGCTTATCTTGTCGGTTCTAAAGGCAGAGTCATCGACGCAATTTTCCTTGGGCTTGTCGTTACTATTACACACACCTTTAGTGTCATAGTACTCGGCGTTGTCATGCTCGTGGCACAAGGGTTCGCACCGGAGGATATCGTCCCGTGGTTGAGCTTGTTCTCTGGGGTCCTGATCGTTGGTATTGGCGCGTGGCTGCTTGCAAGGAACATGAAGCAGTATTATAGCGGTAGTACACAGAACCAAGCACATGGGCATCAGCACCCGCATCCGCATGATCATTCACACGACCACCTACATGCCGACCACGATCACGGACACGACCATGAACATGGACACGATCATGAACACTCGCACGCAGACGACCACGATCACGGACACGCCCCTTCTCATGACCATTCGCATGATGATGACCACGGACACTCACATTCACACGACCGCGATCACAACCATGAACTTACGCATAGTCATGGTGGGCGAACACATACCCATGCTATCCCATCGGAACGGACAGGATTTTGGGGATTGCTATCGCTCGGTATCTCCGGTGGTATCGTGCCATGCGTTGATGCCCTCATCGGACTCCTATTCGCGATTAGCCTTAACAAACTTGTATGGGGACTCATTATCCTATGTGCTTTCTCATTCGGACTTGCTGCCGTGTTGGTTGCTATCGGTATTCTAATGGTGATGGCAAAACCGGTAGTTGAGCGTTTCACAGGCGAAGGGGTCTGGTTACAACGTCTACCGATGATCAGTGCCGCTGTCGTCATTCTACTCGGTGCCCTCTTAGTCTTCAAGGCATTCAACACTATCGGTATTCATATTTGAAAAGGGGAAGCGATCTATGCCCAACACTGTCGGAATCTTAAGCCCTGGTGATATGGGGCACACTGTCGGGGGTGTCCTCCGTCAAAACGGTTTACGCGTTATCACGTGTCTAAAAGATCGGAGTCAGCGTACCCGCCAACTCGCAGAAAAAGCAGGAATTGCGGATGTGCCAACCTATCCGCAACTTGTTACCGAAGCCGACTTGATTCTTTCGATCATGGTACCAGCACAAGCGAAATCCGCTGCGTCTGCAATCGCGGAAGCACTCCAACAGGTGGATACAACCCTAACATACACCGACTGCAACGCTATCGCTCCACAGACGGTGCGTGAATTGGGAGATACGATCACTTCGGCAGGCGCGACTTTTGTTGACGCATCTATTATCGGACCACCGCCTCGTACACCGGGAGCGACGCGCTTCTACGCATCGGGACCGAACCTTGATACGTTCTCTGAACTCAACAATCACGGGTTAGATGTACGTGCGCTTGGCGACGAGGTAGGACTCGCTTCTGCGATTAAGATGTGCTACGCCTCCCTAACGAAAGGGTTGACCGCACTCTGCACCGAATTGCTCACCGCGGCATCCGTCTTAGGTGTTTCAGAAGCACTCACTGCTGAATTTCAGTTGAGTCAATCGGTACTTTTTGAACGGATGGAGAGAGGATTACCGGGCATGCCGCCAAAAGCGAGACGTTGGATCGGTGAGATGGAGGAGATTTCTGCGACCTTTGAACATGTCGGACTGACACCGAATATCCTGAAAGGCGCGGCAGATATGTACCGATTTGTTGGCGACACGCACATCGCGGATCTCCCACCGGAGGCGCGCGACGAATTCCCGACTTTAGCCGAACTGATTGAAATCTTGGCAGAAAACCTGAAATCGAAGTAGCCGGTTGCATCCCGTTTATTGTAGACCTAAGTTGTTCCTTTCAAAGACTCACCTGACTTCACCAAACATTCTCTGCTGACGGCTGACAGCCGAATGCTTCTGTCAAACATACCATTGTGCTTGTGCTCTGAAAAACTGCGCGTAAAGTCCATCATTTGCTAATAACGTCTCATGGTCTCCGTCTTCAACAATTGTGCCGTTATCAAGGACAAGAATCCGATCACAAGTACGGACTGAAGACAAACGATGCGAAATTATAAGGGCTGTCCGTCCGGCACTTCGTTGAATAAATCGTTCATAAATTGCCTGTTCGGCTAACGGGTCCAGTGCTGCAGTCGGTTCATCAAGGACAACCAACCATGGCGTTTCCCGCATGAAACCCCTTGCGGTTGCGATGCGTTGCCACTCGCCGCCGGATAGATCGCGCCCCCCGAAAGTTGGTCCTAACACCGTCTCGTAACCGGCGGCGAGTCCCTCTATAACCGAAACTGCCCCACCAGCAGTCGATGCCACTTCCATGCGTTCCGGATGTTCAAGATCGCCAAAAATAATATTCTCGCGGGCAGTCAGATGATAGCACGTAAAATCCTGAAACACCGCACTACAATGCGTTAGCCACTCCTGACGCGCTTCTTCGTTTAAGGGTATATCTCCCACGCGAATTACACCTGTTTGTGGTTGATAGAGTCCAAGCAGTAGGCGTGCCAGTGTAGATTTCCCTGCACCGTTGGGTCCAACGAGTGCCACCCGCTCCCCTTTATTCACTGTTAGGTTTACCTGCCGAAGTACCGGTGCTTGCGCGTTTGGATAGAAAAACGAAACATTTTCTACCTGTAGGTGTGAAGGCTCCTGTGAAGCGGTCAGGTTCGGTGCTTTCTGAGGTGTTGAAGGGGTGCTGCTTGTAGGAGGGGTTTTCAACCCCGATACCGTGTCGGTATCACGATCTAAAAACGAGTACAAATCTCCTGACAAGCGGCGCATCTCGCCCGCAATCAATAGAAAATAACCAGCGACTCCGTCCCAGATACCATCTAAGTTAACGATGGCGACAGCAGCGGCGACATAGGTGCCGACTGTCAATCTACCGCGAGAGACCTCCAGCAATAAAAGAATAAGAGAACAAACGTACAACAAGGCACGTGAAATACCAATTGCAATATGCGCTAAAAATTTACGCCGTTCAATTGCCTGCTGTTTTTCTATAAGTTCTTGCCATAACTTTTGCCAGCGTTCTATCCATAAGTCCTGTGCTTGGTATAACCGCACTTCCTTACCTGCACCCCGATCTGTCAAGATACCCTCTAACGCATCTCGCTCCCGTCGTTGTGGTGTCTGTTGGACATCAAGGCTGTAAGCATCAACAGCAAAGCGTGAACCACTCCACCAAGACGCTATACCGGTCACCGTAGGCAGCAGTGCTAACAAGGGATGTAGACTCCACAGCACGATACCAAGGGCGGTGACGCTGATTAATTGTTGGATGCTGTCAACGATCCACCACACAATCTCTTCAAGCTCATCACCGGACATAGAACGCGCTCGCGCCAACGCATTTTGGAATTCTGACGTTTGGAACTCGATCAATTCTATTGTATTGGATTTCCGGACAATACCCTCACTCATCCAAATCTCGATGTTTTCTCGGACAGTGAGACGTAACGGTTCTCTTAACTGGTCTGCGAGCGTACTATAGATTTGCAGGCCGAGGAGCGCGAGCAACCAAGGAACGACCTGCCGCCACCAGCCGGCATCACCTATAGCGGCGGTGATTACGTTGACCAAGTGTTCCGTCACGAAGAACTCGCCTACAGGTAGAACGCCGAGGGATAACGTGAGAAACATCATCCCTGAAAGCGAGAGCGCACCACTCCGCCAGACAATCGCAAAAGTACGGAAGTATGCGATGATACTCTCTTTCGCAGCCGATCTCCATGTCTTCCATTTTCCATTACCATTTTGCATTTTTAAATTTTCCTTGCGGTTCGTTCAGGTCGGATTTGTATTTGGTATCCATCTCCGTATATCCGTTCTCCATTTCATTCCGAACTCGGTTTTTAGAATTGTCCTGATTACTTTTTCCTTGCGGTTGATTCAGGTCGGATTTGTATTTGGTATCCATCTCCGTATATCCGTTCTCCATTTCATTCCGATTGGTACCAGTGTGCTTGTGCTTGGAAAAATCTGGCATAGAGACCATCTTGGGCAAGTAATGCCTCGTGTGTCCCGTCTTCAACAATACGCCCTGAATCCAATACCAAGATTCGGTCGGCGAGACGCGCCGATCCGATTCGGTGTGAAATCAGGAACGTCATCCGCCCCGCCGCAAGTTCAACAAAACGTTGATAGAGTTCGACCTCGGCTTGTGGATCCAACGCTGCCGTCGGTTCGTCAAGAACGAGAACTTGTGGATCTCTAACCAACGCCCGCGCAAGTGCAATTTTTTGCCATTCACCACCAGATAACTCTGCACCTTCACCCTCTTCACCGAGTGAAGGATCTAAAAATGTATCCAAGCCGCGTGGAAAAGTTTGAAAACGTTCCTCGATACCAACCGCACTGATGACGCGCCGGAGTGCTGCGTCGTCAATGTGGAAGTTCGGGGGACCCGGCACCAATTCCTCACGCACAGGTCTACGAAATCGCGCAAAATCCTGAAAAACGGCGGCACAGTTAAGGGCGATCTGATCTGGGGCAATTGCGGCGATGTTTTTCTCGTCATAGCGGATTGTTCCAGCATCAGGTTTGTATAATCCGAGCAATAGTTTAATAAGTGTTGATTTCCCGGCACCGTTAACACCCACGATACTAATGATCTCTCCCGGACGTACTTGAAAATTTATGTCTTGTAACACGTCGTCCGTTGAACCCGGATATTGGAAACGTAGATTGCGGACTTCTAACCCATGCGCTAACGGTTGTGGGAAGGTCTTGGTGCCTGACTCGCTCCGCGTCGTTTTTCCACGCTCTAAGAGGAGATGCAAATCACGAAGTAACGGGACATCTTCAAGTATGTTTTGTATGAGTCTGAGCAATCCCTCCAGATCTCCTTGGAAGAATGCAGCAGTGCCGGTAAGAATCACATAATCTCCAAGTGTGAGGTGCCCCTCTACAATACGCGCAGCGAGTATACCAATTGCTATTGCGTACGCGATGACTTCAGCGATAGTGGTACCGATGGAGGCTCTCGCTTCTGTCCATATCTTTGCCAGCGATTCTTCCTTCCATTTTTGGTGATTCGTTCGCCAGCGTCCGAAAAGCAGATTGAAAAGCCCATAGAGTCGCACTTCTTGTCCAGAGGCGGTACCGAGCAATAAACTCAGCATATAATCCATCATACGCCGTACAGGTGTCGCTGCGTAATCGTGGCTGTACCGTCTTTCGGCGGTCTTAACTTTAATCCAGGCGGAGGGTAGCGCGGGTAACCCGACTACGAGTACCAGCAGCGGATCCGCTATCCATAGGATGACCCCGTACCCAACCAATGTCACGCAGAGTTGCCCGATTTCTGTTATAAATCGCAGCAGGTTCGTGAGCCGATGCCCGAGTGCTTGGCGCGCCCGTTGTATCAAATCATACGTCTGCGGTTAATCAAAAACGGCAAAGTCGATATGCGTCGTTGCCTCAAGTAAGGCGCCCTGCTGGTGGAGTCCGATAAGGTTTTTCATCTTCCATTGCAGGTATCCATCACAAGTGCCTGCTATATTTCTGAACATTGCCAGAAGCACGAGTGCTGCCACCCATGGTGCTGCGGTTTCTAAATTCAAGTCCGCTTCGTTATCGAGAAAAGCAGCGATGAGGTTCACCAGTTCCCGGCTCGCCCAAAGAATGCCTATCGGAATACACCCGTGTGTGAGTGTCAGAAGTGCTTGCGCAATCGCGCCGAATCGGCTGGCGCGCCAAGCAACAAAGAAAAAACGGCGCAGTGTCTTTAGCGCGGACGGACGTGATTCTGATTCTGTGTTGGGGGAATGTGTGTCGTTGGTATCCATCTCTTCACTCCAATAAAAATAGCCTACGGGATTCATTTAATCCGAAGGCTATAAAAAAAATCAATTAAAATTGGAGAATGTAGTGTAAATTGTGTGATTAAGGTTCTATTAGGACTTACGCAAAGTTGACGACAATAGAAGGATTTTCGATCTCTCGTCGAATATAATCATCGTATAAACTTCCTTTGAGACGGTAAATCGTTTGACCCGTCGCCCGTGCAGCACGCGTTAGACTTATCCAAACCGACAAACAGCAGGCAATATGGTTCCGCTGTCCACGATGATGACGACTTTGGCACTTGCTGATACCGGTAGTTTGCTTCAGTTCACGATGAAGTTGCTCAATCTTCCACCGAATGCGACAGTCTTGTTTCGTCGCTTTCGTATCGGATTGAGATAAATCGTTGGGCACAATGTATTCCGTGCGCCCGGAGTCAGACGCTATCCGAAACAACTTCACTTGGTGCCCCTTCGGAAACTTTCTGATATGCACAAGTTTACCTTCTCGTTGCTCAGTTTCTGTCCAAATCAACGAATCAATGCGTTTATGTTTATCGACACCCTCGGAGTCATTGACGAGACGGTTACATTTTAAGGGAGCATAGTAGATCTTTGGGATCGCTTCAATGGCTTTCATCACCTTCATTGAAGCATACCAAGAATCTATCAATACCGTCCGAAACGGTAGACGCTTAACGAAATAAGCATTTCGCAACATCTCTTGAAGATGCTGGAGTTTCGTTTTACCATCTCGGTCAATGTCATAGATACGATAATCAATGATCCAATAACGGTGTATCTCCGGGTTGACGTAGACGCACGTTAGGAGACCAATACCTTGGATCACACGTTTTTCAGAACCGCTCCATTGTCTGCGAACAGGCTGTATCTCTTTCGCGTAAGGCTTTGGAAGAACAGTATCATCAAAAAGGAGATAACCCGCTTCATGAAAGTCAATATCATTTCTCACCGATCGCCAGAGTTGGCGGGCCGGTATACGTTCTGTATTCAGGAGACGGTTGAGTTGATCATGACTCCACTTCTGCGTATGATCGGCAAAATACGTCTGTGTGAAGTTCTGAAAGCCTGCTAACAGAAATTGACAATAATCCAAGAAGAGCGGTTCTCTCTTTTCGGAAAGATTAATGTTAGTCATAAGGACAAAGTATAACACATTTTAAGCGATTGCGTAAGTCCTATTGAAGATACTCAATGGGTTCGGCGGACGGTCAACACGTACTTCACCTGCGGAATAGGTAATTTCCTCCTGCAGTTGGCGTTGGTGCATTTTGACAGCATCGTTATGACTTGCCAAACGTCGTTCATAATCTATAATCAACACAAAAGTATTGGCAACGACAAGCAACAGTATGATGAAAGTCGCTGCCGCGAAACGGAATGTCATGAGATTGTCGAGGAGTTCTCGACGGATGAGTGTCATCAGCATTTTTATTAGACCTCCACGCGGACAAAAGCGAGATACGCACCAGACAAAAGAACGATGAGAAATAGCGTTAGCAACGACAGATCGACCGCTGCTGCGTTGAAATCTCGACGCAGGCTGAGTGTATCTTCAAATATCGGAATGGCTTCCGGTGAAACGGGT
>JAJEEK010000107.1 GCA_022821065.1 Candidatus Poribacteria bacterium
TTTCATCAATCGCGTGAAGGATGGACGGTACATCGTCCTTTTTGCACCGCGCCAGACCGGCAAGACAACGTTTTTCCGATTGGCACTCGCTACGCTCGCTGTGGAAGACCCAACCTATTTTCCGATCCAACTCAGTTTTGACATCTATAAAAACTTCTCCGTTCCTGATTTTTACGAGCTTCTTTACAAAAGGATCCGCAAGCACATCGAAAACGTTTTCCAGAAACGCGGTCACGTGCTTTCTGAAGCATTAACGCAACTCTTGGATAACACCCAATTCAGCCATCACGGTTCAATGTTGGAATTTTTTGAAGATTTCGCGAGCTTATTGGCGGTTGAATACGGTGAGCAGAGAATCGTCTTCATCATTGACGAGTTTGATGGCATCCCCCCAACCGCCGTCAGTGATTTTCTTCATACACTCCGCCACATCTATCATTTTGAAGATGATAGATGCCTGCACAGCGTCGGTATTGTGGGAGTCAAGAACATCACACAACTCAACTATGACCGGTCTATCTCGCCGTTCAATATCCAAGATGAATTTCATCTACCGAACTTTACCTTGGAACAGGTGCACAACCTCTTTGGACAGTATACCGATGAAGTCGGGCAACTTGTTGTTCCCGAAGTGATTGAATCTATTCACAGACAGACTGCCGGGCAACCCTTCCTCGTCAACCGGTTTGGGCAGATTCTCGCCACAGAAATTGATGTTCCCAAAACTGAGATGATTAGGATGGTGCACTTTGCTCAAGCATACACGCAGCTCCTTCGGGAACGGAATACGAACATTGATCATCTGCTGACCAATATCCGCAAAGAGCGTCAATTTGAAAGTCTCCTCATGCGAATTATTTCTTATGAGAGAGGCATTCCGTTCAGTTTAGACAATGAGCTCATGAATGAACTCGCCATTTATGGGGTTATCAGAGCAGGTGCTGACGGCATGTGTGAGATTGTAAATCCGATCTATCAGCACCGCATCTTCCAAACTTTCAAACCGCTATTTAACGGATTAGAAGACGATTATTTCTCCGAAGATACCGACACCAATTTTATTGATTATCTAACCCACGGTGGACGACAGATTGAGATGGGGCAGCTCCTTGAAAACTTCCGGGCGTTTATCACCCGTGCTGGGTTCCGCATCCTACAGGTCCCAGATACGCCACAAGAATACATCGGACAACATCTACTTTATGCTTATCTTGATCAGTTTGTTCGCACCGTGGGCGGAACGATGTTCCTTGAAGTGCCAACCGGGCGCGGCAGACTCGACCTGCTTATCCTTCACAACCAACAGAAATATATCGTTGAAACCAAGATTTGGGAAGGGGCGCGCCGCTATGCAGCAGGAAAGCAACAGCTCGCTGCCTATCTGAAATCGGAGGACGCAACGGAGGGTTATTATGTCGTCTTTGATCACCGTCAAAATCCAGAGCCGGTTGTAGAAACAGAGACGATGTCAGGTTTGACGCTTCGGAGTTATGTCATCCCTGTGGTGCAAGAAGCCCCTTCAACACTTCACACCTAATACAACAAGGCAATCAGAACTGAGCATTTACGTCACACTTTAGCCAACCGATCAACATGTGCCACAACGGATTCAGAGATACCTTCTAAACTATAACCACCCTCTAACGCAGAAACAACGCGACCCGATGTGGCATCCTCGGCAAACGCAAGCACCAAATCTGTGAGTGTAGCGAACCCGTCCGCTGTTACCTCAGTGCCAGCAAGTGGATCAAGATAGTGGGCATCGAAACCTGCAGAGATTAACAGAAATTCTGGAGAGAAGTCTCGGAGTGCCGGTATAAGCGTGTCCGTAAAGACTTTGGTGTATTCGTCGTCTCCGCTTCCGGCGGGCATCGGCACGTTTAGCGTCGTACCGTGTGCTTCTCCGCTACCGCGCTCGCGACTTGAACCTGTACCCGGATAGAGCGGCGATTGGTGGATAGAGAAAAAGAAAACGGAGTCGTCTTGATAAAAAATGTCCTGCGTGCCGTTGCCGTGATGAACATCCCAATCGACAATCGCAACCTTTTCGACACCGTGCTCCCGCTGAAGATAGCGTGCCGTTACAGCGATGTTGTTAAACAGACAGAACCCCATGCTCTGTCCCGGAGTGGCGTGGTGTCCGGGTGGACGTACCATCGCAAAAGCATTTTGGACGACACCTGTTGCGACAGCGTCCGCGGCACGGAGGACACCGCCTGTCGAAAGCAGGGCAATCTCAAACGATTCATGACAAACGGTTGTGTCGTAAGTGAGTGGGATTTCTTTTTCACAGTATTGTCGGATATGTTCGCTATAGGCGGGATTATGGGCATAAGCAATCTGTGCAACGCTTGCCGGAGTCGGTTCAATGTGGTGTAACTGATCCCATACATCGCTCTGCTGAAGTGCTGCCAAACTCGCGCGTAAACGATCTGGTCGTTCAGGGTGTCCCGGACCGGTATCGTGATTAAGATAGTCTGAATGATAGACGAATCCTGTTTTTTGTGTCATAATCGTGTTTGAGCCCAAGTAACTCTTGCTGGACATGTTCATCTGGTGTTTCCTTTTGGAAATAGTTAACCACATTTTCTTTCAGTTGTCAATAAAAATTGCCGTGGATGCTGTTGGGGCCCGTGGCAACGCGTCCAAAATTGGTTAATCAAACGCAGCGCGTGAGTACAGCATTGAAACGTTGTATCTTCGGACCTCTATTTGATATAATATCTACATAAAAAGGAACAGTGAAAGACGATGAACGAACATATTGGACAGGTTTTTACACCGCTGAAATGGGCAGAATGGCTCATCAATAAGTGGAACGTCTTTGACGCATGGATCAATGGCGCACATATCTGCGATCCGACTGCTGGGGAGGGTGCGTTCCTGCTCGCGATGCTCCATATTGCACGGAAAAAAGCGATTGCTATTACCCCTGAACGGCTTTCACGGTTGACGCTCATTGAGATAGTCCCGACGCATCTGGCGCAATTTAGAGAAAACGTCAAGCGCGAGTTTGGCGTTGACTTCCCCGCTTCTCAAATCTTCTGCCAAGATGTTATCACCGATGTGCATGAAAAGAAATACGACATTCTCGTCGGGAATCCGCCGTGGGCGAACTTCGGAGACTTACCGCCGGCTTATAAAGCGCGCGTAAGACCCTTTTTCCTTCAAGAAGGACTCGTACCAGATAGACAGAAGACGCTTTTGGGATCCTCTCGGACTGACATCGCAGCACTCGTGCTGAAGATTGTTTTGGGGCGATTACTCAAAAGGAACGGCGTTGGGTATTTCTATCTGCCCACTTCTCTCTTTTTCGGAGACGGTGCCCATAGTGGTTTTAGGAATTACAGTGCCAAGGGTTCGCAAAACGGTCCTAATGCTCATCGGGACTTCGCCATAGATACTGTGTATGAATTTACATCAACAAAAGTGTTCGAGGGTGTCGGTACATCGTATTGTTGTGCGAAATTTCGGGGAGACACACGACAAGATTTCCCAATCCCGTATTTCAAGGAGGTGGACGACAAATGGATTGAACATAAGGCACTACCGCTCAGAAAACCGACAGACCCGTGGCGGATTGTGAAAGACCTTGATGAATTAAATATGGACACCACACTTGAAATCAGGTTACCACCAGAACAGAAGCCGCGACAGGGTGTGAACACATGCGGTGCCAATAGCGTCTTCATCTTTAATCACAAACCGTCGTATCTCCCTGAGCAGTTCCTGTACCCCCTCGCGACGAAGGAGTTATGGCGACAAAATACACTTTTAGCGCATAAGTGGCTACTTTTGCCATATCACCAGCAAACAGGAAAACCGCTTACATGGAACGAAATTGAGCAGTGGAAGACTTTAAAAGCGTATCTACAAAATGTACAAGAAGTACTAAAGACACGAAAAGGGACACTTCTCCGATCCGCTATCAACAGAGGCAATTGGTGGACACTGCTCGGTGTCGGTCCGTATGCGTTCGCGCCTTTTAAAGTTATCTGGCAGGCGTACGGGAAAAGCGATTTCACGCCGATAGTGCTGAGCAATATAGATGGACAGATGTGGCAAGGCAACCAGGCAATGCATGCATTTATTCCGTGTTGGACCGAAACCGATGCACAACGGATTAAGACAGCATTGGAGAATCCAGAGATTCCGATTCTGTTAAAGCAACTCAACGGTGCCGGTAAGTGCAATTGGGCACAACCCGGTAAGATTAAGAAGATTTTGGCGTTCAACGGAAGTTGAAGGTAGACGGGAAGAGGTACTAAAAAACGGCGTGCAAGGAACGTTCTTAAGCGTGTCCCCACACACCGAAAATGGATTTACTTCGTCAGCGAGGTTATCGAGCAGCCTTCACTCGTCCCCATGTTGTTGTAAGTTTTCCTTCCGCCTCAACGGCGAAAGCCTCGTCCCAACCGTTCAATAATTGCTGAATCTCGTCCTGCTCAAGCGCACGGCTAAGAATCACAATCTCGTCAATACCACCGGTAAATGACTCCGGCCCGAATTTAAGTTGGAGCATCTCACCTGCAGCGACCTTGCCGTTCCACTCCGGTTTCCAGGCTGCGTTCGCATCTGACAGCGCGCCTTTTTTACTTTCGGGTTCACCATCAACATACATCTCGACATTTAAGCCGTCGTACGTTCCAGCAAGATGATACCACTGCCCTGTTCCAATTCTGTTTGGCCATAGAAACCGGGGGTAATACCTGCGTCTGTCCATACTCTAAATGAGAAACCGTCAGGTATAGGTTCGGCAGCGGACTGGTCTTCCAACAGGTAAGCACCGTTTTTCCGGACACCGGTATCCGAATCGGCATCTACTCGGAACCATGCAGCGACGGTCAATTCGTCACTGACGCTTTGGAGACTCTTTGAATCTTGGACATCAATACTACCGCCACCACCAGCGACGACAGCCTTGCCGAATTTACCGTTCTCAAATTTAAAGTTTCCGACAATTTTCCCATCATTGCCGTTGCCGGATGCGTCTTTAACGTCGCCTTCAAAGAGCCAGACGCCAACAATCGCTGGATCATCTTCTTCAAGTGCCCATGAAAAAACACAAAGACCTAAGAGCAACACAACACTTATTGTTAGTAATCTCATTTTGATTCCTCCTGCCCTAAATTTTTTGGGAATTAATACAGGACTTACGAAAACCGCTTTGTAGATGGGGATGTAACCCCATCTTGCAGGTCAGGCGTAGAAAATTGTGCAAGTCCTAACTATATCAAGATAACAGGTTTCCCTGTATTCCGTCTATGTGAAATATCATATTACAATCTTTTTCCTTTTTTGTCAAAGACATTTTCGGTGTCCGTGGAAAATATTTCTTGTGGACTGGCGTGAAATATGCTAAACTTTTAGACGTATGTGAAAACTATACCACGATGTCAGGAAAAAAAGGGGAATCAGATGCTTCAACAGAACACACCACGTGCATTTCATGTGATGACGAAGCCGATCGGACCGATATGCAACCTGGATTGCGAATACTGTTTCTATCTCGACAAAGAGAAACTCTATCCTGAAACGCGATCCTTCCGGATGAACGACGAAGTACTGGAGAATTACGTCAAGCAGTACATTGAAGCGCAGGAGATCAACGAAGTCACGTTCGCATGGCAAGGCGGAGAACCGACACTGATGGGTGTCGATTTCTTCCGACAAGCGATCCGATACCAGCAGAAATATCGCCGTCCCGGTATGCAGATACAGAACTCATTTCAGACCAACGCCACACTTCTTGACGATGAGTGGGGCGAATTCTTCAAGCGGAACAGGTTCTTGATCGGGGTCAGTATCGACGGACCACCGGAAATCCATGACAAATACCGCTATGATAAACGCGGTCGTCCATCCTCCGAGCAGGTCATTCGCGGACTTCGGATATTGCAGGAGCACAAGGTCGATTACAATATACTATGTGTCGTCAACAAGCACAACGCCGAGTATCCGAAAGAGGTGTATCACTACTTCAAAGAACTTGGGGCGGAGTTTATGCAGTTTATCCCCGCAGTTGAGAATTTCGGTGGTAAAAATGTGTCCCCTCGTTCCGTTACAGCCCGTCAGTACGGCAAATTCCTCTGTGCCGTCTTTGATGAGTGGGTGGTAAACGACATCGGCAAAATTTTCGTCCAGATTTTCGATGTTGCACTGGAGGCGTGGTTGGGGTATAATCCGAGCCTGTGTGTCTTCAATGAAACTTGCGGCGATGCGCTTGCAATTGAACATAACGGGGACCTGTATTCATGCGACCACTTCGTTACACCTGATTATCACGTTGGCAACATCGCCGAAAACACAATTCAGGAGATGGTGGATTCGACGTTCCAACGCAAATTCGGCACAGATAAACGCGACACGCTCCCCGAATATTGCCGAAGCTGCGAAGTGAAGTTCGTCTGCAACGGCGGTTGTCCGAAAAACCGGTTTATCAAAACACCGACCGGTGAAGACGGTCTGAACTACCTCTGTGCTGGCTATAAGCAGTTCTTCAATCATATTGACGAACCGATGAAGATGATGGCTGCTGCACTACAAGCCGGACGTCCCGCGAACAGTATCATACCGACCATGCGACAGCGTCAGCAGCAAGCATCACATGGCAATACGGCAACTACCTCACAGGTCTTACTAAAAGTCGGACGCAACTCGCCGTGTCCGTGCGGTAGTGGTCGAAAATATAAGCAGTGCTGCTTAAACAAGCAATAATCCAAGCAACATGGTAAGGGCAGTTTCTAACCGTACCGAGTTTAAAAGGTAATCCATTGTCAAAAAATGTGATGGTTATTGCCGGTCCAAACGGATCAGGCAAAACGACTTTTGTGTCCGAATACCTCCGCGATTCAGAGAGTTCTGTATATATCAGTGCCGATGCGATTGCCGAAAGATTGGTTTCAAGACCGGAGGACATGGACAGCGTCAAAATTCAAGCAGGACGACGCTTTATAAAAGAGATCCATGAGCTCATTGAAGCAGGGACAGATTTTATTGTGGAGGTGACGCTTTCGGGGAAAGGGTTTGCGCGGATCATTGATCGATTGAAAAGCGCGGGTTACACGGTTGCTATCGTCTTTATCTTCCTCAAGTCCCCTGAAACAAGCGTTGCCCGTGTACGGAATCGTGTGCAGGCAGGTGGACACCATGTCCCCACAGAAGATGTCATCCGTCGCTTTTATCGGAGCAAACATAACTTTTGGTATACGTATAGAGAGTTGGTGGATCGATGGAGTCTGTTCTACAACTCTGTGGAACATTTTCAGGAAGTCGCTTCTGGTGAAGGCAGCGAAGTTAAGGTGATGAATGAAGTTTTCTTTGAAATATTCATGCAAGACATTCGCAATGGAGGCGTATAATGCGTAACGACAAATTAAGCCTTGAAACCCACGAGTGGGCACGTGAGATGCTACGAATCGGCAATCGCGCAGTCAAAAGAGCGCAGGAAGAAAACCGCAAAAAAGGGATTCCGAATGTGTATGACATCAACGGACATCTCTATTATGAACTCCCTAATGGCGAACTGACGACAGAAGATCCGTATCCGTTATCAAAAGAGACAGATTCAAGCGAGGAAAAATGCTAACTGTTTGTTATGACCCTTACGCTGGCACCTTAGGCAGATTTACGCGTGCCGAGATTTTCGCACTTGTCGCCGAAGCAGGCTACGAAGGTATCAATATCCCTGTCCATTCCGGTTTTCTCGGTGAACTCTCAACTGCAGAGATAGACGACGCAGTGAAACTCGCTGAAAAACACGGACTCGTCGCACCGACAATTGGTTTCGGCAACCATATTTTGACAACACCTGTCCGGAAATCCGAAGCATTGCAACACTTTGAAATTGTGCTCGAAGTCGCTAAAAGATTCCACGCTGATGTTATCGGTGTGTGGGTAAACCCATCGGAGGGAGTGTCGCGCCAAGCATCTCTGGACGCGCTCGCGGATAATCTGTCCCAGATGATAGATCCGTGCCGTGAGAACGGCATGAAGATTGCACTTGAGTTTGAAAAACGGTGTCCGCTTGATAACTACCGTGAAGGTGTCGCGTTTATTGAGGACACGGGGTTGTCGGTTTATCTGACGTGCGATACGTACCATCTCTTCAACGACGGTGCGGAACCGCACGCAGCGGTACACGCAATGAAGACGTGTTTGGGGGATGTCCATGTATCCGGAAGCAACCGCGGTGAACCCGGTGGAGGCGTTTTCGATTTTGAGACGTTTGCACAAGGTTTGAAGGAGATCGATTTTTCCGGTCCGCTGGTCGTTCAATACAAGATGGAAGATGTGGCGAGCATCGCGCGCAGTTGCGAATTCACCAAAAAATTTCGAGCGATGATACAAGCGTAGAGAGGAGACTTTGGAATGCGGCAGGTTATCTATTTAATTGTGATCCTTACCTTTATAATTGGATACGTTTATGCACACGTGCCAGAACACCCGTCAGCAGAAACGGAAGGATTTCAGTTCGTTGCCCACCACGAAGCGTCTCCTGATATGACGTTGACCAGTGGACAGGGCGTGCTTAAGTTCAAAGTCCTCTATACACGCGACCATTTCCCTGCAGAAGTCGTCGCCGCGATTGACAAAGCGCACGGCGGGTTTGACGTGGATCGGCGCGAAGGTAAAGGTGAAACCTATTTCGCACTCCCAGAAGTCGGTATCATTCAAATCAGTGCCGACCTAAAAACGACACGGTTGATTGAGACTCCTGCAGCGTTGAAAAAAGCCAACGCTCACTATGTAACCGTCTGGACAACAAGCAGTGGTACACCTTACCTTTCTTTCCCCGCAAATGATGTCGGTAGAATTTTCACAACGACCCTGGACGGTAAGCTTGTACATACATTGCAGGCACCGGATGCACTCACAGATTTCGAGCATCAAGAGGTTAACATCTATTTCAGGGAAGGCGGGAAATTTGTGCCAACCGGTGTGACACACATTGACGGTATGCTCTATGTTACAACCGGTTACTCCGATTTAGATTATATTTTAGGTGCGAAACTCACAAGTCTTGAACCGCTTGAGGCGAGTTGGTATCCACTGGCGTTCGGTGGGAAAGGCGAGGAACCCGGACAGTTTGGTACAGGACATCACATTACGGTTCCGGACGGCACAAATCGGTTGGATGCTTCTGACCGCGCAAATGCAGAGATTGAACGCTATTCGCCGGACGGTACTTATCTGGAGACGTTACCGTTGATCAAAGGTTCTTTCCCGTGTAGCATTGATTATGAGGCCGGATATGCTGTTGTTGCATGCCTCTTTGGACCGAATAAAGAGAAAGGCGCGCCGCTCTATATCTTGGACGGAGATAATCTTGTCTCGACCGTTATGTTAAAAGAAGAGTTGGGTATGGAAACCTTTCAGCATCTGCACGGCGCAGTGATCCGAAAGATTGACGGCAAACTCTACATCATCGCCCAATCGTGGAATCCTGGGGATATTGTCATTTTGGAACAGGTAATGTAAAATACAAGTGTTAAAAAAAGAAAATTTATAACCCTTATATTGTTTATTGCGTTAATTTCAGAAAAACTTGAAAAATGCTTGCTATAGATTTTGAATTATACTCAAACTCATTTGAATAGGATTATTATCATGGAACACGAACGATTAACCGAGACGGAGATGAAGTTGAAGCATCCAGAGCAGTATTATTTATGGTTGACTGCGAAAGATAACGAAGCACGAGCGACCGATGCCTCGCCTGCGGAGGATGAAAAATCGAGCGCGACCGGCGTTCCAGATCCGTACCTGCATCAGATATTTGAGGTGAGTGATAAGTATTTAAAGCGCGTGTTCAATGAAGAACTTTTGAACGAATTTAGAACGAATTGCTTTCGTCACATTCGGGGCAATCGGAATTCGACTATAGAGCAGTTTGTCAAAGCCTACTACGATTTCGTAAAGAGAGAGTATCAAAAACAATACACCGGTGCGGATTCAGATATGAATCAATCCATTTTTTCTCAACCTCACATTCCGAAAGCATTGTGGGGCAACTGTCTGGATTTTTTGCGGCGTATGGACAGCGAAAGTGTGCAGTTAATGGTCACCTCTCCGCCATATTATAACGCGAGAGATTATTCCCAATGGGTAACCCTGGATGACTATTTGGATGAAATGTCCTCTATTATCAAGGAATGTTATCGAGTTTTGGATAATCATCGTCCTTTCGTTTTCAATGTTGGCGACATATTTGACAATGACAATAGGGAAACTAAATCGTCTTGGGGAAAACGCCGGATACCTTTGGGGGCATACTTCACTCAGATATTTGAAGATCACGGTTTCCAATTTGTGGACGACTTCATCTGGGATAAAGGGGAGGTTCAGACCCAGCGACATAAGAATGGAAACAGGCCTTATCCTTTGTATCAATATCCAGTCAACTGTTATGAACACATTTTTGTTTTTTACAAACATCGGTTGGATGAAACGCTTTATCCGTGTCCGATATGTGGTTGTTTGAAAGTCAATGGAAATGCTTACTCTGGGGTGGGTGTTAAATCTTGGGAATGCAAAAATTTAGACTGTTTTGAGCGATCAGCAAGCAATCGCGGAAAACGCTTTTCAGCCCGCACTCAGTTGATGACTGGGTTGCAGCAAACCGATAATCACATTGATGAAGATTTGCTGCGCGTGTGGCGGCGCGACGTCGTCAAGATTCCACCAGTAATTAAGATAAACAGTAAAGGTGAAAACATACTTGGACATACAGCACCCTTCCCTAAGGAAATTCCTGAATACGCAGTTCAAGTATTTACCGGTATAAATGAATCTGTTCTTGATCCTTTTGCAGGAGCATTTACCACAACAATAGAATCATTTCGTCAAAAACGGAACAGCATTGGAATAGAATTGAATCGGACAATGTTTCGAGATGCCGTGCTAAATAGGTTCTCCAGTACTCTCGGTATGCATCCGAAGGAGTTAGGAAATGAGTGGCTCTGATAGTGATAAACACGTAATTGGTCTTTATGGTGAGATGCGCTTAGCGATGGAACTGCATAAACGAGGATGGCAGGTTTTTAGGGCGTATATAGACGAGAAATTTGATTTTGTCATTCTGAAAAGTTACTGCGAATCCTGCAAAACATTCAGAAAAGCGTTGACGCGTGAAGGTACCTATAAAGGGAAGAAGGCTAATGCGGTAACTCCACTTTGTGAAGAATGTGAACAAGACAGCCTAAAAATGCTTGTTCGATTCATTCAGGTGAAGACATCAGAAGGAATTGACAACAAAACAACAAGATCCGGCGAAGAAACCAAAAAGTTTAGTTTCCATCCCAAAATCCGCTATCACTTAGCAGATTCCAGAGTATTTTACGCTTGGATACAAGTCTGGGACGCAGATACTGATGACATTAACTACTTTATTTTTCATACTTCGGAAGTTGAACGCTTTGATGATTTGACGTTGGATACCTACCAAGTGACCGATAATCAGAAAACGGAACTACCAATAAACAAAGCTGGGGAAGTGATAAAAAAGGGAAAGAAATATGATTATAGTGTGTTCAAAGATTTCCTCAATAATTTTGAGTGCCTGGAAGAATTAATAGAGGGTGATTCTTGGAAGTGACCGCAGAAGTTTCCTGCTTTAACAGGGCGAATAAGTCAACGAGTTTCAAGGGATAAAGGTGTCAGATTGTTCTCACCGGGGACATATAGATATGCGTTTCTGCCCGTGAAATACTGTGCGTATACACTCTCCCAATCGCTGTTCGTCAGCTTCCAACGTGGCGCGGGACCGAGTTTAAAGTAGACAATGTCCGCTTCTTTAAGACTCTTAAACGGATAATCGCCGATCGGCGCGCCTCGGTGTCGAGATACGAAAATAACGGCGTTGTGAATGTTTTGTTCCGCTACCATCGGTGGCAGCTTCTGGTAGACATGCCCCCAATTCTGATACCTCTCCCCAATACGGATATAACTCCATACAATGTTAACACTGAGCAATAGAAGGCAGGCCCCGACGGCAATAGCAAGCCCGCGCCTTTCACGCAGCCTGAACCCCTCATAACAGATAAACATCCCGCGCGCAAACAACGGGATGAAACCGAGAAATGTTGATTCGGTGTAATAGCGAGCGTTTACAGGTGTGAATCCCCACGTTGAACCTTCAAAATAGAAAAAAGCGTAAAGCAACAGATTCGCAACAAGCAGTGCGAGACAGAACAGATCGTATCTATTACGTGTTCGGTGGAAGAAGGGAGTCAGCACCAAACACCACGGTAGGATTAAAGGCACGAAAGCGATCAGCCATGTCAATGACAACTCGGCATCTTTCAACAAATTGTGGTGATAACCGCCCCAACCGAGTGCGTTGAAACTGATGCACGGAAGGATGTGTCGCCACGTCCTTTCGATTGCCCACGCCGGTGTGAAATTAGATGCCCCTTCAATATTCGGCACGTAACCTTCTGTTCGAGGACCGAACCCAATCTTATCATAAGGCTGCGCAACCGTGTGTGTGAACATGAACGGATCTTCCGTAAAATGTGCATTCCACGCCATACATACGCCAAGCATCGCAACAAATGGAATAAAGAAGAACCCGAAACGTTTCAACGTAGCGGATAGTGCTTGCAGCTGCTGCCGTTGCGTAAAAAGGTGATAGACTGTTAACCCGCCTCCGACGACACCGAAAACGATCGCCGAGAGTGGACGTGTGTTGAACGCATATCCTAACGCAAATCCTGAGAGCAGTGGGTAGCCAATCCGTGCGGAGAGCGGCGCATCGCTTTTGCAGTTTAAGGTCTTCAGAAGCGTAAACAGATAGAGCGAAAGATAGAAACGACTCACCGGTTCACTGAACCACGTCGATCCCATACCGAGCGTCGCTGGTGAAATGAGACCGATCACAGCGGCAAGGAGCGCGATGCCGTTGTGGATTTCCCCGTATATCTCCTTCACAAAAAGATAGAGAAACAGCAGCGCGCCCCCTGTCGCCAGTGCGGGGATCAGCCACGGTGCGTTGATAAACACACCGAACATCAGCATTAAGGCGTTACCGAACGGGTATTTTGAGTACCATTTGCCGTTGAAAATGTTAATATGGGGCGAAGAAGAGAAACCTTGTTCCGGTGGCACGGGGAACGAGAGTTTGCCCGCTGCAAACAACTTCGCTTGGAACAGATAAGATACGGTGTCCGGTTCAAAGTAGGAGAACTCGAAATAGATACCGCACAGGATTATCGATAGGAGCACACCAAGTATTGCAATGATAAAGATGGGTTTATTAATTTTCATGGTATTATTTTCCGATTCCAAAAAAATTTGACATTTGCCGATCAATACGGTATAATATCATTAAGTGTAAATTAAAGTCACTAACTTTTTAGTCGCAAGTTTTGGCTTGCAAGCGATACCGAAAAATGCTTAACACCACTACATTTAATATCCATCACCATCATTCGGTCCACTTTTGAGTAGAGCGGATGAGGGTAATATGAAAAAATATTTTTGATAGGAAGCAAGTTTAACTTGTTTGGACCCTGGTAAACGAGCCGCTCTCCTCTGTGCTGCATTGTCAGTACACGTGAGAAAAGAGCAAAGTTTACTGGGTTTTTTTTTGACTTTTTATCTGCAAAAAACATGAAATTGAAATCTTCTCACAATAATAGACGGAGGGTGTACCCCTCGGGTACATAGATAAAACATGGAGACGTTTGAGAAACCTACTGGAACGAACGACTTTCTACCAGCTCAGATGGTTCAGCGGAATTTCGTTGAGAATGTCGTTCGTGAAACCTTTGAAACTTACGGATATGCACAGGTGCAGACACCACTTTTTGAATCCTTTGCCCTTTTATCGGCGCAATCCGGTGAAGAGATCCGGCACAAGATGTTCACATTCGTAGGCTCAGATCGGGTGGACTACGCCTTAAGGCCGGAACTGACGGCTCCCGTCTGCCGACTCATCGCAAACGGAGAACTAAAAGACCTTCCTTACCCTTATAAACTCTACTACATCGGGCAGTGTGTACGGCAAGAACCGATTACCGACGGCACCGAAGTGAAACGGGAATTCCGGCAAGCAGGTGTTGAACTCGTCGGCCCGGCTTCCGCTTACGCGGACGCTGAAATCATCGTTATTCCGATCCGAGTCCTCGAAAAACTCGGCATCTCAGGTACGAAATTGAGCATCGGTAATACTGGGATTTTCCGAGAGATTTTCAAACAGGTCGCACTTGATACCAAGGATCACGGTGAAATCATCTGGGACATTGATTACCTCGCTCGTCTGCGTGCTGAGAGCCACCTCTGGGATCTCGAAACGCTCCGAGACGCACTCAATATGTTACGCCGATCACAAGGATCCGACTACCGAGGTGTACACAAAATTGATGCCTCCGATGTTCAAGGATTGACCGAAAGTACGGCGGCTACATACACAGAGAGACTGCCAACAATCGCTGAAGAGACTTATAGAACAGCGTGGCACCGCTATTTAGGTATCTCCGAAGAGATGGCACAATGTTGTGTAGATGTCTCGAAAATTTGTGGCGATAAGGACACCGTAATGGCAGCATGCGAAACACATCTCGGTGATACCGCACAGGCAGCGCGCCAAGAACTGCTCGCGCTCTGTGAATGCTTGGAAAATTACGATATTACCGACTTTGAAATCAACCTCGGTATTACACGCGGGTTCGATTTCTATACCGGCACGGTTTTTCAGATTGAATCGACGGCGAAACGTCTACCGCTCTGTGGCGGTGGCAGATACGATGGACTCATCGACTCCTTCGGAGGACCGCCGACACCGGGCGCAGGATTCGCCTTCCAATTCGATGCACTTGTAGATGCCTACATTGACACCGGAAAAGCAACCGGCAACGGAAAAAAAGACTATTTCATCGCAGTGGATACATCTGAACGGATTTCGGAGGCGTACCAACTCGCTGAGAACCTGCGGCGAAACGGAAAAAACGTGGAAGTCGATTTAATGGAACGCGATCTGCACGAACAGCAGGAATACGCCAACCGAACACACTACGATTACCTGCTCCGCTTAACCGCAGACGAACCGATATGCCGGATTCAGTTGGAAACCGGCAACGCCGAGTCAGTCACGCTTGACGATCTTCTCTAAAAGAAGGCTGGGCTAAAAACGCTATACAAGAAGGAGCATTTACGATGCAAACGGAATCACAACGGACGCTGAAACTACTTTTACCGAAAGGGAGCCTCCAAGGAGAGACCCTTGAACTGTTTCAGCGTGCAGGTTACGAACTCAACGGTTACACCGAAACTGACAGATCTTATCGCGCAACCTTCCGTGATGATAACGAAGTTCAGATCAAAATTTCACGTCCACAAGAGATACCTGTTTATGTCGGCATGGACGACTTCTACGATTTAGGGATTACCGGTCAAGACTGGGTTGAAGAGACAGATTCAGAAGTTGCGGAGATCCTGCCCTTGGAGTATGGACACATTGATATCATCCTTGCTGTTCGCGAGGAACGAGAAGATATCAATACATTTGAGGATTTGATGACCCACGCGGAGGGAGACATCCTTATTTCTACCGAATACTTAAATCTCGCGGAGAAATATATCCTCGAAAAAACAGAAAATAAAATCGCACCAGCTATTCTAACACCGTGGAAACGCCTCAACACCCGTGGTAGTTACCAGTCGCCGGTTACGCTCATGCTCTCTTTCGGGGCGACTGAAGGGAAACCGCCAGAAGAAGCCGACGCTATCATCGACAATTCGACATCTTCACGGCGTACAATCAAGGCGAATGCACTCAAGGAGATTGAACTCTTACGTCAATCCGAATCTACCCTTATTGCGAACCCGAAGGCACTCAGAGACCCTTGGAAATCGGAAAAGATTGAAAAATTCAAGGAGACACTACAAAAAGGTCTGCGGAGACGACGGAGCCAAGCACTTCCTGGACACATTTAATTGGAGGAGTCAAACACATGGCAGCCCCATTCATTAAACCGCGCGTCCCGCGCGGGATGAGAGACATTTTACCCGAACAGATGATTCCGAGGCAGTATGTCATCGGTGTCATCCGTGAGGTATTTGAGGAATTCGGGTTTGAACCCTTACAAACGCCTGCACTCGAACTTTCCGAAGTACTCACCGGTAAATACGGACCGGACGCAGAAAAACTTATCTATCAGGCAGGACACGTCGGCGGTAAGGAGGACATCTCACTCCGATACGATCTTTCGGTGCCGCTCTGTCGGGTGATCGCTATGTACCCGCAATTGCCGAAACCATTTAAACGATACCAGATTGATCCAGTGTGGCGAGCGGAACGTCCACAGAAGGGACGCTATCGCCAATTTTTCCAGTGTGATGCAGATACGGTCGGCAGCGAAAGCATGCTCGCTGATGCTGAAAACGTCAATCTCGTCTATCAGGTACTCACACGACTCGGTTTCAAGCAGTTTGAGGTTAACATCAATGACCGTAAACTCATCACTGGAATTGGGCAATTCGCAGGCGTACCGACTGAACAACTCGGCGGACTTTATCGCTCGATTGATAAACTGGATAAAATCGGGTTAGCAGGCGTCAGATCGGAATTAACAGAAAACCAGATTCCAGAACCTGTTATTGAGAAACTGTTGGTATTGCTTGAGATCGAAGGCGATGCGGAAACAGTACTGAACGCACTCAGTGAGCAACTCGATGAGTTTGAAGTCGCACGAGAAGGTATCTCGGAATTGGAGGAACTGATCGGTTACCTCACAATATTCGGCGTTCCAGAGGAATTCTACAAGGTAAACGTTGCGATGGTGCGTGGCTTGGAATACTACACCGGTCCGATCTACGAAACCGTTGTTGAAGAACCGAAAATCGGGAGTATCACCGGCGGCGGTAGATACGATGAACTCATCGGAAGTTTCAGCAGACAGGGACATCCGGCAACCGGAACCAGTTTCGGTATTGAGCGAATTATTGACGTGATGGAAGAATTTGATATGTTTCCGTCCACAGTCGGAAAAACGGTGACAGAGGTATTGGTCACTGTCTTTGATGCCGATCTCGCGTCGGAATCGCTGAAAGTCGCCACGTTGCTGCGCCAAAGTGGTATCCGGACAGAGGTGTATTCCCGTCCGACCCGTATCGGCACACAGATGAAGTATGCGGATACCAAAGGCATTCCGTACGCTGTCATCCTCGGTTCGGAGGAAGTCGAAGCGGGAACAGTCGTAGTCCGAAACCTCGCGAACAGAGAACAGCACATCGTCCCGAGAGCGGAACTGGTTGAGAAAATTAAGGAATTGTCGGCATCTGTTACCTGATAAAAGTCGTCGTTTGTCCACTATAGGCATCTGCGATGCGTTGCGCGTGGTTCAATAGTAGATCCAATTCTTGTATCTCTTGATAGGAAAAATATCCGTATTCGGTAGTTTCGCAACTCAGTCGAAGTTTGCCACCTACAACTTCTGCTTCAAAGCAGAGAGCCACCAATTGGATTTCGTTTCCGTCTTGATATACGATTAACTCGTGTGGGGTTGTGTAAATACCGATTAAGCGTTTGATGGTAACTCGTAAACCTGTTTCTTCGTCAACTTCTCGGATACACGCCTCACTTGCACTCTCACCTGGCTCCATCCCTCCGCTTGGTAAACACCATTGGTTGTTATCTTCGCGTCTCGTTAATAGAATCTTTTCGCGATGCTGTTCGAAAATAACAGCTGAACATCCAACACGAATGATGCCGTTTTTTCCAATGCGATGTCCTGTGATAATTTTCGCCATTCTATCTCTCCATCTGTTGTTGAAGAACTGCTCTCTTTCAATAAGTGAACTAAAACAGGTCGTTTGCTTCAATGAAGAACACCTCTTCTTAGATGCGGTTTAAAATATTATACGCTAAAGTATTATACTTTGAAGTATAATTAATGTCCAAAAACTGAGTCTTGACAACTATTATTTTCTCTTGCGAGTTCGCTCGTAAAATGCTACAATTAACGCATGACATTTCTTGAAGCGATTCTTCTCGGAATTTTGCAAGGTCTAACCGAATTCCTACCCATCAGCAGCTCAGGACACCTCGTCTTAGCACAGAAGTTCCTCGGATTGAACGAACCACTCGTCTTTTTCGATGTGATGCTCCACGTGGGGACATTAGCCGCTGTGCTTGTTGTCTACCGTGATGCAATATGGAAGTTAACAACAGGTGGATTATCTACCCTCACGGACACGCAATTCTGGCGGAAACCAGCGTCAACGTTTAATACCTCAATAGAACTTAGATTTGTATGGCTGATACTGCTCGGCTCTATCCCGACGGGTGTTATCGCGGTGCTATTCAAAACGGAATTGGAGTCTTTTTTTCATGAAGTACGCCTTGTGAGTGTCATGTTAATCCTGACTGGGATTATCCTGCAACTGCCGCGACTCCGTAAACAGGAGATGGATAATTCAGATACCACGAGTGGAAAGTTGAGAACATGGCACGCCCCGCTCATTGGGATAGCGCAAGGATGCGCTATAACGCCCGGTATTTCTCGTTCCGGTACGACAATCTCGCTGGCACTGTTCTTAGGGATTCCGGCAAAAACGGCAGCAGAATACTCTTTCCTGCTCTCAATTCCCGCCATACTTGGTGCCGTTGCGCTGAAGATCCGAGATGTCGGAGAAACCGCCATACCGTATTACATCGTTGGTGCCGGGGCACTCGCCGCATTCATCGTCGGTTACGTCGCACTTCGATTTCTATTAGTCGTACTAAACCGAGGCAAATTCTCGCTGTTTTCCTATTATTGTATTGCTTTAGGGGTGATCTCGCTTTTGATCGCTTTAATCCAATAAGTCGCGACGCCCCCAAGGATTTTTTGATTGTAGTGTTGGATTTCTGGGACTACACCGATATTATCGAGGAGTGCGCAAATCTCCTTATCGTTCTGAAGCGTATTCCGGATCCACTTTTCGCCTGTGCACTTATAAATCAGACTGGCGAGATACATCTGCAACGGTTTCAACCTGAAACGTTTGAGGTAACGGAGTGGAAACCCGAAACCGTGTCCTGAAATAGCGAGTGTCCCGCCCGGTTTCAGGACGCGAGCAAGTTCCGTCAAAGCAATCCTATCATCAGGGACGTGTGGCATGACGAGGAAACAGGTGACGAGATCAAAAGTTTCGTCCGCGAACGGCAAAGTCGGTAGCGAGGCACGGAGCAAAGCGGGAGTTACGGAGGGTTGTTCTATCGAATTTTCGATTTGAGAACGTCCAAACACTAAGAACACGTCATCTACATCAATCCCGATGAGGAGTTCCGGTGCATCGGCAGCGAGTGCGACAAGAAGATTCCCCGGTCCGCATCCGACATCCAGCACCGTTTTACCGGTGGCGTTAATATTGAGGATATCAAGTTGTTGTCGTGTTGTGCCGCGTTTAAGTTCGTGATAAGCGTTCTGAATATAAGCAGAATGCCACTTTGTCAATCTGTTTTTCATCGAAATTTAGTTTGCTCTCATTTGACCAATTGCTGATAAATATCTTCGAGTTTTCGTATAGATTCTGTGCTGTCGAATTTCTGCTGAATTGTTGGACGTGCGTTCTGCCCCAATGTCGTAGCAAGATTAGGGTTCGTCAGCAACCGATGCAGTGCCGATGCCAACGCCTCAGAATCCTCTGGTGGTATTCGAAGACCGTTCTTCCCGTTTTCAATGAGATCGACGATGCCGCCTACATCCGATGCGATGCACGGCATTCCGACTGCCATCGCCTCAATCAAGGCATTCGGTGAGCTCTCATGAAGCGACGGCAGCACGAAGACATCTGCTGTCAGAAGCACCGAAAAAACGTCCTCACAAAAACCCGGAAACGCCACCTGTGTCGAAAGCCCATATTCTTCCACGAGCGAGCGGAGTTCTGTCTCAAGTTCACCTTCACCGAGAAACGTACATCGCCACGCAATATCTTGCTGCTTCAGTAAGTTTAATGCCGTTATGAGATACCGATGTCCCTTTTCGGGTGCGAAGCGTCCAACAGAGACAATTAGTTTCTCCGCGACATCAGACCTCTGACGCTGCTGCCACATCTCTGTTGGTAATTCCAATAGATTGGGGATGCTATAAATTTTTTTGTCTGGGTACTGCTGACAGAGATAACGTTGAATCGACTCCGCGTTTGTCAACAGGATGTTGGTGGTATTGTAGATAAGTTTTTCGGTCAGCCAGAGACGAAACTTACCATACCGCGCGTGGTAATCGCCGCGTTGTGAGGCGACAAATGGGATTTGGCGCCAGAAACCAAACTTTCGGGAGAGTCCGCAGAGAAAATTGGAATACCATAACCAGCTATGCACGATGTCGGGTTGAGTTGCCTTGACGATACCAGCGAGTGCGAACGCTTTTTCCAGTAAGTGCTTACGTCTATCTGCCGCGAATGTGATTACCTCTCGAACACAAGGCATCGACACGAGTTCCGATGCGCGTTCACCTTCGGTCCGACTCAGTAAGATGGACACCTCATACCGCTCCGATGGCAAGCGTGCTAACGTCTTGAGCAACTGCGATTCGGCACCGTCTTTTGTCATGGAATCGATGACGTAGAGAATCTTCATTCGGTCTATTGCACGTATAGGGTGGCTACCAGTACGTGTAAAGGAGTACCTCCCCGATAATGAGTTGTGCAACGAGTATGCCAATGACCCAATAGAAATCGGAGACCGGACGTGCAGTGAGATGTTTGGCAACTGGGATTACGAAAAACGGGACCATGAAGATCCAAATACGTTCTACCTCCATCGTAAATAGTGTCGAGAACGTAAAAAAGACGAGCGTAATCAGGAAACCGATAACGAAAGTATCTACGTTTTCGTGACGGAATATCCAAGGTGTCCGCGATTCACCAGTTTTCTCTTCGGATGAGAGCGAGTGCTGCCGCCAGTCCCTGATTGTTGAGACAAGCTCCCGGAGCCAGACGGTTGTTATGGGGAACCCTACGCCGATGAGGAAAGCAAAAAGATTGGCAAAACTCAGATGGAAATAACGTTCGATGCTTTCGTACCCGGTCCCCATACCCATCTCATCTTTTTTAATCGCTGCCCAGAGTGCTTCAATCGGACGGAAACCTGTCAGGACGAAGAACACCAGATAGAATCCGATGAACCCTGTAGCAGCGAATACCAAGACCTTCAGGTACTGCACGAACCGTTGTCGCTCCAATAAGGCGATAACGCACAGAAACACACCCACGACGACTGTCGAATACGTCATGAACATTCCAAAGGCAAGCGAAAGTCCTGTTAATAAACTGTAAGGACGGAATTCATGCCATTTCTGGTCCGGTATGGTCTCGCGTTCTCTCGCTATATAAAAGAGGTAGACGCTTAGTATCGGAAAAACACTGAAGGGACCGTCCATTGACGTACCAGTGAACATCACAAAGTTGGGGGTGATAAGGAAAAGGAATAGCGCGTAACGTGCGACCTTTCGACCGTGAAGCATATCCGCGAGATAGTAAATCGGTATCACCGTTAGTGCCGTAAAGAAGATTGAGGCTAATGATGCGGATACGAGATTGTAACCGAAGACACTGGTAATACACCATAAGAAAATCACACCGCCGGGTGGGTGGGTGCGTGTATGTCCAGAGAGTGTATCAAACAGCTCTGGTTTGCTATAATCCCGTAGGAATCTGTAGGGACCAAGTTCGACTACCCTCGGCACATCGCCATAATACTCTAACCCAGTGCGCGTATACGGTTCCAGAAGCGTTAAGATGCGCTCCTTCTGATCTTCTGCACCGATTTCACGGTATCCGTCAATTTGGGCAACGCTGATGTTAATCACGATGAAACATACAATCGCTACACCCATTAAGCGGCTATCAGACACATCCGAAAGTAGGTATCTCTGGCAGAGGTACAGGAAACCAGCGCAGATGGCTAAGGCGGGCAGTATCCACAAATTCAAGTCGAAACTCGGTTGGGCGTAAAGCGGCACAACATGGTTGTTATATCCGACCGCCCCCAAGTCGAGCCCCGTCTCGCGCATGATATACTTCAAAAACAGATGATAAACACAGAGAAACAACGCGATCAACCCGATTTGAACGGGGATCAATCGAATCGCTTTTTGGAGGTGCTGTTGAAAATCGTTCATTTTTAACCCTAAGAAGCGTTATCGGTTTGAGATGCTTGTACCTGTTGTGCTGCCGTTAATAGCGCGTTCGCCAAAAATTCTGGGTTTACCTCGTCTCTCCCGCGGAAGGTACGTACGCGTTCGCCCCGAACCTTCAGGACAGCGAGCTCTTTACCGCCCAAGTGGATACCAACTTCGGCGTTGCGTGTCTCACCGGGACCGTTGACTTCACATCCCATCACCGCTACGGGGATATTGATGCCGTGTTTCTCCAGAAGCTCTTCGGCAACAGCGACGATGTTCTCATAATCCGCGTCGGGATCACCACGACCACAGAATGGACAGGAGACAACATCCAACATGTCCGCCGCCATACCGAGGGCGCGTAAGAGTTCTTTAGCTGTCAACACCTCTTCGACCGGATCGCCGGTGATCGAGATGCGGATGGTATCACCGATGCCTTCAAGGAGAAGCGTCCCGATGCCGAGCGTCGATTTAACATGCGCACGCCGAGGTGTTCCGGCTTCCGTCACACCGAGATGTAACGGATACGGCACTTTCGCTGAGAGTTGCCGGTTCGCTTCAATCATCCGCAGCGGATCGCTCGACTTGACAGAGATAGCGATGTCCCTGAAATCGTGTGCTTCGCAGATGTTGACATGCCGCATCGCGCTCTCTACCAACGCCTCCGCTGTCGGTGATGGATATTTCTCTAACAGATCCTTTTCCAGCGATCCCTCGTTGACACCGATACGGATCGGGATATTCGCCGCCTTTGCTGCGGATAGGACCTCTTCAATCCGTTTCTCGCTGCCGATGTTCCCCGGATTAATCCGAACTTTTGCCACCCCTGCGTCTACCGCATCGAGTGCGTAACGATAGTTGAAATGGATGTCCGACACGATGGGAACCGATGCACGTTGGACGATCGAACGGAGTGCCTTCGCGTCCGGTTCCTCTGGGACAGCCACGCGGACAATCTGTGCACCTGCCTCTGCACACCGTTCTATCTGCGCGAGCGTGGCAGCAATGTCATGTGTCAGCGTCGTCGTCATCGTCTGGATAGAGATAGGACTCCCACCACCAATCGGAACATCGCCTACCATAATTTTTCGTGTAGGTCGTTTATTGTTGAGTTGTATGAGTTCTTTCATGTTTTTTTAATGGTTGTCAGTCATCGGTTCCTGACGACTTTTAATGCTGTAATGAATCTTTCGTTTTCTTGTTGTGTACCGATTGTTACACGGATTGCGTTCGGGTAGCCGTATCCCGCCATCGGACGCACGATGACACCCTGTTTCAGAAGGGCATCGGTGATCTCTGCTCCCGATGGTTCCACGTGCAACATGATGAAATTGCCCTCTGTTTCAATATAACGCAGCCCCATATCGTCAAACGCTTTATAGAGGAACGCCTTCCCTGCTGTGTTGCTTTTCTGGCTTTCCTGAACGTGTGTGGTATCTTTCAGTGCTGCGCGTGCTGCTGCTTGTCCGACTAAACTGCAATTGAAGGGTTGGCGTACCCGATTTAACGTTTCAACCAACGCAGGCGGCGCAATACCGTAGCCAATACGTAGTCCTGCTAACCCATAAATTTTAGAAAAGGTACGCGTGGTGACAAAATTCCGTCCCTCCAAAACATAACGCAGTGTCTGCGGATAGTCCGGACGCGCAACATACGCATAGTAAGCCTCATCAAAAACGACAAGCACATCATCCGGCACCTGTTCTATAAATGCTGCTGTTTCGTCCGCTGTGACCATCGTGCCGGTCGGGTTGTTCGGATTCGCGACGAAGATAACTTTCGTTTTGTCGGTAATCGCTGCTGCCATAGCCGAGAGATCGTGTGTGTGGTTCACCATCGGTACAACGACTGCCGTTGCCCCGCATAACTTCGTTACAAGGCTATAGACAACAAACGCGCCCGCTGCATAGATGACTTCATCGCCCGGCGCGATGTATGCCTCGGCGACTAACTGCAGCACGTCGTTGGAACCGTTCCCTAAAATTAGGTGTTCAGCGGAAACCTCCAGATGCTCCGCAAGTTCCTTTTTAAGATAGTAGGCATTGCCATCCGGATAGAGATGTACTTGGACAGCACTCTCAGCAATCGCCCGCACCGCTAACGGTGACGGACCTAACGGGTTTTCGTTAGATGCCAGTTTGATAATATCGGTGATGCCCAACTCGCGCTGGACTTCTTCGATTGGCTTACCCCCCTGATAGGGTTGAATTGTATCGACACCCGGTTTCGGTTTTAGCATAGCGTTTGTTATATCTCGATTTTTCTGTATCTTTTATGCAGACACGTCTAAATACGATTTTATTATAACATATCTCACCTTTTTTCAAAATGGAAATTTTATATTCGTAGAGATTTTCAGTTATGGATTGTGAATCGTTGGTACCTCTCTCGAAAAGGATGGTATTGTTCAACACATTAGACATTATATTAATTTAATCTTGAGGTGTAGGATACACCCAAGGTCTGAAGTTTAATCTAAAGTTGTGTAAGCCACAGCAGGTTTCCATGACGAGATCTGCGAATCCTTTCTTCGTGTTGCGCAACGTGTCTTTA
>JAJEEK010000115.1 GCA_022821065.1 Candidatus Poribacteria bacterium
TGTCGCTGATAAATGTGGACTGAAAATAGTAAATAATGATACAATCTCTGACATGGGTAAACATCCTTTCAAGTTTAGTATTTTCACCTATAACTTTAGGATATTTACCCTATTTAGTCAATCTTTTTGGCGAAGGTATTGTAATATATCAAAAAATATAAAAGGGCGGATAAATCCGCCCTTTCTTATATCCACTAATTGGCAACCGTCGCTTTAAAGCGCTCATCTGATTCAACAGCCTTAATCAAGGCATCAGTGGCAACTTTGCCTTTTTTAACCTTCACTACAGCTGTATTCGTTGCATTAGAGACGCTCACCACTTTAGAGACACCGGGGACCGCGCTAAGTGCAGACTGCACCGCACTGGTACACGAGCCTCATGTCATGCCCGTGACATTCAGTGTAACCTCTTCAATGGCGGCATCCTCCATGGCTTCTGCTACGTCACCGGCACTTTTCGCGTCAGATTTCATGGCGGCACTATCTGTAGCCGGAGCAGACATCTCTGCCTTTTCTCCTATCATGCCACAACCTACCATGAATGCAAAAGCGATAAGACAAATCAGTGATAATTGTACAATACGCATGGTTCAACCTCCTTGAATAATTATTTATCTATTATAGTCTAACAGATATTCGTTTTCTTCGCAAGGTATTTTTTACAACGTCAAAATTGTCCGTTGTCTGTATTTCACATAGGTTCACCGACGGTGCACATCTAAGAACGTGAACACTTTTTGGATCCGTTGCAGCTGCTTATGAAGTGCAGCAGCACGTTCAAATTGAAGCACTTCCGCCGCGTTATCTCGCTTAGAGACCAAACGTTTCTGCACCTTCTCGTATTCACCATCCAACAAATCGACAATATCTGTAATCATTTCTCCATAACTTCTGCGCGTAATCAGTGCAGCGCAAGGTGCATCACACCGCTTTAGATCGAACTGAAAACATGCCCGAAACCCAGGATCCGGTACGATTTCCCCCTCACACGTACGCACCGGAAATATCCGCTGTAAAACATCAATCGCTTCATCTGTCCAACGCCGACTCGACAGCGGACCGAAATATCTTGCACCATCCGGATGGGTTTCCGACACGCGATCAAGGCGCGGAAAATCCTCTCCAACGTCTATCCGAATATACCAATCTTGGCGTCCATGCTTCATCGCAGTATTATAAGTCGGTTGATATTCTTGGATTAACCGCGATTCTAAAAAGAGTGCTTCCTGCTCTGAACGACATACCTGATACCGAACATCGGTCGTCCAACGGATAAGCCGTTTGATTTTGTTCGGGCGTTTTTTCACCTTATGGAGATAAGAACGCACCCGTTTCCGTAAACATTTCGCTTTGCCAATATAGAGTACCGTCCCCGTAGCACCACGAAAAAAGTAGACCCCCGGATCCGACGGCACATCGGCTACCATCTCTTGCGTCAGCATCAGTCTCTTCAAAAATTCATATTTGTTTATTTTAATTTATCATATTTTTCTAAACGATTCAAGAAAAAAGAAGCCTCCGAACCCTTGACACATTTTTTCTTTTCTGCTACACTCATATATCAACAATAGGAGGGAAACACCGGGGCAAACATGGAATTAAATCAACCAATACCCACATCACCAGCGACGCAGCACAATCTTTTTACGGTTGATGACTTGCCTAAGCAATCTTTTTACGGTTCAAGACATTTTCATATAATCCACGATTAACCTAATTGGCTTAGAATTTAAGAAGCACAGCCTATGTCATAGGTTTCTGTCCCGCTACGGTACACAGCGTATTCGCCTACTTTCGAAGAGGTAACATCATAATGACACAATGGCAACCAACCCCCGCACAAAAAACGCAATATGAGAACGAAGGATACTTTATTCTTCGCAATATTATACCGAAAGAACTGGCAGCTGAACTTCGCGGCGTGATCCGCAACCACATCATGTTACCCGACCCCGGACAAGTCGTCGATATGGATCCAATGGATCCGATGGAAGATTCGCCACAAGGACGTATCGCACGCTATCGCAAACTCAGCAACTACTGCGTCCAAGCACCGCTGATATGGCATAACATTCATGCCTCCCCTGAAATACTCAATATCGCACGCTATTTTCTTGGCGATGACATTATTATGAAGTTCAATAGCTGCTTCCTCAAACCGCCCCTCACCGGCAGCGCAACCCCATGGCACCAAGACAACGGACTCTGGCGCGACGGTGAAACTGACCCTTTCAACTTCTGGACACCCCTCGAACCCGCAACACGAGAAAATGGATGCATGCAGTTTATACCCGGCAGCCACAAAACCGAGATCATTGAACACGTCCTATATCCCGATAGCATTCACGGCGAACTGCCACGCGAAGATGTTCGGAAGATGATCGAAAAACACGGTGTACATCACATCGAGTTAGATACCGGAGATGTCGTCATCTGGCATAGCAGTCTTTGGCACTACAGTCCACCAAACAAAACTGAGCAGAGCCGCATCGCCATCGCAGGGGTCTATACAAACCCAGAAATCGTCAAAACAAGCAAACGCTTCTGGCACAACTTCAGATGGGTGATGAAGGATGCGGTGGCCTGCACACAATTTCCACCGGAAACCGTTGAGATGAAAATTGAGAATCCTCAGAAACTGAAACCGTTTCCACCTGCTAAGGACTACTAACGCATGGCACTGAAGAAACCGAATATCGTTGTCTATTTGTCTGACGATCACGGATGGGAATATCTCGGTTGCTACGGGAACGCACACATCCAAACACCACACTTGGATAGCATCGCTGAAGATGGGATCCGCTTCACGCACACCTTCACTCCGACACCGACATGCGCGCCGTCCCGTTCTACCCTTTATACAGGACTTTATCCTGCTCGGCACGGCGCAATGGGAAATCATACGGAGTGCCATACGCACCTTAAAGCCTTACCAACAACCCTTCGCGAACTCGGCTATCGGGTCGCAATTGCCGGAAAAACGCATGTGAAACCGGAGGCACTCTTCGATTTTGAGTACATCGGTGGTTTCTTACCCAAACATGCCGAACATAGACGAAAATACCGCGCAGAAGGACTTGATACAACGCCAGTTGAACAGTTTCTTTCGGAGCACCGACAAGAAAATACCGAGCAACCGATCTGCCTCATCCTCGGCGATAGCAATCCGCACGTCACATGGGAACCAAACAAGATTTATGACCCAGACACCTTGCCGCTGCCACCCTATATCGCCGATACACCAATCGCTCGAAAGGCACTCGCAAACTACTATCAGGACATCACCACAATGGACACGCGTATCAGTGAAGTAGATAAAATGCTGGAGACACACGGGTACGCCGACAACACATTGTTCATCTACACAACCGACCACGGTTCAGAGTGGCCTCACTGTAAATGGACTTTATATGACACTGGCATCCGTCTGCCCTTCATCGCAAAGTGGCGCGGACAGATACCAACAAATACCGTCTCCGACGCAATGATTTCGCACGTCGATTTCTTGCCGACCCTCATAGACATCGCAGGCGGCAAACCGTCAGATGATTTAGATGGCAAGAGTTTTAAGGATGTCCTCCTCGGAAAGCAGACAGTTTTTCGCGATAGAATCTACGGCACACATACCCGCGACGGCAACATGAACGTTTTCCCACAGCGATGCGTCCGAGACACTCGGTACAAATACATCTTGAATCTGATGCCTGAAAATAGATGGACGACGCACTTTACCGAGGTAGAAGGTATTCCAGAAAGCCACGCTGAGGTCTGGAAAAGTTGGGTGGAAAAAGCAGAAACCGATCCGAAAACCGCACAACTCATCTATCTTACGCAACACCACCCAGTAGAAGAATTGTATGACGTAACAGCGGATCCGCATGAGTTCAATAATTTAGCGTTCAACGCGGAGATGCGTCCGACGCTCGAAAAAATGCGCAACGATGTTCAAAACTGGATGCACTCACAAAACGACAAAGGGAGTAAAGAAATATGGAATCCAAATTAATAGCAAATTATCCCATAAACCCGAAACGAAAAACGCCTTTTTCGGGGAACTATCGTTTCATAAACCTTTCAATCCTGTTAGCGGTTGTCCTCTGCCTTTTCTCCGCGTGTGATAGATCCGAAGAGGCTTCACAAACGATAGTTCAACCCGAAACAGACACAATTGAGCAGCTTCCTGAAGGCCAAGGACTTGCTATTGGCGCACAGGCACCCGAATTCTCACTGCCAGATGCCAAAGGAAATACCCACAGCCTTTCGGATTATAGTGCGCAAAAACTGGTCATCGTCTTCTACCGAACAGGGACGTGAGCTTTCTGTCAAACGCAACTCGGCGAGTTGCAGGCAGGCTACGAGGACATTCAAGCACAAGGTGCCGAATTGATCGCTATCAGTGCAGATCATCTGACGCTCGTGGATTCAACACAAAAATCGCTCCAGATAAGCTACCCGCTACTCTCGGATGAGAATCGGGAAACGATTACGGCTTATAATGTTATTGACATAACCAATACAGACATAGCACGTCCGGCAACCTATATCCTTGACACGGATCGGCACGTCGCATGGAAATCTCTCGATATTCAGTTCGGAGACCGCACGGGGACCGAACAACTTTTAACAGAACTAAAAAAATTGTAACAACCCAAGATTTACGCATGTTTTGCTTTTATAGCATAGACTGTTAGTCTGTGCCCCGAAACTGACCGCGTTTTTTACAGGGCACTCCATCTCACAGCACGTGCCATGATCAAAATTACGTAAGTCCTAATTGGAAAAGGAGTTTTTTTATGATTGATGTCTGCTTTTTTGCTGACGAAGTTTCTAAAACCGATTTTGAAGAAGCTATCAAACTCGGCGTTGAAGCCGGTGCCAATACCGTCGAAATACGTGGCGGTGTTTGGAGCAAACACGTAACCGAAATTGACGATGATGATGTCCAGCGCGTGCAAGATGTCCTGAGTCGTTACGAGGTCCGCGTCGCCAGTATCGGATCCCCTTTTGGGAAATGTTCAATCGACGATCCAGAAGAATACGACAAACATCGGAAGCACTTTGACCGAATGGTGACACTTGCACACGCCTTCGATACCGAAGTGATTCGAGGCTTCACATTCTGGAATCCGAACCGTCGAACGAAAGGCGCGCCGCGCCCAGATATTAACGATTATATGGAACGTATCGTCGAAAAACTCTCACTCGTTGTTCCGATCGCAGAGGCGGCAAACGTTACGCTCTGCTTTGAAAACGAAAGCGCATGCCTCGCTGGCTCATGCGAAGAAACACGCGCAGTCATCGATGCACTCGGGAACAGCCCCGCACTCACCTCGTGTTGGGATGTCAATAACGGGTTACACTGCGGCGAAAATCCGTTACCAGAAGGATATGCACATATCAAGGGACTCGTACGGCATCTCCATGTTAAACCAAACCCTGAGAAGAACCTTGACCCAATCGGCGACACAGGATTACACTACGCACAGATCCTCGAAACACTCGCTGCCGATGGGTTCAACGGCGCAGCAAGCATCGAACACTGGGGACAACCAGAAGATATGTTAGACGGTATCCGACAGTTGCGCGCCGTCATTGATGCTATGTAAGAGGAGATATATCATGCAATTGAAACCAGACACACCACAATTGACGTGGCAAGGCGCGGTCTCCCTGCAAAAAACCGAGGACTGGGTAATGCCGTGGCGCACACCCCATCCATCGCATGTCTTGTTCCCAGAACCGTTACTTGAACGATCAGCCATGCCTGCAGGCGTTCGTATCAGTTTTCGCAGCAACACAACACACGTTTCCGGGAGTATCGTCCCACAAAACGAAAGCGGAATACTTGATCTCTGTTGTGATGGTGAATTAATAGATGCAATCGACTTGAAACAGAAGGAGCGTTTCGCCTTTAAAGGCTTATCTGATGGCGAGAAATTGATTGAGTTGTGGCTGCCACAATTCGGACAGTTTCAACTCCGCAACTTGGAGATAGACGATGGCGCAACTCTGGAGACATTCACCGATACACGACCACGCTGGATTACCTACGGAAGTTCTATCACGCAGTGCCGCGCCGCAGCATCCCCAACACAGACATGGCCAGCAGTCGTCGCACGTACGCACGGGCTAAATTTGACCTGTCTCGGATACGGTGGACAGTGCCACCTCGATGCAATGGTGGCACGGATGATTCGTGACTTACCCGCCGACTATATCTCAATGTGTCTCGGTATCAATATCCAAGGCGCATCCAGCTTGGGACCCCGCGCGTTCCGTCCAGCAATTATCGGCGCAGTCCAGATTATACGTGAGAAGCATCCAGATATACCGATCGTGCTGATGTCCCCTATCTGCTGCCCACCGAGAGAGGAAAATCCAAACACTGTAGGATTCCATCTCAAAAAAATGCGCGAAGAAGTACAAGCCGCCGCCGAGGCACTCCAAGCACACGGCGATACACAAATCCATTATGTTGACGGGTTAAGCGTCTTCGGGGCAGACTTCGTCCATTTACTCCCAGACGACCTACACCCCGACGCAGAAGGCTACAGAGTCATGGGTAAAAACTTCACTAACGTCGTCGCTGAAAAAATCTTTGTATAAAACAACACAACGGTTGGCGAGATCTCAAACCTCGCCAACACAAGTATTCTATCCCGCTATTTCGACTGCCTTTCCTGTTTCCGCCGATGCGTAAATACCATCGGTTATCTTTTGCATAACAAGCGCGTTCTCCAGACTCGTCAAAGGTTGTCGGTTTTCACGTATACCCGCAGCGAAATCTGATAACGGTGTGCTGTGCTTCGGTTCCGGTGCCTCGCCTACTTCCGAAAGAGATGTCGATTCAACACCGCCTTCCGTGGTTGTGCGATCATAGATAACATTTTCCGGTTTGCCATCCCCCATAGTCAACTTCAGCGAACCTTCCGTACCAATAATTTCCCAACCCTCGTGCCTGTGCATCGTCATAAACTCACCGCGCTCTACGCTGAGCACAACGCCGCCTTCACATCGAATCAGAGCAGTATAGTGTGTTTCCGCATCGGAACCCGGCGTAATGTGCGATTCAAACACCGGCGGTATCGTCCACGTCTGCGCGAATACCGTCTGTGGTTTGAGCTGCCAACCCGTAATACCGAGCAGATAATCGAGATCATAGCAGCCCCAGTTAACCAGAATACCACCACCGTTGAGAGCCTTCGTCAACCGCCAAGCCGGACGTGGTGTTTCCGGTTCTTTCCCGGCACCCCTAAGCGCGCGACAGTGGACGCTCCGAAGTTCACCTAAACCACCTGACGTGATGAGTTGCGTGGCAAGCTCGGCGGCGGGTCTGAAACGGTTACGAGAAGAACAACATCCTGAGATTAAATCGCCACGCGCAGCGATGAGCTGTTCAACTTCTGCAGCGTTCATCGCAATAGGTTTCTCAATCAGGACATGCTTGCCTCTTTCAAAAGCACGTAAGGCGACTTCAGTCCGGTACTGCGTCGGAAACGCCAGTACCACTGCTTCAACATCAGCGTCGTCGAGCAGATCAATGTCGTTGTCATACATTTTGGGCGGGTTAAAACGTTCAGTTGCCCTATCTCTATTGCTCTCGATTAAATCTGCCGCTGCAACTAATTCAATATGTGATGCCTCTGATGCGATGCTCAGATGTCTGCTCCCAATAACACCGCATCCGATTACACCAACTTTTACGGGTTCCATAATAATAAATCTTCCTTTCTCAAGATGAAGTCTAAACTGTATTAGTAAATCACAACAACGATTGTCCGAACAAGGCATTCATTCTACCCATTTCGCGAAGTTATTATAACCATCATGCCTTATCCAATTGTAGATTGAATAATCTGACGACAACTTGTAAATTTTTCCCCGTTTATGCAGAGGGATAGTGGTTTTTAAAGGATAAGGGGCAAGATCTCAATATTCTACCCATTTTCTATTTTTCCACTCAAATATAGACAACTTTTTTCCATCATTACTATATTGGTACGCGAGGTAATCAAATGGATTAGGACCTAAAATTTTAGTCTTTCCATTTTTGCCTTTAATACCATTGATATGCACGCCCAGGAGCCTATTTCCTTTCGCCATGCTCTTTGCAATTTCATATCGAACCCACCTTCGCGCGTAGGTTTCACTTCCAATCAAAACAGTTGTTACGGTAGTATTCTGAAGTTCGCTATTGATTAGACGTTTTAATGCTAAAGAGCTTGTCTTTTTAGCATTTTCCCAAATTGATGCATCAAAAAAGCCTGCGTCTTCTCTATCGGGCTTAGTAAGCCAGTGGTTCCGTACAACATTTGCTCTGAAATCTATTACGTCCTGATAATGGAAACTAAAGAAAACTCGTTTAGCCATTTATTCTCCTTACTTCAAAATATGAATAATCGGAATAAAGATTAGGATTAAGATGACGATTAAGATTGGGCCATAGAATCCTAAGATTGTTCGGGAAACACAGGTGGATCGCCAACTATCAACTTTACCATCAATTGAGGAGGTATCCATTTCAAAATTTATATCCTGTTCATCTAATTTTCTGACTTTACCATACAATGCTCGAAAGAGTTTTTCCTGTCTCAGATAATAGCCGTCTAACCCCCAAAAAGCAAATATAGGAAGGAGTACCAACGGAATGTAGTTAGAATTAGATTCCTTGATAGCAAAACCTAATACAGCAGCAGTAAAAATTACAGTCCAGCCTTTAAGTGAGAAAGAGTTATTTGCCAGCCGAGTGATAACATTCTGGATTATCTCTAAATGCTTTAGTTTCTTTTCCACTGTTTTACCTGTTTTGGATTATTACACACAATCAATTTTCTCCTTGATCAGGCGGTTTTCAACTGTGTGCGTGTTATCCGATCGAACTTGTGATTTTGGACTTGTTCGGCAAGAGACTCCAGTGAATAAACAATTTTGACTTCCGGCCGAACTAACAATGTTTGAATTTCAACATCGGTACGCCTCGCGTATTCGGGATGCACACCAACATACAAGGGTTTTTCTGTCATTGACCATGCTCCCAATTCGTAGAGAACAATTGGGCAGAGCGTTTCACACGGAAACCAATACAGAATTACACTTGCATCGCGGAGGGCGTGATATTCCCACGTTATTTGTTCATGTGATGCATTTGGGTCCGTGATAGGAAAACACTTTCGGCGAGGATTTAGCAGCGTGTAGTCTGTATGACGTAACAAGTGAACCATCTCTTGCTGCCAATCAGGGCAATTCGTGATACCTCCAGCGAGATAAATACTTTTATGCAAGGCGTATTCAGAATAGGAGTGTGGAGCCTCTATATAGTGCATAAGAAAGTCTCTTATTTTTAAGATGAAGGGCAAGCATAAGCCTGCCCGTATAGAGAAAGATGCCAACAATGGAAAGTAAAGGAGATTGTATCTACGATCCCAAAAGCAGCACCTACCAAGAAGTTTTAATGTCGCCCCAACGCGTCGCGAGTTTCCCCTGCGGTTCGACAGGAAGACCTTCCGCTTCAAAAATCTGCTTGATTTCGTCTGCCGAGAGTGCTTTATTGTAAATCATAACCTCATCAATGATCCCAACGAAACCGCCGTCAACGGCGTGCCCGATCTCCGTTTCCGTTCCAGTCGTAGACATCGGACCGTTGTAACCCATCTCTTTTTCCAACTTACCATCAACATAAATCAACATATCTTTATCAGCTACAACGCCAGCGAGGTGATGCCACGTCCCTGCGTCAAACGTAGGCACGCCAAAACCGCCATCACCTTGCCAACCGGGTTGAACAATAAATTCCATCTCTTGACCAGCATTCCTGCCATCAAACCGCAATGCCCAACCGCTCATATCTCGTTGCGCGACGATCGTACCACAGCAGCCAGCAACGACACCTTCCACAGGGCTATCACTGTCCGCATTCAACCAAACCGCAACACTCATCTCTTTTTCTCCAGCAAAGTCCAATGAATCGGTGCCCGGAATATGCACCGAATTCGTGCCATCGAATTCAAGCGCCTTTCCGACTTTGCCTGCAACAGATTTCGGATTCCCCATCAGTTCGCCATCGTTGTCACCTAAAAGATCCTCAACGGTATTACCCGCGATCGTCCCGTCATCAAAAGACCAATAACTCACGACACCATCTAACGGAAGTTGCGCGTCCACCAAAGGACTGGCGACAAACAGGTACACAACAAACAAAATTAGTATTGATATTCTTAGAAACATGTAATTTATCCCCTTGTGTTCATTTGATTTTAGGAAAAAGGCGGACAACCCATCCGCACTGCCCGCCTACGATATTTGGATTAATACTGCTCTTTAACATCTGCCCAAGTTGTCGAGAGTTTACCCTCTGGTTCAACCGGTGTCAAAAGCATTGCGGAAAGCCCTTTTTCCATCATCGCCTGGATCTGATCAGCAGTCAACGCAACACTGAAAATAGCGATTTCGTCAATGACAGCATTCCCAAATCTGCCATCACAACAGGTATCCCGACCAATAAATAGCGGACCATCGTCAGCGTCAATCGGGTCTTGATTGATTGTCATTGAACTCTCTGCCACGCCATCAATATAGATGTTCCACTCACCAGTTGCACTGTCAAACGTCGTTGTGTAGAGATGCCAATCCATGATGTCGTCCGGCCCGACTTCACCATCGCGCCAACCACCAGGCTTATTCCAGCAGCCATTGTTACAAATCGGCCACGAAACGTTTTTAGTGTCTCCATTCGGATGAATGATATACGCATTCCGTTTTTCAACCATCCAACCGTGCTGATTCCACGTCTCTGTCATACTTTTAACCCATAACGAGACAGTAATCGCATCCGTCGGATTCACATGTGCCGGAACTTCAATATAAGCATCTACGCCATTAAGCTCCAACCCCGAACCGAACACACCATTGACCCACGTCGGGTTTCCAACTATCGCGGCATCAAGTCCACTGTCCGAAGAATCTGTCGCAAGATCACCGCTGCCTTCGTCTAAAAGCCAAAGTCCTGTCACTGTATCCATCTCAACCTGCGCAAGCACAGGCGCGACAGCAAACAGGCAAACACTCAAAATTAAACCGAGTCCCATGAAGGTTAATCGCTTCATCAATTTCATGAATGTCTCCTCATCTAAGATGTTCATATCTCCGCAAACCAGATGCAGCAAGTTTGCAAGACCTATTTGAAACTATACGTTTAACTATTATGCCAAAAAATCGGGTTTGTGTCAATCAATTTTCTGAAGTCTCAAGAGCGTATCACAACTGCAACTCCGGACATAATACAAAATTCCTTGTGCTTCGCTAACTAACAACTGATACTTTTCATTTGACACGAATTGTTAAGACGTGGTATCATATAAAATAGAATGAAGCGAAGAATAATAGACTTCAGTTCACGATTCTGTCAAAGCGTATTATGATGTATACCCAAAACGGAGGGCGTTACTCGCAAGCCCGCTCAAGAAGTAAGGAGGTTGGCGTTGATGCCATACCTAAAAGGTAGGTTTTGCGCTTCTGTAGGAGCGATCCTCAGCTCATTCCATACCTGAAAGGTAGGTCCCAACGCTGTGAAATTTGATGAAACAGAGAAAGCGAATATTATCTATTTTCGGAGTCTTGCTGCTGCTCTCTATCGCGCCTTTCGCACTCGCACAAAAAGCGTGGGAAACGGTCAGTGAATCCAAGTGGCAGGCAAGTTTTTCCGATGTCTTTTTTGTTGATGCCCAACACGGATGGATCGTCGGGAGCAGCGCAACAATCCTACATACCAAGGACGGCGGCGCAACATGGAATCAGCAACCGCTACCCCTTGAGGTCGAATTAAAAAAGGTACGTTTTCTTGATCCACAAGTCGGTTGGGCAGTCGGCGATAATGGCACCGTACTGAAAACAACAGATGGTGGACAGACATGGATGAAAAAGAATACAGGCACCAGAACCGCACTCCTGGCTGTTACCTTTGCCGACAAAGATCACGGATGGGCAAGTGGAGACGGCGGACTCATCATCGGCACAACAAACGGCGGTACAACATGGACACAACAAGCCATTGATACCAACAACACAATCGAAGGTATCGACTTTGTCAGTCCCGCAGTCGGTTGGGCAGCAGGCGGCGGCGGAACCATCCTTCATACCAAAGACGGTGGGGCAACATGGCACTTCCAAACCAGTGCAACCGTCAATACGCTTGATGCCATTTCTATGCTAAACGACAAAGTAGGATGGTCGGTCGGTGCTGGCGGTGCCGTCGTCGCAACCGTTGACGGTAAAGATTGGGTCGTTCAAGAGAGCAGAGTCCCGAACTCTAACGGAATGCCTGAACCGATTTGGGATGTCCATTTCGCTGATGAAAAGACCGGTATTGCCGCCGCAGAATTCGGTGTCATCCTTCGTACAACCGATGGCGGAACAACCTGGGCACCACTCGAACCAAGACCCGTTGCCGCTCGACTTCAAGGTATCCACATGCTCAGCGCAACTGAAGCATGGATCGTCGGCGATAAAGCAACCATCCTCCATACCACAGATGGCGGCGATACATGGAACGTCGTCTCAAATACAAGCGAACTTCGTGCCGCCCATTTTCATAACGATAGGCTCGGCTGGGCTGTCGGTCTCGCAGGAAGCGTCTTATACACAAATGACGGCGGTGAAACGTGGAAACCCCAAAATAGTGGAAATGTTTTTGAACTCTTCGGTGTCGGATTTGTTGATGAAAACAAAGGATATATCGTCGGAAGCAACGCTGCATTGGCTGAAACAAAGGATGGCGGCATGACTTGGAGTGCTGTCAGTGACGCACGCGATGAAGGACACGGCACAGCGAAACGAATCCAATTCAATGACCCGATGACGAGTTGGAAAAGCGCTATGGGGTCCTACGCTATGAGTTTCGGCACCCCAACACACGCATGGGCAGTCGGTGAAACCGGCAGGATTATGCATACCAGCGATGCTGGTGAAACATGGATCGGTCAAGATTGCGACCCGATGATGACAGGCGCAGGTTTTAACAACCTTTACGGCGTTCACTTCATAAACGATAAAGTCGGGTGGGTCGTCGGAGATGCAGGAACCATCGCAAAAACAGCCGATGGCGGACTCAGCTGGACACCCATATTGCAAGGTCCACGATGGAACGATGTCCACGCCGTAGACGAACAGAACGCATGGGTCGCCGGTGAACTCGGATCCATTATGGTAACAACGGACGGCGGGAACACATGGATCGATCAGAATGTCCCAACCGATGTGAACCTCAATGCGATTCTATTCCGTGATGCCAAAGAAGGTTGGGCAGTCGGCGAAAACGGCGTTATCCTTTATACAACCGATGGCGGTGTCACATGGCTCATCCAGCAGTCGCCCACCGTAAACAATCTTCGCGACCTCGTTCAAACACCAACGGGTCAACTCTGGGCAATCGGCGACGCTACAACCATTATTCGGTATTAAATACAGTCTACGTGGATATGGGTGAGCAGCAATTGCTCACCCATGTTTACAATCCAAAATTATGAATCTGTCTTCACAAAAACCCTCTGTATCTAACATTGGAGGATACAACCGCAATGAACCCACTACGGTTCCACCGCTTCTTATGTGTTGGAGCCTTTCTAACACTTCTAATAAACCTATCTGCTGCAGCACAAGAGACACGGCGTTTGACGTTAAAGGAGAGCATTGAGATTGCCAAACAGAGCAATCTTACCGTTCAAACTGCTGAGCAAAACCTAAAAGCCGCCGAAGCACAAGTCCGAACTGCACGCGCAGGACTCTTGCCGAGGATTACAGCAAACGGCAACTACACTTACTTTAAAGACATACAAAAGTCCGTAATTCAAGCCGAAGGTGGATTCGGTTTCCCAATGCCGGGCGACGAAATGAGCGAAATGCCGCCACCGAGCACCGATAACGAAGCCGATCTGATTGAACTCGAGTTTGGCGCACATCATAACCTTCAAGGCACACTCAATCTAACACAACCGATCTTCGCTTGGGGACGCTACTATTACAACTATCAAGCCGCAAAACTCAACTATCAGGCTGTCCAGCAAGATGTTAATGCTGCATACAATCAACTCCGTTTAGATGTATCCGAAGCGTTCTATGCCGCATTGATCGCGCAAGAGTTCGTACGGGTCGCAAAGCAAAGTGTCTCCCTTGTCGAAAAGCAACTTGACATCGCTGAGACCTCCCTTCAAGCGGGTGCCGCAACCGATTTTGATGTGCTTCGAGCAAAGGTCCAACTCGCAAACGCGCAGTCCCAACTCGTACAGACCGAGAACGCAGCAGTCACTGCCAAAGACGCATATAAAACACGCCTTAATATACCGCTCGCCGAAGATGTATCGGTTAAAGGCACACTCGAAATCCCAGAAAAACAGCAGATGCCATCCCTAAATCTTGATACATTAATAGAGCAGGCACTTAAAAATCGGCCGGAGGTACACCGCACGCACTTTGGTGAATATGCCGCACGCAAGCAGGTTGATGCTGCCAAAACTCGGCGACTGCCTGACCTCGGATTCTTCACAAACTATCAAATCTCACAGAATGAAAGACTTACACAGATGAACCGGATTTGGAGCCTCGGCTTCCAAATCAATATCCCTATTTTTGATGGGTTCGCAACGAGCGCAGCTATCCAACAATCCGAATCCGTTTTGAAACAGGTCCAAATCGGTGGCGCACAAGTCCAAACGGGCGTTGAGTTTGAAGTACGCAACGCCTATCTCAACCTAATTGGGGCACAGATACGGATTGAAGTCCAACGCGAAGCAGTCACCCAAGCGCAAGAAAGCGTACGCATCGCGAACCTCCAATTCCAAAATGGGCTCATTACCACTGTCGCTTTAACTGACACGCAACTCGCATTGGCACAAGCAGAAGTCAATCGCCTCCAGGCATATCACGATTACGTCGTCGGCTTGGCAAGATTAGAAAAAGCAATCGGTCAAACGCTATAAATAAAATAATAAATAGACGATTACGCAGCCCCGTTACAGGCGCGGTGTGGAACCCCGCCTTTACTGCCTGTTATTAAAAATAAAATAAAAAATGGATCCGTCCTAACTTAAAATATTGGATATACGGAAAAAGGAGAAATAAATTGAAGAACGTACTGATTATCATCCTCGTAGTATTAGCCATCGTAGCGGTTCTTGCCGTACCACGGTTTCTGAAATCGCCGAACCCAGAAATCGAACAGATGGAATCCGCAACCGTACTTAAACCCGTCGAAATTGCGAAAGCAAAACGCGGCGAGATCCGTTCCGAACTCGAATTGTCGGGCACAATTCAAGCAGAATCACAAGTTAACGTCTTCCCGAAAATCGCAGGTCGTATTATAAAATTAAACGTTGATGAGGGCAACACCGTCCAGAAAGATGCCCCCCTTGCAACTATAGAACGTGAGGAATTAGAACTCTCGGTCCAGCAAGCCGAGGCAACACTTGAAGCAGCGGAAACCGCCTACTCACAAGCACAGCAGCTCGCAGAAGTGCGCGTCCACGCACAAGTTACGCAGGCAAAGGCACAACTCCGAGCCGCCGAAATCTCACTTCAGCAAGTCGTAGACATCTCCGAAATTCGGACGGTCACACAGATTGATCAGGCACAAGCCGCCTTGGAATCGCTTGTCGCTAACCTTGAGAAAATTAAAAGCGGGGCACGAGATGAGGACAGACGACAGGCGCAAGCGGGGCTGAGTCAAGCCGAAGCAAACCTCGCCAATGCCAGAAGCAATCATACCCGGATGATGCAACTCTTTGAAAACGGTGCCATCAGTCAACAATCCCTTGAAGGCGCGAAAACACAGCTGGATATCGCCGTCGCGCAGCATAAGATCGCCTCCGAACAACTGCTATTGATTGATAACGGCGCACGTGCCGAAGATATTCAGGCAATGGAAGCACAAGTACAACAAGCAGAAGCCTCTTTACGTTTGGCACAAGCGCAAGCCTCCACGAAAACATGGGCGAAAGACATCGAACTTGCCCGTTCACAGGTCGAAACCGCACGCGCAGGACTGATTTCTGCCGAAGCCCTAGAGAACGCGAAGAGTTGGAAAGCAGAAATCACTTCAGCAAAAACGGCACACACACAAGCACAAGTTGCACTTAGACTGGCACAGAAACGTTTGAAGGACGCTACAATACGCGCACCAATTTCCGGTATCGTCTCCAAACGCCACTTAGATTTAGGCGGTATGGCAGTCCCGACAGCACCGCTCTTTGAAATCGTCAATATCAATACAGTGAAAGCCTCCGTTGATGTCATTGAGGCACAATTAAGCGAATTACAACTCAATCAGCAGGCGACAATAGAAATTGATGGAATAGAGACACCAATGTCCGGTAGCATCGTTTTCATCAGTCCAACCTTAGAAGTCATGCGGCGCACCGCAAAAGTTGAAATCCTTATTGACAACCCCGAAGGAACCATCAAACCGGGAATGTTCGCGAAAGTCACCGTCCCCGTCAAGATCCACACGGATGCAATCATCATCTCCCGAACCTCACTCATCGGTGATGCTGACGCTAAGACCCAAAATGTTTTCGTCGTTGAGAATGGCGTAAGTCAACGCCGTCCTGTAGAGGTCGGACTTTTACGCGGCAGCGAAGTGGAAGTCCTCAGCGGAATCGCTGAAGGCGAAGCCATCGTCACAGCCGGACAACACTCCCTGAAAGATGGTGAAAGCGTTAAGGTTGTCAATCCATAGACTTTGGAAAAAATAAAAAGACTTGATAAATTCACAGAATTCGTGTAGCATTTGTAGCATTGACGATAAGTATCTATCCGAGGCGCGGATTTTGTGGTAAGAAATCCGTGTATCCCAGATACGCCAGAACTTGAGAAAGGGGTCACCAGTAACAACAGTAGGACTTACGCATGATGCTCTTTTGTACCACAAACTTCATAGTTTGTGCTATCAGGACGCTGTGTTTACAGAAAAATTCCATCTAACAGAACCGACTACAGTCAAAATTGTGTAAGTTCTGAACAGAACAAAAAGTCTTAGTTGGGAAAATAGATGAAAGTTGAACAACTCTACGGTCCTAAAGTAAAATCTTTTCAGGTCCTTGAGTTAGAATATCTTTTACAGGAAGATTCACCAGAACTCTTCTCAACCTTCGGTTTACAAAAGGGCGGGCAGGTCGTTGTCACGCACGCACCAGCAAGACTTGATATTATGGGCGGCGTTGCTGATTACTGCGGCGCGAATGTCTTTGAGATGACACTTGACCGTACCGCAGTCGCCGCGTGCCAAGCCAGAGAGGACAGAAACCTTTGCGCAATTACGCTCCGCGCCGGTATCCAATTTAAACCGAACTTTCATCTTTCGCTTGATAATTTCTATACCAACGGCACCCTCAAAACCTATACAGAAGTACGGGAACACTTCAATCAAGAATCGAGCACCGCATGGGCAAGCTACATACTCGGCGCATTTTATGTACTCCTCAAGGAAGCAAAGGTTGACCAGCTTCCCCACGGTGCCACTATAGTTATCAAAAGCGATATTCCAATAGGTGGTGGTATCGCCTCGTCTGCCGCTGTTGAAGTCGCAACGTTGATGGCTCTTAATCAACTCTACAGCTTAGAACTCGGCGCAATGGAGATAGCACGCCTCGCACAAATCGTCGAAAATCGGGTTGCTGGCGCACCCTGCGGAATCATGGACCAAGTAACGGCTGTCGCCGGCACCTCAACAAAAATTCTCTCAATCCTTTGCCAACCGGACAAGATTCTCGAATTTGTTTCGTGTCCATCAAACGTCAGTTTCATCGGTATCCATACAAAAGTCCGAAGAAGCACAGCAAGCACCGCTTATATTGACACACGCATCGGCGCTTTCATGGGATTGACGATCTTGAAGGACGCTTTTGCACAGGATGCCGAAGCACCCACGCATAACATCTCGGAGGCATTGGCAGACAACTACTTGTGCAATATCTCTGTACACGAATTTCGCGAACAATGTCAACACCTGTTGCCTGAAGAAATCCTTGGCGAAGAGTTTCTCGAAAAGTACGGCGAAACCCTTGATACAGCGACGCAAGTGGAACCAGAAAAATCATATCCCGTGAGAAGCCGAGTCGAACACATGATTTATGAAAATGCACGCACCGAACAATTTATTGCCAGTATAAAAAATGCCAACAGCAACCGAGAGCATATACAAGACTATCTCAAAGAAGCCGGAAAACTTATGTATGAATCCAACACAAGTTACCGCGACCTCGCCGGACTCGGTTCACCTGAAGTTGATGGACTCGTTAGCATCGCCCAAAAAATTGGAGAACAAGGCGGCATCTACGGTGCCAAAATTACCGGGGGTGGTGGCGGCGGCACCGTCGCATTGCTCTGTTACGGTAATATCGAAAATTCGTTGACGCAAGTCCTCGCCGCCTACAAACTCGCTTGGGGTATTGATGCTGAACTCATCAGAGGCAACGCAGCCGGTGCTTTTGAATTCGGGCACATTTTATGGGAACTGAAAGAGAGCGAACCGCCAACACATTTCTAACGAATGGTTATCAGCACTCAAGGCGGCGGCTACCCAACCTTTCGGCTCTCGGTACAACTCTGGTACATAAATAGACTGTTTCTATAAGAAACATATTCAATGACCAGAAACCCACTGATTACTGACTGCTGATAGCCGACTGCGCTAAAGAAAGTGAAAAATAGACTGTGCAAAATCTAAACGAGCAAGACCAGCACCGCGCATCTGGCGTCACATGGCGTGCCATACTCATCGGTATCCTCCTCATCCCGCCTAATGTCTTTTGGGTCATTGAGGTCGAGTGCGTCTGGCACTCCGGACACCCAACGACCATTTCCCTCTTCTGGAACGTCGTTCTCAATATCTTTTTCCTCATCTTGATCAACCTTTTCCTGAAGCGGACCATACCGCGGGCAGCGTTGACACAAGGTGAGATGATTACCATTTATGCCATGCTCTCTATCGCATCAGGCTTGGCAGGACACGATACGTTGGCCTTGACGATCCCCGCACTCCCCCACGCATTCTGGTTCGCAACACTTGAAAACGACTGGGCGGATATGTTCCACAGCTATATCCCGCAGCACCTCGTCGTCGCAGATAGAGAGATTATCCGCGGATTTTATGAAGGCAACACCCCATTTTATAATGCTAAAATCGGCGGCGCATGGATAGGACCCACATTGTGGTGGACATCCTTCATTCTCGCACTCGGCACTATTATGATCTGCCTGAACGTCCTGATTCGGAAACAGTGGACAGAACACGAAAAACTCGCATACCCGATCATTCAACTCCCCATGGCAATCACGGAAGGCGGCGGCACAGCACAACTCTTCCGAAATCGGATACTCTGGTACGGATTCATCGCCGCAGCACTCCTGAATATCTGGCACGGATTGGCGCATTTCTTCCCTGTGCTACCAGACTTCAGTGTCCGACACAACGCCCGTAATTGGGGAACTTTCTTCACAGAAAAACCGTGGAACGCTGTCGGAAATATCCCTGTCCCACTCTACCCGTTTGTAATTGGCTTGGGCTTTTTATTACCACTCGATCTCTCTTTTTCCCTCTGGTTCTTCTACCTCTTTGAGAAAGCGCAACGTGTCTTCGGCAGCGCAGTCGGAATCCCCGCACCGTTCCCTTACGGCAGTGAACAGTCAATCGGCGGTTGGATGGCGATCTTTATCATCGCCTTGCTCGTAACCCGTAGACATCTTGTGAATGTTGTCCGCACTATCTTCGGCATGTCCGGCGGTATCGACGACTCGCAGGAGCCTATTCGATATAGGACATCACTCTTGCTTATTGTCCTCGCCAGCCTTTATATTATCTGGTTCTGTCTGCACGCTGGAATGACACTCCCGATTATCCTTCCCTTCTTCGCGTTTTTCTATGCCATCTCCATAGCCATTACACGTGTCCGGGCGGAACTCGGCCCCCCCGCACATGAAATGGCAGGGATGTGTAACGCCCAGCAGTTCTTAGTCAATATCCTCGGCACACGACGCATCGGTCCGAACAATCTGACGGTCTTCCCATACTTCTGGTTTTTCAGTGGACGCGGCTACCGTGAACACATCATGCCGCATCAACTTGAAGCCTTCAAGATGGCAGAACGCGCAAATATGAACACAAAACGACTCGTTCTGGCAATGGTTATCGCGCTCGTACTCGGTTCCCTCGCTTCGTTCTGGGCAACGCTGAGTGAACTCTATCGCCTCGGCGGCGCCGTCACAGGCGCAGGGGGCGGCATCGGCCCCTCAGTCGGACACATCGGTCAATTCGGTTGGCTCGCCGGACTGTTCGCTTTCCCGCGCGACCCAAATATCCCCGCAATGAGCTTTATGGCAGGCGGCATGGGGTTCACCTTCCTCCTCATGTTCATGCGGATGCGCTTCATCTGGTGGCCCCTCCACCCAGCAGGATACCCGATCTCTATGACCTTCGGGGTCGGCTATTTCTGGAGTTGCCTCGTTATTAGCAGTGTTCTCAAATGGTTCGCACTCCGATTCGGAGGACCGAGCACCTATCGAACAATGGTTTTCTTCTTCTTCGGTGTCATCCTCGGTGAATACTGCGTCGGCGCGTTCTGGAGCGTCTTGAGCGTTATCATCCGAGCACCGATCTACGACTTCGCACCAGGTTAAAAAATTGCATTTTTTTTACACTTCGTGACACTAACTATATTGGGACTTACGCATACGGCTCTTTATGTACCACAAACTGTTAGTTTGTGACCCAAAAACGCTGGATTTTACGAAAAATTTCATCTAACACAACAGGTTACATCCAAAATTGCGTAAACCCTGTATATAAACACGCTGTTTCAAACTATGAAAATCTATGAAAACACGACGCATTTACCTTTTTCTTTTAATAGCAAGCCTCATTTTACCCACAACCGTCAAAGCAGCAGACGAAGGCGCGCACACAGCCGAATTTCTTAGCCACGGTGTCGGCGCACGCGCACTCGGTATGGGAAGCGCGTTTGTCGCTATCGCTGACGACGCAACCGCTACCTATTGGAACCCCGCAGGACTTACCAAAGTCAAAAAACACAGCTTTTCAGCCATGTATTCCGATACCTTTAGCACTGGAGACGGCAGTTGGCTCAGCAGGGGCTTGGTCTCCTACAATTTTCTCAACTACGTCTACCAAATTGAAGACATCGGCAGCCTCGGCGTCAGTTGGATACGCCTCGGTGTTGACGATATACCACGAACCACCTTCATAGACATCAATAACAACGGGATCCTTGGTGATTTCCAAGACAAAAACGGCAACGGTATTAAAGATGACGGGGAACTCTATATTGATAAACCCGAAATCGCAGAATATTTCAGTAACACCGATAACGCCTTACTCGTCTCTTATGCACGCCAAGTCCACGCCATGGTATCAGTCGGGGGGAACCTCAAACTTCTCAACCAAGCCATCTTTGAAAATAGCGGAACTGGCTTCGGTATCGATATTGGACTGATTGCAGAGCCTTACGACGGACTCCGAGTCGGCGCAATGTTACTTGATGCCACAGGCACGCAAATCCGCTGGGATACGCCTGAGGCACCCACATTCACACGCACCCGACGATTCCGATTCGGCACTGCCTATCACTTTACCGTTCCACGTCTCGGCAAAGGTGCCATCGGTGTAGACTTTGAAACCGATCAGGCAGACCTTGAAGAAGGCAGCGATAGCGGCGGGATACTTCTACGTACAGGCGCGGAATACTGGCTCTTTGATACCGTCGCACTCCGCGGTGGATGGAACGGACACGGACTTTCCGCAGGTGTTGGACTCCGCGTTAAGGTAAATGCCATGTCATTCTTCATCAACTACGCGTTCAACACCCACACCCTCGGCGGTTCACAACGTATCTCTATTTCTGGAGAATTCTAATATTACCGCCGAATAACTATTTTTCGACTATAGTTAAATTTTGATTGCCGAAAGACGGCAAATCTATTGATAAAAATAGGAGAATTTATGAGAACAACATTCCTTTCCATATTAACTATTTTCTGTTTAATGACGCTGTTGATTGCTGACAGCGGTTTCGCCCAAGATTCACCACAATGGCATTTACCCGAAGGAGCCACAGCGCGACTCGGTAAAGGTTGGCTATATGAAATTCAGTACTCCCCTGATGGCACACGGCTCGCCGCTGCAGGGACGCTCGGCGTTTGGATTTACGACACCGCAACTGATGCAGAAATTGCCCTCTTTCCCGGACATGGATCTGGCGTTTCAGCACTCGCGTATTCACCTGATGGAAATATCCTCGCCAGTGGAAGTGCAAATGGTGCTATCCACTTATGGAATCCTGAAACCGGTGAAGTTTTGCACACCCTCGCTGAACACAGAAGGAGTGTCCGCAGTCTCATTTTCAGCCCTGATGGGTCAATCCTCGCCAGTGGCAGCAGAGATAATACCATCCGTCTATGGAATCCTGAGACAGGCGAACTCCTGAATACGTTGCGCGGTCATACAGAGGGTGTGAGCAGCCTCGTTTTCAGCGGCGATGGCGGCACGCTCATCAGCGCAAGTCGAGACGATACCATCGGTATATGGGATGTTGCCACAGGGACGCTTCAGCAAACACTCGAAGAACATAAAGACAACGTCGCGAGTGTTGTACTCAGCCCTGATGGTGCTACCCTCGCCAGCGGTGATTTGAACGCTGTTATCCATTTATGGGATACCGCCACATGGACGGTTAAACAGACGCTCACTCGACATACATCCCATATCTACGATATGAAGTATAGTCCTGATGGTAGTATTCTCGTGAGTGCCGGTGAAGACGATACCGTCCAATTGTGGAACGCTGACACAGGCGATCTCCTACACACAATCAATGCACACACCGCTGATGTCTATAGTATCGCTTTTACACCTAATGGAAATACCCTCGCTACCGGTGCTTGGGACGCATCTATTCGTTTCTGGGAACCTGTCACCGGCAGACATTTGAAAACCATCACCGGACACACCGATGCTGTCCTGAGTGTTACATTTAATGCTGATGGCAGTATCCTTGCCACTCGGAGTTGGGACAAAACCATCCGACTCTGGGATGCCGATACAGGACAACTTCGCCATACCCTCATTGGACATCAAGGTGATGTTGATGTGGTTGTCTTCGCACCTGATGGCAGAACACTCGCAAGCGGGAGCCAGGACAACACCATCCGTTTATGGGACGCTATTACCGGCGAACATATAAAGACACTCAGAGGACACTATTCCTATCTGATAAGTCTTGCATTCAGCCCCGATGGCAGCATCTTAGCGAGCGGTAGCGAAGATGACAGCATCCGTTTGTGGGATGTTTCCGCAGGTCAGTACATCGGAGGGTTGTGGGAACATGAAGCAGGTGTTGAAACACTCGCTTTTAGTCCCGATGGCACTATGCTCGCCAGCGGGAGCCGTGACGATAGGATTATCTTGTGGGATCTCGAAACGCGCAACGTCATACACACTATCAGCGAACACGAAGACGATGTTTGGACAGTCGCCTTTAGTCCGAATGGAACAATGCTCGCCAGTGGCGGTAGAGACACAGTTTCACTATGGGATGTTACTACGGCAGAGCTCCTACAGACATTCCGTAAACCGATTGACCCAGAAGCAGCAGAAAGTCTACCAGAAGAATTAACAGATGACGCACCTACCGATCTTGCTGCAAATGCTACGAGTATCGTCTTCAGCCCTGATGGCGCAGCACTCGTGAGCGGAAGTTACGACGCAACGATCCGTTTGTGGGATACCGCTTCAGGCGAACAACTCCAAACGCTTGAGGGACATACCTATTCCATTACGAGCGTTGCTGTTAGCCCAGACGGTAGCGCAATCGCGAGTGGAAGTTTCGATGGCACAGTCCTCTTATGGGCATTTCCTGACATAATGGCCGCCACCGAAATCCTTGGCGATCTCAATGGCGACGGTATCGTCAATATCCAAGATATCGTGCTGATCGCAGCGAGTTTCGGTGAATCTGGTGAGAGTGATGCCGACCTGAACGGCGACGGTGAAGTCAACATTCAAGACCTCGTTCTGGTTGCAAATGCGATCGGGAACGCCGCGGGTGCCCCTTCTGCACACGCGTTGTCAGCAACCCAAGTGGAACAGTGGCTAAGCCTCGCGAAACAGGAAACATCGCAAGGTATCCAGACCTCAGCATCGGATATGATTTCATATCAACACGGCATTCAGGTGTTGGAACAGATTTTGGAATTGTTAGCACCACAAACAACAGCACTGCTTGCAAACTACCCGAATCCGTTCAATCCTGAAACATGGATACCCTATCATTTAGCAACGACTGCCGAGGTCGTATTGACGATCTACGCAGCCAACGGAACAGTCGTCCGCACCTTAACGTTAGGGCATCAACCTGCGGGGATGTATCAAAACCGCAGCCGTGCAGCGTACTGGGACGGCAGAAACGATCTCGGTGAACCCGTCGCGAGTGGTGTGTATTTCTACACACTCACCGCAGGCGATTTCACCGCCACCCGAAAGATGCTAATACGCAAGTAGTCCTTGTCAAAGTTACCACAGAGATTGGAAGGGTGGAAGATAACACCCTTCCATCCAACAACCTAATTGAACATATTCATTGAAAACAATAACTCGGAATTAATCTATGAAATCAACGCTATGTTCTGTAATAACACTCTTCATTTGTCTAACACTCATGTTTGTTTCAAATGGTTTCGCACAAGAAATCTCACCCGAGTATGTCGTGCGGCAGATCTACTTTCACCCGAACGACCGTCAACCGCCTCAAGACAGAGACGCAACATTAGATGCACTGGTAAATGATGTCCAGCAATTTTATGCCAACGAGATGGAACGCCACGGGTTCGGGAGAAAAACTTTTAGACTTGAAACCGATGCACTTGGAAAAACAGTAAGACATTATATTAAAGGGAAGTTCACCAGTGATCACTACGGTACAAATATAATTGGCAGAGCCGCTAACGAAATTAATGAACAATTTGACCGATCAAAAGGGCATTTCTTCTATCTTATTTGGTACGATCGAGAGGATACTCTTCTGGCTTCAAGCCAAGTTGGTGGTAATGCCTTTATCGGGACCGCAAACATTGTACTCTTAAGCTTTGAGCAGGCACCAAAGAGTCTCTATCGCAGAGCCTTTAATACTATTGCCCACGAACTTGGGCACGCCTTTGGATTACCCCACGATTTCCGTGATGATCGTTATATGATGTCTTACGGCCCCGAGGAACTTAAGGACCAATTGTCGTACTGCGCTGCCGAATGGCTGGATGCCCATCGCTACTTTAACACGACCCATAACGCCTTTGACAAAGTGCCAGCAATTGAGATGCTCCTGCCCTCCTTCGTATCTCCACCTAACACTGTTCGACTCCAGTTTAAGATAACTCATTCCGAGGAACTCCACCAAGCGCAGCTGCTCACGAATTCATTGGTTCACTTTGGAAATCCGTCCTTTGACCCAACTACAATGATTGATTGTAAATCCCTAAACGTAAACAATACCACAGTTGAATTCGTCACAACCGAATTAGCACCCGGAAGTGAGTATGTTGTCCTTCGCGTGATTGATGAGCATGGCAATTTTACAACTCGAAGATTCCCCCTTGATGTTAACTCCTTGTTCCCGGACTCCGAACCTGTATTAATACCCGATGCGAATTTAGCAGCGTTAATCAGGAAAACTCTCGGCTTGCCATCTACAAGTCCCATCACGAAACTCGATATGTTGGGTTTAGGAGAATTACACTTCTATGAAGATGACCGCAACCATTTCGGCCTTCGCCCACCTCCCGGAAAGGAGATAACCGACCTTACCGGACTCCAACACGCAACCAATCTAGAAAGCTTACTGCTCAATGATCACCGGATTGTTGACCTCACACCGCTCGCAGAATTAACCCAATTGAAAGGGATAGCGATTGAAAGAAACAGAATTAGCGATATCAGTCCGCTCGCAGGATTGACGCAATTAAGATCATTGGGAATCAGTGGCAATCAGATTAGCGATATCAGTCCCCTCACAGGATTGCCCCGATTAAGTGCGTTACTCCTCAATGACACTCAAATTGAGGACCTCACACCACTCAAAGAATTGAAAAATCTACGAATATTGGATCTTCATAGCAATCAAATGACCGATGGTACCCTAACGCTGCTAACAGAATTACCAAAACTGTTGTCCTTAGGTCTTAGGATAAATCAAATTCGCGACATCTCACCCCTCGCAAAATTGACGAACCTTACTTCCTTGGCTCTTGAGGGTAATCAAATTTCGGATATTACACCCCTTGCAGGATTGACAAATTTAACCCATTTATGGCTTGATACCAATCAAATTTCAGACATTACACCCCTTGCAGAATTAACAAATTTACAAGCGTTAGCACTCAATGATAATCAAATTACAGATATTACACCTCTCACAAAATTGACGAATTTACGTCTATTAAATCTCAATGGCAACCTAATTAGCGATGTCCGCTCTCTCACAGGCTTAGTGAACCTTGAGTTTTTAGGTCTCACAGGAAATCCAGTTAAAGACCGGAAACCGCTCCTTGCACTATTGCGAAAGAATCCAGATGCCAAGATATGGCTCAAGCCCGGAGACAAGCCGCTGCCCGTCACCCTATCTCATTTCCGGGCAGAGCATACCGATGCAGGCATTATTCTCAACTGGACAACCGAATCCGAAGTAGACAATGCAGGGTTCTATATCTATCGCAGTCAAACAAAAGACGGAACATTCAAAGTCGTCAACCCAACCCTAATTCAAGGCGCAGGCACAACCAGCGAACGCAACGAATATACGTGGACAGATACCACCGCCAAACCGAACACTGTTTATTATTATCAGATAGAGGATATCTCACACGCGGGCGTTCGGAAGCAATTGGCAACCATTCGCATGAGAGGATTTGTCTCCGCAAGCGGAAAACTTACCACGAGATGGGCAGATTTGAAAGCACAACAATAAACAAAAGAAAAAGTTCATATAACCGTATCTATTTCTACATACTCACTGCAGATGATTTTTCGGCAACGCGGAAGATGTTGGTCCTAAAGTAACCCGTTTTAACATTAAATTTTTCAGGGAAAGGCTGCTAATCCTTTCCTTATTTTTTTTCCAGAAGTGCATCCATTGATGTGTAACAATAGAAATGGACATTTGTCTCAACCTAAACAACACACAATGGAGGAACTAATGAATTTGAGTTTGTTATTTACTTCTGCTATATCATCTGCAGTAACAGAAAACGAAACGGATGTACCCAGAATCCGTATAGATCTTGAGGATGAATCCTTCATAACCGAACAGGAATCCCAAAACCTAAAAACTTGTGCGCAAAATTTAATAACAATCGGAAAAGCACTGCAAACGTATAAAAAGGAACATGCCAATTTCCCAGAGTGGCTTTCTGAACTTCAGCCAAAGCACTTGACAAATCCGGATGCCTTAATCTGTCCCGCAGATGAAGAGCAAGGCGTGCCAATTTTGTCCTATAACACAGACCCAAACCTACCTGTGAGTTACAACTATGATTGTGATCCAGAGTATTATCAACAATGGCTAAAACATGAACGACATGTCTACAATAGTGCCAATCCACTTGTCCGATGTCCGCACCACGCTAACCCCGATTCAGATTCTACATTAGTGTCAAATTTGCATTTAAACCTAAGCTTTTCCAATAATGTCTACCTATCAGATGCTTTTTGGCACAAGCATCCCATAAAAATGTATGGCAGCCTTCAAGCAGCTATAGCAGGATATGAAAGAGCACTTCGACTTGTACCTGACGATCCACATTTCTTTCCCTTTTATCCTGAACTTTTACGCCTCTATACGGAAGCAAAACAAGAGAAAGACGTTGAAAACATCATCAAAAGTTTCAAGTCTGTCATGAAACCACATGGTGAGGATATCATGCGGTTCCGAGACTATTGGACACTTGTTGAAATGCTTAAGATCGTCGGCAAACATGAGGAGGCACTTCAACTTCTACAACACCTTGAAAAAACTGAACAAGAGAACCTGTTTATCCGAAGTATCTTCAGAGAAATCGCTATGATCCATGAAGAAAAAGGAAATACTGAACTGGCAAAAGCGTATTCTCTCAAGGCAGATCCCAAGTTAGACCTCATTGGGAAACTCGCGCCTGACTTCTCATTAACAGATATTAATGGTAATCCGATTTCACTCAAAGATTATCAAGGAAAGGTCGTACTGCTTGACTTTTGGGCAACTTGGTGTGGACCTTGTATCGCGGAAATGCCAAACGTAAAGAAGATATATGATACCCATAAAGATAGAGGATTTGTTGTGATAGGGATAAGTCTTGACAACGATGCATCTGAAGTACGTGATTTTCTCAAAGAATGTGAACTACCGTGGCGACAGATTTGCGATGGACAAGATGGCACTCTTAAAAAACTATTTCAAATCCGTGGTATACCATCATTGTGGCTTATTGATAGGCAGGGTAAAGTAATCTCATATAAAACCAGAGGCGCGGAGTTAAGGATACTGGTTGATGAAACCGTCAAAGCAGAGATATAGCGGGATGGAGCTTACTTTTTCTAAAGCGAGGTTTGTTCAAAAACCGTTTCCGCACCCACCTCAATCCGTACCGGAGCCAAATACGGACGGATGGCTTCTGTATCCATACGCACACCGAGTCCAGGCAACTCCTTCACACGAACCATGCCATCTGGATCAACTTGAAATGGATTCTTAACGAGTCGTTGCGACAATTCCGAGCCCGCTGCCGGATATTCTAACAAGTCAAAATCGGGGTTCGTCGCGAAGACGTGAAGTGCCGCAGCAAGACTCAAATGGCTCTTAAACGTATGGTTAACATACTGAATACCGTGTCGCTCCGCCAATTGACGCACCTGAAAACATGGCATAATCCCACCAATACGTCCAGCATCAATTTGAACGAACTCGACACCACCGTGAATAATAAGGTCCTCCGCTGTCCGGTAAGTATCTGATCCTTCGCCTGCAGCAATCGGAACACGCGGATTCTTTTTCGTTAGCGAACCGTAAGCATCAATCGCATCGGGTGCAAGCGGTTCCTCTAACCACGTCGGAAAAAATTGGGCAAACGCCTCGGCACGCTGGTAGGCTGTTTCATGGTCGTTTCCCCAGACAACCCCAGCATCAATCATAATCTGCGCCTCTAACCCCATCCCCGATCGCGCCGCTTCCACAAGTGCAATGTCGTTTGCTTCACCGAATTTGCCCATCGGTCCCCAACCGAACTTCGCCGCACGATACCCCTGTTCACGTAACCCCGCAGCAATTTCATAGGTAGCTTCCGGTGTATCACCGAAAAGGACGGACGCGTAGGGCAGCTTAGCGTATGCCACATCAGAGGTTCCCGACATCTCAGCAAGAAGACTGTAGACAGGTTTACCTAACTGCTGTCCAATAATATCCCATAACGCAATTTCTGCACCGCTATAGGCGTGCTGAATCTGCTGAATGTCCAACCCGTTCCGTAATGCCTTTTCACTGAGTCGAAGCACATCGTCAGGACCGTCAAGCGTCTCCCCGATGAGAGAAGTACGAATATTAATAATATTGCCATGAGACATCGGGCAGCAATAGACAGCGAGACTTACCAACGGCGAGGCATCGCATTCACCCCAGCCTTCAATTCCAGTATCCGTGCGAACCCGGACCAAGAGCGTATCTTGCGTCCCGTCCGCTGCTGTCGTGATCTCTGGCATCCGTAAGTAGAACGGATCAACTGCTGTGATCTTCATCTGTGTCAGCTGCAGTTCCTTCCGATTGTTCGCCATCTTCACTCGAAACAAGGAGCGGCGTTGAGGTCACGATCTGCTGTACCTTTGGAGCCGATAGGGCGCGCACCGCTGAAATCACAAACCAACCGAGCAAACCGATACCCGCACCAACACACATAGCGATGCCAGCACCTCTCGGTGTCGCTATTCGATCCATCGTCTCCCGACTCAACTCACATGAGAGATTGTTGATATGCTTAACAGCAACTGTCCGTTTTTCGCCTTCCTGCACATATTCAAGAGTCGGTGCTGTCTCACTATCTACTTTAATATCAGCGTGCCCTGACGGCGTGTTGATCTCAATCACGTTTTGGCCCGCATCGCCGACCCAACGCGCCTTTAGACCCTTGAGACCCCCCGCATCGCGAATCGGTTCTACCCGTGTACGGTACAACATATTACCTAAAAGACCAATAGCGATGTCTTTAGATTTCGCTAAAGCGTTACCTAACTTTTCTGAATTCACATTCGTCTCCAATCGTTTGATATCCGTAGTATGCAAAAACACACACGACTTTCCGTTTTGGTTAAATGCCCTAATTTCCTGTCTAAACAAGCTCCTTTCATGATAGGACTTACGCATGCCACTCTTTTGTACCACAAACTTCCCAGTTTTGCGGCGTACTTGAAGAAACGCCCCAGCAAAAACCCCAGATGCGAAGTGCATCGTGACACAAGAACGCTATATTTTCCAAGAAATCTCAGCTAACAGAACGGGCTGCAGTCAAAATTGCGTAAGTCCTGCATGAATTATAGCGGAAACCCACCTGAATGTCAAGACATCTCAATTGAGCCACCAAAGCCGTTCAACACTTCTGTAGGAAGGATTTACGAATCCCAACTTCCTTGACTCACTTATGGTTGACAGCTGATTGCATAAAGCCCTTGACGAATCACAGATTTTGTGCAAAAATATATATAAACTTGTGACTGGAAGCAGACATTTTTTACATGCCGTAAAAATATCGAAATCCGTGCCTAAGAACCACGCCTTCCACGATCAGAATGCATCCAGTTTGTACATCAATTAACGTACAAAAAGGAGTTTTGACATGCGGGACGACCAAACCTTATCGAACAGTCAAACATCTTATGAACGGCAGATTCCGCTTTTCCCATTACAGACAGTCTTGTTCCCCGGCGGATTTTTACCACTACATATTTTCGAGCCGCGCTACCAGACCATGATCAAGTTCTGTTTGGAACATGAGGCTGAGTTCGGGGTCGTACTCATCAAAGAAGGAGAAGAAGTCGGAGAAGCCGCCACACCCTACGAGGTCGGCACTGCCGCCCGGATCCTTCACGTTGAGCACCTCGACGATGGTCGCATGAACATTATCTCCGCAGGTGAATATCGGTTTCAAATCCTCGAAACCCAAGATCATCTCTCCTATCTCAGCGGTCGCGTCCGCATGTTGGATGATCCCGACACAGAATTTGAATCCGTCTCAGAGGAACTCACCACACAAACCGAAGAATTGTATAAAGCTTATGAAGCGTTATCCAGCCGCCTGATTTTCGCATGGAATCCGCCTGAAGAACACCCAGACGATCCAAGGGAACTCGCCTATCAGATCGGGATCCGCTTACGGATCTCGCTCAAGGAAAAACAGACATTGTTGGAGACAATTCCGTTAGATCAACTCCTCACACGCGAAATCGAGATACTGACCGACCAAAATCGGCGGATCGCTTTCCAACTAACAGCACGAAACAATTGAGAGCGTTGCGATCATATCACAGAAACTCACAGACTTCTATATCAATGTAATTGTTCCTATACCACAAAATCTATCTGCAACACGATAAAACAATGGTACTTAAGGCTCCAGTTCATCAATTCACTGAAACACAATCGATTCGGATTACGCGTCGCGATTTCTTTTATGTCAGCAACATACTGTCGGCTGCTCGGCTCGTTACGGTGCCGTTTATTTTTTTCACCATCTATCGGGAACAGTGGATATTCGCAATCCTTTGGGGAGGGATCGCAGTTATAACCGACGTGTTAGATGGGTTCTTCGCTCGGCACTTAAAGCAACACAGCGAACTCGGATTAATATTAGACCCTGTCGCAGACAAACTCGCAATCTCCGCCGGTATTTTTGCACTCGTTTTATCAAAATCGACATTTCCGATCTGGGCATTCCTTGTGATCGCTGCCAGAGACATTCTCATCGTCCTCGGCAATGTCGTCTTGGCATACAAGGCAAAAATGATTACCCGCTCCAATCTGTGGGGGAAATGCACCAGCTTCTTTTTATCAGTCGCCGTAACGTTTTACCTACTCCGTCCAATAGTACCGCGCTTACCGGACAACACCGAATTTTATACGCTCTGTTTTGCCTTGGCATTTGTCGGTATCTCAACGGTCAGTTATGCACACCACATGTTCCAGGTGTTAGAAACCCAGAACCAACGATAAAACTGTAGAAATCCCGCATCCGAAACTGCTCACAGAAATGCCACCGCTCCGTCAGACACTCTTCCGAGAACGATACGTCGTGGACAACCCTAACGGTACATCATAGCAACTTAGAGGAAAAACCGATGCCTGATAACAACAACTTCAATGAACTACTTATCCATACCTTAAAGCAGATTCATACCAGCTTGGATCGATTAGAGGATAAGATTGACGAGAAAACCGATAGGGCTGACCTCAAAAACCTTGAGGCGAAACTTGACGAGAAAACCGATAAGGCTGATTTCAAAAACCTTGAACGGCGCTTTGAGGATGTTGAGGGGCGTCTTAGCAATGTCGAAAGTCGTCTTGACCGAATTGAAAGCGGCGTTGGAGCGATCAAGTGGGCAATTGGCGTTGGCTTAGCTGCCATAGGCGTTCTCATGACGGTTTTAAAGATATTGTGATATGGAATTTCGGGTAAAAATTTCTGAAATGGAGTAATTATGTCTACAAAACAACCAAACGTTCTCTGGATTTACGGCGAAGACCTCTCCCCGGATCTCGCCTGCTACGGCACACCTGCCGTGAAAACACCGAACATCGACCGACTCGCATCGGAGGGTACGCGCTTTACCAACGCTTTCGTCACATGTCCCGTCTGCTCACCAAGCCGATCCGCGCTCATCACGGGGACCTATCAGACACACTTTGATGCACACAACCACCGCAGTAATCGTGATAAACCCTTACGGGAAGATATGAAACTTATCACCGACTGCTTCCGCGAAGCCGACTATTTTACTTGCAATAGCCCAGGTCCCCCGTACAAGCGACCCGGAAAAACCGATTTTAACTTTCAACGTGAACAACCGTTCGACGGTATTGACTGGAGCGAATGCCCTGAAGGCCAACCTTTTTACGCACAAATCAGCATCCCTGATACACACCGCGTCTTCAAACCCGACCCTGAACGTCCAATCTCCCCAGAGGATGTCGAATTACCACCTTACTACCCCGACCATCCGCTCACTCGAAAAGACTGGGCACTTTACCTCGAAAGCATTCAGATTTTAGATAAAAAAGTCGGGCAAATCCTCAAACGACTCGATGATGAAGGACTCACCGACAACACAATCGTCTTTTTCATGAGCGATCACGGACGCGCACATATCCGCTGCAAGCAATTCCTCTACGATGGCGGTATCCATATCCCACTCATCGTCCGATGGCCCGGACACGTTGATGCCGATGCCGTTAGCGACGCACTCGTCAGCGGGGTCGATTTCGCACCGACAACACTCTCACTCACTGGCGTCGATATCCCCGACTTTATGCAAGGGAAAATCTTCCTCGGTTCAGACACGACACACCGCGACGCTATTTTCGCAGCGAGGGATCGGTGCGACGGAACAGACGACAGAATCCGATGTATCCGAACACACCGCTATAAGTTAATCCGAAATTACCACCCAGAACGTCCATACATGCAATTCAACGGCTATAAGAAACAGCAGTATCCGCTCTGGAGTCTGGTGCCACTGTTAGCAGAACACGGTGAGTTGTCCCCCGCACAACAGCATTTCACCAAACAGACGCGTCCACCCGAGGAGTTGTACGATTTAGAAGCAGACCCTTATGAAATCAACAATCTCGCGACTGATCCAAATTATGACACCGTGCGAAATGAACTCGCCACACAACTCGAGGCATGGATCACAGAAACGCGTGATATGGGTGAAACCCCTGAAACCTCGGAGATCATGACCTATTGGGACGAAAATATGGCGGAGAGTTTCAAAAACGGTATGGAAAAACGTGGACTCTCACCCGACATCAGCGATGCAGATTACGTCAAATGGTGGGAAAATCATCTGCTTTAGGGAAATCTTCTTTTTTATCACTTACGCATGCTGCTCTTTTGTACCACAAACTCCATGAAGATTAAATAAATATTTCGGTAATTCTATATCTTCCCCAGGCCTGGTAGGGTTTTTGCTTAAGAAACGCCCCAGCAAAAACGGTGTTTCTTCTGTTTCTAACTGCGCCGGACTTCCCTAAAAATTACCGAATTAAATTCTTAAACTTCATTTACTTTGTGCTATTAGAACGCTGTGTTTAGAAAAAAATTTCTTCTAACAGAACCGACTACAGTCAAAATTGCTTAAGTCCTATAGAGGCTAACATGAAGCATAGATTCGGATTTGACGCACCAAAACATAGACCGATTGAAGAATCGATCCGTTGGGCAGCAGAAAACGGATTCAGATACATCGACTTCCAAACCGATGTCCCACCGAACGACATCGCTTCGTTTGATACTGCGCGTGTCCACACAGTCCGCAACCTCTGTGAAAGACACAATATCGCCATCGGCATCCACCCGTCTTCCGCAATCAACAACGCTGAGTACGTGCCGATCATGGCTGAAGCCGTTGACGACTATCTCTATGCAAACTTAGAACTGGCACGGAAACTCGGATGCGGTTGGCTCATCGGGCATGGCGGTTATCATTTCGGTGACATCGCACAACGCCGGGATGCCGCCATCACACGCATCCAGCGGCTGGTAGACCGAGCAGAACAGGCGGGGATCGTCATCTTCTTTGAGAACCATAACCGAGAACCAGAACACGCCGAAATCCACTACATCCCGCATAACGTCGCTGAGACACACTGGTTCTTCGACGCGATTCAGTCCCCGTACTTCAAGTGGGCATTCAATGTCGCACACGGACATCTCATACCAGAAGGCTGGCAAGGTTTCTTGGACGCTTTCGGTGTAGAGAACATTGGTCAGGTCCGCCTCAACGACAACACCGGCGAATACGAAATCCATCTCGTCCCTGGCGAAGGCACGATCGATTTTGTGGAACTCTTTACACAATTAAATACGCGCGGTTATAACGGCTGGTTCAGCCTCGGTTTCGGTGATGATGCAGATAAAGTGCAAGTCCGAGACGAGTTTGTTGGGTACTTGTAGAAGTGCTCTTTTGATTGCATCAGAGAACAAGTGGTAGCGGTACAAACTCTCACACGATGTCATCACGTAGGGTTTGGAGATCCTATCGGGTAACTATACTCACTTCCTATAGTCAACTGCGAATTTATTTACATCTATGGCGTCAATTGTCAAAAAATTAAGAAAAATTGGTCTTTCCAATGTGATTTTCAACCCTGCAAGGCAGTTGACTTAGAATCAGTTTTTCCATATCAACTTTGTTACTGGCATTATCGATGTCAATACCAACAAGTTTACCATTGGCATCATAATCAAGCAGTATACCTTCTGAAATTTCTTGACTATCTACACTGGGACGCTCGGACAAATTGATATACAGTGAATCAGTTTCTGGATAGTAGTTGAGTGTCATAATT
>JAJEEK010000109.1 GCA_022821065.1 Candidatus Poribacteria bacterium
TTCGGCACCCGCATCTGTCGCCGCTTGCACCGCACCGACATCACCACGAACCATCACTGTGACAAAACCGCCACCGACCTGTTCTTTTCCGACCAATTTAACGTTTGCGGCTTTCACCATAGTGTCGGCAGCTTCAACTGCCCCGACAAGTCCGCGTGTTTCAACCATTCCTAATGCTTCATTGCGCATGTAGTTAGACTCCTTATCTATAGAAAGAAAATAGTATGCAAGGTTCCCTGTAACGCGCCACTGATATCTGTTTGTGTTTTTACTGTTGTATAGGTACGTACACAGGCACCTCAATCAAATACGCTCGTTAATAATGATACTACAAAATCCGTATTTCTGCAAGTGAAATTTTAACTTTGACTGCGACATTTATATTCAACCTTTTATATCGAATTCAATCACCGAAAACCGACAGTTACCAACTGATAATCATTTTCTAATTTTGTCTTGACTTTTAATCGGAATTCTGATAAAATATTATAAACTTTGACATGAACGATTAGAATCCCTTTTAAACGGAAGTTGGAGTGCCGCACCCTCGCGTCGCATGAAGGGGTTGTGCGGACCCAGACGCATCAGAATTTCGGTGAAGTTTGCGAGACGGAACGTACAAAAATAACCAACGAAGGAGATCTCATTTTGAACAAGAATTTGGAGGCAAAGCAGGAAGCCGCACTCCGAAAGATCCTGTCAGAGGTACCAGAAACCTCGACGTATACACCCGTAACAGACGCTTTGAATAGGGCAACTGAATTAGACGAGGATAAAATTGCAGCAGTCCTAAACGGTTTCAGTTCGATGCCTCAATCCACAACTGTTTTCGCGAATCCGGTACTACACAAAGCCGCGGTTGATTGCCACGGTACACAGATAACCTTGAATATCCGCAGTTTTGCTATCCGTGGTATCGTCTCCGAAAGTGAAATCGTCGCAGACAAACTCAGTCCGGCATTCGTTATTTTCGCAGGACTCTTTGGTAGGAGGCCGGGAACAGATGATAGTGGCGTTGACGAAGAGACGCTACTATCAAATCTAATAGATACGAAATTTTACGAATTCATCACAACTCGCAGAGAGAACCTAACCGGTGAACAACGTCTCGTTAACCAGGTAGCAGAATTTTCTAAAGCCTTCCCTGAAGCCGGTCCCGAGGCTGCTCTTCAACATTTCTCAACACTCCGTAAACTCGGTGTCCCGAACCAGAAAGGGATTAGCGGCACACGAGACCCCGATTCACTCCTACTCGAATTGATTGAAACACACATGGAAAACGTCGCTGTCGGGGCAGTTTCGGCGTATATGCGACATCAACTCCGTGAGAACCCAGCATTACATCCACAAGTTCTGGCAATGCGCGCGACCGATCTCATCACCGAGTATCAAAAGAACGAAAAGACTGCCTTCCAGACCTGCTATAGCCTCCTCTTAGGACGCGAAGCCTCTGATGTTGAAGCCAATATTTTAGAACGGATGGGTGTCATACAGATACACCACGGTTCTGCGGGTTCCAACGTCGTCGCGCGCTATCTCGCTACGTTACACACCGGTGCTGTATCCGACTTCTTCGTCGCCGCACAGATGGCATTAGACGGTAATCGACATTTCGGTGCGATTCACGATATGACGACGTTTATCAATCAGATCGAATCCCTCGATGCCGATGCGCTTGAAGCCGCTATCCATGAACGGATGCAAGCCGCGTTACCGACCTTCGGACACCCCGAAATCGCCGCCGCTGGACGTGCCGATGAAATCCAGCAAGATCCACGACCCGCTATCTATTTCAATCCCTTCCTTGAGGCTATTGATAACGGCGATATCCAACTCAACGACCAGCAGAAAAAGCGATTAACGATTATTCAACGCATTTATCAACTCGCCTTCGTTGAAGGTTTCGTCCGTCCGGGCCGTGAAGGCGATCCACCGCTCCGTTTAACGCCGAATACTGATTTCGGCGGGTGGGCTGTCCAAGAAGGGTTGGACATCTATGAACACGATAGAACGCTATTGACATATATCTTCCGAGGCTTCGGTTGGATGATGGATGCCCGCGAACAACTCCCGTTGAAAATTATCCGACCCGTTATCCCACCACACCCAGATATCGTTCCGGAACCGAGCGACGATACGACAATCTCCAGCGAAGTTGTGGCATTGCACAAACGGATGGCAGGTCCAAACGCCTTTTAGAAAGGAATACACGTGATTGAACTATCGCAATTAACAGTGCCAACAGAGGGTGAAAGAATAGGATTCACCGATGGGCAGCTCGTCGTGCCAAATAAACCGATTATTCCGGTCATTGAAGGCGACGGCATCGGACGAGACATCATGAAGACGACACGGCGCGTCGTTGATACAGCCGTCGAAACCGCATACAACGGCGAAAAACAGATCATTTGGTTTGATGTCTATGCCGGTGAAAACGCCATGGCGAAATACAACGAATGGCTGCCACAGGATACCTTTGACGCGATTGAATACTTCCGCGTTGCCTTAAAGGGTCCCCTGACGACCCCCGTCGGCGGCGGGTTTCGGAGTTTAAATGTAACGTTGCGTCAGGTGCTTGAACTCTACGCATGTGTCCGTCCCGTCCGCTATTTCCAAGGTGTCCCCGCACCTGTCACACATCCCGAAAAGATGGATGTTGTTATCTTCCGTGAGAATACGGAGGATGTCTACGCCGGTATCGAATGGGAACAAGGCACCCCGGAAGTCAAGAAGGTCATCGAGCTGCTCCGTTCCGAAATGGGTGTAGAGATCCGCGAAGATTCGGGTATCGGTATAAAACCGATCAGCATTTTCGCCACAAAACGCTTGGCACGCATGGCGATCCAATACGCAATCGAACACGGCAGACGCAGTGTTACCTTTGTCCATAAGGGTAACATCATGAAGTTTACTGAAGGCGCGTTCTCCGCTTGGGGCTATGAACTCGCCAAAGAGGAGTTCGCTGAGCAGACAATCACGGAAGACGAACTCTATAGCGACTATGACGGTCAGTGTCCTGAAGGCAAGATTATCGTCAATGACCGCATCGCTGACAGTATGCTCCAGCAGATTTTAACGCGAACGGATGAGTACGACGTAATCGTCACACCGAACCTCAACGGCGATTATCTCTCGGATGCTGCGGCAGCACAAGTCGGTGGTATCGGCATGGCACCGGGTGGCAACCTCAGTGACGAAGTCGCACTCTTTGAAGCAACGCACGGCACCGCACCGAAGTACACCGACCAAGATGTCGTCAATCCGGGTTCGCTGATCCTCTCCGCCGTCATGATGCTGGAACACCTCGGTTGGCAGGAAGCGGCTGACCTAATCATCGCTGGACTTGAGAAAACCATCCTCCAAAAACGCGTGACCTACGATCTGGAGCGTCTCATGGAAGGCGCGACGAAAGTACGTACCTCCGAATTCGGCGCAGCAATTATCGAAAACTTTTAGCGGAGCACTTCCACAGTACATAACGGAGGCGCAGCACATGTCCTTAAAAACGAAGCTTATTCTCGGAGCCGGTGTGTTAGCTGCCATCGGCATCGGGATAGGGCTCGAATTACATCGCCTTCACAGACGCATTCTCGAAGAATTGGTCGCAATTCGCCAACAGGGTGAACAATAAATGCTGTTCCAACTTCTGTGTCAAAGACAGAGAACGAGGTAAACATCATGATTACCGAACTCCGCGTACAAAATTTCAAATCATGGAAAGATACGGATAAGTTGCAGATAGCACCCTTAACAGGATTCTTCGGCGCGAACAGTTCCGGCAAAACCAGTCTCCTGCAAACACTGCTCATGCTTAAGCAGACTGTGGAACGTCCATTGGATTGGAAAGGAGTAATTGATTTCGGTGATGATAACTCCCTCGTTAACTTGGGCAGTTTTGACGACCTCATCCACGGTCACAAGCATGATTCTCCGCTCGGGATTTCCCTTTCATGGAATTTATCTGAAGAACTAAACATAGAGGAAATAGGTGAAATAGGTACTCTCTCTTTTGATCTCGTTATTCATAGTCAAGAAAACTCTATTTCTGGTATGTCGTTCAGTTATTTTGCTAGTGAAAAAAGTTTTAAGGTAACAAGGCATGGTCAAGACCGCTGTTCAGTTTCGACACCTTGGCTGTCAAATCAACCCGGATATATGTTCCGATACTACGCGGTTCACGGTCTATACGCTTCTGATCAGCAGCTTTTTTCATTATTCCAAACCCGTTTTGAAAACCTATTTCGTAGCATCCGCTATCTTGGCCCACTTCGTGAATATCCACGTCAACGTTACGCATGGCAGGGAAAACATACACAAGGTGTTGGACAATACGGGGAGGATATGGTCACCGCGCTTTTCTCCGGACGAATTCAACTCCGTTCTCTTGACAAGCAGATCCCTCAATGGCTCCAGCGATTGGATTTAATCGATTCCTATCGCCTCAATCCTATCTCTGGTTCAGAAAAAGACTACGAATTCCTCGTTAGAAAATATAAAGGTGGCCCCGAAGTCCGACTCACAGATGTCGGTTTTGGTGTTTCGCAGGTACTACCAGTTTTAGTTCTCTGCTACTATGTGCCTGAAGGGAGCATTCTCATCCTTGAACAACCCGAAGCGCATCTCCATCCGAGGGTCCAGTCAGAATTAGCCGATCTTCTCGTTGAGGTTGTAAAAGAACGACAGTTACAAATTATCCTTGAAAGCCACAGCGAGCATCTACTGATACGGTTAATGCGGCGCATCGCTGAAGAACAAATTTCAGCAGCCGACACCGCCTTCTATTTTTGTGAAATGAACGAGGGTGTCTCTGAAATTGAGCGGCTCAACGTTGATGACTACGGAAACATCACGAATTGGCCACAAAACTTTTTTGGTGATGAGATGGGCGACTTGGCAGCAAAGACTAAAGCGGAGATGAAACGTAAGAAAGCAAATAAATGATGAAAGTTATTGTAGATACAAACGTCCCGCTGGTTGCCAATGGAAAAGCAGAACAAGCCTCTGAAGATTGCGTGGAAACCTGTATTGATGAACTGTTAAAGATTACCGAAGGTGACGTAAAATTAGTCTTGGATGATCAACGGCGAATCATCTCCGAATACCGGAATAAGTTGAATCCGGGAGGTTTTCCAGGTGTTGGAGACGCTTTCCTCAAATGGGCAGAGATCAATTGGGCAAACCCGCAACAATGCGACTTGGTTTCTATTACGCCTGTTGATGATTCAGAAACTAATTTCCAAGAGTTTCCACCAGACCCAGCATTAGCAGATTTTGATGAGGATGATAGAAAATTCATCGCTGTGGCACTGGCACACGCCGAAAAACCTCCCATTCTGCAAGCAGTAGATAGTGCATGGTGGAGCTTCCGCGACGCACTCCTTCAACACGGTGTCACAGTTGACTTCATCTGTGAAGATGATATTCGCTTGCTTCAGGACTCATAATATTTCATCGGACCTTTCACAGAAACCCGCCACTAAATCCGTCCAAAATCCAGTTATAGCATAGGTTTATAGTCCTTTATAAAACTGTTCACATTCCCAATTTACTATGAAAACTATGAACGCTTCCCAAGGTAAAATCCGATGCGATTAGGAAACCGCCCCTATCGGTCCTGGTCTCTCAAAACCTACTAAAAATCAAAAAGAATTGACACAAAATTAAATATATGCTAACGTATTAAAACTTAATATCCTCATACAAAAACCACTACGCCAAACATATCAAGGTACACTATATGGCACGTTCAAAACAGTCCGACCTGTCGATGATGGAACTCTATAAACAGGTAAAAAAACAGCACGAAGATGCTATCCTTCTCTGTCGGGTCGGTGATTTCTATGAAGCCTTCTTTGAAGATGCCGAACTCATCGCACGCCTGCTTGAGATCGCATTGACGACGCGAAGCCACAAAAATCAGAAATCTCCGCCGCCACCGATGGCAGGTATCCCGCACCACGCACTCGACTCCTATCTCTACAAACTCGTCAAAGCGGGACATAAAGTCGCTATCCTGGAGCAGACCGAGGACGCAAAAGTCGCACGAGATGAAAACCGACTCGTCAAGCGCGATGTCGTCAAAATTGTCACCCCCGGCACCGTGACCGATCCAAAAGTCCTTGAGCACAAACAGAACAATTACCTCATCTCAATCTATCCCAACAAAGATATTTACGGTGTCGCTGTGGCGGATCTCTCGACAGGTGAGTTTCTGGTAACCGAACTCACGGATCCCTCACGCCTCTGGGCAGAGATTCACCGCTTTGCCCCGAAAGAGTGCCTTTTTTCGGAATCCTTTGAAAATGCGGAGATGTTTGACCGTCTCAAAACTGAACTCAAAGCGACGCTCAATTATTTACCGGACTGGCGGTTTGATGTCGATACAGCGCGAACGGAACTCCTTGAACATTTTCAAACGATTTCACTTGACGGATTCGGATGCGAACACCTACACACAGCGATCTCTGCTGCTGGCGCGCTCATCTACTACCTCAACGAAACCCAGAAACAGGAAGTCGAACACATCACCGCGCTCCATACCTATACGCTCTCCGATTTTATGGTGCTGGATGCCGATACGCAGCGCAACCTCGAACTGACGAGCTCTATTCGCGACGGTTCAACGAAAGGTACGCTCCTTGAAGTCCTCGATCAGACAGTGACAGCGATGGGTGGTAGACGGATGCGACAGTGTGTCTTACAACCGCTCCTCGATGAAAAAGAGATCGCAGCGCGCCTTGATGCCGTTGACGAACTCAAGACACAGATTAACCTTCAAGAAGAACTCCGCGACGCACTTGAACAGATGTATGATATTGAACGACTCATTTCGCGGATCAGTCTCGGTTCTGTGAACGGACGCGATCTACACGCACTCAAGGATTCCCTGCGTCTGATTCCCGATGTCAAAGTGCAGCTGCAAAATTGCCATAGCGAACTCTTGGTGTCGCTCGACGAAACACTGGACACACTGCCGGAATTAGTCGCATTGATTGAAAAAGGTATTCATCCCGACCCACCCGCAACGATTCGCGAAGGCAGTGTCATCCGCGACGGTTATAACGAAGAACTCGACGAACTTCGAGAGATTGTAGGGCAGGGAAAAGACTGGATCGCCGCGATGCAGGAAGAGGAGCGCAAACGCAGCGGTATCCAATCCTTAAAGATCGGATTCAACCAAGTTTTCGGTTATTACATCGACGTGACGAAGCCGAATTTGGACCTGGTGCCGGAACACTATATCCGTAAGCAGACGCTTCGGAATTCCGAACGGTTCATCACACCCGAACTCAAAGAGCAGGAGGCGAAGGTCCTGAACGCCGAAGATCGAATCAAGACGTTAGAATACGAACTCTTTTGTCAGATTCGGGACGAGGTGTCGAAGTATACAGAAACCGTCCAGAAAATCGGTGCGGCACTCGCTATGGTCGATGTCCTCGCCAACTTCGCGTACATCGCATCGAAATACAACTACGCGAAACCGACTGTCGCGACGGCAGACGAGATCGTTATCCGAGACGGTAGACACCCGGTCGTTGAGCAGCTATTCACACAAGAGGGGTTTGTACCGAACGATACCGTCCTCAATTGCGACGACGAACAACTACACATCATCACGGGACCGAATATGAGCGGCAAAAGCACCTATCTCCGCCAGACGGCACTCATCGTTTTGATGGCACAAATCGGGTGTTTCGTGCCTGCCTCTGCCGCAAAGATTGGTCTGGTAGACCGCATTTTCACACGCGTCGGCGCATCCGACAACCTCGTGATGGGACAAAGTACGTTCCTTGTTGAGATGAACGAGACAGCGAATATCCTCAACAACGCCACCCGAAATAGTCTTGTCATTTTTGATGAAGTCGGGCGCGGCACCAGTACGTTTGACGGACTCAGTATCGCTTGGGCGGTTTCGGAGTATCTCCTTGACGAAAAACGGATGGGTGCGAAAACGCTCTTCGCGACGCACTACCACGAGTTGGTGGAACTCGCCAGTAAATATAAACGCGCGAAGAACTACAACGTCGCTGTCCATGAGGATGGGCAAACAGTAACATTCCTCAGAAAAGTTGTTCCCGGCGGGGCAGACCAAAGTTATGGCATTCACGTTGCCAGGCTTGCGGGGTTACCCCAAGTCGTGATTACGCGCGCACAGCAGATACTTGAGGTACTTGAACAGCACAACCTCAGTGTTGAGGCAGACGGTGCCACTGAGCAGTCTCCGAAAACACACCCGACAATGCCGAAGCCGCGCCGACGTGTCTCACGAAAAACACTCCAAAGCGATTCACTACAAATGGCACTCTTTACGCCGAAGACGCACCCGCTCATCGAAGAACTCCGACAGTTGGAACTCACGCAGGTAACACCTTTAGACGCGGTGAATATCCTCTATGATCTGAAAGCAAAGGCGGAGGAATCTTGATACAGGTTAGGCAGCGGCGATCCAGTTCCCATCTAATGCCCCTAAGGTGACGCGCTGAATCTGATTAATAGCACTTTCTGGAGCATCGACGAGGACGGGGAGGTAGTTGTCCGTAAAACCGGCGAGGCGGTTGCTTTCACCTTCTCTGCTCGCTTCAATCAGGACGGTCTTCTGTTTCCCAAGCATCCGTTGTCGAAACGCTGTGTTGAGGCGTTCGCCGAGTGTAATCATCTCTTGGCTCCGTGCAGCAGAGATGTGTGGTGATACCTGATCCGGGTAGGTCGATGCGGGTGTCCCTTTGCGAGGAGAATAACGAAACACATGCAGTTGACTGAAGCCGATATCTTCAACGAATCGGCACGATTCATCAAAGTGTTCATCCGTTTCGCCGGGAAATCCTACCATAATATCGGTGGTAATCCCGACATCATCGCCGAAGACACGCCTTAGATTCTCAACGAGATGTGCAAAATCTGTTGTTGTGTAACGCCGACGCATCTGTCGCAATACCGCGTCCGAACCGGCTTGTAGTGGGAGGTGGAAGTGCGGCATGCATTTCGGTAGTGCTGCCATCCGTTCACCGAGTGTATCTGGGAAATACATCGGCTCAATCGAACTGAAACGGATGCGTTCGATACCTTCAATGTCGTGGATATGCGCTAAAATATCGGCAATATCTCTATCTCGACCGGTATCCATACCGTAGGCACCGAGGTGCACACCAGTGATGACGATTTCCTTGATGCCACTATCCGCAATGCGCTGTGCTTCTTCGGCGATGTCATCAAGTGGACGACTTGTCATCCGACCTCGCACGTAAGGGATGATGCAGTAGGTACAGAAAGCACTGCATCCGTCTTGAACCTTGATAAGTGCGCGCGTGCGCTTGCCTGCATCGCTAACACCTGTGCTGAAGCGTGCGTGTTCACGGATAGCGTCGTGTTGTATGGGTTCTATTGAGAGAAGCGGGTTCGACGTGTGAGGAACCGTCTCCGTTACGGATGGCGTTTCGGCATGCAATAGGTCCAGGTAGTGCTGGAAATCTGCTTTTTCACGGTTACCGAAAACGAACGATACACCCGGTATGTCTTCAATTGTCTCACGGTCGCTTTCAGCATAGCAGCCGGTAACGAGCACCTTCGCGTTTGGATGTTGTCGAATGGCTCTCCGAATCGCTTGCCGGGCTTTCTGATCGGCGACATTTGTTACTGTGCAAGTGTTGATAAGATAAAGGTCTGCCTGCTGACGTGAACCCTCGTCGTCAAGGACAGTATATCCGTTGCGCTGGAGTGTCTCACGCATCGATTGCGTATCGTATTGGTTTGCCTTGCATCCCATCGTAATCAGTTTTGCAGTTTTCATGAGTTTTTTTAAAGTGTATTCACAGTTGGTGTCTTCAGATGTACATTTCGCTAGAGAGGTACTAACCTTGCCTATTTTCAAGTAAATATTATACCCAGTTTTCAACTGAATTGCAAATGGTATTGCTTAGCTTTCCTACTAAAATTTTGTTAGTTCGTAGTTGGGAAACCATTTATTGACCCTCATAGTTGTATGACGTGCGATGAATCGCACGACTACAAACATAATCACTTGTAGGATAGAGAGTTGGAGTAGGGCAGGAAGATAGGCGGGTACTGAGCCCCGCCTTGAAGAGAGGTTTATGATAGTTCGACCGATTTGCCGGTGCGTGCACATTCGTAGATCGCCATGTTGAGTGCGACAGAGCGTCTGCCTTCATAGCCGTCAACTGCCGGTGATGCGCCATCGTTGATAACACGGATTGCATCTTCAATCACATTATTCGGATAAGGCGGAAGTTCGATTTCCGGTTCATCGTCGTCGGCAAACTCCCACATATTCGGTCCAAGGCCGATGATGCCTTTTTCACCGTGGATCTGAATCATTGAGACGTTACCACCCGGATACGTTGTCGTTGTCAAGACGTGTCCAAGCGCACCACTTTCAAATTCGAGGATCGCCGAAGTCATATCCTCAGTTTCACAGTTTTCGTGGTCATAGACATCGAAGTGTGCACCAATGATCCGTTTGACGGGACCCATAAACCAGAGCATGAGGTCGATGTAATGCACGCCTTGGTTCATGATAGAACCACCGCCATCGAGTTCCCACGTGCCGTGCCAACCGACGTAGTAACTATCCGGACGTTTCCATTTCATGCGGAGTTCACATAGGAGAGGTCTACCGATAGCCCCGGTCGCGAGTGCCTGCTGGATCCGACGGTTATGCGTCCCGTAACGATTGCCGAAGTCCACAAGCAGTTTGACATCGTTGTCTTCACAGGTTTTGATGAGGGAATTGCAATTTTCGACGCTGACATCCATAGGTTTTGTCGTGATAACGTGTTTACCGCGGCGTGCCGCTTCTTCCCCGAATTTTCCGTGGAGTCCACTCGGTGTCATAATCATTGCTACATCGATGTCATCGCGGTCAAACATCTCAAGCGCATCGCCGTGGCTCTCGCAACCGAAACGTTCTTCAGCCGCCTTGCGCCGATCTTCAACGAGATCCGCTACAGCGACAAGTTCTGCACCCTCGGTTTCGTGAACCATACCGGATCGGTTCATACCCATACCTAAACCGACAACGCCAAAACGTAGATTTTTAGCCATTATATTTTCTCCTTTTATTGTTGACTGACAACTATTATAGCATATACAAAGATGATGTGTTACAAAAAATTGAAACCACGTACATTCGGATTGCTACTGACGGGCGTTGTCTTTTACGCTGTGCTTTACCCTTATGGACCATACGCAGATAGCATCCGTTTCTCCGACATAACGGCGGAACTCGGTGTCGAATTTCGTCATGTAAACGGTGAGAGTGGACAGAAATACTTCATTGAACCCATCGGCAGCGGGGTTGTCCTCTTCGATTTTGACAACGACAGCGATTTGGATCTCTATCTCATCAACGGTAGCGACCTACTCGGACGAACTTCGTCAGTCGTACCGACAAACCGACTCTACCGTAACGATGGCGATACCTTCACCGATGTGACAACACAAGCAGCCGTTGGGGATACAGGCTACGGATTAGGGGGTTGCGTCGGTGATTACAACAACGATGGGTTTACCGACCTTTATGTAACAAATTACGGTCTAAATGTCCTGTATCGGAACAATGGAGACGGCACTTTTACAGATGTCACCGAGTCCACTGGGATCGCCGGAAATCAGTTCAGTAGCGGGTGTGCTTTCGTAGATATTGATGCCGACGGTTACTTGGATCTCTATGTCGTCAACTATGTCCAATTTGATCTGGAGACAACCCCTGAATGCACTCGGCAGGGGATACGGACGTATTGTACACCGGAGGTACTGCAAGGGGCTGCGGATATTCTCTACCGAAACAGCGGGGACGGCACTTTCATAGATATAACGGCGGAGGCAGGCATCAGCGGCGGAAATGGGAAAGGGTTAGGGGTCGTCTGCGGTGATGTCGATAACGATGGCGATGTGGATATTTTTGTTGCCAACGATACCACGCCGAATTTTCTGTATTTGAACGCCAGCGACGCCGCTATTAAGATGACAGAGGACGCGCTTTTCGCCGGTGTCGCACTCAGCGAGGAGGGACGCGCCTACAGCGGAATGGGTGCTAACCTCGGCGATTTCGATAACGACGGCTATCTCGATATCGTCATCACAAATTTTCAGGACCAGACGAATAGCCTCTATCACAACGCACAGAGCGGTTTTTTTAACGAGGTGAGTTTCGCCAAAGGGATCGGCGAAAAGAGCCTCCGCTACCTGGCGTGGGGTGTCGATTTCGTCGATTTTAACAATGACCGTTGGTTAGACCTGTTCGTTGCGAACGGTCACTTGGACGATAATATCGCCGAGATTGATCCGATTGGCACTTACGCACAGCCGAACCAACTTTTTCTCAGCAACGGGGGTGTCAGTTTTGAGGCGGCTGCTGACGCGGCAATCGCAGTTCAAAAAGTGAGTCGTGGCACAGCATTCGGTGATATAGATAATGATGGCGATATGGATATCGTTGTCTCTAATCTCAAAGATACACCGACAGTTTTACGAAATGATGGCGGCAACGCATCGCAGTGGCTGCAAGTCAAGTTGATCGGTACACACTGTAATCGCGATGCAATTGGTGCGCGGGTAGTCCTTGTTTCCGGCGACGTGACACAGACCCGTGAAGTCAAAAGCGGCTCAGGCTACCTCAGCCAGAACGATCTCCGTCTACACTTCGGATTAGGTAACGCGACACGGGTTGATACCTTGACAGTGCGATGGCTCTGTGGCAAAGTCCAAACTTTACAGAACATTGAAACGAACCGGGTGCTTGTCATTTCTGAGGAGTAGTGCTTTCGCTAGGGTGCTGCGTAATCGTCTGGATTGTTCTTCCGCCAATTCGGGAGGTACCCGTCCGCGTGTCCGAATCCATAAGAGGGTCCGATTTGGTTCACGCTTGACCAGGGCCACGCTTGTCCACCGATGAGACGGAATTCGTCTCCCTTACCGCATAGCCAATAGAATATGTGTGCGACGTATCTCGCCACACCGTGTCCGCCATATTCGGCTGTCTGAAAATCGAAATCAGGTTCCTGCTGCCAATCGCGTGTCGGTGGTACTGTTCGCCAGTAGCTGTATTTCAGCATGTGCCGCAATCCTTCCGCTGAGGATTCACCACGCCGATGGAGAATGCTCTGTGAGTGGATAACGAAAGACCCCGCAGGGCCCTCACTTGAAACGCCTTTCTCGTTTATATCTCGGCTTGTTGAGTGGATATGCGAACCCGGCAGCAGTTCTGTCGGACCCAATTCTAACGGTGTATCTTGCGGGAAATAGAATACCTCGAGAAAGTTGATTTCGGGACCGAACACGTGGTCGGCATCGTGATGCCACCCTTGCGCTGGCATCGGACACTCGACGCGATGGTTACTGACCAATACGGGTAACCCGACGTTCTTGCCGAGCAGTGAACGCAACGCACCGGCGAGTTCACGATTCAACAGCACATGCTCAATGTACCAATCTTCCAATAGAATAGAACTCGGTTCATGTGTATCCCGAATCCGTTCTAAATCGGCGTGCGTCATACCTTTCGGGATAAAGCACGGATTGATCGGCACATCGCCGTTGAGATAGTCGAACGTCCGCTGGTTAATTTCATCTGGGACAACCCCTTGAAGTTGTAGGTAGCCGTCCCGACAAAATTGCAGCACCTCTGTATCGGTAAGCGTCGGTTCGCAGTCGAAGGTGCGATTTACTTCGTCGTATGTCATTGTTAATTCCCTTAAAGTTAGAAGGTCCAACCCTCTCTTTCCATGAATCCTTGCAGATTTGTCCAGTCCACATCAAAATGCCTGCAGATGTTTGGAACTTTTGCAGCAAGCGGTCTTTCACTTTCTTGTGTAACGACACAATAGTCCATAACCTTTGCTTGAGCAACAACGAACGGATCCGCGAAAGGATTATTTCCCAACTGTGTTCTATCCGGCAGCGATGCTTTGAAATGTGGCACGGAAAATATTTCTTTGACCAATTGCGTTACTGCTGGACTTGGCGTAACAAATATATTTTTCTGGAGTTCTATCCATTCGATTAAGTGATCTTCAGCCGCATTTCTATCCGATTCTCTGTGAACTTCACGCACAGAAATTATTTTGCCATTTTCTACCGCCTGATTAAATGCTTCCCAAAAACGTGGAAATTGCTCTGGATAGTAGTGCCCCATTACTATGAAACAATTTGTGTCAAATACGTAAGCCATTAATGGAGAACCTTTCTCAATAGGCGATCTTCTAACTGAGGTAAGTGTTTAACTTTCACGTTCAGATGTTCTGCAAGTTGTTCAACGGAACAATGTCCATCACGATATTTTCCAAACGCGAGTTCCATAAATCTGTACCCCAAATACGCTGCGCGAGTGTTGTAATAGCTCCCGCCACTTGAGGTTGTTCTATCTGTTCTTTTGCGTTTGTAATCTTCAGTCCATTGATTCATCTTTTCCCAATAATACCGTTGTGTAAGAATACCTTTTTTGACTAACTTCAGTAAGATAACCGGACGGCTCACTTTATAGTGATTTGCCAATTCTTCTATCGCATCATCATCGTAAATGGAGTAATTGAGACGAGTGTTCAGATCGTCAGATGGAACTAGAAATTCAGCGGCAAATTGATCGCAAAAATCTTCAATTTCTTTAGAAGTTAACTTAGTACTACGTATGATACCACCGCTAAAGGCATTACTGCGAAAAATACCGCTTCGTGTGATGCCATTCTCACCTATTAAAAGGTGCGCTAACTCATGAAAGAGTGAGAATATCTGTCGCACTAGGGGTCTACTGTTGTTTAAGTAAATCACCGGAAATTCATCATGAACAAGGCAAAAACCGTCAACTGAGTCGTCTTGGAATGCGTCCTTAAAAACAAAAATGCCTGCTTCTTCGATGCTATCCCGCCAATTTTCAAATGCCTCTGCTGCAGTACTCCACTCCGCTTGTGTATTAACGTCTATATCCAAGTAAATCCGAGTTTGTTGTGCTAATGCTGCAACTGATTTAGCAGATTTCGCCTGCAGATCACGGAAAAGTTTCTTTTCCGATGGATTTGTCCCGAGATTTAATTCCATTAAGGAAAGTTGCCTTGCATAAGCCTGTCTCAACAGAATATGGATTTGTGGCTCCAACGGAGTATTATCAGAACTTCGTAACGCAAGATTTTCAGCTATATTCGGTTCTTCGGGAGGTTCTGGAAAAAAGAAAAGGGCGATGGGACGCTTGTATTTATCTGCTAATTTCTCGAGTTGAATATAAGTCGGCGCGCATTCCCCTGATTCCCAATCGTTGACGATTGAGGCCTCTTTTCTCAAAAACGCAGCGATCGCTTCTACGGTGTACCCAGAACGTTCGCGCGCCCATTTAAGAATGTCGGGGTTGATCCCATTAATGTATTCAGCCATGACGGTAATCTCAATATCTTAGACAGGGAATCTTGTGAGACAAATTGATTCAGTCCTGAGTTTTATTATCTATAGGACTTACGCAATTTTGACTGCAGCCTGTTCTGTTAGATGAAATTTCTCGGAAAACATAGCGTTTTAGTGGCACAAACTATGAAGTTTGTGCTACAAAAGAGCAACATGCGTAAGTCCTAATCTATTAACAAACAACACTACCTTGATATATAATAACATTAATAAAGAATCTGTGTCAAATGTACTGTGAATTATGGATTATCTTTCCATTCTATAGACACCGACTCTGAAGCCGTATCGCTTGTAAAAGGCGACAGCATCTTCATTGTGGGCAAGTACATCCAATCTGACTTTCTTATCTGTCCATACGTTCTCATATAGCCAATCAAGAAGCTGCGTAGCGATACCTTTTCGTCGATGTGTTCTGTCCACATACAATTGCCGCATATAGTAGTGTCCGCCGTCATCTCTGTATAGACAATACGCGATAATATGTCCGTTTTTTCTCACTATATAGCAGATATAGTCGGTTGCCAACCACGCTCTCATCCGTTCAGTGAGTTCCGCTATGTCCATCGGATTCGGGTGCCGTTCGTCCTCAATAAGATGTTTGTTCAGTTTGGCGAGGACATCGGCATCAGTGAGTTCTGCTTTAACGATTTCCATTGCACTATCCCGATCACGTCAACGTCACGCTATCCTGTTTGACAAGTTCTTTCATTTTCCACGCTGATTCATAAGCCGCCAATGCCTTCGTCTCAGGCGAGAGTCGTTCCATAACTTCCGGTGGAAAGGCTTCTCGGACACCGCGCTCGTCCTGAAAAAACTGTGTCTTATACCGCAGAATCAAGAACCGTCGATCCCGGTCTTCGGGTTTCCAAACAAGCACACCGTGTGTCAGCATCTCGGTGATAATCACAACATCTCCCGCTTTCGGCGTTACATTGACGAGTGCGGGATGGAGTGGCACATCAAGATTATCGGGTTCAGGGAAAAATAGGTTCTCAGGACGTTCAAACCCGCTTTTATGGGATCCGGGTAAAACAATCAAACCGCCATCCCCCGGATAGACATCCGTGAAATAGAAAAACACAACGATGTCATTCGTGAAGATACGATCATTTTTGACCTCATACCGTCGCGTCCAGCGGAAGCCTTCCCGTGCACAATGCAGCGGTGTCATTTCCTTACGTTCGTGTGTATTCACAACAAGCGACCCACGATTAAAACGCGGTTTGTTGAAAGTCAGTGCCTTGATGATGGGCCATGTCGCAGGATGCAGTGTCAACGCTTCGAGCGATTTATCCGCTGAAAACCCGTTTGAAAAACCTTCACCACCACTGCTAATTCCGGGGGGCAATTCATCTGGCGATGCTTGGACAAGCCGTTCAATGGCTGCCTGCGCGTTACTAAGTTCTTCCGGTGTGAGAACGTTCTCTAAATGCAAATAGCCGCGCAGGTCAAAGAGATATTTCTGTTTTGGTGTCATGTCTGTCCCTCAGCCGGATAAGGTTATCTTTTTCCTAAACATAATATAAAGGTTTGCTTTAAATATCAAGATAATTTACAATACTAATGTCAAACAGTAAATTAAGGAGGGATTTGACGTGGAAAATCAAGCAATTCTTAACAAGCGTCTTATTAAACAGACCCTTCTGGAAAATCGCGAGACGCTCAGGAAATACCGGGTTAAACGCATTGGACTGTTTGGATCTTACGCCCGAGAAACAGCAACAGCTGAAAGCGACATCGATCTTCTCGTTGAACTTGAAAGACTGACTTTTGACGATTACATGGGATTGGCTGTTTTTCTGGAAGATCTATTTAAGAAGGACATTGACCTTGTGACACCCACATCCATCAAACCGGGTTACAAACCGTATATAGAAAAAGAGATAGAATATGTCTCGGAACTATAACCTATACCTCCAAGACATAATGGAGGCAGCTGACCGTATTGCATCATACGTTGAAGGAGTGACTCGCAGTGCGTTTGAGGCGGATCAGATGCGGATTGACGCTGTTATCCGAAACCTTGGAATTATTGGTGAGGCTGTCAAGAAGATACCCGATTCCATCCGAGAGAGGTATCCAAGCATTCCATGGCATAATATTGCAGGGTTAAGAAACAGAGTGACCCTTAATGTTGATATGGATGTTATTTGGGATGTAGTACAATCTAAACTCCCGCCGTTGAGAATGCAAATTCAACGGTTGATCAAGGAAAAAAGCAAATGAGGCTATTTCACACAAAGGAGGACGCTGTGTTTTACCAAACAATCCAATCTATCCATAAGCCTTTAACATTTGTTGTGATATTCGTAGTCGGCTTGATAATGTTCTCTCATACTGGACATACCGCACCGGAACCTGAAGTTTGGTTCTCCTTCAAAGGCAAAGACGCGAATGTTGCTGTAGATGCCAGCGGGAACGGACATGACGGCGTGATCATGGGCGGTGCAAAGCGGGTACCGAGTAAAGCGGGTGTATACGGAATGGGGATTGAACTCGGTGATAACAAGGAGCAGTTCATTGAATTCGATTACTTGATGGAAAACCCCGGCACAATCGGATTCTGGTTTAAGCCGTATTGGGATGGGGCGGGTGAAGGCACTTATAGATTATTCGATGCGAGTACGATTGCACTCTCCTTCTCTATTGGAAAAGGCACCCGGGCTGGAGAACGTGAGGACGAGTTCGTTTTCTTGATAGAGAGTGCGCTTGATATAGATGCGCTGATGTCTGTCCCCGCCGCTGATTTTGTTAAGAAAGATGTCTGGATGCACGTAGCGGTGACTTGGGACTTTGAGGATGAGGCTTTCCTCTACATTAACGGCGAGGCAGTCGCAACAAAAGCCGGAATCGGACCGTTCGCTGAATTTCATAAACCTCCAAGGATTGGTGGAAACAACATATTCAATTACAGAGTTGCTGCGTCCGGTGCTAATGGCGTTATGGATGAATTCGCCATTTACAGTGAAGCTTTATCGGCGAAGGAAATCCAGACAGAGATGGATATCCGTGCTTCCAGCGTCGAACCTGAAGGCAAACTCGCTGTTACGTGGGGACGGATAAAGAGCAAGTGATGGCAGTTTCTGTTGAGTATTATCTTTGCATAAAACATGGTGAATAAAGATTTGCTTTAAATATCATGATAATTTATAATATTTATAGTGAGGTACGTTAGTTGCAGTTAATATCGAAAAACTGCTGTTCCTCTCAGGATTGTCATACAAGGAAGTAATACAGAACAAGAAAAAGGAGATGAATAAAAATGGAATCGATCATTATTGAGAAACTCAAACTGTTGCCTCCTGAATGTCATAAGGAAGTGATCCATTTCATTGATACCCTTCTAACCAAAAAAGTTTCACAACAAAAAAAGAAGCCAAAATTGGATTGGATCGGTGCTTTGGAAGAATATCGTGACCAGTACACAGCACTTGAACTTCAAAAGAAAACATTGGAATGGAGAGATTAGTTGTATCTTGTAGATACCAATATTTTTCTTGAAGCATTATTGCGTCAAGAGAGGGCGGCTGAAGTCGAATCATTTTTTCAATCGATTGATTTAGATACAATCTTCATGACAGATTTCTCTGTCTATTCCATAGGCATCGCCTTGTTTCGAGTAAAGAATTTCACGGTGTTCACTCGCTTTGTGGAGGACATGATTGTTGATGGCATTAGTATACTTTCACTCACTCCAGAGGATCTTAAGACATTAAACCAGTCCACTCAAAAATTCAACCTTGATTTTGATGATGTCTATCAATATGCGGTTGCTGAAAAATACGATCTACAGATCATTAGTTTTGATAAGGATTTTGATTTGACAGAAAGAGGCCGAAAGGAACCTATTGATGTCCTAAAATGAACATCCAGTTGAAGAATCTTCCTCGCCAAAAAAACATGGTCAACAGTTTTCAATTTCTTGCTGATGGATGATTCCAATTTACTCATAATCTCCAAGTTCATTTCGCAGCCGTTCCAATTCCGCTTTCAATTCCACAACAACATCCACATACGCCGGGTCTGTGTAAACATTATGCATCTCGTGCGAACCCTTCTCTAAAAACTATACACACGCCAAAAGATTGCTTGACAAAATTAGCGAAAGTCTGTTTAATAATAGAGGCGGAAACAGATAACCGTTAGCATGTTTTGACCTGCCTTTGTTAGGACGAAACTTGCAAACCCATATTCCAAAGAACGCTAAAAGTGCCGTTTTTTCGGCATATTTTAGCACGCAATCCATTTACAGATTTACAGAAGGAACGATTACATGAAAATAGAACAACGGCTCAAAGAATTAGGTATAGAATTACCCGAACCAGCAGTCCCCGTAGCAAATTACGTCACAACTGTGCAGACTGGAAATCTTATATTCACCTCTGGACACGGACCCGGCACTGGCGAAGGTCCGATCTATAAAAGTCAACTCGGCACCGATGCGACAATCGAAGAAGGCTACGCCTCCGCACGTCAGGTGGCACTCGGTCTACTAAGCACGCTCAAACATGCCCTCGGCGATTTGGACAGAGTGAAGCGTGTCGTCAAAGTCGTCGGGTTCGTCAATTCAGCCCCCGATTTCACCGACCAGCCCGCGGTCGTCAACGGCGCGTCTGATCTCTTCGTTGAAGTGTTCGGTGATAAAGGCAAACACGCGCGCTCCGCAGTCGGGATGGTACAATTGCCCGGCGGGATTCCCGTTGAAGTTGAAATGGTCGTCGAAATTGAAGACTAACCTCCTGAGGAAACCTAAAATCGGTATTAGGGGGCACGAAAGTGCAGCCCGAAATGAAGTGGAGGGCAACTCGGGAGAAGAATACTCCAAGCATGAAACCACGCTTATTACGCCGCAAGGAAAGTTAAAAAATGGCTGTTCAAATTGTTAAACCTCGGATACGAGGGTTTATCTGTACCAACGCGCATCCTGTTGGATGTCAGACGAACGTGCTAAATCAGATAGACGAAATTAAGCAGGGGATCCCTTACAAAGAGACAGGTCTGAACGCGCTTGTTATCGGTGCGTCAACCGGTTATGGACTCGCTTCTCGCATCGCTTTGACTTACGCTTACGGTGCCAAAACGCTTGGGCTGCTCTATGAACGTCCAGCCGATGAGAGACGCACCGCAACAGCAGGCTACTATAACACCGCTGCTTTCCATCAACAGGCGACAGCGGACGGGTTTCTTGCCCAGAGTCTCAACGGAGACGCGTTTTCTAATGAGATGAAGGTGGAAACTCTTGATCGACTCAAAGCCGATTTCGGGAAAGTAGATATCCTCGTCTACAGCATCGCAGCACCACGCCGAATACACCCGAACACGGGTGTCTCACACGAATCTGTCCTTAAACCGATCGGCGCACCGTATACAGGCAAGACGATTGACCTGAATCGGGAAGTCATCGCACCTGTAACGATTGACCCTGCGACTGAGCAGGAGATTACCGATACAATCGCTGTGATGGGCGGTGAGGACTTAGAGATGTGGATTGATGCATTAGCAGATGCCGACCTGCTCGCACCGGAGGCGACGGTTGTTGCCTATACCTATATCGGGAGTTCTTTGACCTGGCCCATTTACCGGGACGGAACGATCGGCAGAGCGAAAGACGATCTGAAGGCACGCGTTGACGCACTTGATGAAAGACTCTCAGCTCAACTCGGTGGCAATGCCTATATTTCGGTGAACAAAGCCGTTGTTACGCAAGCCTCCGCTGCGATTCCTGTCGTCCCGCTCTATGTCAGTATCCTCTATGACATTATGAACGCCAAAGGCATCAACGAGGCACCGATCGGACAGATGCGACGGCTTTTCTCAGAACATCTCGGACCCGAACTGCAACCGCAACTCGATGCTGAACGCTATATCCGACTTGACGACCGCGAGTTGCAACCTGAGGTAACCGACGCAGTGACCGGACGTTGGGACCAAATTGATACCGACAACTTCCTTGAACTTTCCGATTACGCTGGCTTTAGACGACGTTTCAGAAACCTTTTTGGTTTTGAAGTTGAAGGTGTAGATTACGATGAAGCAGTGGAGACAGAGTTGGTGTTCTAAAAATCATAGGTTTTGTCAAATAGAGGCGACCACAAATTAGAATCAAGAGTTCATCGCGTGGATATACAAACTATTCGTGAGAGAGTTCAAACTGGTAACTACCTTGTTAAGAGTCATGCAATTCTGCATGCAGAAAAAGAGGGGTTTGAAGTTAAACACATAGTAGAAGCAATCCTCAATGGACGTATAATTGAAGAATACCATGAGGATCAACGAACCTTAATCTGTGGACGCTCAACCCTTTTAGAAAACGTTGTAGTTTATCTACATGTTGTTTGTGAATATGCCGATCCGATTTATATTGAATTTGTGACTGCTTATATTCCTGATGAGAATCAATGGCAGTTTCCTCCCTTTAAGCGCCAAAGGCACCAAAGGAGATAACTTATGACACCGAAACACGTTCCAATTTGCGGGCAACATAAGAAAAAAAAAGAGTGGAAACCAACCGTGTTTGCATACAATGAGGATGGTATATCTGTCCAGGTGCCAAACGTGTATGCATGGGTTTGTCCAGAGGATGGCGAAGCCTCATTTACGCCTGAGACAGCTGATGAATTAATTATCACACTCCGTGAATTTGTTGAAGCTGCGAAGCGCGCTAAAGCGCGACGCTCCGAGTTGACAGAATACATTGTTGCTGTCGGATGAACTATCAAACGTATGACAGAATATCAGACATGGCACGAATACCTAATTCAACAACTTGCTGCCGACCCTGAGAAGAGGGTTAGTTATCTTGATGTCGCACTTGAGGAATATCAAGAGGATGGTGACACCCCCTTCTTTCTCTTGGGAATCCAGAATGTCATAGAAGCACAAGGCGGAATTTCAGAGGTCGCTAAGAAAATCGACACTGCGCCACAAGTTCTTTCAGAGCTCTTTTCAAGCGAAAAAGCACCGCGGCTGGATACGCTCAATACGATTCTTCAGGAGCTTGGGTGTCGGTTGTCTATTCAATCGCTAAAGGATGCGCAGCCCAGTGCAGACAAGGATTACTCGGTTTCATCAAGAGAAAACGCAGATCCAAATCTTGAAATCTCTACTGGGAATAGTGGTATTCGTTAACTGAGTATATTCAGGATTCACTATAATTGAACACAATAGTTTCAGCAGATGTTTTGCATATGTCTGTTGTTAGACAATTAAGGAGAAATCTATGACGCAACCAATTCAGGTTACGGTCTGGAATGAGTTTAGACACGAAAAGACGAACGATTTTATTCGCGGTATCTATCCAAAAGGTATACACACCACCATTGCCGATGGTTTGAATAACGCTGACGGGTTTAACGTCCGGACAGCAACTTTAGATGAACCGGAACACGGTTTAACCGACGATGTACTCTCAAGCACGGATGTTTTAATCTGGTGGGGACACGCCGCACACGGTGCCGTTGAAGATGCGATCGCTGACAAGGTCCGCGCACGGGTCTTGGACGGTATGGGACTCATCGTCCTCCATTCTGCACACTATTCTAAGCCTTTTACCCGTTTGATGGGCACCTCATGTAGCCTCAAATGGCGTGAGGCTGGCGAAAAAGAACGGCTCTGGGTGATTGAACACGGACACCCGATCGTCGAAGGCTTAGGAGAATACATTGAAATTGAACACGCCGAGATGTACGGCGAACCGTTTGATATTCCCGAACCCGATACACTGATTTTTATTAGTTGGTTTCCCGGTGGTGAAGTCTTTCGGAGCGGATGCTGCTATTATCGTGGAAGAGGCAAAATCTTCTATTTCCGTCCCGGTCATGAGACATACCCGATCTATTACGACGAAAACGTTCGACATGTCATCGCGAACGCCGCTCGATGGGCAGCCCCCGGCAACGCACCGACACCTGTCTTCGGAAATGCGAAGCCTTTAGAACCGTTGGATTAACTGGTAGGAGCGATTTGTAATCGCGACTTCCCTTGTGAGCGGACTTCCACAAGTCCGCTCAATCTTATTAAGGAACCCGTTATGCAGACAGAAGATAACCAAAATACAGAGTCTGTTGACATTCCACCCGTCTCAGGTCCGTTTGCTGAACCGTGGTCGCTTAAGAAGGTTATCGCGCTCGCCGCTGTGTTTGGACCCGCTGCAATCGTCGCTTCAGTAAGCATCGGTGCTGGTGAAACGATCGTTGTTGTCCGAGCAGGCGCATGGGCTGAGTATAACCTGCTCTGGCTTGTGCTGCTCAGTTGCGTTGTGAAAGGCGTTTTTGTTACCTATCTATTGGGACGCTATACGGCAGTCAGTGGTGAATATATCGGGAATCGGCTCGCCAAGTTGCCCGGACCGCGGGGTTGGCTCCTCATCGCGATTGTCCTCTTTGAGATGATAGGTGCTCCCTTAGCATGGGTGCCGATTGCTAAACCGTGCGGTGCGCTGCTCCATTTTCTGTTTAGAGACACGCTGTCTTCAGGTATCTCGCAACCCGTTTGGGAGAACCTAATCACATCCTGCTTCATCACAATGGCACTCCTTTTCGGTTTACGCATCTCTTTTGAAAAACTGGAAAAACAGCAGCTCATTATCTGTGCGATCCTCGTTATCGGCACAATTATCGGTACATTGATGGTGCGTCCCGACTTCGGCAAGGCACTGGTTGGAAGTCTTCGGTTTGGACACCTCCCTGAATTTCCTGAATGGGCACCGCAGGACGCTGTTGAGAATCCGTTGTTGACAATGGCGACGGCGTTCGGTTACGTCGGTGGTTCTGTTATGGGATACGTCGTCTACGCCAATTGGGTGAGTATGCATCGCTGGGGTATGACCTCTCATAATAACATTGAAGCCATCCGTCAGCGTGCCGAAAACAGTGATAGGATTGATTATCTCCCTGAACACCCTGAAAAAGTCAGCCAACTCCGAAAGATCCTTGCACCGCTACGGTGGGATATTGGCATGGGCGCGATTGTACTGTTCATCGTGACGGCGGCATTTATGATATCAGGTGCTGCTGTTCTATATGGGATGGAAAGCACTTTTGAAGGATGGAGTCTGCTGACCGACCAAGCGAGCGTCTGGCAAAATATCCACGCATCGCTTGTATGGGTCTACTATATCTGCATCGTTGTCGCATTGTGGGGGACGCTACAAGCACTTCCAGAAATCTATGCACGCGTGATGCAAGAGTTCTTCCAAGCAATCTGGCCACACCGCGAATGGAACTACGATACACTCCGTAAATGGGTATCCCTCTATATATTTATCACGACGATGGCACTCATCTGGTTAAATATCCCGTTTGACATCTTGACGCAGATTGCTGGTTTTATTCTGGCGAATTTTTCAATTGCACTGATGATGCTCGCGGCGTTGTATCTGAACGCGAAACTACCACCTGCATATCGGACACGTCCGTTCATGTTCGTCGGTGCCTTAATTTCCGCCGCTGTCCTTGTCACGTTTGCGGGGATTAGTGGCTGGGGATTGTTCGTCAAACTTTTTGTCAGCAATTAAAGTTAACACCTTTGACCTAAGCACGTAGAATACCCCAATAACTCTGAATCTTCAGAAGGAGATGAAACCGTGGCAGATACGAAAAATCAACTCACGAGATTGCAGCAGGAAGGTTTCGTTTTGATAAAAGGCGCGTTGTCGCCTGAAGAGACGGAACATATCCGTCAGCGCGTTAACTATGCACGTGAACAGGGATGGGAGGAAGGGTTAAACGCTGTCGGAAATATGTGGTTTGATACCTTGCTCGACCGGGAACCGGATACGTACGCACCGCTCGTTGGGCATTCGAGTGTCCGTCCCTATCTCAAAGGTTTGATGGGAAAGCAGTGCCAACTCCGAAGTCTACGCGCACACATCAATCCGGGGCCCTATCTCCAAGAGTGGCACATGGATTTTTACGGCTACTGGGAAGAAAAACGGTATGTTGAAGAACACCCGTTTGCGATGGCACCCGTCGGGATTAACACAACATTCTATTTTCAAGACAACGATCCGGGGGAAGGGCATCTCAAGTTTATCAAAGGTGGACATCTGACGGAACCGCCACACCTCTACCCGTTGGACCGTCCTAAATTTGAGGCGTGGTGTGAAGCACAAGAACATGTTATTCTGTATCCGAAAGCAGGCGATTGTGTCTTGTTCATCAATCATATTCCGCATCAAGGTGCGAAAGAACGGGACGATATGGAACGGAGCAACGTCGTCTGCCACTATCAGGTAACCCCGATGTATGAAGGCGTTTGGCACGTCTCTCGTCCGCGGGGTTATCAAGGGACATTTCCGTTTGCTTAGGGATATGCATTGATGTTTTAAAGGCGGGTGTGCTTTACATCTGCCTATATTGTTTAACCAACCAACCCTATAAAATGGAGAACACTCATGCGTAAATTCGTAATTTGTTTGTGTGTTGTGTATCTGATAGGGAATTTCCAAAGTATCGGCACAACCGCAGAACTGGAAGGTTTAGTCGTCTACTTCGCTTTTGAAGAGGGAGCAGGCAAAACAGTCAAAGACCTGTCTGGTAACGGGCAGGACGGAAAATTAGAGGGGGACACCTCATGGGGAGATGGTAAATACGGAAAAGCGGTTAACTTCGGTGGAAAGGATGGGATCGTCCGGGTCGAACATTCCGATGCTTTTGAATTTACGGATGGAATTACGATTGCCGCTTGGATTAAACCGACTTTGCAGGTGGGCCCCGGCACGTGGCAACTCATTGCCGCCAAAGGACCCGATGTTGACGAATTTTTCGAGATCCTGCTCCACCCAGACGGCTTCATCTGGATGGGATGGAAATTAAGCGGCGGACGGAATGTACCCGATCAGAGTCCACACGATGTCGTCAAAGATAAGTGGCAGCACATCGCTGTCTCATTTCAGAGCGGAGAGTGGTGGACGGTCTATCTCGACGGTGAGGTATTGATAGATTACCCGAGAACCGGCGATGAACTGGTGCCGATTGATGCACCCCTTATCCTTGGCACCGAAGAACCGCTGGCTCTTAATCGCTACTATAACGGGATTATTGACGAGTTCGCACTCTTTAACCGTGGACTCTCAAAAGATGAAATCAAAGACATTCAAGGTAATATTCAAGATATTTTAGCCATTGAACCGGATGGAAAATTGCCGACAACCTGGGGATTCCTCAAACAGAAATATGGGACCCCTTAGCAAGTCAAATTGACTGCTAAACGGACACCGTTTTTAAATGTCTGCCAAATTGGCAGACATTCCCCCGAATTACGTCTATTTAAAGCAATTAATATTGGCATGGATATTGCACTATTCTAACGTAAGGAAGGGTATTGCCAGCCTGCTTTTTGAGGTGGAGATGAGTCGGGTTATGAATTTTTGCAGATAGATGTTCTGTGCCGCGTGCGAATTGATGAAACACCAGTAATCATAAAACCTCGTAATATATATAATAAATGCCGGTTGCAAAGGCGACACGCCTGCCTAAAATCTATCACACAAAGGAGTATGTAAAATGAGTAAAGTCATCGGAATTGATTTAGGAACGACAAATTCGTGTGTCGCCGTTTTAGAGAGTGGCGATGCCAAGGTCATTGAAAACGCAGAAGGGAACCGGACAACGCCTTCAGTTGTCGGTTTCACGAAGGAAGGCGAACGTCCTGTTGGGCTGGTTGCGAAAAGACAAGCCACTACAAATCCCGAAAATACAATCTTTTCGATCAAAAGGTTCATGGGACGCAAATTTAGCGAGATCGGTGACGATGCCTCCCGTGTTCCGTATGAATTAAAAGCCGACAAAGATGGCGATGTCGCTGTAAATATAGAGGGTAAGGATTATTCGCCGCCGGAAATATCTGCTATGGTGTTGCGTAAAATGAAGGAGACCGCCGAGGCGTATCTCGGTGAGAAAGTTACAAAAGCGGTTATCACTGTCCCTGCCTATTTTAACGATTCTCAGCGTCAGGCGACAGCAGACGCAGGGAAGATCGCAGGATTAGAAGTCGAGCGGATTATCAATGAACCGACTGCCGCATCCCTCGCTTATGGATTACAAAGTGAAGGTGATAAGAAAATTGCCGTTTACGACCTCGGCGGCGGCACGTTTGACATCTCTATCCTCGAAATCGGGGACGGGGTCTTTGAGGTGAAAAGCACAAACGGTGATACACACCTCGGTGGCGACGATTTTGACCAAGCCGTTATCGACTGGATGGCACAAGAATTCCTCAGCAGTCAAGGTATAGACCTCCGCAACGATCAGATGGCACTCCAACGGCTAAAAGAGGCTGCCGAAACCGCGAAATGTGAACTCTCTACTACATTACAGACCGAAATCAACTTGCCGTTTGTTACTGTCGATGCCAGCGGTCCGAAGCACCTTAACTTGACGCTCACCCGTGCAAAACTCGAGCAGATTACAGATAGCCTCGTCCAACGGTCACTTGAACCTTGCAAACAAGCACTCGCTGACGCAGAGATACAACCCTCCGATATTGATGAAGTCATCCTTGTGGGTGGGCAGACCCGGATGCCGAAGGTACAGGAAGCCGTGGAACAACTCTTCGGTAAAGAACCGCACAAAGGGGTCAACCCCGATGAAGTCGTCGCCATCGGAGCTGCGATTCAAGGCGGTGTCCTTGCAGGCGATGAGGAAGTCAAAGACATCCTCTTGTTAGATGTCACGCCTCTCTCACTTGGAATTGAGACGCTCGGTGGAATGTTCACACGTTTGATTGACAGGAACACGACGATTCCGACCAAGAAATCGAATGTCTTCACAACAGCCGAGAATAATCAGACGGCGGTTGATGTACATGTCCTCCAAGGCGAACGCGAACAGGCGGTCTATAACAAAACGATCGGACGTTTCCGTTTGGGCGAGCTGCCGCCCGCGCCGAGAGGTGTACCACAGATTGAGGTGACCTTCGATATCGACGCAAACGGTATCCTCAATGTGTCCGCGAAGGATACAGCGACCGGTAAAGAACAGCAGATTACGATTACCGCATCTTCTGGGTTGAGCGAGGCTGAAATCGATCAGATGGTGAAGGATGCTGAAGCGCACGCAGAAGAGGATCAGCAGAAACGCGAAGAAGTTGAAACGCGCAACCGCGCGGATTCTCTGGTCTATGAAACCGAGAAAAACCTCAGCGAATTCGGCGACAAAGTAGACGACGCTTCTAAGGAAAAAGTGAACGCTGCCGTTGGACGTGTCAAGCAGGCGTTGGAAGCGAATAACCATGCTGAAATCCAATCCGCGACGGATGAATTGACGCAGGTCTGGCACGAGGTCTCTGCGCAAATGTACCAGCAGACATCCGGTGCGGATCCAGGAGCCGATCCAGGTGTGGATCCAAATGCTGCTGAAGGAGACCCATCCGCTGCCGACGCGACAACGGATGCAGCAGACAGCGAAGTCGTTGATGCTGAATACGAAGTCGTTGACGAAGACGAAAAGAAAGACGAGAAGTAGCGAATTAGGACTTACACACAGTCCTTTGCAGGCGGGGTTTGCAACCTCGCCTTCACTATTAACGAATTCAGTTTCCTTTATGCTTAGGCAGTTAGCAGTGCGGCGATGTCTGCGGGTAATCGAATACCTGTTATTTGTTCAAAGTTTGCGACGTTTCCAAAAGCGTTACGAAACCCTGCGGCGATATCCACTCCTACATTTCTGGCAGTCGTCAAGTCGAATTTAAAATATTCCCACGCTCGTAGCTGTAGCCACAAAATCCCTCGGTTGATATATGCCTCAGCATAGTCGGGTTTGAGTTCTATTGCTTTAGTAAAATCTCTAATGGCATGTTCAACCTCACCCTCCTTGCCGCAAGCCATCCCGCGACGATTATATGCCTCAGCATCATTCGGTTTGAGTTGTATAACTTCGGTAAACTCTTTGATGGCAAGATCAACTTTATTCATTTTCTGATAAGTAATTCCACGATTGAAATGTACCATGGCATCATCCGGTTTAAGTTCTATCGCTTTAGTATAATCCTTGATGCTCAGGTCATACTCACCTTTATCATGATAAGCATTACCGCGATTGTGATATGCCTCAGCGGACTTTGAATTAATTCGCATCGCATTGTTATAGTCAACTATGGCAAGGTCAAATTTATTCATTCTATGGTATGCTAATCCGCGACAAATATACGCTTCGGTATATTCGTCTTTGATTGATATCGCCGTGGTATAGTCCTCAATGGCTTGGTCATACTTGCCTTGTTCATAGTAAGTTATTCCTCGACCTAAATATGCCGCGGCATGACTAGGCCTGTGCTGTATTACTCTATTATAGTCTTTGATAGCGGATTCAACCTCACCTTTTTTCATAAAAGCCGTTCCGCGATGGTAATATACTTCGTTATCAACAAAATTCAGTTTAGTTGCCTCATTGAAGTCATTAATTGCTAAGTTATAATTCCCTTTTACATTATAATCAATACCACGATAATAGTATGCCTCAGCATACTTAGGTTTGTATTTTATTGCTTTAGTGTAATCTTTGATAGCAAAGTTAACTTCCCCTGTGTTACTGTAAAAAGCACCGCGATTAAAATATGCCTCAGCATAGTCATTTTTGAGTTGTAGAGCTGTGTTAAAGTCAGCAATGGCTAAGTCATTATAGTTGTTTTTTGCATAAAGAGCAGCGCGATTATTATATCCTTCGGCAAAATTGTCTTTAAGTTGCATTGCCTTATTCAAGTTAACAAGAGCACGGTCAAAATTGCCTTTTGTACCGTAAGCATTACCGAGATTCACGTAGGCCTCAGGATAATCCGGTTTGAGTTGTATTGCTTTGACATAGTCTTGGATAGCAAGATCGTATTCACCTTTGTCATAGTAAGCAATCCCGCGATCGTTATAGATTTTGGCATCATTAGAATTCAGGGCAATGGCAATGTTATACTCTTTCATTGCAAGATCAATTTGACCTTTGTTTCTATAAGAATTACCACGCCCAGCAAATGCTTCAGGAAAATCATCCTTGAGTTTTATCGCCGTGTTAAAGTCTCTAATTGCCAAATCATGCTCATCTAAATTATTGTAAGCATTGCCACGATTAACGTATGCCTCAACACGGTCAGGTGTAAGTCGTATTGCCTTGTTGAAGTCTGTAATAGCTGCGTTGAAATCGCCTTTTTCTTTATATGCTATTCCGCGATTGTTATAGGCGTTGGCATAATCGTTTTCAGTTTCTATTGCTTTGTTATAATCTTTGATGGCAAGGTCATACTCGTTTTTGTGAGCGTAGGTTATACCGCGATTGTTATGTGCCTCAGCATAATCTTGTCTCAGATATATGGCAATGTTAAAGTTTTCAATGGCAAAATCATATTCGCCTTTTTTCTCATAAGCATTACCGCGGTTGTTGTGTGCCTCAGCATAATCCGGTTTGAGTTGTATTGCTGTGTTAAAATCTGTAATGGCGAGGTCATATTCGCCCTTTATACCGTAAGCATTACCGCGATTGTTATAGGTTTCGGCAAGATTGTTGTCGAGTTGTATTGCCATGTCAAAGTCTGCGATGGCCAAATCACATTCATTTATATTATTGTAAGCATCCCCTCGGTTGTTATAGACCGAAGCCAGTTGCAAATCTTTGTCTAAAGCATTTGTATAATGTTCAATAGCTTCCTTAGATGCTTCCTGCTTTTCTTTAAGAGTTTTTGCTTCCTTTGCTTTATTTTGAGAGGTAAGTCCATTATAAAAATCCCTATAAACCATCCAGTAGGTATTTTGACTTTTAATAAACCCATGTATATCATTATAAATTGTTTTAGGAGTTATTTCGGGATTAAGGTTTTCCTTTAGGTGCTGTAATATGAGGAGTTTAAGTTCCTTAGGAATACAGACGACCTCGAATTTCTCTTCAATATAGCCTTTGGGAGGTTCAACGAATACACTCTTTTGGGCATCAACGCGAATTTCTGGAGTCTGTGGATTTCTGAGCATTTTTATTACATCTTCAGTTTTCTGCAAAATAATAATCCTGCCTGGTTTCGTTGGTGAACCGTAACACGCAAAAAAGAGGGCAACATTATAGTCAATCGTAAAATCAATTAGGTTCGTTTTACCTCCGTAGTGTTGAAGGTCATAGCGAATTTCAGAATTGTTTGTTTTGTCCGTGTACGCTTTAGCTTCTCCAACAATTCCGGCCTCGATCTCTTTTATATCAGAATATTTGGCATTAATAGCGTGAAGTTCGCGAAAAAGATTTGAAGAGACTCTTTTATTAAATTTGGATTCCCCGCGATAGATGTAGTCGTCATCAGCTGACTTTTCTTCTATCTCGTTGATTATGCTCTTGATGTCACTTAGGATGTTTTGTGTGCCCATGGCTCATTTTCCGATTAGGAATATCTATTATTGGAATGACAGGTTATCAATGTAATAAGATTTTGGGTGATTACTTGATGTATTAAGTTCAATTATGGGAATATTTGGGTGACACGATGCCAGAGAATCTGGTAAAAAAGTCTTTTTAATCTGCCTTAGAGGAATGTCAGGAACATCCGTAGCATCTTCAAAATGTGGGTTTGTAACTGACAGTGGTGCAACTGATAATTGACATCCAAAAGCGTTGAGAACGGTCCTAAACTTGTCAATCTTTGCTACTTTAGTCCTATCTAACACTTCTGATAGTATTTGTGGTTCAATGTTTATTTTTTTCGCGAGTTCAGAAATTCCACCCTGTGCTTCAATGACAGACTGAAGGGCCAACTGAACTATGGCGAGATTCCCGTGGACGTGATATTCTTCTATGACTGCATCGAGATAACCGCTCACATCTTCCTCTTCTTTAAGTTGCTCTACAAGGAATGCATCCCATGTTCCATAAATTTTCATTATTTGTGCCTCTCTTTGTATTCTTTCCAATAATTTTTTCCACGTTCAATATCCTGTCTCTGTGAGGATTTATCGCCGCCACAGAGGAGCAGAACAACTGTGTTATCTACTTCACCATAATAGATACGATAGCCTGGCCCGAAGTCAAGTCGTAGTTCCCAAACTCCACCACCTACAAATCTATGGTTGCCAAGATTACCAGTTCTAACAGATGTTAAACGTGCTTGAATCCGTCGTCGTATGCTTGTATCCCGAATTGAAAGGAACCATCTTGTAAAAGGTTCGGGACCGTTTGGAATTTGGTAAAAATTTATCGTCCGGGGACGTACATCACGCAAAGTTGAACCAATCACCATTTATATCAAGGTTTGAAATATAATACCATACCTAACATAAAAAATCAAGATTGTTGTGGTGATAACCAACCACGTTACCAGTTCAAAGTCGCTGGAGTCCTTGGGGGTTTCGGATGCGACGGGGAGCCTGAAACCGCGGGTGACGCTTCTGCCGATACTTCTGGATTGCGCCTTTTGATGCGATCGTGTGATGTGCGCGATGACGGTCATGAGAAGTTTGTTGTAAAGTCCCATGTTCTTGCCGTGTTGGGTCTCTTGGTCGAACTGGAGGCACAAATTTTCTAAGGGTTCATTCTTTCCACCTGCTGTCGCTTCAAACAGGTCTAATATCTGTTTCGTATTTGCACAACCGTAACGGATGTCCCCATTTTTACGGATATAGACCGTATAGTACGAATAGATAGGACTCGGTGTCTTTTGCTCTGTATCCGTTGCGGGATTCAGCTGCTGGATAAAGAAGATGACCCCAGTCTCTGCGGGTCTGTCTCGGTTATCAGTGACGGCGTACGCGCCTTTCGGCGTGGCTTCTAACTCCGCCTTGTTCCTTTCGAGATATTTTAGCAACTGGATAAAAAAATAATCCAGTGTGAAGTCGCTCATGACGACACCGTCGGAGAGGTCGTCGAGGTCCAGATTCCCATGGAGGAGATTGGATGCTCGCGTTGAACGGATTTCGACCTTCTCTTTTATCCATTCCGCACAGGCTTTGGCGATCGGTTTCTGCTGGAGTTGTTTATGGAGTTCTAAACCTGTATCCGTAAGTCTAAACGCTTTTTTCTCATTGTTCGTCGGGTTAAGGTTTTTGATGAAATCTGGGTCGCCGAACAGGAAGCGGAGGTTCTCTATTTGATTCAGCGGTTCTTGGAGTGCTTCAAAGGCGTTGATCGTGAAATATGCGGAGACGATGGAGAGGACGGAACCGTTTTTGATTTCTTGTTCTAAGAATTCATAAACAGTTCCTCGGCGAAGGTTGTCGCGAATGCCAGATTTGAGAGATATATTCTGGTTTGACATGGTGAATTAGGTAATACTTGAACCTTAGATAAGGTAGGATTTCTGTGGCACTAAATAGACAAAGCACAAAGGTCATCGCTCTGCCAACTGACGGTGCGATCATCAATTTTCGACGCGCCACGTCTCAGGTACCCGTCAATCGACTTGCCTTCGAGTACCCGAACTTCAAACGTATAAGGGGGATCAATTTTGAAGGGGTCGATCTCGGAGATATTTCGGCAAGCTTCAGCGGATGTTTCTCGAATCAGTTCGCGCGAGCGTTGCGGTGAGATATGCAACGCCAGTTCCTGTCCGAGTCCTTGTTTGGTTTCAACGCTATAAATGTTGGGGATCAATTGCTCCGCTTCAGCGATCGCTTTATCGTCACCAGAGATGAAGACGGTAGGGACATCGAAAGTGCCTGCCAACGCTGCACGGCATCCGAATTCGCCGATCATCTCGCCATTGAGTTTGTAGTATTCGATGGATAAAGAAGAATAGGTATGACTCAACGGAGCGTTCGGTGTGCCTGCCATCGCATGCTGTCCCACGAAAAAGAGCGCGTCATACCCCTCATCAAGATAGTAGGGTGGACGGATAGGACCCCGTGCGATTAACTTCGCCTTCGGATGAAATTCGAGCACATCAACCCCGCCAGAACCGTGCCCATCCCAGACCACGATTTCTGCGTCCGCATCCACATCAAGAATACCATCAACAGCAGCGTTTATTTCCTGCGTCAACAATTTCATGGCTGCCTGTTTCAAGGGACCTTCTTCACGGGTTTGATTGAAACGGGATACCATTGCAACGCCTTCTAAGTCGGTCAAAATATAAATCTTCATGGTCGGACTCCTGCTCAATTTGGAAAGTTGAGGTTTCAGACTGCGACTTGTGTCGTTGAAAGCATCGTAGGGGCGAGGTTACCTCGCCCCTACACATCAAAGCAGATACGCACAATTTGCAACTGGATAGAACACTACAACGCTATGACACCGTCCACGTTTCACCCTCATGAAGGAGTGCATCGAGGTCGCCATCACCCATCTGTTCTGTTGCGGTACGGATCTGTTTGGTCATCAGGTCTTCGTAGCACGGGTGCTGTACGTTTCGGAAGATGCCCATCGGATGTGGCATGTCAGGCGTATCGCTCATCCCTGCGAGAAAATTCGCTAAAGTCGTGTCTTCAGCGTGTTGGTCGTGGACGATGAGGTCGTCAATAGTGTGCTCACCATCTGTGAGGTCAACGACTTCGGGTTGGAAACCGTTGAGTCGGATGCCCTTATCGTGTTCTGCCCCGAAAACGAGCGGTTCACCGTGTTCGAGAAATACCGTATTGTCAGCCTTCGTCTCCTTCTCTGTGTACTGGAAGAAAGTACCATCGTTAAAGATGTTGCAGTTCTGATAAATCTCAATGAAGGAAGTGCCTTTATGCTCAAATGCTGACTTGATAATCAACCGTAGATGTTCGGGGTCTCGATCAAGCGAGCGTGCAACAAAAGTAGCCCCTGAGGCTAAGGTGAGGCTAATCGGATTAAAGGGTGTCTCAAGGGAGCCGAGTGGCGTGGAATACGTCTTTTTCCCCTGTTCGGAGGTCGGTGAGTATTGCCCTTTCGTGAGTCCATAGATGCGATTGTTGAACAACAACATGTTGATGTCGAAATTGCGGCGCATCAGATGGATGAAATGGTTTCCACCGATTGAGAGCGCATCGCCATCACCTGTAATAACCCATACGGAGAGGTCAGGGTTCGCCATTTTTACACCGGAGGCGATTGTCGGTGCTCTACCGTGGATTGTATGGAAACCGTAGGTGTTCATGTAATACGGGAACCGGCTTGAACACCCGATACCGGAGATAAAAACCACGTTCTCTTTCGGGATGCCGAGTTCAGGCATAATGCGTTGTGTTTGGGCAAGGATGGAATAATCGCCACAACCAGGACACCAGCGTACATCTTGGTCGGACTCGAAATCTTTTTTTGTGAGGGTAGGTGCGCCGACCGGAATCCGTGAGGTTCTTTTTTTTCTCATGATGTTCACCACCTTTGGCGTTTGCGGTTAAAAGTGTTCTATTTTTTTCAGTATTTCGTCTATTTTGGCATGCAACTCATACACATGGAACGGTTGCCCCTGGACCTTGTTAAGCCCGATGGCATCAATAAGATAGGTAGCGCGGATGAGTTGCAGGAGTTGCCCGCTATTGAGTTCGGGAATCAATATTTTTCTGAATCTTTTGAGGATGTCCGCTAAATCGTTCGGCAAGGGATTGAGGTGCCGGAGATGAACATGTCCTATTGGGAGTCCTTCGGCGACATAATTTTCTGCTGTCGTTCTGAGTGCACCGAAAGTGCCGCCCCATCCGAGCAAGAGGACCTCGCCTTCCTGCACGCCAAAGATTTCAGTCGGTGGAATATCGTTGGCGATGCGTGCCACCTTTTCTGCTCGAATTTCTACCATTTTCTCGTGGTTATCGGGATCGTAACTGACGTGTCCTGTTACATCAGATTTTTCCAATCCACCGATGCGGTGCTCTAAACCGAGCGTACCCGGTTTTGCCCATGGACGTGCAAGTGTCTCAGGGTCGCGTAGATACGGTTCAAATCCGTTAGTGGTGTCTGCGCTGACTGCAAAGTTCGGTTTAATCTCTGGTAATTCGGAGAGTTTTGGGATCCGCCACGGTTCAGCCCCCATTCCGATATAGAGATCGGATAAAAAGATTACGGGTGTCCTATATTTCACGGCGATCCGGCACGCCTCATAGACAGTTTCAAAACAGTCGAACGGACGTGAGGCAGCGACAATCGGGATCGGCGATTCTCCGTTTCTACCGTAAAACATCTGTAGAAGGTCGGATTGTTCCGTCTTTGTCGGCATTCCTGTTGAGGGGCCTGCGCGTTGGATATTACACACGACAAGCGGAAGTTCAGCAATCATCGCAAGGTTGATCGCTTCTGACTTAAGCGCGAGCCCTGGTCCACTACTGCCCGTAACGCCGAGTGCCCCGCTAAAAGCTGCACCGATTGCGACACCAACAGCGGCGATTTCGTCTTCCATCTGCATTGTGATAACGCCGAAATTCCGGTATTGTGCGAGTCCATGTAGGATATCGCTTGCTGGTGTTATTGGATAACTGCCGTAAACCAACGGCAATCCGGACTGATGAGATGCGGCAACGAGTCCGAGTACGGTCGCCATGTTGCCTTCAATGTTTCGGTAGGTCCCGGATTCAAAAGTCGCTGGTTTGACATCGTAAGAGACAGCGAATTGTTCAGTTGCTTCACAGTAAGTATTCCCGGCGCGAAGTGCCAAGATATTGGACTCAATGTACTGCGGTTTTGTGGCGAACTTCGCTTTGATCCACTTCATTGTATATTCCATCGGACGATTGTAAAGCCAGAGGATCATACCGAGTGCAAAGAAGTTTTTACACCGATCAATTTCGCGGGTCGTCAAGTCTGTTGCTTCGAGTGATTTTCGCGTGAGCTTTGTTAATTCGACAGGGAAGACTTGGTATTTTGTGAGGGCATCGCTTTCGAGTGGGTCTTCTTCGTATCCTGCAAGGCGTAGATTGCGTCGTGCGAAGTTATCAATATTTACAATCAGAATACCGTTGGGTTTGAGTTTATGGAGGTGGACCTTTAACGCTGCAGGGTTCATTGCTACGAGTACGTCACAGAGGTCACCAGGGGTATGAATTTGTTCGCTTGAGAAATGGAGTTGGAACCCGGATACACCTGCTAAAGACCCGGCGGGGGCGCGAATCTCGGCGGGGTAATCCGGGAGGGTAGCGACATCGTTCCCAATGAGGGCGGTGGTTTCTGTCATTTGTGTGCCAATGGTCTGTGAACCATCACCGGAATCGCCAGCAAATAAGATTGTCGCTGCCTCGATTTGCTCTACTGGCTTGCGCATCACAATTGGTTCCTTTTTATGTGGTAGGTGCGCGCTCTCTGAACGCGCCTATAAAATCTGAAATCCATTTAGGCACCTTCGCGTGCTTTAAAGGCATCTCGAACGGGTCTCGGAGGTAGTGTTAGGACTTCTTTCGGAAATTCTTCAACGAGATAAGAGATCGCATCTCGGATGGAGACCATACCGATCGGTCGGTTTTCTGTATCAACGATTGGAACGTGCCGATAATGACCGCGTGCCATATAGAGAATAGCAGTATTCAAGGAATCTTCGGGACCTGCTGTTTGTGGATCTGCTATCATGAATTCTTTAACACTGACGACATCAAGGTCGCCGACCTGCTTGTTGAGGATTTTGTATAGGACATCTCGCTCACTGAAAATCCCACGAAGAGAACCGTTTTCGACAACCGGTGCTGCACCGATCTTATGGGTAAGGAGTATATCAATGGCTTCGTTTGTGCTACAATTAATGTCAATAGTGACAATGGGGCGCATTATATCTTTAAGTGAAACGTGGATTTCATGTGCGCGCCATGCTTTTAATGCATCTTCTTCGTCCATCTGTTTTAGTTCTTCGTCAATCGCTAAATCGTAAAGCACAGTTACGCCTCCTGCTCCTGATTTTCTATAAATACGGCAATATGTTCCAAAATATCGCGGGTCGAAATTAATCCGATAGGGTATGCTTCGTCTTGGTCGTCCCAGACGCAGAGCGGAACGTGTCGGAAGTGTCCGAGGTGCATCAAATTTAAAGCGAAGGCGATGGGATCGCTGGCGCGTAGCACCTCCGGATCCGGGGTCATAACCTGTTCGACTTTAAAGGCGGAAGGTGTGGCGCGTTGCCCACTCAAATGAATGAGTAGATCCCGTTCCGTGATGACACCGACCAGCTGTTCATCCTCATCAACAATGAGCACACATCCGATCTCCTCTGCCTGCATTAAATCAATGACAACAGAAACAGGGGAACCAACTTGTACGGTAGCAGGTTGTTTGTAGTCAAGGGTACTAATCGGTAAAGATAACGTTCTGGCATCCATCGCATCTATTCCTTCAGATTAACGTCAGAAAACGGTTTCAAGTTTCTTATTCTTACTGTTAATAAGGATAACACATTTTCGGGTGATTTGCAAAAAATAATTTCCCTGAAGACTTTGGTACACATTGGGCAATCTCAAGCTCAATTTTGAAGTGAACTATACCTTCATTGTAACGGCCCGGGAACTCGGTGAACCCCAACCCGGAACGATGATCGTCCATCTACCTGCCGGTCCACCAGCTACCATAATCAGTAGTTCTTCTTCCGAATACCGTTTTGTCGTGTCGGCGATGTACCGACGAATATCGGCTTTGCTGAACCCATCCGCTGAGATCGTCTTGGCATGTTCAACACCGATGACGATAAGTGTTTCTCCGCTGCTGTTACCCGGGGCGGCGATGTTGGCGGAGATCGTACGCAGGATACCTTCAGCGGTGTTGCTCCCGTGATCGTTGACGGTTTGTGGACCGGCAGCGGCGAAAACGGTGACGGTGCTATCGTCGGCTCGAAACCCGCGATTGACATGTAGAGACTCCCACGGACTCGCCTCCTCTTTTTCAGCGATGCAGCACGTGTACTTTCCGGCGTGTCCGAATGCGGCGCGATCAAGTTCGCCGGGCAACGCGCCGCCAATATTTGTGCATACGAACCGCACCGCACGACCGATCGTTGCGTTTGCGCGCCATCCCTGACCGAAGAGGTTGAACCCGTCGTTGATGTCTAACGCCTTTCGGATGGGACCGTTTACGATAAGCATCGGTCCGACGTGAGAGGTCGTGACTTGGACACCGTGAAGGTTGAACTGTTCGGCAGTCATCGCCTCAACAGCAGTGAGGATAAGCGGTAAATACGCTGGTTTGCAACCCGCCATAACTGCGTTGATTGCGACCTTCTCGACAGTGGCTCTGCCCCATTTTGGTGGAACTGCTGCGATGTGTTCATCTGGAGACCGGTCTGTCCCGCTAAGCATGCGTTCCACACGTTCCGGTGTCGGTGGAACGACAGGCAATCCGTCCGTCCATCCGTTCCCATAGCACGCCTCAATAAGATCTTCGGTTTCGTCAATGTTAACTTGTGCAGAATGCCATTCTCGTGCCATAGATATATCCTTTCGATACGATTCATTTTGATATAACCATTAAGATATGCTATCATATTAGCATGAATTCTTTAGGTTTGCAAGCCCCCGTTTTCAGAGTTCATGATGTATAAACTTTCAAAAATATGCCAAGTGTGGTATTATTGAAGGACTTGTAACACTGCATCTTGCGTATTCAAGCAAGGAGAAAAAACAGCGTGAAAATTGCTTTTATCGGTGTCGGCGGCATCGCTGGTAACTACCGCCGAAGTCTTAAACAACTCGAACGTCCCATCGCAGCAGTTTGCGATATAAATGCCGAACGCGCCGAAGCGATCGCGACTGAGGAAAACGCTACCGCATATACCGACCATAGCGAAATGCTCCAGCAAGAAAAGCCGGATGTGGTGTTTGTTTGTATACCACCCGGTGCACACATAACACAGGTTGCCGATGCCGCAGCATCTGGTGCGGCACTTTTCGTCGCGAAACCTGTCGCACAGGATTTGGAAACCGCCCAAAACGCCAACGACGCAATTGCTGACGCTGGTGTTATCAATCAAGTCGGATACATGGCACGGTATAGCGACATTACGGCGAAAACGAAGGAACTCGTCGGCGATCAACAATTGACGATGGGAATCGGACGGTTTCTCACGAGGATGGGAGCCAGCCACCCGTGGTGGGGAAAATATGACGTATCCCGCGGACAGATGGTAGAACAGACGACCCACGTCTTCGACCTGGTCCGTTATTTTCTGGGTGATGCGGTGAGTGTTCACGCTTACGGTATCAAAGGTGTCTCGGAAGGGATCGCTGATTTCGAGGAGTGCACCATCTGTAACATAAAATTTGAGAGTGGTGCTGTGGCAAGTATCACCAGTACGTGTGTTGCCCGCGCACCCGACGGTTTTGCAACCGAGCTTATCGGCGACGATCTCTATCTCAAACTCACGCACGACCTCGGATTACGCGGTCAGATTGGTGGTGAAAGCGTTGATTACACCGGTACGGAAGCCGGTTACTTCCGACAGGTTGAGCAGTTTATGAAGGCTGTTGATGCGAACGATCAGGGATTGGTGCTATCCTGTTACGCCGATGCCGTCAAAACGCTTGCCGTCACACTCGCTGCGAACCGTTCACTGGAAACAGGACAGGTTGAACAGGTTATTGAGTGACTAAGAGAAGAAGTCAACGTTTCGTTGACTTTGCCAAAGCCTCCGCCAAGTTCCCTTGATAGCTGCATGTCGTTGTGTTAATTGGAAATTCCTCGTTCCGAAACTTGATTCTCGCGGTTCTAAGCTTATTTCGCCGACTTTTGTGCATATTACCGCCGTGGACCAAGACAAGAACAAGATTTATATTAACATCCTTTGGAACTAAATTGTCAACAAGGCGGGCACCTTCTCGCAACTGTACAATCACTTCTGACGCATCAACGCCGCCTCCCTTCAGTTCCATTGGGACACCAACAAGGCCGTTTTGAGCATCGTCAATATGAAAAAGAATGAGATCACATTGGTTTGTCTTTGCTTTGTCCGTTGGAGATGCAAGGTCTACATCCAACACAACCCGATTAGTCGGTTTGGATCGCAGGTTAGCCATAGAGACTCTGCATCCGCTTCGGGTATACGATTTAGTCGCATTCTGACCTATCCGTTGACGAATCTCCTCCAGAGCTTCATGCAGATTCACGCTCGTTTTTACCTTCCTGTTTTTCAAATTTTTGTTGGAGATTCACCGAACGGTTGTAAAGTCCTTCAGCAACGTCTTGGTAATCCTTAGGAGAAAACCCTCTTCTTGGATGGAACGCGATTTCTTTTACCGGTTTGTCCTTCTGAAAATGCCATGCCCCAACCTCTTCCGGTAATAGCCAACTTGGGGGTCCATTGGTCTGTCCTATGAGCAACCCCTCAAGTGTCAGATTTCCGATTTCCTCAAGCAGCCAATCGCTATGTGTTGTTATAATCACTCTTACGCCTGCACGAACCAAGCGAGCGAGGATAACTGCCATATCCGCTTGGGCACCGGGATGCAGATGTGCTTCGGGTTCCTCAATGATGAGTGTATCACCAGGGTTAACGAGACTTCGGAGAAATAGGACAAGAGGCGCAAGTTCTGATACCAGTGCAGCGGTTCTCGTTAAACTAACTTCTTGATCTGAACCATTGGGACAGTAGTTGTACTTCGGATACCCGCCCTGTGAAGTTGTTACAATTATCTTTCCAGCGAGGACCCCAGATTCTAATGCGTCCGCGATGCCTTGTATTTCAGGGACCGGCTTACCATTTCCTTCGTGAAAGGCGAGGTGGCGCATAAAATCCACGGTCACCGCTGAAAGCGTTGGAATTTCTGAAGGTCCATTATCTGAACGGAGTGTCAAATCCATGAGAGAACCGGCAACGATGGGGTAACTTTGTAGGAGACCACTACGGGCCGCTGGCAAATAGTGACACTTTTCACTATTTCGCTCTGGATTGCGGTGCCGGGTCGATATGCCCTCCCTTTTTTCATTGAGAGTGACCTTGCCATCTCCTGATCGTAATCTGAAATGCCAACCCTCTCGATCTATATCACTAAAGTTTAGTGAAACTTCGAGAGAATCGCTGTCGCTACCGCCAAAACGTTCTAAATCCGAAACCGATGCAACATCAAAACAGCGTTTGAACGCGAGCACGACAGCGTCATGATGTGATGAAAGTTTGTGTGGTATGTTTTTCTTAATTGGCTCAGGCGTATGAGAGAATTCATCAACAAAAATGCTGTGCAGAGCATATACCAATGTAGCAAAATAGGTTTTGCCCGTATTGCTGGGACCGACAAACACCGTCAACGGACGCAGATCAATATCCGCTTCGGCAATGGGTCCGAAATTCTTAACCGAGATTTCGACCTTTGGGTGCTGCTGTGCATCTTTAATTTCGCTCATTGTTATTTCTCCTAATCCGGTTGACCTTGTAGACGCGCTTGCAAAGCGCGCCTACCATCGACACGTTAGAAAAACGTTAAATACGGTTTTCCGACGATCTCCCGCCATAACAGGACTGCAAGTTCGCGGGCGTGATAATCGCCCCACATGGATGCCTCTCCACACGGGACCTTGCGCCCCTCTGGCACATAGTCCCAACCGTTCGGACGGTGATACACAGAATGCAATAACAATCCTTGATGCGTCTCGGAGGTAGAGAGATACGGCTCAGCGAAAAGCGTTTTAGCGACCGTTAAACCTGCTTGATAGTAGGAGTCTCCTGCTTCCGTTTCATCGTGTTTTCTGAGGTAGTTTCCGAGTCGAATCAGTCCTTGTGCTGCAATCGCAGCGGCGGAACTATCCACCGGTTCATAATCGTTATACGGATCCGCTGGAACTGCCAAATAATCGCCGAGTTCGACTAAACCGGGTGCCCCGGTATCCCAATAGGGGACCCCGTCTTGTGCGGTGTTTTCAATATAGAAATCCGCTGTGGCTTCTGCTGCTTTTCGGATATGTGCTGTCGCCAAATCATAGCCGCCGTAAGGTTCGAGATCATCTTCGGAGAGTGTATCAAAAAACTCAAGTTGCTCGGCGTAACCTGTAATAATCCACGCCAATCCACGCGTCCATGTTGTAAAAGGTGAGTACCCCTGCTGTGTGCTTGGGCAACGGTAGTTCCCATCGTTCGTATTGAAAATAGATTCATGCACCACGCGTCCACGTAGGTCATAAGCGTCGCGCCCTTCGCCGTAATAAACGTTATAGGTCGCCGTCGTCTGTGAATGCTGGAGCAGACGTTCCAACAGACTGGTAGCGACATCACCTTCACCCATCAGCACAGCACCGAGCGTGTGTCCGAGTGCCAATACCCGTAAAGATCGGATCGTATCTGAAAAGAGCGAATGCGGTCCGTTGAAAGAGGCGATATATCCCGTCCCGTCTTTAATCTGGGTCCAGCGGCTCGCCTGCACGGCAGCGGAGGCTTTCAGTGCCAATTCATAGAAATGCATCTCGTTAGCGTCGCGTGGGATCACACCTTCACGCATGAGGCGGCGGAGGTTGCCGTAAGTGGAAACGTTGTTGAAGCCGTGGTCATGCACACCGATGTGTGTGACGTGCGGTGCCATCTTTTCAATCGTGTTCTGTCTGCCGATCTCAAGGAACTGCTCGTCCTCCGTAGCATCAAATTGGAGGATCGCGGAACCGAATTGGAACCCTTGCGTCCACTCTGTCCAGCCGCGTGTCGTATAGGTGCCAGCGACAGTGAAGACAGGCGTGCCTTTTTCAGGGGGCCACGTGTCCTCAATGGCTAAAATCTTCTGACCTGAGTATTCAAAAAGCGTCTCAATTTGGGGCTTCAGATCGTCAATACGTAATGAATCGTTTATCTGCATTTTTTAATTTTCCTTGCGGTTCGGTGAGGTGCATTGAATAAGTTAAAAATCTAAAACTGCCTTACGGCGTGTCTGCGGCATCAGTATCTCTATATCGTTCACAAATCACTTCGATAAGATTGGTGGTGGATTTACCTGGGACGTTTAGTCCTACGACGACTTTACCGCCGTTTTCTTCAACGACCTCGCGCTCAATGAGTTGTTCGAGTTTATAGTCGCCACCTTTAACGTGGATGCTCGGTTTGAGTTCGGAGAGCAGATCAATCGGTGTCAATTCTGGAAAGATGACGACGTAATCGACGCATTCCAACCCAGCGAGCATCTCTGCGCGCTCTGCTTCGGGCACAAGCGGACGGTTTTCTCCCTTGAGCTGCCGTACCGAACTATCACTGTTGACCCCGACGACGAGCAAGTCTCCGAGCCGGCGTGCCGCCTGTAGATACCGGAGATGCCCCAAGTGTAGTACATCAAAACAGCCGTTGGTCGTGACAACAGTCTTACCGTCAGTTTTCAACTGCTGAAGAACGGATGCGAGTTCCTTGCGCTGATAGATCTTTTGATTTAACATGTTTGTTTTCGATAACAGTTGTCTCGGACCTCTAATCTTAGATTTTGAAACATTAATAGTCTATCACGCCTCGGACGCTTTGACAAGTTTTTCCTTTAGAGCACCAGTGTCATCCAGTACCCAATTTTCCCTTGACGCAAAAGATTGATTCCGTGTAATATATATGACGTAATGTGAAACAATATCATAACATAATTATGGAGAAAAATGTGTTAAGATACAGATGCCTTGCCTCTATCACTATTTTGGCGTTTTTAATGCTGTCTGGCTGCGCGGTGTTTCGCGACACATCGCAGACCGATGCGTACAATCGGTTCGCGATACGAGCGGCACAAGCGCAACTCTGGAACGAAGCCGTTTTTCGATGGAAACAAGTTATCAATATCGATCCGGACGACTCCAAAGCGCATAATAACCTCGGCGTCGCTTACGAAGCCATTGGGAACATGGACGCTGCTCTGACGGCTTACCAACGCGCAGCCGAATTAGAACCGGACAACAGATACTACAGACTCAACTACCGACGCTGCCGTATTCACCTTCGACGCAGTGGTACTGATAACGACAACACACCGCAGATAGAAGAAAACGAATTCTCGCCCATGGAAGAGTGAGGCCCTTATGCTAATCGCAAAAAACACCGGAATCCTATTGATAGTTCTAACGCTTTGCGGGTGTGGCAGCGCTGTTACGCGTGTCTCTATTCCCGTGAAAGTTGAATCCGAAATTGATATTAATCGGTACTCTAACTTCGCTGTTCTGCCATTTGTTACTGAAAAAGAGGCGGGACGCAGTCAAAAACTACCTGAAGGAATTGGCGAGGAGATTGCATCAATACTCCGTAGAGGTTTAGCCCGCCAAAAACACTTTGAGGTTGTCAGTACACAGGAAACTGCGCGGATGCTGACGGGTGAAACTGTCGAGCAGGAATGGCTCTCTGATATCAAACGCCTTAGCCAACTCGGAGCGTATTTTGAGGTGAAAGGAATTATCATCGGAAGTTTTCGATTCTATTCAGATAGCCGCCCAAGACGGTATTATGGAGAACGCTACTCCATACAGAGTCAACGCTACGTTATGGATTATCAGGACTATATGGAAAAAAACTATTACCTCTCATTGAGAGTCATGATTTTCGATGTCGAAACTGAAAAAATCATCTGGGATGAAGACTACCAACGTAGAGCTGCGGAGGCACATACGATCGGTTCCTTTATTTTTTCTCAGGCGGGTCCACAAGCGAACACGATGCGAGAACTCGGCAAGCGTGCCGCAATGGAATTTACTCGCGAAATCTCTCCACACTATGAACGCGAAGATCGGTATCTGGTTAATTAAAAAAAGGGGTTAGAGGTGTGAAAAAAAATAAAACCAATTTTTCAAGTTACCAGTTACCAGTTACCAGTTACCAGAAAAGAGAAAGACTTCATGAATCATATCCGCTCTTTAACTGGTTACTGGTTACTGGTTACTGGTTACTGGTTGTCAGTTTATTGATGCCTGATGTCGGATGGGCACAAATTTTCGGGAAAAATAAGATTACAGCACAACGCTTTGATTGGCATATCCATCGGACAGAGCATTTCGATATACACTACTATCCGAGCGAAGCGAAACTTGTCCCTATTATGGCTGCGATTGCTGAAGAGGCTTACGAACAACATAGCGAAGATTTTGAACACGAACTGCAAGATAGAACGCCGCTGATCCTCTATAAATCGCACAAGGATTTTCAGGAAACCAATATCATCCTACAAGAGCTTCACGAAGGTATCGGTGGTTTCGCCGAACTCTTTAAGCACCGCATTGTGATTCCGTTCACAGGCTCCCTTGAAGCGTTTCGAGAGGTAATTTTTCACGAACTTATCCATATCTTTCAGTACGACATCATCTATCAGAAACCGCACGCACGTATCTACAGCGGCGAATTCCTCTATTCACCTCCGATCTGGTTCATAGAAGGGATGGCAGATTATTTCGCCGAAGATAACGATGCGATCGGTGAGATGGTTATCCGCGATGCCAGCATGACGAACAACATCGTACCGTTACCGCAACTCCAGAACTTCAACCGACTCAGTTCGCCTTATATTGGATATAAGTTAGGACAATTGGCAGTGGCGTATCTCACGGAGACTTACGGGCGAGAAAAGATCGCTGAGATTCTACGCGGGTTACGACAGAGCCGTACGAAAGACCTTAACCGTGTTTTCACGGAAGTACTCGGCGTGGAACTCGAAGAATTCGATAAAGCATGGCGACAGACCGTCCGGAAACGCTACTGGCCCCTCATCGAAGATCGTGAACTGCCCGATCTCGTTGCGAAAAATCTTACCGAGAAATCGAGATACTCCCATAACATCAAACCGATCTGGTCGCCGAGCGGCGACATTATCGCTTACGTCACAGGGAACGACGGATTTCTTGAGGTAATTCTGATGTCCGCCAAAACAGGTGAGCGGATTGATCGGGTTACCAAACGATTTTTCCGAGAGAAATACGAAGAGATCCGAACCGATTTCAGCGGATTTGGCAGAAGTCTCGCCTGGGCACCCGATGGCGACAGAATCGCCTTCGTTGCTAAGCATCACGACGCTAACTATCTCCTCGAAGTGAACATCTTAACAGAAGAACTCACGCAGTACTTCAGGCTCGACTATGATAACATCTCCTCTCCAGACTATGACAGCAGCGGTGAACGGATCGTGTTTTCGGCACTTAAAGAGGGGCAGACAGACCTCTACAGTATTGAACTCTTGACGGGTGAAATCGATAGGTTGACCTTCGACGCATTTAATGACACGCACCCGTCATGGCATCCAACGACCGGCAAAATCGTCTACACCTCCGAACGGGGGCGTAAAAATAGGCTCGTACTGATCGACCTTGACAACGGTACAGAACGCGTGTTAACCAACGGCACCTATAACGCTATTAGTCCATCATGGACACCCGACGGAGAATCGATTCTTTTCTGCGCAGATGGACAAAGCATTTATGATATATACAGGCTTGAGATCGTAGAGAAGCGCGACACACAAGAAGCCACAATCACAGATGCTGGAGACAAACCGAAAATTGAACAGTTGGACGACGATACGGCGGAAGAAACATCAGTGTTCTCAGGAGAAAATCGTCAGCCGAAATCCATCAGCAAAGAGGGGCGTTCGCTGCGCTCACTGTCAGACATCGGTAAAGAGGTTTTCTTTTTTGCCGATAGCCGAAAGCCGACAGCCGATAGCCAATTTGAATTGACGCGTCTGACCAATATGATGACCGGCTGTTTCAATCCGAGTTTGTCACCGGACGGAAAGCAGCTGCTGTTTACTGCCTATCAGAATGGGAAATACGATGTTCATACAATGGAGATCGCTAAAACCACCGAAGAAACAGTTGAGATCACAGACATCGCTGAACCGACTGCGGTTTTAACAGCAGAAAAACCGGAGAACTATCGGATCGCCAAACGGAAGTATAGCACAAGATCCTCTTTCGCTTTAGATGCGATCTTCCCAGATTTTACGCTCGGTGCTGACGGTATCCTGAGAAGTACGGTACAAATTACCGGTAGCGACATGTTAGGCAACCATCGGATCGGGGTCAGTGTGATGAACCAGTCCAGCTACCTCGCACCGGATTTCATCGCACAATACGGATTCTTGACGCACCGAACGGACATCGGCGCGATGATTTACAATTATCACGAATACCATATCTTAGGCGGTATCCAGAGCAGGCGCGGTATCTTACAACGGATTACAGGACTCGGCGCGTACCTCAACTATCCGTTTGACAGGTACCATCGACTCGATCTTAACTTCTCAATGTATTCACAACCGTTCGCCTTTAACTTCCAAACAAGTCGTCCGTTGGATCCGTTTGACAATAGAGGTCTACTTACAATAGGCTCTATCGCGTTTGTCGGAGATACGACGATGTGGCGTGAATGGTCGCCTTATAGCGGCTCCCGATACCGCATTGAACTTGAACAATCTTTTCCAACGCTCGGTAGCGAATTGTCGCTCACAAACGTCATCTTTGATGCCCGACGCTACTTCGGTCTCGGTAGACGTTCTACCCTCGCGGCGCGGTTGCTATTCGGGGGCAGTTTCGGTGCTGATAAGTCCTATTTCTATCTTGGCGGTATTGATACCTTACGCGGCTACAATTATGAAGCGTTGGTCGGCACCCGCATCGGACTCGTCAATTTAGAAGTCCGTATCCCTTTGATAGATGTCCTCCATTTTGGCTGGCCAATTAGATGGACGCTTGGCGGTATTCGTGGTATTATATTTGCTGATCTTGGCGGTGCATGGTCAGACTGGCAGTACGGACCGGAGAACCCTTTCAACATTTTCGCCCGAGAAGGAAATGGTATTCGACTCGACGATGCCAAAGCCGCAGTCGGAATCGGGATGCGACTTGAACTCGGCCTGTTTTCAATAGACTTCGCCGCAGCGCGACATACAGACCTCACCGGATTAGAACCCGATTTCAAATACCACTTTGGACTCGGACAAGCTTTTTAAACTTTCCTTGCGGTTAATCAGGGTTCTCGTGGCCGATGCGTCGTTAGTCAAGAACCGTCGCAACGTTGTTGCGACTAACCGCAAGGTATAATTAAAAAACAAATCTCTCTTTTTTTAACCAGGACGATTAGCCGAAACGAAGTGGAGGCGGATAAACGGAGAACGACGCACCCACCGCGAAAACCCTAATCGAACCGCAAGGAAAATTAAAAATATGGAATCACGAACCAAACGTTTTATGATCACTGTTATCATTCTGGGTGTTATCGGTGGGTTGGGCGCCCTCTGGGTTAACCTTTTCCCCGATTTCCTGTGGTTTGAGATGGTGGACTATAAATCTGTCTTTACTAAAATACTGAGGACAAAAATCCTCGTTGGTGTCATCGTTGGGGTCTGCTACTTAGCGATTCTATTGATCAACCTCGCCTTAATCTATCGTTTCACACCGGCACATCTGAGCCCTGCTTTTATGGGAGGGGCGGACTTTACAGACGATGCTGTGAGCAATCCAGGCGACACGCGAAGGATGATCTACGGCGGGTTGGCACTCCTCGCAATACTTTTCAGCGTCTTGATGGGCTACGCAGCGAGTGATCGGTGGGAGATTTATCTACGCTACTTCAATTCAGATGAACTCGTTTTCCCAGCTGCGACACCTATTACGATTGAAGAAACCGTTGACGGAAACGAAATACCGGTTTCACAATTGGAACTTCAGGCAAAAAGGATCGAAGTTGGAGATCCGATCAACGTTCAGATAGACGGCACCCATCAGGAAACACGCGTTGAAGCCGTGTTAGAGAATTCAATCCGATTGGACACAGCAGTCCAGATAGAACCCGGTCAAAAAGCGTTTTTCACGTCACCCGCACGTGACCCAATCTTCAAAAAAGATGTCACCTTCTATATCTTCAAAATGCCGTTGGAACGCTACGTCTGTGGAACACTATTCGGTATCTTTATGTTGGTGACGATATTCGCAACCGTCATCTATTTTTTTCACGGTTTAATCACGGGTGATACGAGTCAGTTCCGGTTCCGTCCGCCTTTTAACGTAAAAGCGCATCTGTTCACGCTTGTCGGTTTGACACTCCTCTGCCGAGCATGGAACTACAAATTTGTTATGTATGACCTATTGTATGCGTCGAACGACATTGTCCGCGGCGGGGGTGGTTATGCAGCGATACAAGCACGCTTACCGGTTTTGTATGTTATGCTCGTGATCACAATCATCTGTGCCCTAATTTTTATCATCAGTATCTTCTTGAAACGCAACGCTTATGCTTTTGGCGGATTCGTTGTATTCCTAATCGCCGGTTTCCTCGGGCAAGCCTACCCAGTCGCAATACAGAGGTGGCAGGTCGAACCGAATAAACAGGTTCTCGAAGCGAATTATATCAACTATAACATCAAAGCGACACTTCAGTCTTACGGCTTGGCTGAGAACACAGTAACCGAGGAAGAGTACCCTTTAACAGAGGAACTGAGTTATGACGACATAACCAGTCGTGAAAACGCCCCCGTCTTTAATAGCATCCGTCTCTGGGACTGGAGGCCCTTACGGAGAACTTTCCGCCAACTCCAAGAATTGCGTTCGCAGTATGATTTCAACGATGTTGATATTGATCGCTATACTGTAGATGGCGAAGTCCGACAGGTAATGCTGTCCGGACGGGAGCTCAACATCAACGAACTTCCCATAGAAATCAGGAATGATTGGTATAAGCAAACCTACACATATACACACGGATACGGTGCCGTCGTGAGTCCTGTCAACGAGATTGAAAACGGCAAACCGAACATGTATATCCAAGGGTTACCGCCTATCGAATATCAAGACGAGTGGGAACATCGGTTTACCGAAACGCCGGGACCGCGTATCTACTACGGCGAACGCACGGATCGTTACGTTATCGTACATCCTGACCGTCCGCAGGCACTTGAGTTTGATTATCCGCAAGAAGGACAGCAGTACGCCGAATACGCCTATCAAGGAGAAGGCGGCGTTGAACTCAGCTCTTTTTGGCGGAAAATCGCGTATATGCTCAAGTTCAACAACGAAATCAACTTCGTCCTGCCGGGCGAAATTTCATCAACAAGCCGAATCCTTTATGAACGAAACATCAAAAGACGGATCCAGAAGATCGCACCCTTCTTGCGATATGACGGCGACCCGTACATCGTTATCCACAACGGTCGACTCGTCTGGTTGATCGATGCATATACCATTACACACCGGTACCCGTATTCCGTCTCAATGCGGGAGTTCGTTGATGAGCGGAGACGACAGTTCCGAAACACACAGCAGGACGGCGAACCGTGGGGCAATTACATCCGAAACTCTGTGAAAGTTATTGTCGATGCTTACGACGGCACCGTCGATTTTTATATCATGGAACGCGAACAGGATCCGATAGCGGAGTGTTACAGAAGGATCTTTCCCGATCTCTTCAAGCCGTTTCAAGAAATGCCGGACGACCTCAAAGCGCATATTCGATACCCGATGGCGATGTTCCTCATTCAGGCACGTGTCTATCAGGACTATCATATGAAAGACCCGGTAACCTTCTACGCCGGAGAAGATAAATGGGAAATCGGGATGGAACTTTACGACAATACGGATGCACAGACACAGCAGGTCCCGCAACAACCGAGAAGTCCGTTTGTACCACAACAGCAGACCGTTCAACGTTCAGCGGCGGAAGGTCAACCTGTTGAACCTTACTATGTCGTTATCAGGTTGCCCGGTGAAGAGAAACCCGAATTCATGTTGATGTTGCCCTTCACACCGCTCAATAAACCGAATCTCACCGCATGGCTTGCTGCACGATGCGATCTCCCGCAATATGGGCAGATCCTTGTCTATCGGTTCCCGAAAGGGAAACAGATCGCAGGACCGATGCAGGTAGAGAACTTTATTAGCCAAGAACCGGAGATTTCCCAGCAAATTAGCCTCTGGAATACGCAAGGCTCTCGTGTTCTACGCGGCAACTTATTGATTCTTCCGATGAACAACTCACTGCTCTATGTCGAACCGATCTACATCCAATCCGAAGATGAGAAAACCGCTATTCCGGAATTGCGGCGAGTCGTTATCGGATACGAAAACGAGGTCGTTTGGGGGGCAAGCCTTGATGAGGCACTCCGAAACATGTTCGGACCCGGAACACGCCGTCAAACCGCGGCGACGATTGCAACAACAGATGAGACAACAACCGAGCCTGACACAGATCAGACAGCATTCCCAGAACTCGTTAAGCAGGCAAACCTCTATTTCAACCAGGCACAAAACGCACAACGTGCCGGCGATTGGGCAGAATACGGACGCTTCTTGCAGCTTTTAGAGGAGACCTTGCAACAACTTGAAGAATAGTACCCAGTAACCAGTGGCCAGTTAAAGAAAAGAGATGTTAGGTTAGCAGAACCTCTCTTAACTGGCAACTGAGAACTGGTAACTGTTAACTTCAAAAAAAGGAGGTGAAATAGATGGCTCTTGATTGGAAACCGCGCCACAGGGATATGATTATTGGAGGCATCCCGTGGTTAGCCAGAATCAGCGATAAAGCCAATGCACAATTGCAGGGCATCATCGGTGAGTATATCTACCCGTGACCGCAGGACAAGTTGTTCCTGGAGGAACACAGGCTAAGTGCTGAGGAATTCGTTCAGATGGTCAAAGAGAACCCCTCAGATGATGAGATGATCGCCGCTATGAAGAAATTGAATTCTTAGAGGTAAACTTATGAAGGCGGTTTTGGATGTCTAACCCAGGAGCCGTCTTCTAAAACAACTTTCTAATGCGTCACCAAGATTGACCAGAGGGTGTAAGCCTAATCAATGGCCCCGCCCGTTACTGGAAATGGATAGGCTGGATAGACGCGGCGAAGTGTTTTAGTCACATCTATCCTAAACGAACCGCGAGGGAAATTAAAAAAATTGGAATTAAGCGACTATCGTGACCAGATTAATGAGATTGACGACCAGATTTTGGCACTGCTACAGAAACGGGCGGAGATTTCCAAGAAGGTCGGCGCGGTGAAGTCCGAGACAGGCATTGCAAAGGTGTATGTCCCGCACCGGCAGAAGCAAGTCATCGTACGCTTGATGGTCGAAAATGACGGTAAGTTCCCGGAAGCTGCACTCGAAGCGATCTGGACGGAGATATTATCTGCCTCACGTTCTTTGCAGGAGCCGGAGCGCGTCGCTTTTCTCGGACCCGTTGGCAGTTTCGGACACTTGGCGGCTCGCCGCCATTTTGGTACGTCAACGGAGTTGATCCCTATCCATCCGCAAGTCGATATATTTACTGAGGTTGAATCCGGTAGAGCAGATTATGGGATCGTCGCTATTCAAAACTCATTGCACGGTACAGTTCGTGACGTTTTAGAACGCTTTCAACACACGCCATTGTGGATTTGTGCGGAGACGTTCCAGCGGATAAAACAGCACCTGTTGTCAAAATCTCCGATAACAGAGATCCAGCGTATCTATTCGCATCCGCAACCTTTCGCACAATGCCGTGCATGGCTAAGCCGACACCTCGGTAATATTGAACAGGTTGAGGTTGTTAGTACATCTGAAGCCGCACAACGAGCCGCCGAAGAACCATTCGCAGCTGCCATCGCGAGTGAACTCGCAAGCGAGATTTATCAGGTTCCAATTGTTGCAAACGCGATTATGGACGAACCAGATAACACAACCCGCTTCTTTATCATTGGAAGTGAGATGGCAGACCCAAGTGGATACGACAGGACTTCGCTCTTTTTTTCCATTCGAGACAAGGTCGGCGCACTCCATCAAGCACTCGGTATTTTAGAGAAAGCTGAGTTGAATCTGAGTTATCTCGAATCTCTTCCATCACGCGCCAAACCTTGGGAGTATGTCTTTTTTGCGGAGATGGATGGTCATATCGCTGACGAACGCGTCATCATAGCCCTTGAGCAGCTTGAAGATTTGTGTCGGAACGTCAATGTTATCGGATCCTATCCGCGCGGGACTTCCTAATGTTAACACTAACGCAACAAATTCAAGCGCGTGCACACAAACTCGGATTTGAACTCGTCGGAATTATTCCCGTAGCACAGAGCGAGACGATTGCGCGTTACCAGCAGTGGATAGAAAACGGATACGCCGGAAAGATGGCGTATCTCGAAAAACATCTTTCGCTAAAGACGGATGTCCGTCAACTTCTATCAGAGGCAAAATCTGTTATTAGCCTCGCGATGAACTACTACACGCTTGACTCGCCGAAAGTGCTCGCTGAAAATCCCGAGCGCGGACAGATTTCGAGGTATGCATGGGGCGACGATTACCACGACATCATCCGAAAACGACTCTCAGAACTCGTTGATTTCATTAAGCAGACCGCAGAAACGGAATTACAGACGCGCATCTGCGTTGATACCGCACCGATCATTGAAAGAGAGTACGCCCAAAAAGCGGGGATCGGCTGGATCGGAAAGAACACCAACCTAATTCATTGGCGTTCAGGGTCCTGGTATTTCCTCGCAGAGGTACTCGTCAGTATCGCCTTAGAATCAGAAACGCCTCCGACCCGTGGAGATTGCGGGACTTGCACACGCTGCATCGAGGCGTGCCCTACGGACGCAATTGTTGAACCGAATCTCTTGGATTCCCGACGCTGTATCTCCTACTTGACAATCGAACTCAAGGAGCGTATTCCGAAGGCACTCCGCTCCAAAATGGGAAACTTAATCTACGGGTGCGATATCTGTCAAGAGGTCTGTCCATGGAACAGCAAAGCAGTACCAACAGACAATCCGGCGTTTCAACCGCGTGACGGAAACTTCGCACCGACCTTGTTATCGCTCATCGGTATGACGCAGGAGGAGTTCAGTCGAAGATTCAAGGGAAGTCCTATCAAACGTGCTAAACGGCGCGGTTTCTTGCGGAATGTCCTTATCGCTATCGGCAATTGGGGAGAACAGCGTGCCGTCCCTGCTCTTAAAAAAGCGTTAACCGATGACGAACCGTTGGTGCGGAGCCATGCAGCCTGGGCACTCGGACAGATCGGCGGTACTGCTGCCGAGCGGATATTACAGACACAACTCAGTGTTGAAACGGAACACGAGGTTATCACCGAAATTCAGGACGCGCTCTTAGAGATAGCGCACTCATCACGGAGAAACAGAAATGATGCGTGAAGCAGCAAACGAACGTCAACTTTCAGCACCCGGTGCAGGGACGAACGGACTTGCATGGCAAGGAACATCACTTTGGAGCGTTGAAGGTGTCGGTCCGCTCCATAAAATTAACACAAAAACGGGCGAAGTTCTGCCAGCACTTACACCGCCGTTTCCCGGTGGAGCCGGTATCGAATGGGACGGCGAACATCTCTGGTATAACAGCATCTGGCAACAGACGTTTTACAAACTCACGATCCCTGAATTGGAAATCGTTACGACCTTTTCATCACCAGGCGAGGGTCCGCACGGGTTGGCGTGGGACGGCGAGTACCTCTGGAGCGTTGATATGAACACGAGTCGGTTTATCAAACAGTGTCCAGAAACCGGTGAAATTCTTACCGAATTGCCAACACCGGGGGGGCGTGCACACGGGTTGGCGTGGGATGGCGAAGCCCTCTGGAACGCCGATACAAACGACCACATCATCTACCGAATCCATCCCGAATCCGGCGAGGTGATCGATGCCGTTTCATGTCCAAACGAACCGCATGGATTAACTTGGGACGGCACGGCACTATGGTATGGCGAGGATAAAGCCAAAAAAATCTATCGTCTCAGCATATCGGAATAGCACCGTTTCACACCGACTGAAGGTATTTGTCAGCCGAAGTGTCCAATAAGTGAACAAAAAATCGTGTGCTTTGTCGGAAATCGCGCGAAATGTTCCGATTTCACGCGGATTTTCAAGTGGCACATAATTTGCACAAGACACGCAGTAGAGATGTTTAAAATACGCAAATCTAACAGCGCAAACGCTACAAATGCCTTTAGATTCACCTATCAGGATAGCAAGAAATAATGAGGAAAAAAGAATTGAAGAGATTACAGATTGCCATGCTAACCCTGCTTTTGGGAATTGGGTTAATACTACACAGCAGCGCCGACAGGGTACAACTGAATACGAGTGCCGCTGTCGTTAACGATAACCTCGGTACAAGTGTCGGTATAAGCGGCGACTATGCAATGGTTGGTGTTCCGAACGATGACACCGACAACGGTAGAAATGCCGGTTCCATCCAGGTCTTTTTCCGTAGCGAAACGGGGTGGATACAACATCAAAAATTGAGCCTTAGCGACGCAACAACTGATGACGAATTCGGAACAACGCTTGCAATGAGTGGTGACTATGCCATCGTTGGTGTCCCGAGAAAAGCCGACGCAGGAAAGAACTCAGGTGCAGCTTATATCTTTGCACGACAAGGCACACAATGGGTTGAACAGACGAAATTGGTCTCGCTCGACGCAAAGGCTGGCGACTATTTTGGAATCTCAGTCGCGATTGCCGGAGACACCGTACTCGTTGGGGCACATCGCGCGAACAATCCCGTCGCAGACGCTGGGGCTGCATACATTTTCGAGCGGAGAGGGAACACCTGGATCCAGACAACCGTGCTCACGGCCCCCGACGCCAGCAGATTCGCAAACTTCGGTTTCTCTGTCGGCACCGACGGTAACACAGCCATCATCGGCGCAATCCGTGATGACGAAGCCGGTGAAAATGCCGGGGCCGCTTACATCTTTGTACGGGATCCATCCGGCTGGATATTCCAAAAGAAACTCATCGGTAACAACACCGAAGCAAATGATAACTACGGATATGCAGTCGATGTTGATGGCGATTTCGCTATCTCGACTTCACCACACAACGGAAACACGGGTGCCGCTTATATCTATAAACGTGAGGAGGGCAGGTTCTGGCTGCAAAAAAGGAACCGCACCCGTATCCGTATGATCCCGATTGACCCAGACGGCGCGACATCTTTCGGTGTTTCGGTCGATATAAGCGGCGAAACCGTTGTCATCGGGGCAAGAGGTGGTATCGTCGGTGAAGATACCGTCGGTGCCGCTTACATTTTTACACAAAATGAACCGCCATTTTGGAACCAACACACCAAACTCGTCGCAAGTGACAGGAAGAGCGGTGACCAACTCGGATCCGCTGTCGCAATCAGTGGTAACGAAATTATTACGGGTGCCCCCACCCACAGTGCAGGGGGTCCCAGCTCCGGTGCCGCTTATATATTCGAGCAAAAGGAAGGTGGCGCATGGGTTGAGAATATTAAACTTAGCGATGGCGAAACAGCGTCGGAAGATCAATTCGGAATTTCAGTGGCAATTCACGGGAACCTCGCTATCTCTGGGGCACAACAAAACGATGACATCGCGCCAAATGCGGGTGCTGCATACATCTTCGAGCGGAGCGGTAACCTCTGGTTAGAACGCGCAAAGATTATTGCCAACGACGCGAAAGCAGGCGATCTATTCGGCAATACCGTTGCGATCAGCGAAGAAACCGCGGTTATCGGAGCACCCGGCGTTGATGACGCAGGACCGGAAGCCGGTGCCGTATACATCTTTATACGTTCCGGAGACAACTGGATACAACAAGCAAAATTGATCGGTAATGACATCGGTATGTTCGACCAGTTCGGGACAGCCATCGCTATCCATGAAAATACGACTATTGTCGGTGCTTATGGCAAGGATGGAGGGGGTGTAGATACCGGTGCCGCTTACGTCTTTGTCCGAAGTGGGACTTCTTGGACCCAGCAGGCAAAATTAACGCACCGAAACGCTGTACCCGGAGACCTATTCGGCTTCGCTGTGGCTGTCTACAGCAACAGCGCGCTTATCGGGGCACACGGGCGTGATGCAACGGGACCGAATTCAGGCGCGGCGTACATTTTTACGCGTAGCGGCGGCACATGGATGCAAAACACGCAACTCATTCCAAATGATAGCGGACTCGGCGATGAATTCGGGTACGCCGTCGATCTGACGAATGGGATCGCAATCATCGGCGCGCCTAAGGAAGATCGAAATGAAACAGATATGGGAACCGCCTATATTTTCGTAGAGACAAGCGAGGCTTGGATACAACAAGCCAAACTGACCGCCGCCGAGACCGAGGCAGGTGATGAATTCGGGTCAGCGGTCGCAATTCATGAAGACACAGCGATTGTCGGCGCATGGAAAGATGATCATCCGATTAGTCCAGATGGAGATCCCGCTGAAGAGATCGATAAAGGCTCAGCTTACGCCTTCCTGCGGGATGGATTGAGTTGGGTTGAGAGGCGCAGAATTGTTGCAAGTGGTACAAACCGATTTGACCGCTTTGGTGCCTCGGTTGGTATCAGAGGTTCATTCGCTATCGTTGGTGCTGATGGTAATGATAACGCCGGTGATAATGCCGGTTCCGCTTTTATCTATAACCCGATTGACCTCGGCTTCCGTCCTGCGGATATCCCGTTTCCTGTTGATCCGGCATCGCAGACACTCACAACGCTTGGACACATCAAACATACGACAATCTTCCAGAATTATCCAAACCCTTTTAATCCTGAAACATGGTTCCCTTACAATCTCGCCGAGCGAACCGAGGTTGCCATTAAAATCTACGATGTCAGCGGTAGACTTGTTCGTCAATTGAATATCGGACTACAGGAACCAGGTACCTACCAAAATCGAGAGAAAGCTGCGTACTGGAATGGTAGAGATGAATCTGGCACTATGGTCGCAAGCGGTATCTATTTCTATACATTTACCGCTGGCGATTTTGAAAACACCCGCCGAATGGTGATCCTGAAGTAGAACACAGTAACCAGAGAAGAAGTAACCAGTTTCCAGTTACGAGTTACCAGTAAGAGAAAGACTTGATGAATCAGTTCCCTCTTAACTGGGTACTGGTCCCTGATACGCTGGAAACTGTTAACTTGAAAACTATATGGAGACACTGAATGGCTCAAAACACCGGCTACGACGATCTACAAACCCACATCCCAGAATTAGAAACACCGGCTATTGAGACGTGGGAAAATCAGTATAGCCACCGAGATTACACGATTGAGATTACGAATCTGGAATTTACCGCTGTATGTCCTAAAACAGGGTTGCCAGATTTCGCGACGCTCTGTATCACTTACGTCCCGGATCGACACTGCGTCGAACTGAAATCGTTGAAGGAGTACTTCCTTTTCTACCGGGATATCGGCATTTTTCATGAGCATGTCGTAAACAAGGTGTTAGAAGACTTCGTAAAAGCGTGTCAGCCACGACAAGCAGAAGTCGTCGGCGATTTCAACATTCGCGGTGGTATCAAAACAGTCGTACAGGCAAAATATAAAAAATAAGATAAGGACATACAACAAGGTAATACCATGTACCACAGACCGCCAGTGATCGGCGAATACCTACTCAGAAAATTACAAAGCTATGACATCGAACACATCTTCGGTATCCCCGGCGATTACGTGCTCCGTTTCTATAACCTTATCGAACAGAGTTCCATTCAACATATCGGTATGACCCGCGAGGATGCTGCGGGGTACGCAGCGGACGCTTACGCACGTACGAGAGGGATGGGTGCTGCCTGTGTCACCTATTGCGTCGGTGGATTGTCGATGGTGAATGCCGTCGCTGGTGCCTACGCCGAAAAATCACCCGTTGTCGTGATTAGCGGCGCGCCGGGGATCAAAGAACGCGGGAAAGACGCACTCCTACATCATAAAGTCAGGGATTTCCATACACAGCAACGTATCTATGATGAGATAACTGTCGCAACCGCCCTGCTTGATGAACCGTTTACCGCCTTCAACGAAATCGATCGGGTACTTGATGCTGTGTATCGCTACAAACGTCCGGGATACATCGAACTCCCGCGCGATATGGTTGATGCCCGCGGCACGCTCTACCAACGTCCGTCAACCGGTGGACACCTCAGCGATCCCGACATATTGGATGCCGCCGTTGAAGATGCCTGCAACTTTATTAATCAGAGCAAAAAACCTATTATCCTTGCAGGTGTGGAACTCCACAGATTCGGCTATCAAAATAAATTGATTCACCTCGTGGAAGAAAAACGGATCCCGGTTGTAGCGACACTCCTCGGAAAATCGGTAATCCCAGAATCGCATCCGCTTTACTTAGGCATTTATGAAGGTGCTATGGGGCAGGAAGATGTTAGGGAATTTGTGGAAGATTCGGATTGTGTGATCATCCTCGGTGCTTTTATGACCGATGTGAACCTCGGGATTTACACCGCTAACCTCGATCGTACGCGATCCGTCTATGCGACCACCGAAAAAATCAATGTTCGCTACCGCGCTTACGATGAGGTGACGTTCGATGATTTCCTTGACGGTCTCAATTCGCCGAAACTCCGAAGACGACGAAAACCGAACTTAGATTGGGCACTCAAAGGTCGCGAACCGTTCGAGGTGAAACCGAACGCGCCTTTAAAAGTGAACCGCCTCTTCCAACATCTCAACGAATTTATTAGCGATGAACTGACGGTTATTGCCGATGTCGGAGACAGTCTCTTCGGTGCTGTAGAACTGGATATACATCAACACACCAACTTTATTAGTCCCGCCTACTACACTTCAATGGGTTTCGCCGTGCCAGCTTCCGTTGGTGCGCAATTCAGTATGCCGGATACCCGATGTCTCGTTATCGTTGGGGACGGTGCCTTCCAAATGACAGGCACTGAACTCTCAACAACCGTCCGTTACGGATTTAACCCGATTGTCGTCGTTTTAAACAACCACGGTTACGGTACCGAGCGGCATCTTCTTGAAGGCACCTTTAATGATATCGGATGTTGGAACTATAGTCGTATGCCAACGCTCTTCGGGGCAGGACGCGGGTTCCATGTCCGAACTGAAGGCGAATTTGATGAAGCCATCAAAACGGCACTCGCCGAGACGCAACATTTTACACTGATTGAAGTGGAACTCGACAAACTCGACACATCACCAGCACTGGCTCGGTTGGCAGAACGGATGTCCGGAACTGTTTAAATATATCTGATATATTATATTGAATTAGCCGTCAGCCATCAGCAAACAGCAAAGAGATTCTCTTGCTGAGAGCCGAAAGCCGATAGCCGATAGCCGTTCTTGCCGAAAGCCGAAGCCATTTATTACAATGCACCGATCTTTTTTCGCAAGAAGTCTGTACAAAAAGGCACTTGTGCCTCCAAAAGTCCGTGCAATATTACCGCACCATCGTAACCATTTTCTTTGAGTAAGCCAAGATATTGGTCGTAGTCAAGCAGTCCTGTGCCTGCAGCGAGATGTCCGGCTTGACCGTCTCTGTCTAAGTCTTTCGCGTGTGCAAGCGCGATGTCGTCACCGAGAAGTGCGAACGCTTCATCAAGGATTTCACACATCTTGGGCAGCTCACCCTTATGAAAGACATTCGCGCCGTCCATACAAACCTTCAAGTACGGTGATTGCATCTCGTCAAGCAGACGGCGCGCTTTTTGGGCAGAATCAATCACATTTGCGACTTCGGGTTCAAGAGCAAGTGTAACGTCATATTCTTCAGCCACTGCCAACGCCTGCTCCATAGATTCGACGAGATCTCGCCAAGCTTCTGCTGTGTTGTTATCAGGATGTGCCCGCCACATGCTCTGCGGATCGCGAGAACCAGTGCAGAGCGTAATCACCGATGTACCCATCGGCGCACATTTCTCCGCAACAGAACGCAGCATCCGTAAACCAGCGTGACGCTTTTCAACATCGGGGTCGATCATATTATAGGTGCCTGAAAGTGCGGAGATCGTAATCTGTTGGGCATCCATCTCTTTGCGGATCTCGGCAACCGACGGTCCCGATGCAGGCACATGATACTGTAGATGATGGACACCGTGTTCCACAACGGCATCAAGCGTCTCGGTAAGTGTTTCTCGCCGAATCGTTCCTTCCATGAGTCCAACGTACATAGATTTCTCCTGTTAAATGATGGTTTGCGGTAGGTTTAGCGTAAAAAAATAGGAATGTCACAGAAAATACAGCGATTATACAACACAAAGGATAAGATGACAAGCAAAATGGGGTGTCACGTCAGCGTCATTCAATTATAGGTTTTTAGTGTTTGGTGTTGTCCTTTTCGTAGGTGTTAGTACTTTATATATGTTATGTTTTATAACAAACTGCAGAAATTTTCGCAGCGTTTCGCAGCATTTCGCAGCAGATCGAAAAAAAAGATGTCCAATCGAATAATTTATTAAAATCGGATGACCCTGGTTGTCGCGTAGGTGAGTACCACTGAAGTACTTCGCTATTTTGGTATCTTGACATTATTTCTGCATTTATGATACGATACTTTTATTCAGCAGTGCGGAGGTATTGTTTGTGATGAACTCAGAATTGATTATTACCAAAATATGCAGTGCCGTTGATCTGATGATCGAAAGTAGCGTGCCATATAAAGGGTTATTTCCATCGATTCTACACGCGCAGACGGGTGAGATGCTAACAGAGAAACCGCCTAAGATTCCGGGACAACGGGATGGGGATCGCGCACATCTCGGTTGTAACCTGATTCACGACGAACCGCTGCTCGCCACGATGAACGTGCTTGCTGAAACCGAGTCGAAACCGGAATACGCTGAAGCGGTAGATCAATACTTGGAACACTTTGCTCAGAATTGTACGGATACGACAACTGGATTGTTTCCTTGGGGTGAGCATTCGTTTTGGCAGCTGATCGAGGAACGGGTCGGGTGTTCGCGCGATCCTGCGGGTGGTGCCGCCATTCACGACCATCTCCGTCAGGTACCATTATGGCTCTGGCAAAAATTGAGGACGTTTAACCCTGCCTGCGTCCAAAGTTTTGCCGATGGATTGGATTACCACTGGACAGACGGAGAAGGACTCGAATACATCCGCCATGCAAATATTGATACAAAAGCACACCTCGTTCGCGGGGGACGAGCGTGCGATTTTCCACGGCATTCAGGCTTTTATATCTTCGATCTGGCGTTCGCGTACACGCAAGACCAACGTCCTGAAACCCTTCAACAAATTCAGCACTATACCGATTACTGGTGGGAAAAACAGGATGCGCGCGGACTTTTACGGATCGAAAGCCGTTCACCGAAGGACGACGCTCGATTTTTTGAGATGAATGCACCGACGCAAACATTCTCGTTGGGCGTCAGTCTACTTGAATCCGCAGTGCTGATAGAATCCCTTGATCCTGAATTGGCAGAGCAGATGCGACGATACGGTTCGGTTTACATTGACGGATTCCTCGCGGCACCGCATAACCTCGAAACTCGTGAGTTCATCAGTTTATGCGAATGTGAGACAGATCGGATTGTTGAACGCATGTCGGTCTGGGGAAGCGTTTACGGTGCCGGGACAGCGTGCGGTGCAGGGGTGCTATGTCTCGGTGGATGGCGGTTGACCCAGAATGAGAAATTGATGGCGTTGGCACACGCAATTGGCGACACCTATCTCAATGAGAAGTTTCCAGTGGATCGCGTTCAGACGGAAGCGTTCAAGATTCCAGCATCGGATGCCGGTCTTACGCTTGAATTGTTTGCCGATCTCTACGACATCACCGGTGAATCGGTGTGGTTGGAAGGCGGGGTTGAACTTGCAGAGACAGTGTTGGAAGTCTATTTTCCAGAAACGCTTCCGTACGGTGCGTCTGCGATTGATTGGTATGAATCACAGATGGGACCCGCTTTCTTGATTCACGGCTTAACCCGCGTAGCATTATTATCGCGGCACCGAACTTGCCCGCTCGCGCCCAATTATACAGCGCGATAGAAAGATCAATAGAAACGTTTGTAGCAGGGCGACTTTGCGGCGTACTCGCCCAAATGCAAAGTGCATTACCGCCCGTTGGCATTACAGCGTCCATCAATAATTGTAGACTTTACTATATACAGACTACATTAGAAAAGAAAGGAAAATTATGTCAAGAGTACCAATTGGTTTAGAACTGTTTTCTGTCCGAAATGAGTTGGCAGAAGATGCCCGCGGCACAATAAAAGCGGTCGCAGAGATGGGATACGAAGGCGTTGAATTCGCCGGTCCCCCGCAACATCCTGCCGAAGAATTGAAAGGCTATCTTGACGAGTTCGGTCTGGTCTGCTGCGGTTGGCACACACCGTTCAATCTCGTCCAAGAGGATACCCTCGCCGAAACGATTGAATTCAACAAGGTACTGGAGAACCGTTACGTCATCGTTCCGGGTATACCGGGCGAACTGCGTCAGTCAAAAGCAGATTGGTTGAAGTTAGCCAATACCTTCAACGAAATCGCCGATAAACTCGCAGCACACGATATGGTGACGGGGTATCATAACCATCACGTCGAATTTACGCCACTGGACGGCGAGCAACCGTGGGACACCTTCTTTGGAAATACGAATGAAGGCGTTGTGATGCAGCTGGATATGGGCAACGCGCTATCGGGCGGTGCGGATCTTGTTGGCATTCTGGAGAGATACCCCGGACGCGCTGGCACAGTTCATCTCAAGCCGTATGACGAATCAATAGGTGAGACGGACAGACACGCCGGTTTCCGTCCGATTATCGGTGAAGACAGTGTCCCCTGGGACGAGATCTTCCGTATCTGCGAAACAACCGGTGGCACAGAGTGGTATATCGTTGAATATGAAAGCGATGCATACCCACCACTTGAGTCTGTCGAACGCTGTCTAACTGCACTCAAGGAAATGGGTAAATAGCCGTCAGCCATCAGTGGTCAGCAAGAGAATCCCGCGGCAGTAGGTTGGGTTGAACGGTGTTGAAAATCAAATGTTGGTATGCCAAAACCCATCAAATCTAACAAAACCGCTTATGCCTCCAAGAAAACAGTGAAACCCAACGCTCTTTGTATGAAACTCGAAACATGGCGGTAGGATGTCGTTGGGTTTCGCTATAACACTAATTTATTTGAGGGCGTAGGGCACTCAAATGTGCTTGTGTGCTCCATATCGTTTGTTCAGTTTCGCTCAACCCAACCTACAATGCTACGATGCTATGATGCGTTTTTTCTAAGATAGGACTTACGCAATTTTGATTGTAGACTGTTTTGTTAGAAGAAAGTTTTCTGAAAACACGGCGTTCCTGTATCACAAACTAACAGTTTGTGGTACAAAAGAGCATGATGCGTAAGTCCTATAAGATTGACAATTATGGGGGAAAAATATGAAGGCCTATTGTGCGAGTACACTTCCGTTTTCTGCTTTTGATTTAACGGCGTTTGTGAGCGAGTTATCCGAAGGCGGTGTGTCCGCCATTGAACTCGCGCAACCCCATTTTTCGGATCTGGCAGCCGAGACGGTCGCTGAACTGCGCGAAGAGACTGGAATCCGTTTCAAATCTTTGCTAAGTACGGTACGGGTTGATGCACCAGATGGACCTGAAGCACTTATCTCAATTCTCGACACTGCACAAAGGCTTTCCGTTCCAATCGTCAGCATCGCGAGTGGTGGCAATGAAACCGCCACTGCTCGTGAGATTGACACGATTATTGGGCATCTCAAAACGATCACAGCAGAAGCAGAAGCACGCAATCTAACGCTTACGCTCTACGCACACGAAGGGAGTCTCGCTTACAACCTTGAACGCACACAGCAGATACTCAATGCGATCCCTTCCGAAAACTTCGGTTTTTACTACAGCCCTTACCATTTTCATCGCGCTGGAGACGATCCGGTTGTCGCCTTACGCACCTTGTCGGATCGGTTGCACAATGTCTATTTCAACTGCGGTGTCGATGCACAAACAGGCAGCGAACCGTTCTGGGGACCGGAGATGGATTTTCCTGCCATTTGTCAGGAGATAAACCGTGTCGGCTACACCGAAGAAATCATGCTGATCTATTTGGGATTGAATGTGGAGACACCGCAACCGATTGTTGAAGGGGTCTTAAACGCGCTAGCGAAGTTAGAAACCTATTTTTAAGCAAAATATCTCATCTCCAATCCCCGCTATCGTCGAGCCTAATCCAAAATTTTCATTTTTTTCAGATTATGCACGTTTTCTGCATCCAAATTACGTCTTTAAGATAATCAATCAAACGGTAAAACAATCGTCTCGTTTTATCGATTTTCGTTCAATGTTTAAAGACCTAATCTTTGGAGGTAAAAAGATGATCTGTAGAATTAAACACGCCATCGTGGTACTATTCCTCCTTGGCAATTTTTCTCTCGCTTCCGCTGCACCGCCCGAAGTGACACGCTTTACATTAAGCAACGGCATCCAAGTTGTCAGTCTCTACGTTGAAGATTCCACAGATGTATGTATTTTCAGTTATCTGCCCCTCGGACTTGTTGCTGATGGAAAAGCAAAGACACAGTGGAGCCATCTGATTGAGCATTTGGTGTTACGAACTACGGGTCCCATTAAGAACTATGTAGAACGTAACGGACAAACAACGCACCACGGGATGCATCTGGACTTTATAGGCACAACGGACAATTGGAAGCACGGTTTAGAATTGCAAGCCAAATGGCTGTCCGATTCACCACTTTCAGAGACAGATTTAGCCGAAGAATTACCCAAAGCCTTAAGCGAACTCGACTTTGTTACCAATAATCTGCATACTGGACTTTTCGCAATGGCAGCGTGGAACCAAGTTTTTCGGCATGGTGAGACCGATATAGCGATGCGCGGGGCGATTGAATCCGCCGAATTGAATGAACTCCAAGCGTATAGAAACCGCCACTTGGTCCACGCAGATCGTGTACTCTTATGTGTCATCGGTGGCATCGAACCTGAAACATTGCAATCAGCGATGGAAGAACAACTCGGGGAAATTAAATTAACTGCTAACACGCTTCCCAGTGCGACAACACCCGCAGCGGAAAAAAATCGGCGCGCGACTTGGGACGTGAACGTAACGCATTATATGGAAACATACCCGATTCCTGACCCGACACATGAAAACTACGCTGCATTTTTCGTGGCGAATGTTCTTTTGAATCAGGCACTCATGATGGATTCGGAACTAAAGCAGTTGACAGGCAGCATCTTCTGCGGTGTAGACCTCATTACACCCGAACAGACATATCTATACGTCACCACGGCACTCAAGCCGGATTCAGATATAGAAAAAGTTAAGCAACGGATTGGACAGTTGATAAACCAACTAAAACAGCCAGAGAACAATTGGCAGGTTGCAATGACTGCTCCAGCACTCTCCCAGCAATTCAGTGCCCCCATGGATATAGAGATGGTAATGCAGCAGCACAAACCTGCGGGTATGACAGAAACTATGCTGCTCGGGAACCTGGGTTTACAGTGGGGATTGCTTGAATATCAACACGGTGATACCTTACCAGAGTTTGCAAGCGCGCTTGCCAATGTCTCCGCAGATGATGTTGCCGATGTTGTCAATCGGTATTTAACCGAAGCGGCACGGATGACGTTAGTTCTCACGCCGCGTGTGTCGGAGTGATATGCGGCATTACGGAGGATTTTGATGGAGAGAGACGACGTTCAGTTGATTCAAAGCATCTTATCTGGCGACGACGAGGCGTTCAGCACCTTGGTTCAGAAATACCAAAAGAGTGTTCACGCCTTGGCGTGGCGGAAGATCGGTGATTTTCACTATGCTGAAGAGATTACGCAAGACACCTTCCTTCAAGCATACCAGAAACTCCCGACCCTCAAGAATCGCAACCAGTTTGCAGGGTGGCTGTATGTCATTACAAATAATCTATGCACCGACTGGCTCCGAAAGAAGAGACCTGCGATGCAATCGCTGGGAGACGCATCTGTGAGAGCAATGGATAAATTAACGTATGAGCGTTATATCTTGGAACAGCGCGAGAGAGAAGCAGGTGAACGTCGTCATGAAATTGTTAAACAACTTCTGGAAAAATTGCCAGAGAGCGAACGCACAGTCGTAACGCTTTACTATCTTGGCGAGATGACCACAAAAGAAATTGGTAAGTTTCTGGGAGTATCGGTGAACACGATTACGAGCCGACTCCAGCGGGCACGAGAGCGTTTACAAGCATCAGATGAACGCTTGATTAACGAAACGCTCGGCGGTTGGCAATTGTCTAACAACCTACTCGATAAAATCATGCGGGAAGTTGCGAATATAAAACCGGTATCACCGCCAACTGGGAAACCGTTGCTGCCATGGATGGCTCTCGGTACAGCAACAGTTTTGATTATATTGCTGCTCGGTGCGAGTCATCAATATCTTGCCAGATTCCAGCGACCCTATAGTTTCGAGGCACAATCCGAACCCACTATTGAAATCATTGAGGCACCAGTCGTTCTTGAGACCGATGCCAAACCGGATGTCCGCAATCAAATCGGACGGGCTGCCACCCCCGGCAAAAACAGCAGCGCTGGTTCACAGGTTTCTGAGGAGGTCCTGGAACCTACCACTTCAGAGGATTTCCCTAATATTTTTACTTCTAATACCGCCCCTAAGGTGACACGCTTTACGTTAAGCAACGGTATCCGGGTTGTCAATCTCCATGTCGAAAATTCGACGGATGTCGGTATCTTCAGTTACTTACCCCTTGGACTCGTTACTGATGGGAAAGCAAGAGCGTATTGGAGCCATCTTATTAATCATCTGACAGTCCGAACCGCAGGGCCTATTGATTACAAAACAAGTAACGCAGAGACAATGGCTGATAATATACGCTTGGATTTCATGGGTAATACGGATAACTGGACACACGGATTGGAACGCCATGCTAAATGGCTTTCAGGACTTCCGTTTTCAGCAGAAACGCTCACTGAGGAACTTCCGAGAGTGTTATCGCAATTTGACTATATTGAAGCGAACTTGGTAACACATAAGTTGGCACACGTTGCGTGGAACCAAGTTTTTCGGCATGGTGAAACTGATATAGCGATGCGCCGGGGCATTCAAGCTGCGCAACTCAGTGAACTCCAAGAATATCGCGATCAGCATTTGGTTCAAGCCGATCGCGTCCTTCTGTGTATTATTGGTGGTGTTGACCCGGAAACACTGAAAGACACAATGGAACAACAACTCGGAACTATCGGCTTAACTGAGAAGACATTTCCCGAACTGACAGTCTCCCCAGAGATAGCGAAAGATCAAAACGCTACTTGGGATATCAACGTAACGCATTACATGGAAACATACCCGATTCCTCGCCCTGAAAATGCAGACTACCCAGCACTCTATGTGGCGAGTCTGCTTTTACGGTTCGCTTGCATGCAGGACGCTCACTTGAAGGAATTGATAGGTTATATTCATTGTGGTGTTGATCTTGTCACACCGGAACAGGTATACTTATACGTCAGTGCTCCCGTCAAGCCGGATACAGATATAGAAAAGGTTAAACAGCGGATTGAACAATTGATGAATCCGTTAAAACAACTGGAAAATAACACGCAGGTACCTATGATTGCCCAGTCCCTTTCGATGGAACTCAGTGCACCGCCGAATATAAAAAGGCTTATGCAACAGAAACCTGAGAATGTGCCAGAGAATCTGATGCTCCTGCAGCTGGGTGTGAGTTGGGGAACAGTGGAATACCAATATGGTGATACTTTACCGCAGCTTGCAAGCGCATTCGCCGATGTCTCTGCGACTGATGTCACCGATGTTGTCAACCGATACCTCACTGAAGATCGTCGGATGACGTTAGTGCTCACACCACAAGCATCGGAATGAATGGAGATGTTTCATCTACAAAAAGTTGGTACTCTGAAAAGCGTTCATGCGATCCAGACAGAAACAGAGTGCATCGCCAATAGCCTACTTTTAAGTCAAATCTGCGAGTTGTGGCATGACCTCGTTCTTGAGGAGTGTCATTGAGTTCAACCACTGCTCTTTGGGATCCCATTCGTGTCCCATAGCGAGTAAGACGCCAAAGCCACCGACTTCATCGTAAAGTTCGCGCAGACGGTTTGCAACATGATCCGGACTTCCAACGATCCATAAGGTCTCTAACAGATGCTCGAGGCTCATGTCTGCGTCTTCTATATCTTGATTCGGTTTGAAGTGCGCCGGGCTAAATAACTTGAACCAATAGTCCCTAAAATCGCGTCCGAGCGTGCCTTCAAGTGCCTCTTTACGCGCCTGTTCGGTGGTATCGGCAACATAGACTTCACGTGCAATGCGCCACGTTGAACGAGATGGTGATAAGCCAGTCTTTTCTGCGCCTTCTGCCACCGCGTCCCAGTGTGTTTTGATGGTAGGCACATGCGCTAAATTAATACTCATCGGAATCCAGCCGCGCTCACCCGCGAAGATTAGCGTGTCCGACCTTGCCGAAGACCCTGCCAACGCAATTGGCGGATGCGGTTTCTGGTACGGCTTCATGTGAACACTTACAATGTTCGGACGGTACTCGGGGATTTTGAATTCCCAAAAATCGCTTTTGTAATGTCCCGGTTCCGGGTCTGTCCAGATTTTGAGGACAGCATCGATCCCTTCTCGTGTTGCTCTACGCCTGTCTTCGCTTGCCATGAACATCTCCGCATCGCTCGGTGTGGAACTGGAACCGACCCCCCAATGAAACCGCCCGTGCGTTTGATGGTCAAGTTGCGCGATGCGATGCGCGACAACAGCGGGGTTATGTATCGGCATACACGTAATCCCCGTGCCAAAAATAATATTCTCTGTCATCGCAGCCGCTTTTGCAATAAAAAGATCGGGAGACGGGATATTCTCCCATGTAAATGTGAAATGCTCACCGACATAAGCTTCTTTGTAGCCCAATTCATCAAGGACTATCATCTGCTCAAGATCGTCGTCTAATGTCTGAGTCGTGTCACTGCCGGGTGGATGCAAAGGCATTGTGAAAAAACCGAGTTCCATTTTTTAATTTTTCCTTGCGGAGCAGTAACGGCAATTTGGGCTTTGACGGTTTTCGCGTTAGAGTCGCCTGCGCCGTTGTTGCAGGCTGCGCGCTTTTGTTTAAGCTTTCAAAACGAATTTTTTAATTTCTCCTCAATAGATATGTTTCGATATGTTTCTAAACTTGACAAAATCGGTCAGATGTGTTACTGTTTTCACGAAGCTTGGGTATTAGGTAAAAGTTACCACAAACCCGAATATTTTTCAAGCATTTTGTCAAAAGGAGAAAAGTTACATTATGTCTACGAGAATTTTTATCTTAATTTCAGTTATTCTGCTCACTGCTCTGATCGGGTGTGAACGCGTAAATCAGGTAGTTCAGCCCGATGCTACCACCACCCCGACAGAAACAACATTAAAAATTGGTGTGATTCAGCCGTCAAACACCTTTACAACCTTTAGCCAAGGTGCTGAAACCGCTCGCGTCCAAATCAATGAGAAGGGTGGCGTGCTGGGTATGGAAATAGCGTTTATCAGTCGAGATAATCAACCCGTGGCGAGTGAACCACCGACACCGGAAGCCAGCGTCACTGCTGCAAAAGAACTCATTGAGATGGAAGATGTCTTTGCACTATTGGGTCCCGTTTACTCCAGCAACTCCGTCGAAGTCGGTCCCATCGCGCAACAGGCGCAACGACTCATGCTTCCGGGTTCCAGCAGTTCAAACGTCCCAGAATCTGGAGATTATGTATTTCTCATTACAGTGCCAAACCCGTTTCAAGGGAAAGTGATGGCGAGTTTCGCGATGAATCCTGACGAACTTGGCGCAAAAAGGGCAGCAACGATTATCGAGGAAGACGATGCCTATACGACCGATCTTGTAGCGGCGTTCCAGGCGGCTTTTCAGGCAAATGGTGGAGAAATCGTCTATAGCGGTGCCTATACCGTAGGCGATACCGACTTCACCGCACTGCTCAAAGAAATTCACGAGGCAGCGCCTGATGTTATCTTCTGTCCCGGTTTTCAGCCAGAAGTGCCATCGTTGATCAACGAAGCGCGGCAAATCGGTATCACGGCGACTTTCCTCGGCGGCAGCGCGTGGGATGATAGGGAACGATTCCTCAGCATATTAGACGATAACAGTGTGTTGGATGGCAGCTACTATCCGACCAATTTCTCGGTTGCTACACAAGACGCGGATGTACAGGAATTCGTGAGTGGTTACACGGCATTGTTCGGAAGTCCACCGGACGGCATCGCCGCGTCGGGTTACGATGCCATGCGACTCTTGGCGCGCGCAATAGAGACTGCGGGTTCGCTTGATCCAGTTGCAGTTCGCGACGCATTCGCAGCAGTTAACGGTTACAAAGGCGCGACAACTATTTCGCATTACGATGAAAATCGACATCCTGTCAAAAGCCTCGCAATTCAAGTGATCCAAAACGGGCAGGTTGAACACTATAAAGTTGTAGAGCCCTAACCTACCGAGGACAATCGCAGAAAATGGCACCAACACCACCTAAGGCTTTCTTAATCGATTTGGATGGAACGCTCTATTTTAAAGGTGAAACTTATCCGGGCGCAATTGAAACTGTCAACTACTTGCGTCAGGAAAAATACCAACTCCGGTTTTTGACAAACACGACTGCCAAAACGCCAAAAATGCTTCACGTGCAGATGCAGGCACTCGGTTTTGATATCTATGAAGATGAGATTTTCAATGCAACTTACGCCTGTCTCCAATACTTACGTTCACAACCTAAGAACCGTTGTCACTTCATGGTTGATGATGCCGTCAAAGCGTTTTTCAAGGAGATACCGGTAGATAACGAGGCTCCCGATTTTGTCGTCGTTGGAGACTACGGCGAAGGGTTTGATTTTCACGCTTTAAATCACGCCTTTCGCCTGTTGATGAACGGCGCCGAACTGATAGCGTTGCAAAAGAACCTCTATTGGTTCTCTGCTGAAGGCATGCTCTTGGATTGTGGCGCGTTCGTGACACTACTGGAGGCAGCTGCAGGTAAAACCGCTAAAGTCATGGGCAAACCGAGTGAGACGTTCTTCAAAATCGCGCTTGAAAGTCTTCAATGTTCTCCAAGTGAAGCAATTGTGGTCGGTGACGACATCACTTCCGACATAAGAGGTGCGGAAAACACGAAGATGCGGAGTGTTCTTGTTAGGACTGGGAAGTTTAAGCCTGATCAATTGGAAAATCCTGTCGCGAAGCCGACATGGGTGCTGGATAGTATCTCAGAGTTACGACGACTGTTTTAAAAGCGACATTTTCCCTACACCTTTCCTAAAAAGCGTTGGAGGCAATGTTTATGACGAATCAAATTATTCAACTCGGAGTCGTTGGGTGTGGATGGGCAGGCAACCAAGCGATTCTCGCTGCCAATGCGACCTCTCGGCTCAATGTCATCGCGATTGCGGAGCAGGACGCAACCCGGCGTGAACAAGCGGGCGATGATAATGCTGTGCCACACCGATACGCCAACTATCAGGAACTCCTTGACAACCCTGCTGTTGAAGCCGTCTATCTTGCGACTTCTCCTGATGGTAGGCTACAGCAAGTCTTGGATACGCTTAATGCGGGTAAACACGTCTTGGTGCAAAAGCCACACGCCATCCGCGCGCCTGAAATTTTAGAGATGGAGGAAGCCGCACAACAATCCGGGAAAACGCTCCAATTCTGCTATTTCATGCGTCATTTCCCGAACAACCGAAAGATACGGCGCGCCGTTCTGAACGGTGCAATTGGAGACCTATATCACGCCCGCGTCTTCGGGAAATATAACTTTATCCCAACGCTTGATGCTAACAGTCGCTGGCTGCACGTCTACGGACAGAAAGGGGGTTCGTTAGGGCAGCACTACTCCCATGAACTCAACCTAACGTGGTGGTGGATGGGATGTCCGAAACCGGAATGGGCGTTCGCTGCGAAACACGTGCTTTATCCGCAATACGACGGACCCGAAGGCGCAGCGGAGGACTATTTCACCGGTCTCCTCGGATGCGAAGGTGGAAAAACGATTCAGATTGACTGCTCCCGGATGAGCCACTCGGACGCCGCGAGTGTCGTGGAACTTTACGGCACAACTGGGGCAATCACAAACGGCGGCATCGCCCGATTCAAAGATGGCGAGTTTATCCGCGAAGCCATTGATGAACCGCTTGAGATTGATCACGGTGAGCTGCCTGAAGAGGTACATGTTTTCTACTACGAACTCAATCACTTCGCAATGGCAATCGCCGGTGAGGTCAGACCCGATGTCGCTGCGCCAGATGCCTATACCTTCATGCAAATCTTAGATGCACTTTACGACAGTGCTAAAAGCGGCGAGAAAGTGGACATCTCCTCGTAGAAGCAATCCCGAAGTAACGCTTGACAAAAACATTTTCTATTGTTAATCTATACAATCTGTCATTTTTTACAGATGCGGTTAATTTTTCACATCAAGGGTATTTAAGGAGCCAGTTCCATGTATAAAACTGCGATGTTGGGGTGTGGGGGACGCGCCCGTGGGCATGCAGATGCCTATCGCTTCGTCAAACGCGGGAAACTCGCCGCAATCTGTGATATGAACGAGGAACGCCTCAATAACTTCGGCGATGATTTCGGTATCTCATCACGCTACACCGACTTGGATGAGATGCTTGAAAAAGAGAAACCGGATGTCCTCCACATCGTCACAACACCGGTGGTTCCGAATAGCCAAGAACGTCTCCGTTATCCGTTGATGAAACAGGCATCCGACCACGGTGTTCCTGCGGCAATTATTGAAAAGCCGGTCGCGATTGAGGGTGAAGATTGGAAACAGATTGCAGGATTAGCAGCAGAGACAAAAACAAAATTCGTCGTCAATACACAACTCGACTTCCATCCGAAGAATTTGGAGCTAAAAAAAGATGTCGCCGAAGGACGTATCGGTGAGATTCGGTTTATTGATGCCAGTACGCGTAGTAGGCCCTCTGAGCAGGGAGGGCATGTGCTACAGTTGGTGTCCTCTTACATTGACAACGCGCGTCCGGTGCGAGTTCTTGGACAAATCTCTGGAAAACAGGATTTAAATTCTGCCCCCGGTGGTCATCCGTCTCCGACGCATGCTGTCGCTCACGTTTTGCATGAAAATGGTGTCCACGTCTCTCTTGCATTTGGAACAGAGATGGCACAAAAGGCATCCGATGATCCGGGTATCTACGGGCACAAACGTGTATTTGTTGCTGGCACGAAGGGCTTTGTTCATTGGCGTTTCAGTAGTTGGGAACGTTCAACGCTGGAGAGTGGCTACGAGGCGGGTCCGCTGAACTATGGAGAACAAGATGTCGTCGCGCAGGCGAACTTTACCGAAGCACTTTTTGATTGGTTAGAAGATGAGAGCAATGTGCATCCGACGCATCTCAAGCAATCACTCATCGAGAATAACCTCATCTTAGGAATGTACTACAGCGGGATAACAAACGAGATTGTCGAACTCCCATTTGAACCGCCCGATGGATTAATGGACGCGCTCCGAGAGAAGTTGTAATTTATTTATATTGTAGGCAGTGGTGTCAGCTTGTGTCCGCGTTATGTTTGGTATGCTGCTGGCGTGCTGTTGTTAACATTGAGAGGAAACAATTTTATGTATAAAACAGCGATATTAGGGTGTAGAGGTCGCGCCCGTGCACACGCAAATGCTTACCAGTCCGTCAAAGGTGGTAAACTCGCTGCCATTTGCGATATGAACAAGGAACGGCTCAGCGAATTCGGAGACGAATTCGATATTTCTTCGCGTTATACCGACTTGGACGAGATGCTTGAAAAAGAGAAACCGGACGTTCTCCATATCGTCACAGCACCGGTGTTGCGCGGGACGAGTGAACGCATCCGCTATCCGCTGATGAAACAGGCATCTGATGCCGGTGTACCGGCAGTGATTATCGAAAAACCGATTGCTATTGAAAGTGAAGACTGGAAGCAGATTGCAGGGTTGGCAGAAGAAACAAAAACGAAGTTTGCCATTAATACACAACTCAACTTTCACCCGAAAAATCTGGAATTAAAACAGGATGTCGCCGAAGGACGGATCGGCGAGATTAAGTTCATTGATGCCAGTGCGCGTAGCACGCCTGTTGATCAAGGGCCGCATGTGCTTCAATTAGTATCCTCCTATATTGACAACGCGCGTCCCGTACGGGTGCTTGGGCAAATCGCTGGAAGCGAGCATTTAGATTCAGATCAACCCTCTCCGATGCATGCCGCTGGACAGGTGTTGTATGAGAACGGTCTTCACGTCTCTGTCGCGTTCGGGACAGGTATGGGGACGATGGCATCCGATAACCCAGGTATTTATGGTCACAAACGTGTCTTTGTCGTTGGGACGAAAGGATTCGTGCATTGGCGTTTCAGCAGTTGGGAGCGTGCTACGCAAGAAGGGGGCTATGAAGGCGGGCCACTCAACTACGGCGAGCAAAATAGCGTTGCACAGACGAACCTCACCGAAGCCGTCTTTGATTGGCTCGATGATGAGAACAACGTGCATCCGACACATCTCAAGCAGTCGCTCGCCGAGTTCAATCTCCTGTTAGGATTATATTACAGTGGCATAACAAACGAAATTATTGACCTCCCGTTTGAGCCACCCGATGGGTTGATGGATTCGCTCCGAGAAAGGCTATAGGCAACATTAAGAAACAAGTTTCAACTAACCATTTGGCTTCATATTGAAGGAGACATTTTTATGTATAAAACTGCGTTCTTAGGGTGCGGTGGGCGCGCCCGTGCGCATGCAGATGCGTATCGCTTCGTTAAACGCGGCAAAATCGCCGCAATCTGTGATATGAACGAAGAACTACTCAACAGTTTTGGGGACGACTTTGACGTTTCATCACGCTACACCGATCTTGATGAGATGCTCGAAAAAGAGAAACCGGATGTCCTTCACATCGTCACTGCCCCAGTGTTACGCGGCACCAACCAACGGATTCGGTATCCACTGATGAAACAGGCATCCGATGCCGGGGTGCCAGCGGCGATTGTCGAAAAACCGATTGCCGTTGAAACCGAAGACTGGAAGCAGCTTGCCGGATTAGCAGAAGAGACGAAAACGAAGTTTGTTGTTAACACACAACTCAATTTCCATCCGAAAAACTTGGAACTGAAGCGAGATGTCGCAGAGGGCAGAATCGGTGAAATCAAATTTATTGATGCCAGTGCACGTAGCACGCCGGTAGATCAAGCACCGCACGTGTTGCAACTCGTCTCTTCCTACATTGACAACTCGCGTCCCGTACGGGTACTCGGGCAGGTTTCTGGGGCACAGGATTTGGACTCCACGCAGCCCTCGCCGATGCATGCCGCCGCTCAGGCACTATATGCAAACGGGCTTCACGTCTCTCTCGCATTCGGGACAGGGTTAGGACAAAAAGTACCTAAAGAACCGGACGCCGGGAATCACACCCACAAACGTGTCTTTGTTGTCGGCACGAAAGGGTTTGTCCACTGGCGGTTTAGCAGTTGGGAGCGCGCAACGCCAGAGGGTGGGTACGAAAGCGGTCCACTTGACTACGGTGAGCAGGATGTCGTCGCACAGGGGAACCTCACCGAAGCCGTTTTCGATTGGCTCGATGATGAGAACAAGCAGCATCCGACACATCTCAAACAGTCGCTCGCGGAATTCAACCTACTTTTAGGGATTTACTACAGCGGAGTAACCAATCAGATTATTGACCTCCCGTTTGAACCACCTGATGGCTTGATTGATCTACTCCGAGAGAAATTATAAAAAGTTAATCTGTATTTTTCTTGTTAACATCTAACTATATAGTATTGAAGGAGATATTTTTATGTATAAAACTGCGTTCTTAGGGTGTGGAGGCCGTGCTCGCGCCCATGCAAGAGCCTACCGTTTTGTCAAACGTGGCAAAATCGCCGCAATCTGCGACATGAACGAAGAGCTGCTCAACAACTTTGGAGACGAATTTGATGTGTCTTCGCGTTACACCGATTTAGACGAGATGCTTGAAAAGGAGAAACCGGATGTTCTCCACATCGTCACCGCACCGGTGCTACGTGGGACAAGTGAACGCATCCGCTATCCGCTGATGAAGCAAGCCTCCGATCACGGCGTGCCTGCAGCCATTGTTGAGAAACCGATTGCTGTGGAAAGTGAAGACTGGAAACAGATTGCTGGATTAGCAGAGGAGACGAAAACGAAGTTTGTCGTCAACACGCAACTTAACTTCCATCCACAAAACTTAGAGTTGAAGCGGGATGTCGCGGAAGGCAAAATCGGTGAGATTAAGTTCATTGATGCGAGTGCGCGCAGCACACCCGTTGATCAAGCACCACACGTGCTACAGTTGGTATCCTCCTATATTGATAACTCACGTCCGGTCAGGGTGCTCGGTCAAATCGCTGGAAAAGAACAGTTAGATTCAGCCCAACCGTCTCCGATGCATGCCGCTGGACAGGCTATATATGAGAACGGTCTGCATGTCTCCCTCGCATTTGGCACTGGTATGGGGACGTTGGCATCCGACAGCGAGAGTCGGGTTGCGCATAAACGTGTCTTTGTTGTTGGCCCGAAAGGATTCGTGCATTGGCGTTTCAGCAGTTGGGAACGTGCTACGCAAGAAGGGGGCTATGAAGGCGGTCCACTGAACTATGGCGAACAAGATACTGCTGCACAAGGCAACCTCACAGAGGCGGTCTTTGATTGGCTCGATGATGAGAACAACGTGCATCCGACACATCTCAAGCAGTCCCTCGCTGAGTTTAATCTTCTCTTAGGACTGTATTACAGTGGCATAACGAACGAAATTATTGATCTTCCGTTTGAACCCCCTAATGGGTTGATGGATTCGCTCCGAGAGCATTTATAAACCGACAAACATAGCGGCAGGCGAATAGTTTTCAAGCTTGTTGTTCTATGTTTTATTAGTTTTCATCTATTTGCTGAGTATTTTAAATATTAAAGGAGACATTTCTGTGTATAAAACCGCAATGTTAGGGTGTGGTGGCCGCGCCCGCGCACACGCAGATGCATACCGTTTCGTCAAAGGCGGAAAACTCGCCGCAGTCTGCGATATGAACACCGAACTGCTTAACAAATTTGGAGACGACTTCGGCATCTCATCACGCTACACCGACTTGGACGAGATGCTCGAAAAAGAGAAACCGGACGTTCTCCATATCGTCACCGCACCCGTCCTTAGAGGCAGCAACGAGCGTATCCGGTACCCATTGATGAAACAGGCATCCGATGCCGGGGTGCCAGCAGCAATTGTCGAAAAACCGATTGCCGTTGAAAGCGAGGACTGGAAACAGATATCAGAACTTTCTAAAGAGACAAAAACAAAATTTGTCGTCAATACGCAGCTCAACTTCCATCCGCAAAACCTCGAATTGAAGCGGGATGTCGCGGAAGGCAAAATCGGTGAGATTAAATTCATTGACGCCAGTGCACGCAGTACACCTGTTGACCAAGGTCCGCACGTGTTGCAGTTGGTGTCGTCTTATATTGACAACTCCCGTCCGGTTCGAGTCCTCGGTCAAATTTCTGGTGGCGATCACTTGGATTCAGCACAACCGTCTCCGCAATACGCGTCCGCGCGCGTCCAATACGAGAACGGACTGCACGTCTCTGTGGCATTCGGTACCGCCATCGCCCCGACAGCGTCCGATGATCCGGTCGTCTTTTTTCACAAACGGGTTTTTGTCGTCGGAACGAAAGGCTTTGTACATTGGCGTTTCAGCAGCTGGGAACGTTCAACCCCGGACGGCGGCTATGAAGGCGGTCCACTGAATTACGGCGAACAAGATGTCGCCGCACAAGGCAACCTCACAGAAGCGGTCTTCGATTGGCTTGATGACGAAAGCAAAGTACATCCGACACATCTTGAACAATCACTCGCGGAGTTCAATCTGCTGCTCGGAATCTATTACAGCGGTATCACCAACGAAGTGATTGATCTCCCGTTCGATCCACCTGATGGATTGATGGATCAACTGAGAGCCAAGCTGTAACACAAACGCCTATCCTTCTGCCCATCTTGTCCTCCGTTCACTGTATGGTGAGGTATTGCACCTCACCATACGCGTTCATAAATAATCGTCCCACCTCTATTTCAAAAAGCGTTGTATTTATATTTTTTTTGTGTTATAATCTTTGTTTAAATTAGACGGCAAAGCGAATACCTGTCGCGCAGAGGCGCGGTAGAGGTAAAACGGAAACTTGTTGTTACATGCGGAAGCGGAAAAAATAAACAAGGAGATTGGTAAAATGAACCCTCAAAGAATATGGATTGTGAGTGTGTGTGCCGTTCTTTTGTTGTTTGGAAACGCGACAGCGAAAACACTGTTCTTCGACGACTTTGAGGGAAATGCTGAAGTCAAATGGCAGATCATGCCGACGCTAACATTTGAGAAAGACCCAGACAATCCGGATAACAACGTCCTTGTCTTCGACACAACGAATGACAACAACAACGTCGATGCGCTCTTCCTTGAAGGGTTCGAGGATTTGACAGACTACACAATGCGCGCAAAATTCAACATCGTTGGCGAGACAGCAAATTTTGCTGCATTCGGTCTGATTGTACGCGCAGAGTTGGCAACCAAGTATATGCTCATCGAGCCCGCACATAAACGGTTATGTTGCGGCGATCCACGCGAAAACGTTCTCAATGTTTTTGAACGCGGTGAGGCTTGGCCGATTGTCGCCCAGGCGGATATCAAGGTCGACCTCAATGAATGGCATGAGCTGTCGGTCACTGTAGAGGACAAGAAATTAACAATCTCACTTGATGGTAAACAGGTTGCTGAGTACGGTAAAGTCCCGTATCCGAAAGGTGGGTTCGGCATCAGGGAATGGCAGTCGAAAACGCTCATCGACGATGTGGAAATCTTTGATAAGGGTGGTTCAAGCCTCGCAGTGGCACCCCGCGATAAACTGACCGTTACATGGGGCCTGTTGAAGTCAGGTCAATAGCCTCTAAAAACTGGATATAGCGTAAGGACCGTAACACATGGAGTTAGGACTCAACGGAAAACGGGCAATTGTCACCGGTGGCAGCCGGGGTATCGGTAAGCAATGCGCGCTGGCCCTCGCGCGAGAAGGTGTTCAGGTCTGTATCGCTGCTCGAACACAAGAGACACTACACCAAACCCTCAGAGAAATCAATCAGGCTGGACCTGAAGGGCATGCCGTCGCTGGAAACTTAACCACACCGGAGAATTGTGAAAAGGTCGTGCAGGCGACAATCAATCGCTTCGGTGGTGTTGACATTCTCGTCAATAATGTCGGTGCCGCTCGGAACGCCGATATTTTGGAACTGTCGCCGGAACTAATTGACGACGCACTTGGGTTGAAAACGTACAGTTATCTACGAATGGCCCAATTGGTTATTCCATCTATGAAGAAAAATCGGTGGGGACGAATTATCAACATCGCAGGTTCAGCAGGTACCAGTCCTACCCGTGCGAACGTACCCACCGGCGCTGCCAATATTACTATTCTGAATATAACACGCGCACTTTCGGATGCGGTTTCAGGGGATGGTATCTTGGTTAACACCGTTTGTCCAGGGTTGACCGATACCGGTCGAGCGCGTACCCAGCAAGGGGCAAGAGCCGAGCGCGAAGGACGCGATGTTGAGGAATTGTTGCAGGCACTTGGACAAGAACTTCCGGCAGGTCGTATCGCGGAACCCCAAGAGATTGCGAATGTCGTAACATTCTTAGCCTCTGAAGCCTGTTCCTACATGTTTGGAACCGCATTGTATATGGATGGCGGCAAACGCCGCGCCACACCATAAACGTACACTTTCACACCCAAAATCTATAGGAGATTTCTCAATATGAACAATGCTAAGAGTGGAACCTTCTACAAATATATCCTTTTCGCCTTGGTATATGTCGCTATCTTTGCTTGGACTTTCAACAGTGATGGCGAAGTTTTATACCTGGACGACTTTGAGGATGGAAAGATTGATGCGAAGTATGAGTTCAAAAACCACGATGGCGACTGGGTAGAAGAAGGTGGTGTTATCAGCCAAACTCACGAAGCCCCTGGTGACCATACTTATCTCGTTTTGGATGGCGGTTTTGAAGAACCGCATACAGGATTGGTGATGATTCGCGTTGACGACTGGGGAGACGGTGACCTCGCACGTTGCGGTATCGGTTTTCGTCTTGACCCCGGTGACGGCTCTGGATACGCATTTCTGATCCATCATTTTCTCAACAACATGGAGTTCCTCAACGACCATCTCGCTTGGAAGCAGAATGATACCGAACCTCCATTCGGTGCAGTAGAAATCGGCACATGGTACTGGATGAAGGCTGAGATATCTGAGGACGGTTTTACCGGAAAAATCTGGGAAGACGGTAAAACAGAACCCAAAGATTGGTTGCTTGAAAGCAAACTCGATTTTGGGAACGTCAGACCTGAAAGCGGGCAAGTCGGGCTTAACGGCGGGTCAAGCAGAGGCGCGCCCGCGTTAACGATCGTCTCTTTCGACAACTGGGCAATCTGTGAAACCGCAGACGAATGTACACCCGATGAGATTCTTGCTGTTCAAGCCGCTGGAAAACTTCCAACAGTTTGGGGCGCGCTTAAAGCGAGCTACTAATCCATCCGTTCCTCAACGAAATCATGCGGAGTTTCAACAATATCAGTGTCGCGCATCCATGAATCGCGCGACACTGCCACACACGGATTACAGTCCGTATACATTGCATAACCGACGTATGGGAAGCATCTTACTTACTGTTTTCGGGATATTCATCTTTATTCTCAGTGTCCTGATTCTGTTCCAATTTCCCATACCTTCAAGTGATCAAAGGAGATTCCATCATGTTAAGAAAAGTTAACTTTGTGGTATTAATTATCGGTATTACGCTTATCGCAACGAACCTACCTGCCCAAATCGTTGAGGATGGATTGGTCAGTTACTGGAGTTTCGATGCGGACAAAGTCAGTGGAAAAAATGTCACAGACGGAACAGGCAACTATAACGGAACTATCAACGGCAACCTCAAAAAGGTCGCTGGCAAAATCGGCGATGCGTTAGAGTTTGATGGAGATGAGACGAATTTCGTCGAAATTGACAAACCTGAAGATTTCGATTTCAACAGCGATTTCACTTGGTCGGCATGGATTAAGACCGGTGAGTCAGGTCCCGGCGTAATCTTCGCAAAAACCGGCGGTCCCGGTACCGATGACAAAGGCCCCAAAACCCTATGGGTTCGCAATGGCGTTCTTAACTTGGATACCGGTTGGGTCGGCAACGTCGCAGATACAGAAAGCATTGCTGATAATAAATGGCACCACATCTCTGTCGTCGGTATCCCGGAAGACAGTGCAGTCCAATACTATGTTGACGGTAAAGCGACAGGTAAAGGCGTACTTAATCTTGCCCAATTCCCAGAAGACGAATGGGAAAATCACGTTTTTATCGGTTTGGATGGCAGAGCGGATGGTGAATTCGGAGTGTTCTCCGGTATCATTGATGAATTCAGCGTCTACAACCGGGTCCTTGAGGAAGCCGAAGTCAATCAGAACTTCAACGCTGACACGGGGTTGGCAGTCGATCCGAACGGGAAACTCGCTGCAACGTGGGGTGCCATTAAAGCACAACGATAGAAACAGCAAGATTCCGAGTAGGCGCGCCTCAAAAGCGCGTCTACATACTGGAATACAGGAGATAGAATGAAGGTCGAGAACCGAACCCTCTTTGAAAACGATAACCTTCATGTACTTCGCGGGCTTGACACGAATTCTATCGATCTGATTTATCTCGATCCGCCTTTCAATTCTAATCGAACCTTTGAGGCATCAGTAGGGAGCGAAGCTGCAGGTGCAACATTCAAAGATTTTTGGACATTGGAGGATCTCGATAACGCATCTCACGGTGAACTCGCGGAGAGAGAACCAAAGCTCTATGAGATCATCAAGGCTGCCGAGTTTAGTCATGGAAAATCCATGAAAGCCTATCTCATCATGATGAGCATCCGGCTTCTGGAGATGTTCCGAATCCTCAGACCGACTGGGACACTCTACCTCCACTGCGATGATAACGCCAGCCATTACCTCAAAACCGTGATGGATACCGTCTTCGGGAAAGACAACTTCAGAAACGAGATTATCTGGCAACGGGCAGCAACCACCAAAGGCAATCTCAAAAAAGGGTTAGCCCGGGATTCCGATAGTATCTTCCGCTACTCAAAAAGCGATACATACATCTGGAACGTTGAAGCGGTCACGATACCCTACGATATGGCAAATTTGGACGAGAAAACGAAACGCCAGTATTATTGTGTTGAACCGGAAACCGGACGCCGTTTTTCTCTCACTTCCCTAACCGCGCAGACCTACGATCCTGATTCTCACCTGACTTATGACGTGATGGGTGTCGTCAGAACATGGCGTTGGGCGGAAGTACGTATGCGTAAAGAGATTGCGGCAGGACGCATCGTTCAGACGCGCCCTGGAAATGTCCCGCGCTATAAGCGGTATCTTGATGAACAAAAGGGCAAACGATTGAACAATATCTGGGTGGATATTCCCAATTTGACTGCCAGAAGCAAAGAACGTATCGGATACCCTACACAGAAACCGATCGCACTGTTAGAACGCATTATTGCAGCGAGCAGCAAACCGGGGGATAGGGTACTCGATCCGTTCTGTGGGTGCGCCACGACGTGTGTAGCTGCTGAACGACTCCAACGCCAATGGATCGGTATAGATTTAAGTTCCAAATCTTATGAATTAGTGCAGTCGCGTCTCGAACAGAGCGGTATTACCGAGCCGGTCATCCACCGGAAGGACAATCTTAAACTTTACAAACAGAAAAAAACCGATAAACACATACTGTTCGGTATTCAGGACGGTAAATGCAACGGCTGTCAAGCCGTGTTTCCGTTTCGTAGTATGAGCGTCGCTTACATTGTCGCAAAATCGAACGGCGGCACCAATGCCGCTGACAACCTTCAGTTGTTATGCAGTGCGTGCGGCTCAACCAAGAAAAACCGGACGCAGAAACAACTGATTCAAAAATTAGAAAACAAAGGAGTTCTCAAATGCCAAAGGTTATGAAGTTTAAAATCACAGTAGGGATAATAACAGCAGTCGCGCTGTTGCTCTACACAACGAGCCTACCTGTTGATGCAAAACGTGATAAGGAATACGTTGCTAAACAGTTGAAGAACCTCAAAATAGATGGAAATCTTGACGAATGGGAACGCGCTGAAATCGTTGCTTTTGATGAATTAAAAGATGTAGGAGGTGGTATCCCGAAAGCCAGTGATTTTACCGGTCAAGGTAGAGTTGCCTGGAATTCGCAAGATCCGACCCGCATCTACTTCGCTGTTGAAATCACTGACGACGAACTCCAAGACGTTAATCCTCCTGATGCCAGATGGTGGGAAGATGATAGCGTCGAGTTTATGTTTGATTTTGATAACGGCATGGTCCGCGACAGTCTCGTTCAGTGGACGCTCGGTGCCAACGGTAAGGACCTATCCGCTGCGGCATCAAAGGAAAATACTGAATGGGTACTTATCAAAGATGGGAACGATTACATCTACGAGGTCGCTATTGACCCGACGAAGCCGCGCGGCAATCCCGCGTTTGCAAATCCGGGGGTCGGCGATAATTTCAAAGCGAAACACGGGTTGACAATCGGACTCAGTTTCCACATGAACGATTGTGAGAACGGCAAACGCGAACACCAGATCGGATGGACACCCGGTGGCGCATGGGATGGCCTCTCCTATGGAGACCTCACTTTTGACGACGAGATCTTAGCCGTCGAGCCTTCAGGGAAACTCGCAGTGGTTTGGGGTTCCCTGAAACAGTAGAGAGGTTATCAGCCATCAGCAATCGGCTATCAGCAAGATAGCTATCAGCCATCAGCAATCGGAAACTATCAGCAATAAGAGGTTTTTGATGAAGTTATGCTCTCTGGCTGACGGCTGATGGCTGACGGCTGACCGCTATTTAAACATGCCAGAATCTCGTGCCTCCTTCACATCTGGAATCACATTCCGTGCGCTCCTGATTGGTACACTCCTCGTTATCGGGAACGCCTATTGGCTTGCCTACGCTGCGGAGATGATTCAACCGCAGTTCCTCCTCAACTTCGTCTCGCTCTTCTTCAACGCTATTTTCACGCTTTTTGTTGTCATCTGCTTCAATTTCGCGTGGAAAAAAATCGCGCCTCGCAATGCGTTAACCACACAGGAACTCCTCGTCATCTACATCATGGTCGTCATGGTCTCCACAATCGGTGGGCACTCAATGATGACTTTCCTCATCGGAACACTGGCACACCCGTTCCGATTTGCGACCCCCGAAAACGAGTGGTCATCTCTCTTCTGGCGTTATATCCCAACATGGTTTGTTCCTGAGGATTACGCCCTGGATGCCTACTTTAAGGGCGGTTCGACCTTTCATCTGCCGAAACATCTACGCGGCTGGTTGGTGCCGATCCTTGTCTGGACGGGGTTTGTTACGCTTCTCTGGTTCACACTGATATGTCTCATTACCATCATCCGTGTGCAGTGGACAGAACGTGAAAAGTTAGCGTATCCGATCATCCAATTACCACTTCAGATGGCACAGGGAGGGAAAAGCTTTTACAGAAACAAAACGATGTGGATAGGCTTTTCGGTCGCCGCATTTATTGAAATTCTCGCTGGATTGAGCTACCTGTTTCCACAGGTCCCGGCTATCCAGCTCAGTTCCTATTCCATCACACATCTGTTCACGGACAAACCGTGGAATGCAGTCGGGTGGGTCCCTCTGTCAATCTATCCGTTCATTATAGGACTTACATTCTTCGTGCCGTTGGACATCTCAATGTCGGCATGGTTCTTCTATCTGTTTGGTAAAGCGGAGCGTGTCGTGCGTATGGGGATGTTGGGAGAAGGTGAGCTCTACTTTGCTGAGCGAGCAGGTGGCGCATGGCTCGCCGTCGGTGTTTTGGCGTTGTGGGGGACGCGTAAGCATCTCCGCGATGTCATTCAAAATTGCTTGACAACCCAAAAAGCGTTTGATGATTCAAACGAGCCGATGCCTTACCGTGTTGCTATCATCGGGCTAATTTTGGGCGGTGTCGGGCTGACGCTATTTTCGGTGAAGGCAGGGATGTCCTTGGGTGGTGTGTTCGGTTTTATCGTTATTTTTATTCTGATGGCACTCGGCGTTACACGCGTCCGTGCCGAATTCGGTCCGCCATCGCATGAGATTCTCGCGCTTGACCCCGCACGCCTGATGGCTGTCACTTTTGGACCGCGGTTCGTCGGAACCGGGAACCTTACGATTATCTCTTTCTATTACTGGCTCAATCGACTCAACGTTTCACATCCGATGCCGAACCAGTTGGAGGGATTCAAACTCGCCGAACGCGCAGGCATAAACAGCCGAAAACTCGTCTGGGTGATGATGTTCGCAATTGTTATCGGGACCCTTGCGTCGTTTTGGGCGTTCCTTTACCTCCTTTATGAGACGGGTGCGTTTGCTGTACACGGCTACATCCTCGGTATCGGCGAGGAGGTTTTCGGGAGACGCTTAGTCCAGTGGATCAACAATCCGACCGGTCCGAATTGGGACGGCACACAATCTATGGGGATCGGCGCAGCAATGACGTGGATCCTCTATTTCCTACGGCATAAATTTATGTGGTGGCCCTTCCATCCGATCGGGTATGTGATGACAGCGGCAACATGGGGTGGCCTCGCGGATTTCTGGTTCTCTGTCTATATCGGTTGGATGATAAAGTTTATTATCGTCGCAATCTTCGGTCTACGTGCCCACCAACGTGCAATCCCGTTCTTTTTAGGGTTGGTGATGGGCGATTACGTGTTTGTAGGACTCTGGGCATTCATCGGTATGCTGTTCGACATGCCGACGTACGTCCTCTGGTCGCCTTAGCCCCTGAAGACAAAACGCCTACAATTCGGGCAAACTCTTAACAATTTCCACAGTCTTTAGGCTGACGGTGATAACACGCGCAATTAAATCCACAATATACCGAGGCTCGTCGGCGCGGTTCGGATCGTTGACGATGCCGCTGCGTTTGTCTGTCTTGACACGATACTGATCCACGATCCACTCCAACGCAGAACGTGTGCCTAACCGATAGTCAAATACCTCCGCAGGGATACCATCCAACGTCAAGAAATCGTTATATTTTAGCTGCGTCTTGTCTTTAGAGAGTTTCATCTTCTCCACATCCCAATTGACCTGCATGCCGGGGGTTTCAACCTTTCGGAGTTTATCGTATTTCGGAACGGATTCATAGTTGACGTGGAGGTCCGCTAACGCCGCACCGGCTTTGACGAATCCCCAGAAGTCCTTAGCAAAGGGGATATGCGGCAGGTCGCGCTTGAGGTTCATCTCGTATTTCTCACGGTAAACAGGATGATGCAAGAGGGCGTAGGTATAGTGGAAGATATCCCACTTGGTAATAGTATCATCGCTATAGTGGGTTCGGAATTCCGCCAATGCCCAATCGGTGATGTTTTCTTGTCGGTTCGTGCCGTCTTCGTTGTAGGTATAGAAAGGAAAACATTGGGAATCGCCTGTGAGATGTACATCTGCCAACTGCTGTGTCATCAAGCAATGAAATGACTTCTTACTTCCGGGTGCCTTGACACAAATTACTCTATTTTCTGTCTCTGTCTCTGGTGTAGGGAAGATAGATGGAAAAACATACACGACATCGTTTATTGTTCGGTCAAAATAAAGATTTGATTTCGTAAACGGACGATAGACGGATGTTCTTACCTTATGTTCCTCATACTTAGTAACTGTGCCCCGTTTTAATTTCACTTTTAGGTCGCGACTCCAACTGATTTTTGTGTCATCATACACAACAAAATTATCAACGTTGATTTCCTTCTGATTTTCTTGACGTTTCCACCTATCCACCTCTGTGTTGTACGTATCACTCATCCGCAGAATATTTTCAGTGAGGACGTTTTGATTAAAGTTGTAAGCCCACGCATCGCGACAGGTTATAACCCCGCGACTATAAGTCTTAAAAACCACATCTGTCGTAGTACCCTTTTTCGCTTTTGCCTCTTTTGTGCCCATCGGAATAAAGGTGTCAAATTCAGCGTGGAGACCTTCCGTGAGCCATGTATAACGGCTGTCAGGTGTTACCCGTCGCCAGTCAATGTTTTGACAATGCTCTTTTGAATCGAGATAGTGATATTTATCTTCCTTCCGCCAAAATTCGTCAACATGCGCGTAAAAGATTTCGGAAGGCTTCGCTTTAGGTTTTGAACCGTTACTACCAGTACCTTTCTTGACGAAAAAGTTGATACTCACGCCGACTTGAATCCCAAAGACATTATGCGTTGTTCCTGACAACTTCGGATTCTTACGGACGTTCCCAGCCAAATCCAGAATGTAGATTGTGTTGAAATCGTCTGCAAGATGTTTCCGCATCCCATCAAATGCGATACCGTCAAGAAACCCATTGTTCGTCACAAATGCGACAACGCCTTCGTTTCCAATGCGTTTTGATGCCCACAGAATCGCTTTCACATACGGATCCGAGAGCGCATTTTTATTTCTCGCTTTTGAGTCTTGGGAATACGTCTCCTTTAGCAGCGCGTCTATCGTCTTATATTTCCGATTTTTATTGTTGTCGTTTTCATTAATCTGCCCCATATTGTAAGGTGGGTTACCGATAACGACAAACATATCCGCCTCTTTCTGCCGCTCCACCCGTTTTGTGTTCTCACGCGTGAAGAGTTCGCCTTGTTGCTGCTCAAGCAACTCAAACGTATCCGCAAGCGCGATGCCCTCAAACGGCAGATACGTCCCCGTGCGTTGAAAGTATTCCTGCTCGATGTTCAGACTGGCGATATAGTAGGGCAGGAGCATCACCTCGTTGCAATGCAGCTCGTGGCGGTATTTCTCCTCCAATGCGGTGCCTTGGATGTCCTGCATGAGCCGGACGATGAAATTGCCAGTGCCGACAAACGGATCGATAATATGCACGCCGGTATCCGATAACGACCGACCAAACTCAGTTTTCAAGATGTGTTCAACGCTATTCACCATGAAATCGACGATCGGTTGCGGCGTATAGACGATGCCGTGCGTATCCGCGACGTCTTCAGAGAACCCTTGAAAGAATTTCTCATAGAACGCATTGAGGAAGTGCTGTTTTTGGGCGAAGTCTTTGCAGAGCGTTGCTGCCTGCTCGATAGCAACATAAAACCGATCTAAGGGTTCAAGAAACACGTCTCGACTCACCTCATGCCGCATGAGGGCGTAGCTGACGTTTTCAATCTCACGGGCGATAATGTTCCGGTGGGTAAAGTCTGACCGATTGAAAACGGTACGGAAAATACGTTCAGTAAGGATGTGTTGAATGAGCATCTCCTCGACAGCATCTTGTGAGAGTTCCGGGTTAATGGAGGCGCGGCAGATGTCATAGAAATCGGTGAACGCCTCCTTAAACGTCGGATCCATTTCGTGGCGTTGATCAATAAGTGCTTTCAATGCGCTTGCGAGGTCCGGTACATACGCTCTGAAATCGGAGACAGCCGTTTGCCAATTGTCAAGCGCGGGCGGGACGTAAGAAAATAGATATTGAAGTGCAGCAATCAGGCGTGCCGGTTCGGTGATGTCCACGTCTAATGCGACCTGTCCATTTTGGTATAGGATGGCGCGCTGCGGTGTTTGGAAAAGGATATTGTCGAGTGGATAACCTGCCTCACGCTTCTCCACTACTGCTTTAAGGAGATCGTCATCTATATCCTTTGCTTCCCAATAGGCGAAGGGGAGTCCGTATTCATCGAGGACTGCGCCATCAATGACGATCCGGTTGCCCTTTGGCGTGTGCATCCCATATTGCGGGATGAGCGTAGCGTCTATTTGTTTTGCACAGGTATCCAGTAAGAAGGCAAAGGGGTTGCTGACCGCGCCTTCGTGTGTTGCATTGTGTTGATCGTATTGCTGGAGCGTACCGTAATAGTCTCGGATCGGTTTATGAGAGGGTTTTAGGTTCAGTTTCGGCATAGGGATATGATAGCGGATTTAAGGGGTTGGTATCCAGGACGATATGCATCAGGACGGTAATTTACTCCTTTTATGTATTTTCTCGGCGCGTGCCTCGACAATTGCTTGCTCGATATCGTCTTGTGCTTCTTCTTGACTCACGCCTGGCACTTTTTCCCATATTCTGTCCAATACCGAGAAAGCTTGCTCTCGCTGCTGAAGCATCTCTTGATATGCTTCGATTGGAACAATCGCGGCGAGTGGTGTGTCGGCGCGTTTGACTATCAGCCGATCCCCGTTACGGTGGACCCCGTCGAGCAATTCACCAAGTTTCTGATGTAATTCTGTTGTTGAAACTTCTTTTTTCATTGTTCTCTCCAATTACTAAAGTTTGGACAATTTATATCGGTCGAACGTTATGTTTTTCAACGTTTTTTATTTTTTCATGAGTTTTGAATGTGGATATAAGATCCGAAAAAGCATATCTATGCGCCTCACAGGCATCTTGACATAGCACTCCGCTGGAGTGCAGCCGATGTTCAATGAATATCCTATAGACATGTTGCTCCGCTGGAGCAAGGAGACCGATTTTTTCAGAGACACCCTTTCAACGCTTTGCGTCTATAGGTTGGACCTCGGTTTATAGGTTTCGGTTCCTCACGCCAGAGGCGTGATATGTCTATAGAAACAGGTTGTAGACATTCTCGCACTCCAGCGGAGTGCTATGTCTGAAAATTGTCCAAACTTTAGTCCAATTAGTGTTGTTAGTATACAAGGCGGGAAGTGTATTACAAAGTATATCATAGATTCCCCGAAAAATCAAAGGTTTTTGGGCTGTCTACGCTACCTGACTTGTCAATTTGACATCGTCTCAGAAATCTGCTACACTCTGCACACCTCAATAGACACCACAAATTGAACCTTTATGAACATACCTATAAGAAATAACAAAATGCAAAGGAGTTATACCTGAATGTACAACTTAGATGGAAAAGTCGCTTTGGTGACAGGCGCGGGGGGTAAAAACGGCATCGGACGGGCGATTGCGACGCGCTTGGCGAAAGAGGGTGCCGATGTCGCCGTCAACGATATTACCGAGCATCCGTACGTAGCAGATCAAACGGACTGGCAAGGGCTGCCCGATGTCGTCCGCGAAATTGAAGCGATGGGACGACGTGCGATCAGCGTCGTAGCAGACGTTTCGGATGCAAAACAGGTCGCCGAAATGGTAGACAAAACCGTTACACATTTCGGCAAAATCGATATTCTCGTCAACAACGCTGGTACGAAAGCCGATAAAGATCGGGTGCTTGTCGTTGATCTTACCGAAGCGGATTGGGATCGGGTGCAACGGGTCAATGTGAAAGGCGTGTTTCTCTGTTCTCAGGCGACGGCACGCCATCTCGTTAAGCAGGGAACGGGTGGTAAGATTATCAACATCTCGTCAATAACCGGTAAACAAGGCTCAGCACGCTACGCCGCGTATAGTGCTTCAAAGTTCGCCGTGATCGGTTTCACGCAGTCGCTTGCACATGAATTGGCACCTTATGGTGTTAATGTGAACGCAATCTGTCCGAGCCTTGTGGATACGGAGCGCGTCGGGCATTTGGCAGCTGCCTTGATGCCGGAAAACCTCTCTCCCGACGAACAACGCGCAGAATTCGCAGGACGTGCCGAAGCATCGGTACCGTTAGGAAGACTCGCCGAAGGCGAAGACGTCGCCAAAATGGCAGCATTCCTCGCTTCAGACGAAGCCGCGTATCTAACAGGACTCGCCGTCACGGTCGCTGGCGGTTCGATGATGTATTAGCGTAGAATCCGTTGATCGCTGAGGTCTTTTCCCCCGACGGTTCTCACAATAGAAGCACCTCGCCACTCCTTGATTTCCAGTTCATGGAAGGCATTGACGATGTTGTATTGTGTTGGCAGGTCTTCCCAACGGGCTTTGTGGAATTGCACCGTACCTTCACCGCGCCAATGCTCCTTTACAACTCGGTTCGGCGCACTTGCCGGTGTTAGCACGGCGTAGGCGACATCGGCGACACCCCATTCACCGGTTCTCGGCATATATTTATAGTGGAGGGTGCCGGTAAGCCGTTGTTCGGCACCCGGTTGTTTTCGAGGCGCGGACGGCGGCTGCACCTGTACCCGCTCCGTCGCTTTCACGTGCATGTCCATAAACTTAAAACCGAGCCAACTGGCGGTGCAGTGCGTCTCACCGTTGAAAGTTAGCGGTTCCGGCAGTTCGCAATAGATTTTGGAGAACCCTAATTCCTCGCGTCCTGTCAAAATCGGATCCGTCAGATTTTCCCAGAGTACCGTCAAGAACGATCCTGTCGCGCGGTCAACTTCGCCGTTGAAAGCTGCGGGGAAACTAACCCCAAGGGTGTTATAGCCGCGGCCTGCTAACCACTCAATTTCCTTCATATAGCCTCCAGACACGGATACGACAGGTTCGCCGTTCAGCGAGAACCCTGGGGGCAGAAAAGCCTCCAGCTGCTCGCTATTTGTTAGGAAACTGACTGTGATTGAGGTCGATTTCGGGTTGTCTTTACATTCAAATTTTCTGCCATCGGGTCCGTATCTCGGTCCTGTTCTCGGTCCAAAGTGCGTCGGCATCCGGTACATTGCGTTTGGGTCAAACTTGTATCCCATCTAATTCCCTCCATCTTTTTGGTAATGATGCTTTCATTGTATCAGTACGCGTTGAGATGTCAAGTACGAATCAGGTGCCATTTTGTTCACTCATAGATAGGACTTACGCAATTTTGGCAGTAGGCGGCTATGTTAGGTGAAATTTCTCGGAAAACATAGCGTTCTTGTGTCACAAACTAACAGTTTGTGGTACAAAAGAGTGTGATGCGTGAGTCCTAATAGGATCAATTTTCGAGTTGCGCATCCGAATTTCTGTGTGATATTATATATCCAAGACCTCAATTGAATATAAAAATAAAACAAGAAAGGGAAATTCATGAAAATAGAAAAAAAGGTGGGAGTTGCGATTCTCGTCCTCTTTTTTTCTGGAAACGCCGTAGGCGTATTTGCGAATGGAACTCACACCTCTTCAGACGAAAAATCCACTGACCAAACAACATCAACTCGACCGGATAGCCATGCCCCGCTCGGTGTTATGGGGGACCATGCACACGGCGCAGGAGAACTGATGCTCTCGTACCGATTCATGGGGATGGCGATGGAAGAACTTGTGGAACACGCGCGAACTTAGCCGCGGGTGTAAATTTCATCGTGCCGGACAGGTTCGGCAGTATTTTGGCAGGTCAACGGTTCGCTGTTGAACTTCAGATGCCTGTCTATCAGAACCTTGACGGTCCCCAGATGGCGTTAGGATGGACAATCGTTGCCGGTTGGCAGTACGTTTTTAGCTTATGGTAAACATTTTTTGAACTATGCCATAAAACTGAAAGGAACAATTTGACTCTCTATGCGTATAAAATACAGCACATACACAGCGTTAATAATCATTATTATCACGGCATGCCTCATGAGCGGTTGTGAAAGAATCCCGACACAGGTTGTTGTCCCAGAAGCACCTGTTGTCCCAGAAGCACCTGAAGAAAAATTTTTCATCCCAACTCTCGATATCTCTGAAAAAGATGGGAGCGGTCTGACGATCGCAGTTGCCGCTATCTCTGAAAAAGATGGGAGCGGTCTGGCGGGTGAAGCCGTATTCATTGAAACAGATGGAGTGGTTCACGTCAGGATTGAAATCCAGAATGCGACGCCGGGTTTGCACGCCACGCATCTCCATGAAGGCACTTGCACCGATGTGGACCCGCACTGGCATCCTATGGGGGTTCCTGCAGGGATGGTCGGTGTCCCCGTCGCCGAAGCAACACCTGAAATGCCGCCTATCGGGGTCGGCGAAATCGGCAACATTTCAGTCGGTGAAGATGGGACAGGTGCCTTAGAATTTGCAACGCCGCTCTGGTCCCTTGGTGGTGAACCGAGTACCGATATTCTCGGTAAGTTGATGCTTATCCACGAAACAGGCGACACGTTCCAGACCCATCCGCATGCAGGCACAGCCGCGCATACTCACAATACAGCACCAATGCAGATGGAAACGGAGATGGCAATGGTGGAAGCCGCGCACGTTTGCACGCTGACAGTGCTTGGTCAACAGGTTGACTTGGAACTCGATCACCATCTTCCGGGCGAGACAATGGATCAGCATAGCCACGATCCGCTGGAGTTGATGCTGAGTTGCTTCTTTACTGCCGAACAACTGCTGGATCTGGAATTTTTATCTGTGATTCAGATGACGGAATCGCCAGAGTTTCAAGCACTTTTGGGAAGTAGATCGAGCGGCTTGGCTGCTTACCACGATTTTCTGCTGTCTCAAGGCGCACCTATCGATCCCGATTTCTTCACCAATCAGTATCGTAGCACTTTCGAGACCGGAGCCCCTGAAGCATTTGAACAGGAGATGCGAATGCGGTTAGTGCACCTCTACATCGCGTCAGGGATAGATTTTGAAAATCCTGCTGATATTGTTGGCTATAACCATCTCCTCACCACTTTTCTGGATGCTCGGACGACCGCGTGGGTGTTAGGCTATTTCCAAGGAGACGATACAACGTTCGGTGAGTGGATTGTTACGGTGCTTAAAGACATGCAAGTGAGAGCAGGTGGCGGCGCACGCATCGGCTGCGGTGTGATTGCATTGATACAATGAACGGTTCAAATTTCTTGAATTAAACGCCACGTTATGGTATCATGCCACAAATCCTAAACGGATAGGACTTACGCAATTTTGACTATAGTTCGTTTTGTTAGATGAAATTTTTCGGAAAACACAGCGTTTTTTGTGTCACAAACTAACAGTTTGTGGCACAAAAAGAGGATTATGCGTAAGTCCTGACGGAGTGAATGCATGAAAATCAAAGATATACAGACAGTCCGCATCAATGTGCCGCCGCGTGACATCAAACGCACGGAACCGCGCCGCGAACCGTGGAACGTCCACGCCGAAGTCGCAAACCCGATGTCACGCTACCCGCAATACAAACGCCACCGTTCGAGTTGGATGCCGAAATGGGATCAGGTTTACGTTAAGGTCACTGCTGAAGACGGGACTTGGGGAATCGGTGAGACATCGTTCGGTACGCCAGTCGCTGCAATCATAGATGAACATTTCGCACCGATGTTGATCGGTGAAAACTGCTTCGCTGTTGAGAAGATTTCGGATATGATGTTCCGTATGTCTAAACCTTATGGTTCACAAGGTTTAACGAGTTGCGCGATGAGTGGGATCGACATCGCCTTGTGGGATCTCAACGGCAAGATTAAGAACCAACCGGTCTACGAACTGCTCGGTGGTCCTGTGCGTGATAAACTCTTTGCCTACGCGACTGGAAACGATACCGATTGGCAATTAGAGCTCGGCTTCAAGGCGGTGAAATTGGCATGTCCGTACGGACCAGTAGACGGTGAATGGGGATTGAAAGAGAATGAAAAACTCGTAGCGAAAACCAGAGAGACCGTCGGCGACGATGTCGAAATTATGCTCGACTGCTATATGGCCTTCGATGTCGATTACACCATCCGCTTGGCACAACGGCTTCGCCCGTATCGTCTTAAGTGGATTGAAGAGTTCCTCATTCCAGAAGATATTGACGGTTTGGTGAAAGTCAGAGGGACTGTCGATTGGGTGAGCCTCGCGAGTGGCGAGCATCACTACACCCGCTTCCCGTTTCAGCAGATCATTAAGAGACGCTGCTTGGACATCCTACAACCGGATACCTTCTGGGTCGGTGGTATCACCGAATGCGTCAAGATCTGTCATCTCGCGGACGCTGCAGGACTTACGGTTATCTTTCACGGTGGCGGTCTCCGTCAATCTGGCCTCCACTTGTCTGCCGCTATGCCAAATACGCCTTGGGTAGAATACTATCTCGGTACTGCCCCCGGTGTGCCGCTGGAGGAGACAAAATTGTTTGAAGGTGAATCGCTCCCGAAAGATAGTTATATATTTCCAAACGATGGACCCGGACTCGGTCTACATATTGAAGAGGAATGGATGACACCGAGAAATCCGAGATAGTATGCACCGTTCTATACTCTTTTTGCTCTTACTCTATATCGGCGGTAACGTTTACGCGCAGGTGCTCATTGATTCCATTGTCGCCGTTGTCAACACGGAGGCTATCACACGTAGCGAACTCGAAAATGAGTTCCGAATCGCCGCTATCGTAGGTAAACCCCCCGCTGACCCCTCGAAACTTACCATTCTTGAAAGCATCGTTAACCGCAAATTTGTCTTGCAGGAAGCGGAACGGATTGGCATCGTCATCGCCGAGCGAGATGATCGGATTACAGAAAAAATTACAGAGATCCGCACACGATTCGCCTCCAACACTGATTTTGAAAACGCTTTACAGCAGCACCAGTTGGAAATCGAAACCTTGAGGAGATGGGTCTATGAACAGCTCATTTATGACGACTTCTTCCGACGTATCTTTTTCAACGCCGTCAGCAGTGCGGAGGTTGAGCGGTTAGCTAAATCATACTACGAAACAAACAAAACAGAATTCACTGACTCGGAACGTCAGAAAGAATATTCGGAGGTCCGCGAGGAGATTATAGAACAGATTCGACAAACGCAATCGGAAAAAGAATTTGAAGTATGGTTAAATAGACAGAAAGAAGAAGGGACGTGGCATATCTTGGACGATGCGCTCACACACGCAGAGAACGAGGCGAGGTAAGACATGCTGAATTATCAAGACTTGAACTGGCGCGGAAATCGACACTCGCGAAACCCTATATTTCGATCCGTTGTTGTTGGAGTCTCTCTATTTCTGTTCGTTGTATCAGTGTCCTTAGACGTTTCGTCAGCGGATATAACGGATTACCCAGCAACGTTTCAGAAGCGATTGAAAGACGCGCAGCATGCGTTTCAAGCAGAACGATGGAAAGAAGCACTCCGTTTGTATCATGAACTTGCCAAAGAGGCTCCTGAATTGCCGATTGTTTACATCGGTGAAGGCGATGCCTCCGCAAAGTTGAAAGACTATCCCGCCGCGATTACCGCCTTCCAACGCGCCTTAGAACGCCTCACAACCCAACAACAGACCGATATCGCTATTGCACGCCTGCAATCTATTGTGCAAGCTAAACTCGCGACGGCGTATCACCGGAACAAGCAGCTGGATGAAGCCGATATGTGGTTCCAAAAAGCCGTCAAAGGTGCCGGTGAAGAGACACCGGCGGCGTGGTACATCGCTTTAGGTCAGATTGAAACTGAACGTGGGAATTTAGAGCAGGCACGTAGATATTATATTGTCGCCGTGCAGCTACACCCCGACACAACCGCCGCTTATAACAATCTTGGACATCTCCTTCTCAAGCTTAACCGTATTGACGAAGCCGATGCCGTATTTCGGGAGGCACTTACGCAGGATGAAACACTCGCCAGTGCTGCGTTCGGGCGCGGTGAGGTAGCAAGCAGGCGTGGACAACCCGACATCGCCCAACATTTTTACGAACACGCTATCCAACAAGCACCACAAGAACCGACATTTCACAAATCACTCGCCGTTGTGCTACGCAATATAGGTAACATTTCAAAAGCCGAAGCAGCCGAAGCGCGCTATCGTCGAACGCTTGCCGAACGTTATCTCCGTCAGGCACATTGGTTCATTGAGCAACGGCAGCTGCAGCGTGCTTTAGAACCTCTCAAAAAGGCACTTGAAACAGATGGAACATTCGTACCTGCGTTGAAAGATTACGCTTATGTTCAGATGCAACTCGGCGAATGGAGTCCTGCTAAACAGGTGTATCAGCGTGTGCTAACGTTAGAACCAACTTCACGTCAGGCACTTTTGCATCTCGGCATAATAGAAGCCAAACTCGGTGACAGACAAGCCGCTGCCGCATACTATCTGACGCTTATCAAGCACGAACCGGATTATATGGATGCCTACGTGCAGCTCGCGAACTTGCACGAGAAGTCAGGCGACTCGGCCGCTGCTGAACAGGCGTTTACTATGGGGATACAACACGAACCGAGATGGGCACCCGGATATTTATGGCGTGGAAAACTTTACCAAAAACAGGGCGCGTCGGGTATGGCAGAAGCGGATTTCCGGCAAGCGATCCGACTTGCACCGAATATACCGTTCCCGAAAGAGGCGTTAGCATCTTTGCTTGCGACAGAAAACAGGCTGCTTGCCGAGGCACAGACGCTTGCTGAAGCTGCTGTTGCCCATGATAAACGTCCGACGCACCTTGCAACGCTTGCTTTCGTCTATTACCGTCTCAATCGCACCTCCGACGCACAACGTGAAATTGAAGCTGCTTTCGCCCAAGCACCGGAACACCCCTATGTCCTAAAAATTCGGGCGCAAATCTTGAAAACCGAGAAATAGAGGTCCTCTTTTTATCAGAACATCTCTAAAGTCATTCGGACTTACGCACGCTGCTATTTTGTAGCACGATGCACTTCGCATCTGGGGCTTCTTGTCGCTCGCGATTTGTAACTTACAGTAAATGGAGTTACAAACCCCGCTGCAAAGCGGAACGTGTAAATTCCAAGTACTTTTAATTTTTTCTTGTAAATTATTAGAAAATATCGTATTATTTAAGTAGGTTGTGTATACATGAACCAGAAGAGTCGGATGGGCGAATCGGTTTATCGCTCTAAAAACCACCACTCTTCATTAATTTTTTTCTATGAAGAAGGAGCATTGATAATGCTTAGATTACAGATAGCCTTGGCTATTATTTTGGTTAGTTGTATTGCTTTCCTATCTTGCGGACGAACACAGGATATGTTACAAGATCCGGTTGCCGAGGAAATGGACATGGATATGCCCATGGACATGATGCCGGAAATGATGGAGCTCGCGCACAGGTCGTGGGATCATGTTATGCTTGACGCACCAACGATGACCGTTGACGAAGCTAAGGCAGCCATGAATCCTGGCGGCACCGGCGCAGCACACGGCATGGGCCCCCGTATCGTCTATTTCAACGAGATCGGTGCCATGGCAAATAGGGCAGGGATAGTATCTCCTGCAGAGTATCCAGTAGGGACCGTGATTGTCAAGGAAGTCATGGATGCTACCGACACGTCTGTCATCACAGGAGTCGTAACAATGATGAAAACCGACGACTCGATGTATGACGCGCATAACGGCTGGATCTATGGAACACCAGAGCCGCTTAGCGTTGCGGACAGCACAGGATGCTACAGTTGCCACGCAAAAGCCTCGGTAACACTTACAACTGACAGCGTCTTCGTCTCACTTCCTCCTGCGATGATGGAAGAACCCATGGATGACATGGAAGGCATGGACGACATGGATGACATGGACGACATGGACGACATGGATGACATGGATGACATGGATGACATGGACGACATGGAAGGCATGGACGACGGCATGAACGGCAACGGTGCCGCTAATGGTAATGGCAACGGTAATGGCAACGGTAACGGTAATGGCAATGGTAACGGTAATGGCAACGGTAATGGTAATGGCAATGGTAACGGTAATGGCCAGTAGCCTCACCTCATAACGGTTACATAACGTTGATAAAAAAACGGATTGGTTATCGCATTCTGTGATAGCCAATCCGTTTTTTTCATTATCGTCTTTCGCACTTTGAAAAAGTAACCGACTCGACTTGAAACACCAGAGCCGTTACCTTGCTCAATTTCGCCCTCAAGAAAAATAACTTTGACTTTTTTTAACAAATGTTTTATCATTTAAACAAGAAGATTGTAGTAGCAAGCGGTTGAAGGGTTGCCGCGGCTTCGGCACAATATCACTTCACAACTCAGACAAAACCCTCCGAAATAGATTGACAACTCTTTGTCAGCTTACTTCAAATATAGAGGAAGGAACAACTCATAATGGCTAAATTTCAGATAGCTTTGATGCTTATTTTGATCGCTTGTGTCGCCTTTGTGTCCTGTGAGCGGGTACAAGATGTGATACTTGACGACGTCCCTATGGAAGAACCTATGGAAGAACCCATGGATGACATGGATGACATGGATGACATGGATGACATGGATGACATGGACGATACTATGGACGACACTATGGACGATACCATGGACGATACCATGGACGACACTGACACTATGGACGATACCATGGACGATACCATGGACGACACTATGGACGACACCATGGACGACACTATGGACGATACCATGGACGACACTATGGACGACACCATGGACGACACTATGGACGACACTATGGACGATACCATGGATGACATGGGCGATGATGCCACGAATGGTGCTGGCGATGGCACGAACGGTGCCAACGGTGCTAATGGTGACGGCAATGGTAACGGTGCCGGAAATGGTAATGGCAACGGTGCCGGTAATGGAAACGGCAATGGCAACGGTGCTTAGTAGTCACATTCTACTCAACACCTATAGGAAGGGGACTGGCAACAATATTCTATAGTTGCCGATCCCCTTCTTCTTTTTTATTTTTTATGCGATAAATGCACCACTCTGTGCTGGCAGCGAAATTTTTACGGAATCTTCTGATACTACCACTTGGCTTCCATTGAGTAGATCTTCCGCAGAACTTTGAAATGATGAAATCGGTATTTCGATCGTTTGAAAACGCCTACTTGTATTCAGGACGATCAAGACAGGATTATCTCCCCACGTTCATCCAACAACGAACCGAATCGTAAGCGATACCTCCAGAGGTTGTCACACGAAGCGTGATCGGTTCATTCAGTTGAGGGCGCGATGCATAAGCCGACGATAGTTTCAATCGATGCAAGTGCTTGATGCCTGTTAAACTGCCGCGGTACTCAACAAGGCGATTCTCAAAATCCTTTTGCCTACCAAACATAATATCCCTCTACGACTTACTGTTATATTAAAAAATAAAAAAGCCGTGTCACGTGTACACGGCTTTTCTGTTTTCTATTCTGGGTTCTGGCTATTTATCGCCCCAAGCAGGGCCACGTGGTATCCATAAACGTTGTCCGACACTCAGCCTCGTCCGGTCAAAGATGTAGTCGTCCTGATTCGCTGCGACCAATCGTTTCCACATCTCTGGATCGTCAAAAATCTCAGGACGTGCAGCGATGCGCTTGAGAGCTGCTTCACCGTTTTCTTCCTGAATGTCTTCTTCCTGGACACGATACCTGTCGAGTCTCTCAGGACTGGTTATGCTAAAGCTGAAACTATGCGGGTTCACAAGCACATTACCAGCCATGTCTGCGGCTCCGGAGACAGTGACAGTATACATGCGTCCTGCGCGCATCGGCATATCAGATGTGAAGGTCACAGAATCACCGCTTCCGGTCACTGTACCTGACAGTGCTGCTTGCATCGGTTCGCTCATCGAATCTTCCGTTTTCGCAACGGCTACACTGATAGAGACGCTATCGCTATTGACTGCTTCACTAAACGAGACTGAGACGCTGTTCATCACATTGAGGGAATCTTCGTACTCAGAGATAACTGTACCGTCAGTCGGTTCGTTCATCGTTACAGTTGGTGGCGTTGCGTCGGTGTAGGTAAACTGTTGTGGCAGCGTGACGGGAACTTCAGGTTTTCCGCCATTGGTAACAACGACACTGACAGATTGTCCTGCCATACCGGCTGGCGTTACTGCTGTAATTTGTGTCTCACTCGGAACTGTTACACTTTGTGCATTTTTTCCACCGAACGTCACGGTTACACCGTTTTTCATATCAAATTTTTCGCCGCTAATTTGAACGGTTGTTCCGCCGGTTTCGGGTCCTTGTGTGGGACTCATTCCCGTTGGTAACGGTTCTGGGTTACAGCCAGCGCAACCCGCCATCCACGCGCAGACAATCGTGAGGACAGCCAGCACCGCTATGTTTCTGGGTTTTTTCATTAATTCGGTCTCCTTATCGTCAAAAAAGTCTCATTCCGTACCGCGGTTTTGGCGCAGCTTGCTGGTTCCTAAAACATGCTATGCTATAAGGTAGTGGCGCAGCTTGCTGGTTTCCAAAACGTACTACTACATAGGATCTTGTGGATTAGAAAGAAGCCTCTAACTTACACCTTAAACTATTATACACATAATTAGACGGAGTTGTCAACATTTTTTTCTTTGATCTATATTCCACGCGTAGTTACCCGCGCCAACTCGTCCGTTTTAATGGGTCTTGGACGGAAACGGACAATTCAGGGCCGAAGCTCTCTATTGACAATCGAACTGTATCGCCGTCGCCAACTGCGGTGAGTGCTTCGTGGTGTGTCCCTGTGGAGACAACGTCTCCCGGTTCCAGCGTTAGAACATTGGTTACCTCGGCGAGGAGTTCGGGAATGAAACGTGCCATGGAATTGGTTGAGAAATCGTGTTGTAGACCGTCGTTAATCCAGAGTTGTACGCCGAGTGCGTTCCCATCGGCTACTTCGTCAGCAGTAACGAGTGCTGGTCCCATCGGTGCGAATGTGTGCCAACTCTTTCCTAAGAAAAACCCACCGGGTAGACCGCGCGCCGATACGTCAATAAATTGTGTGTACCCGAATACGCAGTCTAACGCATTCTCTTCGGAGAGATGTTTCGCTGTTTTACCGATAACGATCGCTAATTCGGGTTCAAAATGAAACACAGTCACATCTGCTTCTGGCAGTTGGACTGTCCCTTCTGTAGGAATGATACCGGTTGGCGACTTCAGAAATGCGTTGAATTCGCCGCGGGATGGACTGTCTGGTTCGATGTAATTGCCTGCGAGACAGACGAGTTGGCCTGGACGCGGCAGCGGTGCCTTGAAGCTGACACTGTCTAAGGCAGTAGCAGTTCCATTTTTAGCAGCATCCGTTATCGCTGGATGCAGATTGTCAAAGTCCTCAATCACCATGCGTATCAGTTCCTGTGGCGTGTGATACGAAATACCGTTCAGTGCATCACTGATGTCAACAATCCCGTTTTCTGTGATGACCCCGAGTTGGTAGTCGTTAAAGAACGCAAGTTTCATCTAAGTTTTTGCTCCTTTATTAAGACGTTTTACAAGCGGATGGCTCCGCTCCTCCAACGGCAGTTGCACTTTTTCGCTACTGAAATGCGAAGCGTAGGTTGCACTTACACATTCAAGCGATGTAAGTGCATTGCGACCACCGAGTTCAGGTTGATTACCGTTAAGAATTGCGTCTCGTATATTTTTCGCGCTCCAAATAGTGTGGCGAGACCGCCACGCCTTTCCTGAGATAAGAAACGCCGAGGCATCGAGTTCTATCTGTCCCCATTCGGGGGTATGTGCAGCAAATGAAACATCGAACGGACAGTACCACATTTCATCTACGCCTGTGTCCGGGTTCGGTTTGATCATCAGCTGCCCTTCTGATCCGAGCAGGTGTGGTCCCATCATCCACGCGTGTCTGGGTTCTCGACAATACAGTTCCATAATACCGTAGGCACTTCGTGCACCGCCGATATGCACGAGCATTGTATCACCAGCAACGATACCGTTATCGCGCCGATCGGTTTTACACAATTCACTGCTATGCATAATATCGACTTCCGTCACATCGTGTCCCTGATACGTGATATGCGCTTGGAGCCAAGAGATACCGTCTAAGAAGAAATCCATCTCGTCGAAATAGTGGACTCCCATTTCCATCAATTCAAATCCTGCTTCTCGCCCCTTACCGACTTCTCGAATTGAACGGAGTTCCCCGATTTTGCCAGCATCAACTAAGGTTTTGGCATGCCGAAAGAGGGGTGTGAATCGGAATTGATGACTGACTGCCAAGTGGACCCCTGATTCTTGACATACCGAGAGCATCTGATCAGCGGTTTCTAAATCAACAGACAACGGTTTTTCACACAAAACATGGATACCGGCTTTTGCAGCAGCAATCGTGATCGGGGCATGCAGCGGTGCGTGTGTACACACGCTTATGAGATCCAGCGACTCGTGGGCGAACATCTCTGAGTAGTCTGTGTATCGTTTCGAGACATCGTATTCGTCTGTGCGGTTGTTGAGGGCATCGAGATTGATGTCGCACATTGCGACGATGTCAATTTCCTCAAGATTGGCGTAAGCGGCAGCGTGGCTTCGACTAATCCCGCCGCAACCGACGATTCCTGCTCGTAAAGCCATAAACGTCTCCTAAGCGCAATGGTGACAGATGTCGTCTATCGGTTCATCTCTAATAGTGTCTGCCACTGCGTCTCGTCCACGAGCACCCCTTTTTCGAGACTCTCCTGCCGTGTCCGTAACATGCCTTCGCCCGGATACCTAACCTCTTCATTTTCATCTAACGGTGTAGCCGTATGGAAATCGTTAATAATCGCTGCCACTGTTTCATTTAGCACCGCTTGTCCCATCAACCCTGTGGCATTAATCGCGATGTAGACCTGCGAAACGGCGTATTCTGATCCCTGCTTTCCGATTTCGTGTGTGGCTTGTCCACCTGAGATAACGGATGCCATCGTGTCAAGGACAAGTGCCAGCCCTGAGCCTTTCCAATAACCGATGGGGAGTGCCCTTTTGGAATCAAGGATTTCACCCGGGTCAACGGTTAGTTCGCCTTTGGTGTCGTACCCGCCGGGTAGCGGTAATTCTTTTCCTTGTAATTTCAGGACTTCCAATTTTCCGTTTGAATACTGGCTCATCGCCATATCAAGTAAGATGTGTCCGTCTTCGCGCGGCACGGCAATCGCCATCGGGTTGTTTCCGATAATTTTTTCAGCAGACCCCCACGGCGGCATCAGTCGCGTTGTGTTCGTCCAACAGATGCCGATATATCCGGCTTCCGCTGCCTGTAGTGCATAAGCACCGGCACGCATCCAGTGGTTTGTATTTGAAAGTCCGACGCACCCGATACCGTGAATTTCAGCGAGTTCTGTTGCCCGCCGCATGCAAACATGCGCGTTGACAAGCCCGACCCCCATCTTACCGTCCCACCGTTCTAACGCACCGAACCCCTCAATTTTCTCTGGTTCTGCACGGAAATTAATCTGTTTGCTTTCCAATCCGGCAACGAATCCAGGAAAACGATTGAGTCCGTGTGAATACACACCATCGCGTTGATTTTCGGCGAAGAGTCGCGCACATAGCATTGCTCGCTCATCGGCAAAACCGACTGAAGCGAGTACACGATAAAATTCACCACATAAAGTTTGGAAAGGCACACGTTTCATAGGTTATAGTAGGCTGTTATTCCAGCATTCGCTGCTTTTATATAGTGGTCGCTACCACATTTTGATCCATTGTGCGAAAGGTGTCACGGGTTGCGTTTCGCTACGGATGACCCATTTGAAATCGGGATCTCCCCAGTAGATTGTGCCCGGATGGTCACCGTCACGGAGATAACGGATATCAATCGCCCAACGGACGATTTCACTTGTGGTGTGAGGTAGCGATCGATGAAGGGTCAGATTGTGGAACACTAAAGCATCCCCTAATTCCATTGGGCACGTCACGATACGGGAATCTTCAATAAGTTCGTCCATCACCTCAAGAAACTTACCTTCCCGTTCCTCTGTGTGATGATTGACCACACCTAACCGATGTGAACCCGCAACCACTTGTAGACAACCGTTGGTCTCATCTACCGGTACCAGCGGTATCCATGCCGTCGGAATAAGCGAAGTTTCGCTGGCTGTGCCGAAATAGCCGCTGTCTTGGTGCCACGGGACGACAGTCAATTGTTGACCCGGAAGTTTCGGACGCGCATTGAAAACGGGATGTCCAATCACGTCTGTTCCTGTGAGTTGCCCGATTGCGTCCACGAGAGGACCAGCGTGGTGAAGATCGAAAATTTCGGGGGTTGCCACTTGGTTCCGCCAAGAACGACCAAAGCGATTAGCATATTCGCCAGCGACTTGCGCGAATCGCGTTTCAAACGGGAGTTCCGTCCCTTCATCTTCAATAATTCCGTCCGCTTTCAACTCGTGAATGATGCCATCTACGACACCGGCAAAACTATCGCGCACGCCATTGATGGCAGTCTCTGGAACAACGCCTTTTAGTAGCAAGTATCCATCATTTTCCCACTGATCCATCTGTTCGGGCGATAGTGGGGTTCCCTGTTTTTGATTGTTTTTCATTTTTATTTAATTCCAAAGCTTGGACAATTTTGAGAATTAAGATGACAAAAGTCGAAAAGATTGTAAAATAATAGCATATTTGACGAAAAGAGTCAAAGAAAATAGCCTCAATAGCAGAGCCCTTCAGTTCTCGGTTTTTTCGTCCAATTATAGAAGGTGAACGCGTTAATTATGAAGATGCTGACAATGGAAACAGTTGAGCGTCAGGTATCGCGATCACCCTATTGCTGAAGTCCGGTTGAGGTTCGGCATAGATGTTATATTTCTCTTTGAACGTGTTGCTCTGTTGGTGATGTATGCAGCTACAGAGACTCACAACGAGTAAAATGCACAAAAATCTAAACATTGAAATAATCTCCGAACATTTCATTTTAGAGACTATTTTATCATAAAAGGTAAAGTCAATTCATGGCAAATGTAGAAGTCATTTTGATTTTTGACGGTTTGCCATAATTGGATGAAAAGGAGAATTTTGTCATTTTTTTTAAAGTCTCGGACCTTGACATTTCGTTAAGAAGATGATACGTTACGAGTCAAAGGAGGACTTATGATGGCAACTTTAACGCAAACGGAAAACCGAATCAGACCGCTTTATATTGATGGATATACCGATCAGTTGAGTTATGCTCCCGGTGAAGAAATTGCATTCCACATCTCAACGAGCGCGGGCAGCTACTCACTTGAGATTGCACGTATCGGTGCGACGCGCGAGGTCGTCTGGAGCCAAGCCGAGCTGCCCGGTGAAGCACAACCGATCCCCGCGGATGCATCATCGCAGGGATGTGGATGGTCTCCCGTCTTTACGCTTGAAGTACCTGAATCGTGGCAGAGCGGTTATTATGAAGGCACACTCCGCGCAACAGACGGTGGCGGTGATGTTGTCTATCGGAACCATCGTACCGCCGAAAGCACACTTTTCTTTATTATTCGTCCCGCGAAACCGGGGGCAAACACGCCGATTCTGCTCCAACTCTCTACCAATACCTATAACGCCTACAACAACTGGGGTGGCTTCAGTCTCTACGGATATCACGGGGCAAGTAAGATACAGGGCAACCGTGTCTCGTTTGATCGACCCACTCGCGGCATTTTCGCTAACTGGGAAGCGGCTTTTGTCGTCTGGGCAGAAAAGAACGGATGGACGCTTGATTACGCCGCGAATAGTGATTTGGAATTCCATCCTGAGATGTTAGAGCACTACAAACTTGTCTTGAGTGTCGGACACGATGAGTACTGGTCTGCCCCGATGCGCGATCACCTTGAAGCGTTCATCGCGAACGGTGGTAACGCTGCCTTCTTTAGCGGGAATTCCGTCTGCTGGCAGGTACGTTCGGAAGATAACGGTAGGGCACTCGTCTGTTGGAAACAGACCTACAACCAAGACCCCGTCTACAAAACTGATGATCACAGTACCCTCAGCACCCTCTGGAGCCACTATCTGGTCGATCGTCCTGAGAACCAATTGACAGGTGTCGGTTTCCTTCAAGGCGGTTATCATCTGAGTCACGGACAGTTTATGGATGGTGCAGGTGAATACACCGTCCATCGCCCGGAACATTGGGTGTTTGAAGGGACGAATCTCTCACAAGATGACACCTTTGGTGGCGCAAATACGATTGTCGGGTACGAATGCGACGGGTGTGAGTGGACACTTGAAAACGGTTTGCCGGTCCCGACCTATCAAGACGGCACACCTGAAAGTTTCAGGATTCTTGCGACAGCACCTGTCCGTTGGCATCCTGATGATTGTGAGTGGTATGAGCGTTGGGAAAGAGGGAGAACCGGTGCCGCAACGATGGGCATCTATACACAAGGCGGGACAGTCTTCACTGCTGCTACAACCGATTGGTCGCATGGATTAGCAGGTGGCGATACGGTGGTTGAACGGATTACACATAATGTTCTGCAACGGCTTGCAGAATAAGCACGCTCGATTATATTTCTTTCCGCTGGAATGAGACGTGTGCCGCCGTAAACAACACTATAAAAAAGAGTAACAATAGCATCACGTCCAAGATCGCACCTTTGAATGCGTCTCCTAAACGTACGCTGTCTTGAAATTTCGGGATACTTTCAAAGGAGACGGGTTTATCAGACATACCCTCCCTAACAAAAGGAGCGTGTGGACTGTCTGGATCCGCGCGGTCGGCAGAGATAAGAAAATCGTTGAAAGTATCGGCATAACGCTCAACGTTTTTCAAGAAATTCAGAAAAACTGAGCACAATGGAGTTGAATCAGTGTCCAAAGCATCGTGTTTGTCTTCCCTAACCTTTTCGGTAGTAACTTGGGTAGAGTCTATCACATTTTGATGCCAAAATCAACAGCGAATTGTGTTGTCAATTCTATGACGACGTGCTATCCTATTTAACATGGAAACGGAAACGCGAACCTCCTCAGCGATGCATGCCCCTGGTGCAATCCTCCTGATCTCCTGCTACGAACTTGGACACCGACCTGCAGGACTTACGCGTCCACGCCGCGCACTTGAAACAGCAGGGTTCACACCCAATGTCATTGATATTGCTGTCGAACCGTTGGATACTGAAAAGGTTGTCCGCGCCCGGTTCATCGGTATCTCCGTGCCGATGCATACTGCACTGCGACTCGGTATTCATCTCGTACATCGTATCCGGCAAATCAATCCGGATGCTTTGATATGTATGTACGGACTTTATGCGACACTCAACGCCGACTATCTACTTTCACAAGGTGTCAATTTTTGTATCGCTAACACAGCATCAACAGAACTCGTTGCGTTGGTAACATCCGTTGGAAAGAAAGAGCGGATTAAGACATATAGTGATGATGTCTCTGTTGGAAAACTACCGCCTCTGGATGTATATGCCCAGTTTGAGGATGACGGTGAGACACGAACCGTCGGGTATACAGAGACGACACACGGGTGTAAGCATCTCTGCACACACTGTCCGATACCGCCGGTTTACAATGGCAAATTTTTCGTTGTCCAACCCGATACCGTACTTGCTGAGATACAGGAGCAGGTGGCGCAAGGTGCGACACATATTACGTTCGGAGATCCCGATTTCCTCAACGGACCGATGCACGGACTCCGTATCCTGCGTGCAATGCACGACGCTTTTCCGAACCTTACCTTCGATTTTACGACGAAGGTTGAGCACATCCTGAAACACAGAAAACATTTCCGAGAATTCGCGCAACTCGGATGTCGGTTTATTATCTCCGCTGTGGAGTCGTTGAGTGAAACGGTTCTAACGATTTTGGAGAAACACCACACACGCGCCGATGTCGAAACCGCAATCGACATCGTTCACGGTGCGGGGATTGCCCTACGCCCGACATGGGTGCCGTTTACACCGTGGACAACCTTAGACGACTATCTTGAGGTTTTCCAGTTTGTTGAGACGCACCGTCTTGTGTATCACGTGGATCCGGTGCAGTATGCCGTTCGATTGTTAATTCCGCCGGGTTCATATCTCCTCAATCGTCCAGAAACAAAGACGCTTTCACGGACGCTTGATGAGACCGCCTTTAGTTATATTTGGGAACATCCAGATGTGCGGATGGATGAACTCCATAAAACAGTCAGTGCGCTTGTAGAAAACGACGCGCGAATGGGTGTTGACCCACTGGACACCTTTTATCGGATATGGGAACTCGCTGCCGGTATGCACGGTAGCAGGCACACGCCGTTGTACCATAGCAAAGCGGCGCATCCACACGCACCACGGATTACCGAAGCATGGTTCTGCTGAGCGGAACCCACCGAAGGGCAGTTGGCCCCGATTCAATTTTTTTAACGATTGAGTTCTGCTCCGATTGGTTGAACAGCCCAATCGGGTTTTAAATAAAAATTTCATAGTACTATGAAAAAACGTTGAGTGAAAATCTCCGTTAAACATAGTTTGGTCTGAGTTCACGATATTTCTTGGAATTCGTACTCTTCGGGTTTACTATGAAAACACGCAGTTATTCTGTTGTCAATAACCGATTTTGGTGATAGAATAACGCTCCATGAAATATTTTAGGTCTAATAAACTATCTGTTTTTACTATAGAATTTTAGATGTAAAGGAGAACTATGTCGGAACAATTACAACAATTACTTAATTTGGAAACTGCCTCTGTTGCCGTAACATTTCACGATACTCAACCTGATAGCATCTCCCGTGTAGAGAAAACGGAAGCCTCTGGTTGTACCTATTGGCGACGCGCTGCCGAAGGCAAAACTTTTTATACTGAGGCATCCGACCACTACAACTGTCCGATCGGATGTTATACACACAACGTTGAACTCCCGCCTGCGCAGATGGAGGAACTCGAAAATACACTCGGACTGATGGGTGAACTCGGCTATATTACGATGGAAGAGGTACCCGGTATTCCGAGGCGGGAAACGTCGTTTAAAAGCGCAGTCTATTCGCCTTTGGCGGATGCATCTGACACTCCCGATGTCGTTATTATCTCTGGTACACCGAGACAGATGATGCTCTTGATGGAGGCTGCAACCGCTGCTGGTATCGGTACGGAGAATGGTGTTATGGGCAGACCGACGTGTGCTGCTATTCCTGCCGTCATACAGAGTAGGCGAAGTGTGAGCAGTTTAGGGTGTATCGGTAACCGCGTGTATACCGCACTCTCTGATGACGATTTCTACTTCGCTTTCCCGGGTGAACACATTGACGTGCTTGTTGAGAAATTAGAGACGATTGTGAACGCGAACCGTGCGTTAGAGGAATATCACCAGCAACGCCAAGCGGAGATTTAAGTATCATGCAAAAGGTTGCTGTTATTACGGGTGCAGCGAGTGGCATCGGACAGGGTCTGGCGGAGCGGTTTGCTGCGGAAGGTATGAATGTCGTCCTTGCGGATGTCGAAGAAACGGCATTAGCCAAACTTGCAGCAGCGTTAGAAACTAAAGGTGCGACAGTGCTCACTGTCCAAACGGATGTTTCAAATGCTGCCGAGGTCGAAAACCTTGCAGTGCAGACGCTGGACACTTTTGGTGCGGTACATATTCTTTGTAATAATGCCGGTGTTGTCTGTAGTCGTCCGATCTGGGAGCATACCGTTGCCGATTGGGAATGGGTGTTAGGCGTTAATCTTTGGGGTGTGATTCACGGTATCCGAGCGTTTGTGCCGCGTATGCTTGCCCAAGGGGATGCGTGTCATATCGTAAATACCGCTTCCATCTTGGGTCTGATCGGCGGTGGTGGAACAGGCATCTATAAGGTGAGTAAACACGGTGTCGTCGTCCTTTCTGAGGCACTTGCTGATGAATTGGCACAGAAAGGCGCAAATATTCAGGTGCATGTGCTGTGTCCCGGGTGGGTCCGTACAGGGATTTTGGATTCTGATCGGAACCGTCCAGATGCGTTGCAAAATCCAGATATGGAAGAGCCTCCGCTTCAACAAACACTTGGCGGTTCTGGAAATGCCCGAGCTGAGATGGAAGCGGGGATGTCGCCTGCGGAAGTGGCGGAACATGTTTATAACGCTATTCAGAATGGGACCTTCTATATCCACACGCACCCTGAACACAAAGCGGCAATTCGTGAACGTATGGAGCGTATCCTTGAATAACCATTTTGAATCCCAATAGGACGAGATACTGTCTACTTTCATTTTAGTCAGTCTCGCTGTCCCCTATTATCTGAACCCAAATAATAAAGACTCCACCTGTTAGGGTCACGCAACCGAAAATGGATCCTGCAGCGACTGATTTAATTTGATATGATCGCATCTTCGCCCGATAGGCATCGGCGTAAGATTTGACATATTCAGGCGATTTTCCGATCAATCTTTCAGGTGGCGGATTTGATGGACGGATATAATATGGAATCAGCAAACTTAAGGTTCCCACAGCACTCATTGAAGCAGTTAGGTAAAAAAGATCGTCCTGTCCATACCCAAGGGTCAAGTCGGCAATGAATCCAGTCATCAAACCACACATCGCTGCGGCGAAAGTCGCACTCATGCCCGATCCAAAATAAGCCAGCACATCAACATCGCTTTTCGCATCCGATTCAGCATCGGCTTTTGCCTGAAAATGTATAGCGTCGTGTGGCATATTCTTATAATGTTTAGAACCGCAGCCAGCAAACCCGATGCCCCACATAATTGACAAACAACAGAAATATAGCAAGAATTTCACAACAAATCTCCTTCATATCGCGGAAAGTTAGCTGCTAAAATAGAGGCTATCCTGAAGGAAAGGGATTAAGGCAAACGTTACGGCTTGTGTATAGTTTTGTAATCTGTCTACTGCACCTTTTGTAAAAAAACCGCTGGCACTCTGTTTCTCTCTCGTGTTGACATCTCCGGTCAGTTCATCGATGATGTGTCCTAATTCGATGCCTGCCAAGAGTTTTTCAACAATCCAGTTTGGTAACTCGTACAATCCAGATGTGCCAACACTTTCTCGGTGCTGTTGATCCAATATGTGGATGACGGTAAATTGGAACCATCTGTTATGTAGTTGAAGGACCCCACCCTCAATACCGACGAAAAAGCTGGCGTTTAGATGCTGTTCATCGTTGATCCGCTTTGCATGCTCAGCACGGTTCTTAGCACCGACGAAAGTATCTTCATTAAAAGGTTGAGCAGAAACGCCAGAGTCAACGGATAATCCGTGAATCTCCAACGGACTGAAAAATCTTGAGAAACTTTGTCGGGTGCTCTCAATTTTTACGCGGTTTTCCGAGCCGATTAAAACTTTAGTAGGTTTCATGCGTATCATTATAGCACTTCTGAATAGAAAAACAAAGATTTAAAATTGACATTTATCACCTGAAAGAGATATAATAAATTAGATGGACTTCTTGATACGTGAGGTCCGCAAGCTGCACTTAAAACGTAGAATAGGAGAATTGATGTGTTTCGCTTTAATTGGCAATTAGGAAAAGTCGCTATTGTCGGGACCTGTATGCTTGTCATGTTCTCATGCGGGAGTGGTGAGATTCAGAATTTTGAGGGCATCGCGATCCACGCAGATCCGAGGACTGATAGGATCGATTTGCGGATTTATCTGACCGACAGATACGGTACACCGTTAATATGGAACCAGAGCATTCTCAGTCCGAATGTTGGTGTGAGTACAATCTCCGAAGGGGATTTTACAACCAACGTTAAAGTCTACTCCATACGCAACGGCGAAAAACATAGGAAAGTCTACGATGGACGGTTGGTTGATCTGCGTTGGGCACAAGAACTCAATAGGCTGGATCGCCTCATGACTGCGGAGATCCCGCGCTTCTTCATTGAAGAAGACCCAGAACGGGATACACATTTAGGCATTATCACAGTTGAAATCCAGACGGAAAAACAGGGACCTTTCATAGATACTTTAGAAAACGCTGAGATTTATAAGTTTTAAGCCGACATCACGTAAGAAACGAGGCGACATCAGAAGATATGCCTATTCACACACAAGACTACCGGCATTGGGAAGGCTCCCTCAAACCGCGCAATTATACGCGGTGGTGGATCATTGCAAAGGCTGAGCTCAAACTGCTTGCCCAGCGCAAAATTGTCCGATTAATCGTCGCCGTTCCGCCTGTTATCTACATCATCGTTCACGCGATACTTATCTATATCTCCAATCAAGTACCGGATGCGTTGCTCTGGTTTGAAGTTGATGCCGAGTTTTTTCAGCAATTCCTATTCCGAAACCCGAGTACGGGGCCCCCTTCCTCATTTCTCATCGCGCTGATCGCTATTTTCGGGGGTTCTGGATTAATAGCCACAGATTTAAAGAACAACGCGCTCGCCCTTTACCTCTCCAAACCTATCTCATGGATAGATTACTTAATCGGAAAGCTCGCTGTTATAGGCATCTTAATCGGTTGCTTGACGTTGGTTCCCGGACTCTTGCTGTTTCTTGAACACGCGCTACTGACCGATATCGCTTTTCTGAAAGAAAACTACTGGGTCCCGCTTTCGATCATCATCTACTCGGGCGTGATTACGGTGTCTGCGGGGTTATTGATGTTGCTATTCTCATCACTAACTTCCAATCCTCGCTACGCGACGATCGGTTTTTGCGCTGTGTGGTTCGGGTCACCTGTTATCTACGAGATACTTAAAGAGATTACGCGTACCAGCAGAACGGCGATTGTCTCGATTTGGGCGAACTACGACATTCTCGGTTCAGCACTCTTTAACGCCCCACACAGCCATGTTGTGCATTGGGGTTGGTCGCTCCTCGTGCTGCTTGCGCTGATAGCTCTCTGTCTATTCGTGCTCCACCGTCGGATTCGTGCAGTTGAGATCGTCAAGTAACGGTTAGTACAACCTTGCGCCGTTTGCATCCCACATCTCGTCCTGAGAATAAATCTGTGGGGGTGCTATAGGTGCCAGTGTTGGCAGCCAGTCTTGGCGGAATTGTTGGACGAGTCGCACTGCGTTCTGGTAGGCGATGCGTTCCTTTATTTCATCGTCAAGCCGTGCTGTCTCAATCTGATTTTGGACCAGCCGAAAATCATAATACGGCAAATCACTGCCGAACATAAGCCTATCGCTACCGAGGTTGTTAACAAGGTGTACAAGATCCCAACTCTCATCCGCGCCTTCCGGTTTCTGTGCTACGTCAAACCAGACGTTTTCACACCTTCCGCATTGCTCAATGGCATCAAGATGTCCGGCTTTGTTCATCGACACATGTCCGATGATAAACGTTATTGACGGAAATCGCTTTGCGTACGCGGCAATATTTCGGGTGGAACCTGCTTGATGGAGTAGGCAGAGACCCCCGTGCATCGCGACAACTTCGAGGAATGCGTGAAGTTCACCGCCGAGTGAATGTCCAGACAGAGCGGGATGACAGACGAACCCAACCAAACCGTCTTCCTGCATGGCTCGCGCTAATTCATTAACCCCTGCTTGTTCATGTCGGACTTCCACGATTCCCAATCCAATCGGAAAACGTTCTGGATGCAGTCTGCACGCGTTGGCGATTGTCTCGTTTTGGGTTCGCGTGTCGCGTACGCCGTTCGCTTGTGGTCCGCCCGCTGTTGGACACGGGATCGCACCGATAACGTTTGCCGAAGCCATCCGGGCAAGGCATCGTCCAACACTCTGTCCAACAACCGGTGCACGTGATACCGTCATACCAATATGGCAATGAACATCAAAATAGGGATGCATTTTTTTATTTTTCCTTGTGGTTCGATGAGGCGAGTTTAGGCATTGCGTGCTTTTCCGTAGCGTTGAAGAAACACCCAAGCAAAAACCCCTCCATTTTACTACGGGCTACGTGTTCTATGTGTGCAGTTCCGCCGTTAGAATTCTGGCACAGGTGCGTAGGTGTTAAAGCCGTCTGTTCTATCTTTGCCGTGCAAGAGATAGATGTGATGTTTCCGTCGCCACTCCGCCCCTGGGTAACGGACGTTTGCTGGCATATAGCGCATTGTGTAGCCACATCGCCGTTTCTGAGAAACGTTTGGACTCGAATTGTGGATTGTCCACGCGTCATGGAAATGGCACTCACCGACCTCTAACTCCAAGTCAACTGCTTTGGATAGGTCTAAGTCCTCATCGACAACTTCGCTGCCAAAGAGCATGTTTTTCCGGTCAACAGTTTCATAGCGACGGTCGCGTAGACTGTGGCTTCCAGGGATGACACGCATACACCCGTTTTCAACTTTCGATTCATCGACCGCGAGCCACATCGTAATAACGTGCATCGGTTCAAGCGATTTGCCCCAGTAAACACCGTCCTGATGCCACGGGACCTCCATGCCGTCGTTTTCACGTTTGCTGATAAAGTGGCTCGACCAGAGGATGATGTCCGGTCCGATGAACCGTTCGATGACCTTCAACACGCGTGGGTGTGTCAGGTATTTGAAGAGATACGGATGCTCAAAATGTGGAACATCCATCTGCTCCGGACGTCTATCTGCTGGCAGATTTGCGATCATTTCGTCCACATAGTCTCGAAGTTCGTCTAACTCCGGTTCCGTGAAGATACGTCCGAATTTAATATACCCGTTTTCCTTGTAAAATTTGACCTGCTCATCAGAGACGGTCGTTTCCAATTGCCAATCCATGTGTCACCTATTTTTCAGTTTTTGATTTGTTATAATTTCTGAAACTATACTCAGCACTTACGACGCATATCAAAGCATAACAACACAGCACAAACTAAAAGTTCGTGGTACAATAAGGTTTACTCTATTTTTATTTTTCCCCAAACAGTAGCGAGTTTATCGTTTGGTGAGACAGCCTCTGCTCCTAACGTCCGTGCAAGCCCTTTTTCGGCGATGTCAGTTATCTGATCTTCTGTTAGCACGACATTGAAGAGTGCGACCTCATCCATAACACCGTCTGTGAGACTTCGGGAAGCGACACTAGGCTCACCGCCAATAGAGAAAGGGCTTAGATTATCCTCATTCTCATCGGCTTGTGCAGCAATATCTTTTTCCGATTCTAATTTCCCATTCCGATACAACTTCATCGCGCCTTTTCGGTCAGCAGTTGCAGCGAGATGGTGCCACTTCCCATCATTGATCGGTGATGTGCCGAAGAGATGGATACCTGCGCCTTGTGCTAATCCGACCCAAAACAGCGGCTTTCCTTTGTTGTTCGGATCAAGGTTACCGCGAACCGCCAAAAGATAGCCGTGTCTCGGCATAGCGAAATCAGCCTTTTCGATGAGGGTTGCGTGCCAATCGTCGGGTGTCCTCGAATACTTGAACCATGCGACCATAGAAAAATTCGCTTTTCCGACGTTCAGGATCGGGGAAATGCCAGCGTTAGCCAAGCCGCCGCTTTTGAATTCCAATCCACCTTCAAATTTGCCATCCGTCCACTTCACAGGTTCTAAAAATTCCGCATCAAGTGCGTTTTCCGTTAAGTCCTTGGCGAGATCGCCGCCATCCTCGTTGAAAAGCCAGACGGCTACTGCCGTAGTGGGATCAACTGCGGTATGTCCTTGTGTGGTAAACAGTAGGACGGCAACACCTATAACAGACCAGAAAATGCTCGGTTTTTGATATCTACCTCTCATCTACGTTACCCCCAAGATTATTTGCTTTGGATTTTGACACACCTTTGTATCAGATGTCAAGCAATTTTTTCGTTTTCGGTAAACGTCGCGACCGGAGATCGCTCCTACAAAGAATACACTAATGAATCGCGACCGGAGATCGCTCCTACCGGAGAAAATCTGTCATTGACTTTTTAGTTGAGTATGCTACAATATTGTTCGTAGCTATGCAATATTACGATGTGGATTCTACGGTCACATCACTGTTTTATCCGAAACCCAACATATCTTATATTGAGGAATACATGAATTTTAGCAGACAATTTTATGGTTTGGTTCTCTTAATACTAATGTCGGTATGTTTAACTGCTGTTGCCGAAGAAGAAATCAAAGAGGTTGTTCGATTGGAAGAGATCGTGGTTACGGCGCGTAAACGTGAGCAGCGATCCTTTGAGGTGCCGCTCTCCGTCTCTACACTCCGTGGCGATCGGTTTGACACGCTGCGTTCCTCGGGTATGGATGTGCGTTTTTTATCGAATCGCACGCCGAGTTTGCAGGTAGAGTCGTCGTTTGGACGTATCTTTCCGCGCTTCTATATTCGTGGTCTCGGCAATACAGACTTTGATCTCAACGCTTCACAGCCGGTTTCGCTGCTCTATGACGGCGTTGTACTCGAAAATGCGTTGTTAAAAGGATTTCCAGCCTTTGATTTGGATAGAGTTGAAGTCCTACGGGGACCGCAAGGTACGTTGTTTGGACGTAATACGCCTGCTGGTACTGTGAAGTTTGAATCGGCACGTCCGACACAGAACTTGGAAGGATACGGACGGGTGAGTTACGGACGGTTCAATAGCAGTAATTTTGAGAGTGCTATATCGGGTCCGATCATTCCTTCTGTGCTTTCCGCGCGGCTTTCGCTGCTTACACAGTGGCGAGACGACTGGGTAGATAACGAGCACACCGGTGAAGACGACGTTTTGGGTGGGCATCGGGATTTGGCGGGTCGTTTACAGTTGTTGTGGACCCCCATGCCAGCGTTGGAAGCACGGTTCAAAGCCCATGCCCGCGATCTCGATGGCACGGCGCGCCTGTTTCGTGCCAATATCTTATCAAAGGGTGAAGGCGGCTTGGTGCAGGATTTTGCCCGTGACCGCATCGCACACGACGGACCCAATGAACAAACACTGCGTACGCAGGGGCTGTCGGCTGAAGTCCGCTACGATATTGGGGACTTCCAACTCGTTTCATTGACAGGATTTGAACGCCTGACGAATTTCTCGCGTGGAGATATTGACGGCGGATACGGTGCAGCGTTTCTTCCTGTGAGCGGTCCCGGCGAGATTCCCTTCCCTTCTGAAACCGCTTCTGGTATTCCGAACCTACGGCAATTTAGCCAAGAAGTCCGCCTGATGAGTCCAGCAGTGCACCGACTCGCCTACCAATTCGGTTTATACTATTTTTCGGAGTTCGTGGAGATGGAAGATTTCAACTACGATACACTGGCGGGTGGTACCTTAGATGGCGTGGCGCGCCAAGAGCAAAAATCTACAGCACGGGCGGCGTTCGCAGCACTAACCTTCCAAATGCTTGAGAACCTCGAACTCGGTGCCGGTCTACGATTGTCGCACGGTGCGAAGGACTATACAGCATGGCGGGATGAGGCACCCGCTGTTACCGAGGCAGGTCCACTCGGTCCTATCCACGAGAACCCCGAAGATACCGTCTGGAGCGGGGATATGAGCCTCCGCTATCAAGTGGCTTCTAATGTGCAAACGTATCTGCGCGCGGCGCGCGGATTTCGGGCACCGAGCATTCAGGGACGCTTGTTGTTTGGTGATACTGTTACAGTCGCCGATACCGAGACGATTCTCTCCTTTGAAGGCGGCACGAAGTTCCGCGTGTGGGGCCAGCGGTTGCATCTGAATATGGCGGCATTCCAGTACCTTATGCAGGATCAGCAGTTGACTGCAGTCGGCGGCGAAACCAATTTCAATCGGTTGGTAAACGCCGATAGCACGATTGGACGCGGTGTTGAAGCAGAGTTGATTTTTATGCCAATCACGGCATTGGAAATTTCAGCAGGCTTCAGCTACAACCACACACGCATTGACGATCCGAATTTGACGATACAGGGATGTGGTGCACCGTGTACGATGTTGGACCCGTCTGTTGCTGAAGGAATTTTCTCTATTGATGGCAACAGTCTGCCACAAGCACCGGGATGGATCGCAGATGTGGCACTGAGCTACGCGCTCTCGCTGCCATCGGACATCCGCCTTGTTGCATCCACAGATTGGGCATATCGTAGCCGGGTACGGTTCTTCCTCTACGATTCGGTGGAATTCGGCGATGATTGGATCCTGATTGGTGGTGTTCGGCTTGCCTGCCTATTACCGTCCAGCGATATAGAAGTCGCACTTGTCGGGCGCAATATCCTCAACGATACGTCTCCGACAGGGGGCATTGATTTCAACAATCTGACGGGTTTTGTCAATGAACCGCGGTTTTGGAGCCTGGAATTGGTGCGGCGTTTTTGATATCCGACTACTCAAAAGCATTCGCCACCGCAACCAGATCAAGGATATTAATAACCCCATCCTTATTCACATCTGCGTGTCGATCACTGGGATTCAGTGTTCCGATATGCTGTGCGACGAGTGTGAGGTCGAGGATGTTGACGACTCCATCGCTGTTAACGTCGCCAAATCTGTAGTTTTGCCGTTCTCTTACAAGTTCCAGTAATCTATGTGTTTTAACGCGGTCGGGGTCTAAATCCGATATTCCCACAAGGTTTAGGAATGGGCGCGCATGCCACATTTCATATTTTTCTTGATTTTCTTCAAAGTTTGCATCTCTATCAGGGTTTGGCACGCCGAGATGTCCATAGCGTAGCACATAAGGCGAGAATAAAAAGGAACTGATCGGGTGCGGATGCTCTTTGGGCGAAGCAGGCAATCGTGCTAAACTTTCGTATAAAAAGGTGACTTCATGAAGACCTTCCCCACCCAACACAACACCAGGCATGGCTGCTCTGAGTTCTTGATGAAGTCGTATACTCCCCTCTGGCACTGTCAAGCCGTCAATCGGCACATTGTTTATCATGAAATGGCTAATGTCAAGATGAAAGGCATCCACAGGGTAAGTCTCCCATACACTTTTTACGCGATCCACCAGCAACTTTCTAAACTCGCTTGACGCGGGATTGATCCAAGCATACTGTCGGTGCAATGGGTATTCATCACTCAATCTCGATCCTATCTTTTTACCTGTTTGCGGGTGGTACGTTTGGTATTTCTCAAATACCGCATAAAGCGGGTTAGACAGTGAAACGGCTACCACATTCACGTGTGGCATCACTCTGAAACCATAGCGTTTAGCCTCCCTAAAAAAGACCTCAAAATTGGCGAAACTCGTTACAGGTGTATAATCGGGATAATTGAGTGCCCAACCGGATTCTCGCCAGTCAATGACATATAAGAGTGTTTTTTTTGGATCTACGAGTCGACTGAGTTTCTCTAAAATGCCTGCCTCCATATCCACTGGATAAAAAGGGAAATTTACGATCAGTTCAATATCATTCACCCATGCCGGCATCTGGGTGCGATCAGCAGGTTTGAATGCCTTGTGCATCCATTCTCTATATGCAAGTGCTGGTACTTGCCAATCGCCTTGGTAGGCGTTCAATCGCCATGTCCCTGTTGTGGCCTGTTTGTGTTGATCGTAAGGCACGGGCGGATGTTGCCCAAGAGAAACAATAAAACTCCCACCTTCGGATACATATTCAAGTGTTTTAAACTGGTATTGGGTATCATCGCTACGAACAAAAACACCACCGTGTTGTCCTTGAAGGATCGCAAGTTGTGCTTCCCAACTGCTCATTGGATAGGAGTACGTATCGGAATCATTTCTATTCCGCGAAATGATCCTACCACCACGAGTAGGAAGGATAACTTCTACCGCTGCGTGTGAAAGATTTGAGAACCCCCATATAATATGTTCAATACCACCTACTTTTGATACCCCTTTTTGGCGGATAAGCAGATCACCTGTTTCTGCATCTATGCTGATAAACAAGTGAAACATCATATCGTTGTCTCGCGGAACACTCCAGCTATCCTGATAGATCAGTTCGCATTGTAGCGGTGAAAGTTGCCTTATCTCTGGTGTGATCTCATGGACCCTTAGAGCTCGTCCTTCCACGACAAGCCGTGTGAGCCGTGTGTGCGCTTCAAACTCACCTTGGGTATAGGTTTCCTTGGTGAGTTTGTTATGAAAATGCATCAGCACACCATTTTCAAAGCGTGCTACATACCGATCCGTCTCCGCAAGCACTTCGCCCCCTTCACTGATCGCCAAAGTGTTCGCCAACCCAGCAGCCACCAAAACAAACTGTAGTATCAAAATATGGACACATTTACTCCAGATATTTCTCACAACCTTATTACCTTCTTATGTTATTTCGTGTTTCTATTCAAAAGCATTCGTCACAATCACCAAGTCCTGAATATTAACAACACCATCACCGTTTAAGTCCGGCTCCGCTTCACTAAACGCATTTGCCACAGCATACGACCTACTTTCGTAGCACACCATTTCTGTGGTTCTGTTGTTTTGTTTTCGGTTTGAAAACCATGTTAGCACCCTCTTGACAAGACATTCATCTTCAATTCAAAGCGTTTGCAACGATCACAAGATCCAAAATGTTCACAACACCATCAAAGTTGAAATCAAATTTTAAATCGGAGTCTATTGAAATACCAAAAGCGTTTGCAATGATCACAAGGTCCAAAATGTTCACAATACCATCGAAGTTCAAATCTTCACGAGGGCTATTCACCATCTGTTCTAATTCTTCCCAAAATTCGGCATTTGAAGAGGTGCGATGCAGTATAGAAATCGCTTGTTGTATTTCCAGATGATGCTCAAAATAATACCGGATTGTCGGAATCACGGGTACCTGTTTATACGTCTTAATATGTGCGTTCAATATTTCCAGTTCTTGTGCTTTATATCTGTCCCCCAAATAGGCAAAAGTACCGCTATAAGCAAGGGACCACTGCGAAAATAAGAAATCCGTGATCGGGTGCGGATCTCCGTAATCCAAATTGTCCGCGGTCCCATAAAAAGCGACATACGGAGCTGTCACCGCGTGAATAAATTCGCCAGAAAAAACAATATCTGGCATCGCTTCAATAAGTTCTTCATGTAAAAGCATGTTCCCTTGAATTGGTGTCAATCCATCAATTTTAGCGTGATTTCTGATAAGTCCGTTACCGTCAAGATGGATAGCATCAATGTTATATGTCTCTTGCACGTTTTTCAATAATTGCACGTAATATTCTCTATAACTTGAAGCTGCAGAATTTATATAGGCGGGGCCTCCCTGTTCCAATTCCCATCCCTGTATGTTTCCATCGCCATCTCGATAGAAATAGGGTTCCCACTCAGCGTACCGCGGGTGGTCTTGATCAACAAACGGAAAACCTGCATAGACCATTACCCTAAACCCGAGAGCCTTTGCCTTAGATACAAACGATCCGAAGTGTTCCTGTCTCCAACCGCCGCGACAGTAAATTAACACATTTTGCGGGTTGATCTGTTGTGGTAAAAAATCTAACATTCTAATGTAGTTGCGATTCAGTGAACAGTACATAACAACGAGTTGAATATCTCTAACCCACGCCGGCGGACGAGCGACACGCGATTCATTTCGCTCCATCATCCCTTGACGATACCTTTCCGCAGGCACCTGCCAATCGCCCCTATATGTATTAAATCTCCAAATCGCTGAAGTAATATGTTGACGATTTTCAAAAGGGAGGAAATTGTGCGTGTTAAAAGCAATAGCGAAGAGATTTGGCTTTTTTCTCTCTGGCCAGTGACCGAGTGCTTTAAATTGATCTGTTTCATCCTCACTCATCACAAAACATCCGCCCAATGTTCCTTGCACGACAGCAAGAGGGGCTTCCCATAGACCCGGATACATCCAATACAAATCCACTGTGTGTTCTTCACTCATTATGTTTCCGCTGCGTCCTGGCACAATCGGAGAGACCTGATCATAGTCTAAATTTCCGATTCCCCATCCGATAGTGGAAATTCCTGTTTGATCAGAAAAACCCTCCTGTCTAATTATTAAATCTCCAGTGGGCACATCAATAACCACCCACATAATAAGTGTACTCTGATGCCACCGAGCCGTCAACTTCACTGCTAAGGGTGAAATCTTTTCAACTTCTAAGGACTCAGCACCACCTATTTCCCACTCAGGTTCCAAGTAATCTTCACGGTCTATTTCTGACTTATGGAACTGGGGCCCACGCATCCCTGAAAGTCTTGCATCTGGCCTTCCTGAAAGTGTATAAGTTTCTTGAGTGAGTTTGTTATGCACGTGTATGACGTTACCATTTCTAAACCGCACCTGATAGCGATCCGTTTCAGCGAAAATATCACCCGCTTCGTCAACCAAAAGTGTATTAGAATAGCCATCACCGACAAAGATAAAAAGCAACACAACAATCGCAATTATCAACTTTCGCATTGTCCTTCCCCCAGGCCCGGTAGGTGCGGTTTCCTAACCGCATCGGACTTCACAATAAATTACCAAATTAATATATAACCTTCAGAAGGAGTTCTTTAATGAGTATTGTATCACTTTTCTGTAAAACTGACGACTTTTTTTAGCATACGAAGCACATTTGGTACCCGCTTGAGGACGGTAAACCCACGGAAATCCGCGGGTGTTCCCGAAGTCTACATCCCACTTATCAATGAGAAAGACGACCTGTTAGGTTTTGAGTTGATCCCGGGAATACTGATGACCGTCACCCTCTTTGGGAGTTGTCTCGGGATAGGTTCTTCGTATCTCTGAGCTTCAGGGAAACAGCGACTTACCTGTGATTTTCTAACGGATAAACTTTTTTCAAAATCACGTTGTTTCTATTCAAAAGCACTTGCGACAATAACCAAATCCTGTATATTTACAACGCCATCACCATTCAGGTCAGGTTCTGCTTTGCCAAAAGCATTTGCGACAATAACCAAATCCTGTATATTTATGACATCATCACCGTTGACATCCGCGAATGCCCCAGTTTCTTGTTTTAGATACATTTCACCATCCAAATCGGGGAGCGTGTGTGTTATACTTGTAATACCACTTTCTACACCGGTGGCTTGCATCGGGAGTTGGATTTCTTGTTCCGTCCCGCTGCGATTATAGACCGCCCAGCCGTTGGTGAACTCACGGATAAATAACCCCTCGCGATTCTCATAAAGCTGTCCTTTCTCTCCTATCGGACGGCCTAAGTCGGCATCATAGAAGTCGTACCAGTAGTTTGAATGATCAAGACCGTTATTCCAAAGAACATATCCGTTGGAAAAAACTAAACTCATTGCTGTAAAGATTCGCATAAATCTGCGGTTTGTCGGGCTATCCGGGGGTTCGTTGGGATTCCCCCAACCCTCCAAGCAATTTGCCTGTGGTTCGCGAAGATTCTCTTCCGCCCATCTCAAGGTATCTTCAACACCAAGAAGTCCTTCCCTCGAATAGCCATCACTCCGATTGCCACCATCTCTGAGAGTTTCCATAAAAAGACCATTGACATATTTCGCAGAAATCGGAATTTTTCCGCGGTTGGGATTGACGAAGATCAAAAAATCATCGCCAGCATATTCCCGTATACGATAGAGTATTGAAAGTAAAGCATCTATCTGAGAACGTGTTGACCGCAGTTGTCCTGTCGACGCGCTTAGCATAGATCCGTCTTCCTTATACCAATCGAGCATAATTCCGTCAAAGAGTCCGCATCTTGCTATTGTTAGTGCCTTTTCTACAATCCAATCTTGTGCACCCGGGAGCGTAAAATCAATCATACCCGCGTTCCAACCTAACTCATATACCCGGTTTCCTTCGGTATCTCTCATCCAATAGGGCCAATCGTCAGGCTGATCATCTTTACCAACATAAAGGAGAGGTGTCGCAACAATGAAAAGCATATTTGGGTTTAGAGCCATAAATTGATCGCGAATCTGTTGTGCTCTATCAAGGTCTCCCAAGATACGCACCTCAGGTCTTTCTGGTATAGAAGTGTCTAATCCTGCAAATTTAAATACATGATTTTCGGCACCCGTTATCACGAGATCATAATAGGCACGATATTCTTCACGATATTCTTCACCATGATGTGCTTCAAACTCTGCTTCAAATTGTGAGATCGGCACCCAAAATTCTGTACCTGATTCAGGTTCATTAAGCATTGGACCATCAACAGCCTGAAACACAGAAGGGAAGTTTCGATTTTCCATCCGATCTGTGATTGTCGATCTTGGAAGATGGCAAAATTCATCGTATATAAAAGTTTCTATTGAAAGTGCCTTGAGGATATTGTAATTTAAAGCTGGATTTCTACTGATATTTAAATATCTTAAATATCTCAATTCCAGTAACGGGCTGAAATCTCTGATATGATTCGCACGGAGACTTAAAAAAGCAAGCATTTTTAGGTTTCGCAACACGCTAATATCTTCAATCTTATTGTACCCGAGCGACAGACTCTCTAATCGCACTAAATTTTTTAGTGGGCGAATATCTGTAATTTTGCTGCATCCCTCAACATTAAGGAGTTTCAGTAACACACACTCTTGAAGCGGTTGGAGGTCTGATATAGGATTTCCACCAAGCACTAAAAAGTCTAAACTTGTTGCGTGTTGTAGTCCTGTAATGTTGGCGATTTCGCTGTTGGGTGCTACCAACTTTGTTAATCGTTTCATGGCACCTTGTGTGAGAGGTTCATCAGATGCCAGCTCAAGTGCTTCACGAACCGCTGCGCGCAATGCTGGGTCGGGCAACCATGCATCTGTTTGGGCATCAATACTATGAAAGCCACCGAAAATGAAAATCAGAAAGCAAACGAATATAATAAATTTCTTATAGTTTTTCATATATTTTCCTTAACTTTGTCATTTGATTCTCAATATCTGTGCGCCATTGGAAACAGCCTAACTGTTCGGCGTGGTTTGGAGCCGCGTGAATGATACCCTTCATTGCTACCTCCACAAAGCTGTCACACAAATATCTCTACTACACATTTTGTTCCCTCTATTTACGAGAAAGATCATTTTCAACTTTTTCAAGCGAAATCTGAAACATCTCGTTGTGTTTGGTGATAATATAAAGTTTGTCTCCCTTAACAGCGAGAGAGAACCTTATTACCAACACCATCGCCGTTGACATCGGTTGGTGATGAAACCTACTTCAAGTAAATCTCTCCGTCTAAATTGGGGACGATGTGTGATGTACCAGTGATACCGCTAGCGACACCGGTCGCAGGTTCTGGCAGTTGGATCTTCTGTGCTTTCCCACTGCGGTTATAAATGACCCATCCGTTGGTAAACTCTCGGATGAATAAACCCTCTCGGTTCAGGTACAACCGTCCCTTCTTCCCCACAGGATGTCCGAGATCTGCATCCCAAAAGTCATACCAATAATGTGCCCCTCCATGCGCGTGTAGAAAAGTGTCATGTAAATTTGTATGCTGGTTCCAATAATCCCAATTCGTATATTTGTGAGGATAATTCCAAAAGAAATCATCGTGCAGATGCTGTTCTCCCCAGTCAACACCCATAGTGCAAAGAAAATAACCATCGGAATGCGTCAGAGAAAGGGTTGTAAAACAACGCATCGTCTGCCGGTTCGTTGGGCTTAATGGCAATTCGCTTCCAACCCCTTTGGCTTGCAAATAATTGATTCTCGGTTCCCGTAGATTTTTTTCTGCCCAGAGCAGGTTACTTTCGAGTTCAATAAGTCCGGTATGTTGATCGTTACTAAAATCTTGGTGGTCGTTGTACAGGATAATACCGTTGATATAAGATGTCCCAAAACTCAACTTATCTGTACTACCAACAATTATCAGAAAATCGTCTGTGACAGCATCACGAATGCGTTGGATTATGGATTGTCGAGCGTTCTGTTCTGCCTCATAAGAACGATAACCTTTAAGGACAGCTCTTTTTTCATTCCAGTAACTGAAAAGGATACCATCCCATAACCCACTTTCAGCGGCAGCAATGGCTTGCGCAACAATAACATCTTGGGCGATCGGATGCGTAAAATCTATGAGTAAATTTGTATATTGCTCCGCGGGTGCCCCAAGAATTACTTTACCAGATGCGTCTCTGATCCAAGGAAAATCATCAGAGCTATAAAGTTCTTTCAAAAAGAGTGAATTTGGATCAGTTCCTCGCATATCCACCTCAAGTAAGAGGATCACATTCGGATTTAAATCAAGCAACGCTTCCTGTTGTCTGCGTGCTTCTATCCAATCCCCGACAAGTAAAACACCTTCATCTGTTTTTTGAAAACGTAATCCAAACTCAGGGCTCCAAATCATATCGTGGGATGCTGTCATTTCCGCTGGGGACAGATGATGCTTATTGACGAACCATTTTGTCCATGGTGCCGTAATGGAGGGCAGGCTACGCGTTTGAACTTTTTCTCTGATTGGCAGCCGCCTTCGTGAATCTGCTGGTGTATTGGATGTCGATATTGTCTGAGAAACTTCTGTGCTGGCACCGCTGCTTTTACGAGTCAGTGTTGCACGTCCCGCCCGATTTCGCACAGCAGGTTTTGACGCAATATCAAGAACGATATTGGTATCAACGATCTCAATAGTAGGTTCAGAGGCTGCCTCGAAACTATAGGGTCTCTGAAAACGGACGAGGTGTTGATTGCTCACACTGAGCAATAAGGCAACCAAAAACACGGTGGTGCCGACAGCTGCCCATGGGACCAACGGTTTTGAAGCCGGGGCTGGTGTCAGTTTTATGTCCGCGGCCCGCCGCATGATGTTTTGTTTTACACTTGTCGGTATCTGCACGCTGCTGAGAACCTCTTGAACGAAGGATTCTTCTTGCGCTTTTAACCGTTTTCGTGCCCGATACAGTCGATTATTAATTGCACTGACTGAGACCTCTAAGAACTTGCTAATTTCTTTGACCGTCATTTCGCCGAGATAATGGAGTGTCATGACTGTCCGTTCACTCTCTGGGAGTTTTGCCAAAAGCTTTCTGACGATTTCACGACGACGCTTGGAGCTAGCTATCTCCGCTTGTTCCGATACGTGATCGGTATAAGAGGCTTTCTCAATTTCTACCACAGGTGTGTCCTCCAGCGATTGTATCGTAAGATTATTTTTCCGTATCCAATCAATGCAGAGCCGGTTTGCGATGACATACAGCCATCCAGCAAATTTATAGGGATCCTTAAGTGTCGGCAATTTTTTGTACACCTGAAGGAACGTGTCCTGTGTAATCTCCTCGGCATCGTGAAAATCGCCGACCTTCCGCCACGCAAGCGCGTGGACGCTTTTCTGGTGCTTTTCGACCAAGACACCAAACGCCGCTTCATCACCCGATAATATTCTCTGAATGAGTTGAACATCGCTTTCTTTTTTCATGAGGCACCCTCCTAATGAACAGTTAGGTTGTAGCCGTACCGACCAAAAGGTTTACTCAGATACCGAATCTTGTAAAATTACGTGGGCCGATACGGTTCATACCCTCTATTATTAAAGACGAAATTTTGTACTGAAAATTCGCATAATTTGAAAAAATCTCGAATTTGTGGATTGAGACCTACAAGAAATTTGCGTAAACCCTATAATTAATGAAACAATTTATCAGCAAAAAAGGTGCATAATCTCGGAGAAATCGTAAGAATAATTAACAGCAAAAAACTTCAAAACCCAATAAACGCTTAAAACCAAATGCCCTATGATAGAAATTGTCTGAACTTGACAAATTGGGGTGCTTGTGATAGACTTTCCATTATGAAAATTGTAGTTGCACCTGATTCATTTAAAGGGAGTGTCAGTGCTCTCGAAGCTGCGTGTGCGATTGAGCAGGGACTGCGTCGCGTGTTTCCGGATGCCGTTATTGACAAAATCCCGATGGCAGATGGGGGCGAAGGGACTGTG
>JAJEEK010000095.1 GCA_022821065.1 Candidatus Poribacteria bacterium
TTGAATTGCGTTCCATTCTACGTTTCCTGTGTGTTGGCGTTCATTGAGAAAATTAAACTTCTTTTCTCGGTTCCACAAGTCATCGGTGGAAAAATAAAAGATATTGGGCTTCTCTGATGAGTTACCTCTATTTTTCACAAACAGATTGATACTCACACCGACCCGAATACCGAACACATTCGAGTCGGAAACCTTTAATCCTTTCCGGGCGTTTCCACCTAAATCCAGAACATAAACCGCGTCAAAATCGTCTGCAAGGTGTTTTCGCATGCCATCAAACGCTAACCCTTCAAGGAAGCCATTGTTTGTGACAAATGCAACAATACCTTCCTGACCAATCCGGTCCGAAGCCCATCGAATCGCCTTTATGTATGGATCATAGAGTGCGTTTTTGAGTGTCGCTTTGGAATCTGCTGCGTAGGTCTCCGCAATACGCCCGTCCATCACTGCGTATTTTCGATTCCTATTGTTGTCGCTATCGTTGACTTGCCACGCGTTGTAAGGCGGGTTACCGATAACAACAAACATATCCGCCGCCTTCTGTCGCTTCACCCGTTCCGTGTTCTCACGCGTAAAGAGTTCGCCTTGTTGCTGCTCAAGCAGTTCAAACGTATCCGCAAGCGCGATCCCCTCAAACGGCAGGTACGTCCCCATCCGTTGGAAGTATTCCTGTTCGATGTTAAGACTGGCGATGTAGTAGGGCAGGAGCATCACCTCGTTACAGTGCAGCGCATGACGGTATTTCTCCGCTAACGCCGTGCCTTGGATGTCCTGCATGAGTCGGACGATGAAGTTGCCCGTGCCAACGAACGGATCGATGATATGCACGCCACTGTCGGACAAGGACCGACCAAACTCGGTTTCGAGGATATGTGCTACACTGTTCACCATGAAATCAACAATCGGTTGCGGCGTATAAACAATCCCGTGCGTGTCTGCGACATCCTCAGAGAACCCCTGAAAAAACTTTTCATAAAACGTATTAAGAAAGTGCTGTTTTTGGGAGAAGTCTTTGCAAAGCATCGCGGCTTGTTCAATCGCGACATAAAATCGGTCCAACGGTTTAAGGAATTCCTCACGACTGAACGCCTGTCGGATCAGGGCATCAACAACGTTTTCTATCTCGCGTGCGATGATATTTCGGCGCGTGAAGGCGGAGTTGTTAAAGACCGTCCGAAAGATACGTTCCGTAAGGATATGCTGAACAAGCATCTCCTCAACAGCATCTTGTGACAGGTCCGGGTTAATCGCGGTTCGGCAGGTTTCGTAAAAATCGGTGAACGCCTTCTTGAACGCTGTATCCGTTTCGTGCCGTTCCTCAATCAGTTCTTTCAATTTGTTTGCGAGGTCGGGGACATACGCTCTGAAATCGGAGACGGCGGTGTGCCAGTTATCCAGTGCAGGCGGCACATAAGAAAACAGGTGTTGGAGAGCTGCTATCAGCCCCGACGGTTCGGTAATGTCCAGGTCCAACGCCACCTCTCCGTTTTGGTACAGGATAACGCGCTGTGGGGTCTGGAACAGGATATTGTCGAGCGGGTAGCCTGCATCGCGTTTCTCCTGTACGGCTTTGGTGAGGTCGTCGTCTATATCTTTCGCTTCCCAATAAACAAAGGGGAGTCCATACTCATCGAGCACCACACCATCAATAACGATGCGATTTCCTTTTACGGCACGCATGGCATATTGCGGGACGAGCGTGGCATTTACCTGTTTCGCACAGGCGTGCAGGAGGCTCTCAAAGGGTGAACTGACCGCACCTTCGTGTCTGATGCCTTGTTGTTCGTATTGCTGCAGCGTGGCGTAGTAGTCGCGAATTGCTTTGTGGTTGGATTTGAGATTAAGTTTCGGCATGCGGATATAATAGCAGGTTTTTGGAGCAAGTTCAAATCTGTGTGCGTCTTTTACCGAAGTATACCACAGATATAGCCTAAAATCAACAAAAAATTGTCACACCTATTTCTGCAAAATGTGCTATAATGCGTTTCATAAGTCAATATATCTAAGTCTTGCCAATCCCAAAATAGAAAGGAAATCAACATGAGCGAAGAAGAAAAAAATGCGTCTGAAGAAACCACAGACGAAGAAAAAGATGACGATATACCTGAGGATAAACTCTCCGTTACACACCACAGTGTTACCATTAACGGCGAGGAAATCCGCTACACCGCAACAACCGGAACGCTGATCCTCAAAGAAGAGGTCAACAAAGAGGGCGAAAAACCGAAAGCCGCGGTCTTCTTCATCGCCTATACACGCGATGATGTAGAAGACCCCGCGACGCGTCCGATAACCTTCTCATTCAACGGCGGTCCCGGTTCCTCATCGGTTTGGTTGCATCTCGGCGTCCTCGGACCCAGACGCGTCAAACCCGACGAAGATGGCGAATTGCCACACCCACCATATCAACTGACCAACAACGAATGCTCTATTTTGGACAAAACCGATCTCGTTTTCATCGATCCGGTCAGCACAGGGTTCAGTCGGGCAGTCCCTGGGGAGGAGGCGAAGCAGTTCCACGGGTTCAAAAAAGATATTGAATCGGTCGGCGATTTTATCCTCCTCTATCTCGGACGTTATCAACGCTGGGGTTCCCCCAAATTCATCATCGGCGAAAGCTACGGAACAACCCGTGCCGGTGGACTCGCAGGTTACCTCCAAGAACGCCACGGCGCATACCTCAACGGTATCCTGCTCGTTTCGGTCGTCCTCAACTTCCAGACAATACGGTTCGCACCCGGAAACGATCTGCCCTATATCCTCTTTCTACCAACTTACGCAGCGACTGCGTTTTACCATAAAAGGTTGGGTGAAGTCGATACCGAGTTTGAACCTTTCATGGACGAAGTCAGAGCGTTTGCCGCAGGCGATTACACAGTGGCACTCATGAAAGGGAACGCTATATCGCCATCAGAACGTGCCGACACTGTTAAAAAACTTGCAGGTTATACCGGACTGACACCCGAATATATTGAGCGGACCGACTTGCGGATTAACATCTTCCGGTTCTGTAAGGAGCTACTCCGCGATGAAGCCCGTACAGTCGGACGCTTTGATAGCCGATACAAAGGCATTGACCGCGACTCCGCTGGCGAAAATTACGAATACGATCCGAGCGGCGCCGTCACGCAAGGCGCGTATACCGCGAACCTCAACAACTATGTCCGCGGCGAACTCGGATTTGAGTCGGACCTCCCGTATGAAATCCTGAGCAGACGTGTACATCCGTGGAACTACAGCGACCATCAGAACCAATACGTCAATGTCGCCGATACACTTCGCAAGGCGATGACTGTCAATCCCGCTTTGAAAGTGTTCGTTGCGAACGGTTATTACGACTTGGCAACGCCGTTTCTGGCATCGGAATATACCTTTAACCATCTCGGGCTTGATCCATCCTTACAAGATAACATCACCATGGCTTACTATAAGGCTGGACACATGATGTACACCGACCAAACGGAATTGCAGAAGATGAAAAAGGATATGGATGCCTACTTTGATGCCGTGCTGCCGTAATTCCTACGCCTTAACCGCAAGGTAAATTATAGTAGGTTTTGGAATTACCTATACACCCGTAGGGGCTGGGTCCCCCAGCCCTACACCCATCGAGTATGTAGGTAATTATGAGATTTTAACATAAAGAACCAGACAAAATTAGTCCCAAGTGTGCAGTTTGAAACGAAGTGGAAAGCGGATCTACAGGAAAGAACATCAAACCCCCAGTCCACCTAACCGAACCGCAAGGTAAATTAAAAATTATGAGTTATCAACGAGAATTTGAGGAACGGTTAGATGTCGCTGTCGTCGGCGTCGGTTCACACGGCTATCGCAACGTCTTACCAACCCTAACATTCCTCCCCATTCGGTTGAAGGCACTATGCGATATTGATATCGCGCGTGCGCGCATCACCGCTGAACAATACGGCGTTAAAGCGTGTTATCCGAGCATGGCAGACATGTTTCGGAACGAAAAACTGGATGCCATCTTTCTCTGCGCGCCGCCGCGTCTCCATCCCGAACTGACGTGCGAGGCACTCGACGCTGGCGTACATGTCTGGCTCGAAAAACCGCCCGGTATGTTTGCGGATGAAGTTCGGGAAATGATCCGGCACCGGAAGGATCGCGTCGTGGTCGTCGGATTCAAAAAGGCGTTCATGCCTGCAACGCAAAAAATCATCGAAATCTTCGCTACCGATGATTATGGTCCCTTACGGACAATCTTAGGGGTCTACCCGATGACGATTCCAAGCGAAGGAAAGCGTATCCTCCTTGAAAAAGAGCATACCAACTGGCTCCAAAACGGCGTTCACCCGCTGTCGCTGCTCATAGCAATCGGCGGGAAAGTTTCAAGTGTGACAGTTCATAGGAGTCCACGCGGCGGGGGCGCGTGTATCTTGGAATACGAAAGCGGCGCACTCGGAAACTTCCATCTCGCTGACGGCGCAAGACACGGGCAACCGTCCGAACTTTATCAATTCTTCGGAGACGGATGTCACGCCGAAATCAGAAACGGTACACAAGTGCTACTACAACGAGGTATGCGGTTCGATTACAGCGGAAGTGCCAGTTTTATCCCCGAAGGCTTTGACAGTGGTGCCATCGTCTGGGAACCGCAATTTAGTCTCGGCACACTCGAAAACAAAGGACTTTTCATCCAAGGCTTCTACCAAGAGATGCGATATTTCTGTGACTGCATTCTGGAGGGCAAACCTGCCGAACAAGGATCACTGGAGTTCGCACTCGAAGTCATGAAGGTCTATGAAGCAGGACTCCGTTCGGAAGGTAAAACCGTTCCTGTGCTATAAGACGGAGGAAAAAACGTGGAATATAGACGATTAGGGAAAAGTGGTCTCAAGGTATCAGAAATCTGTTTAGGCACAATGACTTTTGGACACGGTGCCGACGAAGCAGAGGCAAAACGGATGGTGCATCTCGCTTCTGATGCAGGCGTCAATTTTTTTGATACCGCCAACTCCTACGGAGACGGCGAATCCGAAGTACTGCTCGGTAAAGCACTCAAGGGCAGACGGCGCGATGCCGTTGTCGCAACCAAATTCTTCAACCCGATGGGCACCGGTCCCAACGACTCAGGCATGTCGCGCGTCCATATCATGCAGGCGATTGACGACAGCCTTAAACGCCTCCAGATGGATTACGTAGACATCTACTATATTCACCACGTCGATACGCAAACCCCATTAGAGGAGATGCTTCGCGCACTCGACGATCTCGTCCAGCAAGGCAAAGTCCGATACACCGCATGCAGCAACTACCAAGCGTGGCGGCTATCTGAGGCGTTATGGATCAGCACTGTCAACAGTTGGACGCAGTTTTCATGCTACCAACCGCAATATAGCCTCGTCGTCCGTGATATAGAACAAGAACTCGTTCCGCTCTGCGAGCACAGAGGATTGGGAATCGTCGTCTGGAGTCCATTAGCCGGTGGATTCCTCTCCGGTAAATACAAACCCGGTGAACGCACACACGGCGGCACCCGCTCAGAAGAAGGATGGGCATACCCGCAACGCTATTTCGCCGACAACGCTGATGAGACGCTACAAACCCTCTTTGATGTTTCTCAAGAACTCGGACAGAGTCCGGCACAAGTCGCACTCCGATGGGTGCTTGAACAAACGGCAATGACCTCGGTCATCGTCGGGGCAAGACATACCGGACATCTCCGCGATAACCTCGGTGCAGCAGGGTGGCACCTTCAAGGTGACGCACTCCAAAAACTTAACGATGTCTCTCATCTACCAGACCGCTATCCTGAAGCCATGGAAAAGAATATGCACGAACGACGGGATAGTGCTGTCGATATGCCACGCTTGTAAAAACAAAATAGAACTTACGCATACTGCGCTTTATGTGCCTACGATAAACTGTTAGTTTGTGGTACAAGAATGCTGTGTTTACCGAAAATTTCATCTAACAAAACGGGGCACAGTCAAAATTGCGTAAGTTCTACAAAAGTACGAACTTTTCTCTTTCAGATTTGACTAAAATAAGAAGTATAGGACTTACGCATGATGCGCTTTTGTACCACAAACTTCATAGTTTGTGCTATCAGAACGCTGTGTTTACCAACCCCCCTAACCCCCCGCTTGCGGGCGGATACAGAGGGGCTAACAGAACCGCCTACAGTCAAAAGTGCGTAAGTCCTGAAGTAGAATCGCAGACGTTTTTGGTCCCCTTGAAAACCAAGACTCGCGGTTCCGAAGTACGTCATGAGGGGGCGCGGGAAAGTTATAAAAGACGTTCTCGCACCTTATTATCAAAAGGGGGTCCGTGATGGGAAGATGGAAAGTTATCACAATCGCTGCAGCAGTCGTACTCGTTGCCGTGGTCGCCGTCGTCGTCGGGCGCATCGTATTTGCAACCAAAGACGACGCAGGGAGCAGCGAGGCACAAGATATAAAGACCGCAATGGTTGAACGCGGCGATATTGCAGTCACGATTGACGCAACAGGCACGATCAAACCGTTGAATATTGTTGAAGTGAGTTCCAAAGCGAGTGGAAAAATTCTGGAACTCAGAGTTGACGCAGGTGATTACGTCGAAAAAGATGAGATCATCGCCATAGTTGAAACCACCTACGTCCAGATCAGCTTGGAACAGGCACAAGCCGACCTACAATCTGCCGAAGCCCGTTTGCAACAGGCGGAAATCGATATCCAGCTCCAGAGAGAGCAGTCCGACATCCAAATTCGGCAAGCACAGGAATCTCTCGCTGAGGCACAGCAACGCCTCATCCAACTCAAAGAAGATATCCGGCTTGAGAAAATAGCCAACCAACGGGGGGTCATGGATGCCGAAAACAGCCTTAACATCGCCAAAATTAGATATAAACTACTCACCTCCGATGAAGTCAGGGACGAAAATAAACAGCGTGCACAAGCCACCTTGGAACAAGATAAAGCAAACTTGGACCTCGTAACCGCAGAGCATGAACGAAATAAAACACTTTACGAGAAAGAACTCATCTCGCAAGCCGCATTAGAGTCTTCACAGGCACAACTTAAATCGGCACAGGCGCGGCATCGGTCATCTGAAGAAAACGTGAAACTCGTAGAGCAACCCGCGACTGAAGCCGAACTCGAGTTGGGGAAAGCAGATGTCAAGAAGGCAGAATTCAACCTCGCACTCGCTAAAGAACGCGTCGAAGGTGAAGCCGCACGAGACATGGATATCGAACTTCAGCAGCAACGGATCGTTCAGGCGGAAGAATCCTTGAAACTTGCACAAGCCAACCGGAAACAAATTACCCGAAAAGAACGCGACATCGAAACCGCACGTTTGGCAGTCAAACGCAATGAAACCCAGCTGGAACTCCGTCGAATTGAGTACGATGACACAGTCATCAAGGCACCTATCTCCGGAACGATTCTTGAGAAAATGGTTGAAGAAGGACAAGTCATCACGTCTCGTCTCTCTTCAATCGCATCAGAAGAAGGACAGACACTCGTCACAATGGCAGACCTTGATACCGTATACGTCGTGACTGAAGTCGATGAAACCGATATCGGCAAGGTACAAATCGGACAACCTGTGACGATTACCGTTGAAGCCTATCCTGACATGCCATTTCAGGGCGAAGTCTTGAAAATTGCACCACAAGGACAAGTCATTCAAAATGTGACAACTTTTGAAGTGACTTCCGAGTTGAAAAATGTGGAAGCGACTCGAACAAGTCAGGGAATGATGCGAGGCGCAGAAGGTCGCCGCGCTGGCGATTGGCAAGGCGGAACGGGGCGACCAGATTTCGCAAATATGTCGGACGAACAACGCCAACGTTTCCGCGAAATGCGTCAACAACGCCAAGCAGAAGGTGCTGACGCTGATGGCATACCCTCAAGACCTACGCCCCAAGAACCCCCAGCACAGCAACAAGAAGATTCTGACGTAGCCGAACCGAAAGCGGAAACCGATGAAGAGGATTGGGGCGGGCTTTTCGGCGGCTTCCTTGAGGAAACACCTGTAGAAGAACCACAGACACAGACGCAACCCGCAGAAACTGAAACCTCAAGAATGCCATTTCTCAAACCCGGTATGAACGCCAGCGTCCAAATTTCAGCCGTCAACAAAACAGGTATCCTTACCTTGCCGACTGAAGCAGTACTTGACATGCGCGGCAGGAAAATGGTCAGAATCGTCGGCGCAGACGGTCAACCCGGACGACCACAGCCTGTGGTAACAGGGGTCAGCAGTTTTGACAAAATTGAGATTATCTCTGGACTCACCGAAGGCGATATCGTCGCACTCGGCGGATTTCAGCCTGGCGGTGGCGGCGAAGATTGGCGAAGACGCATGATGCAAAATCCTGCCTCCACCATGCGACGCATGACCGGCGGCGGGCGAGGACGATAAACAATAGTTTGGACCCTTTTTGTACCATAGGAGACCGATGGTTTCCTATGCCTATTTCCCTTATTTTTCGGCAATAATGTGATATGAATTGTCCAAACGACTGTAAAACGGTAATAACATAGGAGAAAATGCTATGGGGATTCTTGAAAGTTTCGCAAACGCATTAAGTGCCTTATTGGCAAATAAACTCCGTTCTCTGTTGACAATGTTAGGCGTAATTATCGGTGTCGGCGCAATTATAACCACCACCTCAATCGGTGAAGGCGCCAAAGCCGATGTCACCGAACGGATTCAGACATTAGGCGCAAATATTCTCGCCGTTCGACCCGGACAGAGTATGTTTCGCGGACGCGGCTCGGCAGATGCGCGTAGAACCCTTACCGTCGAAGATATGGAAGCACTGCAAGAACGAGGACAGACTTTCGGTTATGTCACCCCTGAAGTCAGCAGCCGAGCACAAGTGAAGTTCCTCAATAAGAACACGAATACAACTATCGTTGGCACCTCTCCAGCATACCTCGTCACAGCAAACTTTACCGTCGAAAAAGGACGGTTCTTCACAGAAGGCGAGATCCGATACCGTGAACGTGTCTGTGTGCTCGGTAAAACCGTTGTTGATACGCTTTTTGAAAACATTGAACCGGTCGGTCAAACCGTGAAAATTAAAAACGTCGGTTTCCATGTCGTCGGTGTTATGAAAGAAAAAGGCGCAAGCGGATGGCGCAACCCCGACGATCAGGTGTTCATTCCCTATTCAACCGCGATGAAACGCGTTTTCGGATCAGACTATCTCTCAAGCATCAGCATACAAGCAAATAACGGAAAACTCCTTGAGGCAGCAGAAACTGAGGTAACCGAACTGCTCCGGAAGCAACACAAAATCGCCGCAAATAAAGAACCTGACTTTCATATACGAAACCAAGCAGAATTCATGGAAACACTCGAAGAGTCAAACCAAACCTTTACCAACCTGATCTTAGGGATCGCTGTCGTCTCGTTAGTTGTCGGGGGCATCGGGATTATGAACATTATGCTCGTTTCTGTAACAGAACGGACGAAAGAGATTGGGCTACGCAAAGCCGTTGGGGCACAACGCTCCGATATCCTTGCACAGTTCCTCGTTGAATCCACGAGTCTTGCCCTCGTAGGCGGTATCATTGGTATCGGTGTCGGTATAGGGGGTGCTGAATTGGTCACATCGCTCTGGGAATGGCGAACCCTCGTCTCGCCGATGTACGGAATAGTCTCCTTTGTTGTCAGCGCATTGGTCGGTATCTTTTTTGGCGCGTATCCAGCGTGGAAAGCCGCTAAACTTCATCCGATCGACGCACTCAGACATGAATAGCATATCGGGCGGTTGTTGCAGGGCATCTCCACTTCCCGCAGGCGAGGTTATAACCCCGCCATCAGGACGGATCGAACCGCGAGTGAAACCCAACTCTCAAATTTTCGTAAGTCTATACAAATGAAGTTGACTTGACAGCAGACCCAACTCGAAAATTTTCATGAGTCCTTAAGGAATCACTATGGAAAAAATAGCAGTTATCGCAGGTGTAGGTCCCGGCTTAGGGGCTGCACTCGCCCGTAAATTTGTAGAAGAGGGATGTAACGTAGCACTTCTGTCCCGTTCGTCCGCCTATATTAAAAACCTATCTACAAGGTTAGCAAAATCCGGACGCACAGTTATTCCGATCCCGACGGATATTACCGAACCTGAACAGGTGGATCAAAGCTTTAACCGCATCCGAGACGAGCTCGGCGATCCCGACATCTTGGTGAACCACGCCGGAAACGCCGCTTGGGGAAGTTTCGCAGACCTCACGCCAGAGGCGTTTGAAGGCGCATGGCGCGTCTGCACCCTCGGTGGGTTCCTCTGCTCAAAACAGGTCGTACCCGGAATGCTTAAGAAAGGCGGCGGGAAGATTCTATTCACCGGAGCCACTTCTGCTGTACGCGGCAGGGCAGATGCGCTCGCGTTTAGTAGTGCTAAGTTCGCAACACGAGGTTTGGCATCATCGCTTGCACGCGAAGTCGGCCCCTACGGCATCCATGTCGCCCATATTATCATTGATGGGGTCATCGATACACCAGGGATGCGACAACGCTATAAATTGAGTGAGAATGAACCGCTCCTCGAACCCGACGCAATCGCCGATACCTATTGGGCTTTGGTACAACAGGAACGGAGCGCGTGGACGTTTGAAGTCGATGTCCGTCCACATAACGAAGAATTCTTTACGTAGATTTTCGCTTCATACCCCAAAAAGTAGCGCGGTTTGTAACCGCGCCTACTTTCATTCGCCATTCCGTATCAACTGGATCTCGACTAAATCTAAAACGTACTTTCCCGTGAAGTTATCGGGCACCAACGCGTCGTCTGAAGATGGCGCAGCAATACCGATTTCGCCGACGGTGTCCCGATACGGTAAAGCGCGTGCACCGCATCACCACGCACATAACGGTTCGCGTCAAACAGCAAATTCTGTAAACCTTCAACCGCACCATCAGCATCCTGACCCAGCCGTGCCAGCGCGAAAACAGCATTCCGACGAACCCCATCATTCGGATCCCCTAATGCCTTCACAAGACTCGGCGCAGCAACTGAACTCGATTGACCCGCTGTCCCTAACGCCTCCGCTGTCCGGACGCGCACACGACCCGATTCATCTGAGAGTGCCTCAACCAATGACGACACCGCAGATCCCGCCTTGTTTCCTAAATCACCAAGTGCCTCCGCCGCGTTGTCTCGGACATGTTCAGACGGATCTTTCAGGGCATTACGCAAAGCATCAACCGCAGGAGAACCCACCGCATTGAGCGCATAACAAGCGTTTCGGCGCGTCGCCTCTGGTTCGTCATGAAGACACCGCACCAAAGCAGAAACCGCCTGCTCTCCAAATCGCGGCAACGCATAAGCCGCTTGCAACCCTGTCGATTCCGATGTACTATTAAGTGAACTCACCAAATCCGACAGCGAAGCACCGTTTGATGTCCCGGGCGAACCGTTATCCTCTACCCCGCGATGCCAGTTCCAGAGATGTCGGAACATCTCCTGATGCTCAGCGGGGCCCACGGCATTCCCGTTTGCCCAGTCTGTCTCCCGATTCGCCCACGTCGCTTCTTCTGGCTCCGACATCCGAGCATAAAGAAATTTCATCATGTAGCGACGTTTCTCGCTGCTGTTCGGCATGGCACGGTGCCACAAATCGTAGTTCGCGAACGCAACTGTTCCCGCTTTCCCAACGATAGGCTGTTCGGGTGAAACTTCTGCACCTTCACGGGTACTATAGTAGTGGCTCATCGGAACCACGCCCGTCGGACCGAGTTCAACAGGTGTATCCTGCGGGTAATAGAAAACCAGCAGCCTGCGCGTATGATGCGACCACCGTTTTCCGCCATCTTGGTGCAGCCCTTGTCCTTTACTGCCGGGCGGATTATAGTGCGGATGCCGATGCGGCTGCATATAGTAATCCGGCCCGAGAAGACTCGTCAATGCACCGCGAACGTTCGGATCGTCAAAGATTTGCTGAATCTCTGGTATCCGCGGCAAGAGGTTATTCCCCGGATTCCCTTCCTTATCAAAGACGCTCATCGTCTTTTCATAGATCGCGTCGTGAAACTGCGTAGAGAGATCCGTCGCGACGGTCACAAAACCGTTCACAATGAATTCCCGCATCTGCGCGTCACTTAAGAGATGTTCTGCCATTTTTATTTCTCCCTCTCTTCCGAAACTTGCTATAAATACTATCCTCAACACTCAGGTTACCTTATTATTGCACAAAATTTTACAATTTTGCAAGAAAACCTTGATTAAAAACTCTTGACACTTCCACCTACTCTGGGATATAATTAACACGTCAACATGGAAGTAAGCGATTGTCTTGTGCATCGCACCTTTTATCGTTCTCTATTTTGAAAGGATGTTTCAGTTGATAGAATCGAATGATAAGGACTATGTATCGTTAGTTCGGATCCCGAGAAAATGGTTCTATGTATTCGCTCGGATTTTTTCAAGCCTTGTAATACTGAACCTATTACTTGAAGTTTTCTTTGGCTGGAAGTTGGAGGCATTAGGTGGAACATTATTAACGCGAACATCTGCTCTGATGGCGTTGATTGTTGGCTTCTTCTTCATCTTCTCACACATACTGGAGGAAATCATGTTTGGGTATGCAAAGTTGTTTAGGGACCGGGTTTATGCGGAGGGTAAAGCCGAGGGTAAAGCCGAGGGTTTCCAGATGGCCAATCAAGCATGGGTTGAATGGTTCCAGCGAAAAGAAGCAGCTGAAGCTGCCGGTGAACCCTTTGACGAACCATCTCCTGCTGAGCAATACCAAAATGGTGGCAACTGAAAACTATCGGCGGAAGCGTTCAATCGTCCAATAATTTTATTACCAAAGTTTACCCCCTTTACTTACATATCTTCCACAATTTCATTTTAGCATATTGGAGTGAACGCTGCCTAATTTGCAAACGAAACGTCTCGGAAAAAATTCTCCGCGCAAATTCATAATTGTGATAAAATGATTCAAATCAAAATAAGATTATGGATATTGGAGATTTCACGATGGGACGAAGTTTTGAAAAATCGCTTGCATGGCAGGAGCGCGCCAAAGCAGCATTGGTCGGTGGTGGGCAACCCCATAAACGGAGCCAACCACCAAAACCTATTATGATCGCCGGGGCGAAAGGTTCACATTTCTGGGATGCCGATGGAAACGATTACATCGACTATCTCATGGGATTCGGACCCATGATCCTCGGACACGCCCATCCGACTGTGATTGATACGGTCACAAAATACCTCGTCGAACGTGGAAATGTCTATAACTTCGGGCATACGCTTGAAGTCGAACTCGCCGAAAAATTGATCCAGATTATCCCATCGGCGGAGAGAGTTGCCTACTTCGTCGGGGGTTCCGATGCAACAACCGGCGCGATTAAGTTCGCCCGCGCATACACCGGCAGAGAAAAGGTGATCCGTTCCGGTTATCACGGATGGCACGATTGGTGCAGCCACGCACGCGGACACCTATCAAGTGCTGCTGCCGCTACACTCAGCGTCGATTTCAACGATCTCAACGGACTCGCCGATCTCTTCAAAGCACACCCGGACAAAATCGCTTGTCTGATTATGGAACCTTCTGGACACGACCTCCCGAAAGAAGGTTTCCTCGAAGAAGCAAAAAAACTCGTCAACACCAACGGCGCACTGATGATCTTCGACGAAGTGAAAACCGGATTTCGATACGCACTCGGTGGTGCACAGGAATACTTCGGGGTTACCCCTGATATGTCTGTTTTCGGAAAAGCACTCGCCAACGGGTTTGCCACCGCTGTCGTCGTCGGCAGAGAAGAAATCATGGGTGAAGTCGGTGATGTCTGGGTCGCTGCAACCTTCCACGGTGAAGTATCCCTCGTCGCCGCTGCAATCGCTACAATCGCGGAACTCGAGGCGAAGGACGGTGTCGCCTTTATGTGGAAACAGGGACAGAGGTTGTTAGACGGCTACAGAGAGATGACAACACGCCTCGGTATCGACAATGCTCACATCGGCGGTATCGGTCCCATGCCGTACTTCGGTTTGAGTACCAACAGCGACGACGAAAAACAACAGCAATTCCACAAAACCTTCTATGAAGCAACCTTGGATGGCGGGTTATACCTGCCAGAGGGGCATATCTGGTTCATGTCCACGTCCCATACCGATGAAGATATTGATAAGACGTTGAACGTCTCCGAAGATGCCCTCAAACGCGCAAAAGCCGCATAGGATATCTATTATGGCAGAAACTACGAATTATACAAAACCATTTATCGTTGATAAAAATCTCGGTGCAGCGCTCGACATTGATAACGCACAACTGACGCAAACCATCTCCGACGGCACCCCTGTCGTTCCACCGACGCAAGAACAGAAGTACCTCTTTGACATGCGCGGTTGGCTCTTGGTTCCCGGTGTACTCTCCGGTGATGAACTCGCAGAAATGCAAGAATTCGGATATAAACTCCGCCACGAACCGAAGTCAATACCGGAGCATGAGCGTTCCCCGCTCGGCGGTCCCATGCAACGCCTCTCTGACCATCCGAACGTCGTCGGCTTCCTCAACGAGTTTCTCGCACACCCAGCGTTATCAAGCCAAGAATGCTACGGCTTCAGGATGGAATCGTGCCACATGTTCTACCGCACTGTCGGCGATGGAAACTTTGGCCCCCACAACGGAAACGGCATGCTCCGCTTCCCCGGCGATTCACACCTCTATCGATGCATCCCGGGCAGAGGGTATAGCGGATTAACCCGTGTCGTTTGGGAACTGAACCCTGTCAAATATCGGCAAGGCGGAACGCTATTTATTACAGCGAGCCATAAAGCCGTCTACACGGCACCCGACACAATCCGAAGTCAAGATTCACCGATTTGGGATACTTATGAATGTCCTGCGGGTTCACTCCTCTTTTTCACGGAGGCGTTGACCCACAGCACACACACGTGGACGAACGAAGAGAACGATCGCCTCGCTATTTTCAGCTGCTATAACACCGTCAATTCCAAGTGGCACGATTGGGACCCGCATCCGAAGTTATTAGCCGAAATGCCTGCCAAACGGCAAACCCTTTTCCGGCCCGTCCGTGCCGCGAATAACCTGATTGGCGAAAATTATCGCCATTAGGTGAATATATCTTTAGTCGGCGAGGTTTCCAACCTCGCCTTCTTAAAAACACAATGAACGAGCCATCACGCTTTTCTATTCAAGAACTCACATCCGACCATCAACTCAAACTCTCTATGGGTTTCGCTGTCGAGCCGATGGAACGCGACGAAAAGTGTTTAGCGTTTGTCATGCCGCTGAAATCGTCGAAAGGGAGATAGTATCTATGAAACAATTAACCGATACTGAAAAACAGCAGCTTGATGCCAAGATTAAAGAAGAAGAAAAACGGCAGCAAACCCTTCGAGAAGCGAATCCCGATCTACCGAAAAATTTCAAAACGGCATTGACAGAAACAAGCGGTATAAGCGGCATGAGAAGACTTGTGCCAAAAGGACTCTGGAAATACGGTTTACTTGGGCTTATTCTCTGCCTGCTTGCTTACAACGTGTTTCAATTTTTCAGATGGCGAGATTTCGGTTCTGACAAGCTCATTAATCTCAACCTTCTAATGGCATTGATGTTACTTTTCAATCACATTGCTTTTAACTTCACCAAAACAGGACGGAAAAGCCGCGTGATGAAAATCGTCGCATTTGCCTGGATCGTATTGGTGTTCATTTACCTATACATCTTTTGGAGCACTTAATGAATTGTTACTTTGCAACATTCGGAAAAAAATGATTAAAGCAATATTTTTTGACCTTGATGGCACACTCTGCGACTCCGATACAGCATGGAGCATCGCACAAAGCGAAACATTTCAACGTTTACGCAAACATTACCCACATGTTTCAGGAGAGGCTATTACAGAGGCATGGACAACAGTGCACCAGACACTCTTCCAACAACTCAACGCGGGAAAATGTCCTATGGCAGAAGTGAGAGATTCACGTTTCCGGTGTCTATTTGAAGAATTAGGGTTACCCATAGATAAAATAACGGAAAAGCTCGACGATTTTTTCTGTTCGCTTTACCTCACAAGTCTATATCTTTACGACGATGCCACAGTCCTTGAGAAATTGACCGGATACCATGTCGGGATCATTACAAACGGGGCACACGATGAACACACCGACAGCCAACTCTCTAAAGTCCGACACCTTGGACTCAGAGAACGTATCCAATCACTGACAATTTCCGGTGAAATCGGTATCAGAAAACCGAACCTCGAAATCTTCAAAGTCGCTTGTGAACGCGCTAACGTCTTACCGAAAGAGGCAGTTTACATCGGTGATACTATCCAAAACGACATCGTTGGTGCCAATCGGGCAGGCATGACAAGCGTTCTCGTCAACCGGAAATCGGATGTACGAACACCGAAAACAACAGACGAACAACCAGACTACACAATCTCAAATTTACACGATATTTTTTTCTACTTGGCACATAAATGTGAGCGGGAATCCGCGAAAGGTTGAAAAGATACGGGGTTCAGTCTCTCGTTGAAGCCGAATTAGTAGCAGCACTCACAGGCGCATCGCTGGAAGTTGCACAACTCAAACTACACGCTGCCGCGTTCGTTTTTGCCCAACGCGCCGGCTGCAGCGCAAAAGAGATCGCCGAAACGCTGGATATACCGCTGAACAGTGTGTACCATCTCGCGAAACAACCGGAATGGGATAAGGCACTCAACACCTTACAATATGCCGGCGAGCGTGCGTTTAAATCAGAAAAGCGGCGCGACACTTTACGCGATGCCGGTGATCTGGTCGCGCGCGCCCGCTGGCTTTACCTCGAACAGCGATGGAACAGCCGGACGCACAAGCAAACCGTGTCTGTCGTTTGCGAAACCCTTACCCTTAAACGCCGCCGTGTTAACGAGTGGGCAGCCAAATTCGGTTGGGAGCGGGATGTGTGAGTGTACTGCCACCGAAAATTTAGACCACTGTCTAAACCAAGGTTGTGGTATAATAGCAGTCTCATTGAACAAGATTTAAGCGAAAATACGTGTCTTAACTTTGCTGATTTGTGGTCTAAATAACGTTGGCACTTCACAACCCACGTTTATGAAAGGAGAATTTTTCGATGGCAAATACGGCTATTTATACAGAAGGCGGCCTGGTTCTAAATTCCGAAAAGTGTCAAAACTATGGCTTGCTCATAATTGATATAGGTGAAAATTTCGACCAAGAGGATTATATCCCGCCTACCATTCAATTACTTGCACAAACAGGAAAAAAGGAGATTATATCGACCTTCTATGAAATAGATGAAGCTTGTGAAGCTCTGTCAAGTCTTTTAAAGGCTATTCAAGATGGTGAACGCGAGTGGGATGTTAGCGATTACAATTCAAACGTATAGCACTCACTCAACTTGAAGTGCATACGCTTATTTAGGCCACAATTTCGCAAAGTTAAGAAAAGTTTTGTCTTTGAAAATCCATAGGAGTCAAATACCCTAAAGCCAAGTGCGGGCGTTTCGGAGACCCCTGCAAGTAGGTGGATATTATACCACAGTCTTGGTTTAGAGAGTGGTCTAAATTTCCGATGGCAGTACAGTGCTGCGGTAGCACTTGATGTAGAAAAAAAGTCCGAAAAGTAGAAAAAAGGAGAAGTCTCATGAAAAGGTCAGACAAGATCAAGTATATGGTTATAGGAGCTGCTATCGCTCTTATTGGTTTTGGGCTCGGTTCCTTAATTGGTGGTATTATAGTGCATACGCTTATTTAGGCCACAATTTCGCAAAGTTAAGAAAAGTTTTGTCTTTGAAATTCCATAGGTGTCAAATATCCTAACGCCGAATGTGGGCATTTGAGATGATACACCTGTGTGATAAAATGCCCGATGCGATCTCTCGCCTCGGTAATGCTTTGATAGTCGTTGATGTTAACTTCTTCCTCTTTGAGCGTTCGGATGAGTCTCTCGGCATATCCGTTCTCCCAAGGGCGGCCTCGGTGTGCGACAGAAATCTTAACGCCATGTGCTTCGAGCGTGGACACATAGACTTTTGAAAGATACTGCACACCTTGATCAGAATGATGAATCTCAGGGACGCTGTGGCAGAATGCCTCTTTCAGCGGCGTGAGCGTCAGAGATTGGTTCAAGTGCTGACTGAGTTGCCACGCTTTGATCATCCGAGTGAAAACATCCATGAGCAGGCAGAGATAAATGAAGCGTCCTTTGAGACGAATATAGGTAATATCTGCTACCCAGACCTGATCCTGATGAGAGATAGCAAGGTTTTCAAGACGGTTGTCCCAAGGTTTCTCGCCCTGAAGTGATCTTGTTGTTTGACACATACGCTTGACAGAGACCAAGAGATGGCTCTCTTTCATCAAGCGGGCGACGCGTCGGGTCCCAACGCTGTAGCCCTGACGCTGTAGCAACTGCGTGATACGCCTATACCCGTATCTCGGATACCGTCCCGCAAGTTTCTCTATTTCCGAACGTAGCAGTGCTTCGGAGGGATCCTCTTGGGGGTGATAATAGAAACTGCCCCGGTTGACACCGAGAGTGCCACAAATATCTCGCACGGAATGCTCCTGCTGCAATGCCGAAATGAAGCATCGCTTGTCAGCTAACGTTACTCCAACCAAGTCAATAGTTTTTTTTCGATGTCTAACGCTACGGCCATTCGCCCAACGAGTTGCTCAAGGTGAGCGATGCGCTT
>JAJEEK010000116.1 GCA_022821065.1 Candidatus Poribacteria bacterium
TTCGCTTGACCACAAAATGATCGGTAGGCAGTTCCTTATCTATGGACTGATTATGCTTTTCCTCGGTGGTGGGCTTGCACTACTTTTTAGGTGGAAACTCGCTTATCCCGAAAAACCGCTACCTATCATCGGCGTATCGCAGCAATATTTGGACGAAGGTGAAGTCGTCACGGGTGCCGACAGGATGTGGGAACGGATTTATGATTCCGATGAAGAAGAATGGCTTGAAGTCTATATGCCGGCAGGCGTTATGACAGACGCGTTTTACAACATGCTTTTTACGATGCATGCCACGGTTATGGTCTTTTTCGTCGTCGTACCTATCCTGGTCGGTGCTTTCGGAAATTTCTTGATTCCGCTGATGATTGGGACACGCGATATGGCGTTTCCGATCCTCAACATGCTCTCTTTTTGGTTTGCTGTCCTCGCAGCGATTATAATGATGGCCGGGTTCTTTGTACCGGGCGGACACGCCGCAGCCGGATGGACAGGTTATACACCGCTTTCTTCAGATGCACAGTGGACAGGCGTGGAATGGGGACAAATCCTCTGGGGACTTAGCCTCTTTGTTCAAGGGTTATCTTCCCTTGTCGGGTCTATTAACTACATCACGACGATCATTAATATGCGGGCACCCGGAATGACCTTCTTCCGAATGCCATTGGTCATCTGGTCGCTTTTCATCGTCGCAATCCTTTTGCTACTCGCTTTCCCCGTACTGTCGTCTGCAATTGTACTTCTCGTCTTTGATAGGCTTGCCGGAACGACGTTCTTCACCGCGACAGCGGAAGGCGGCGGAGATCCGCTACTCTGGCAACACCTGTTCTGGTTCTTCGGACACCCAGAAGTCTATATCCTTATTTTGCCCGGTATGGGTATCGCTTCCGAATTGATCCCCGTCTTTTCACGGAAACCGATCTTCGGCTACCGGTCCATGGTCTACGCAATGATCGCTATCGCATTCCTGGGATGGATCGTCTGGGGACACCACATGTTCCAGAGCGGTATGCGTCCCGGTTTAGGTTCGATATTCATGACAACAACTATGCTCATCGCAGTGCCTTCAGCGATTAAGACCTTTAACTGGCTCGGAACCATGTTCCGAGGGTCTATCCGATTCACAACGCCGATGCTCCACGCGATCGCTTTCGTTTCAATGTTTGTGATTGGCGGACTCAGCGGTATCTACATGGCGAACACGCCTGTCGATATCTACATCCACGACACCTACTTTATTGTGGCGCATATCCACTACGTTGTGTTCGGCGGAAGTCTGTTCGCTGTTTTCGGTGGCATCATCTTCTGGTTCCCGAAAATGTACGGACGCTATATGAACGATGTACTCTCCAAAATCCATTTTTGGTTGACCTTCATCGCGTTCAACTGCACCTTCTTCCCGATGCATATCCTCGGTGTCGGTGGACATCGACGGCGTATATCTAACCCTCTGGCGGAAGCGGTAGGAATGGTGACGCAAGAGCAAAGTTTTGCGGATATGAATATCTTTATCACAATGAGTGCCTTCACGCTCGGATTCGCACAATTTATACTCGTCTTTAACTTCTTCTGGAGCATATACAAAGGCAAAGTCGCCGAACAGAACCCGTGGCACGTAAACACACTGGAATGGGAAGCACCGACACCCGTGCCACACGGAAACTTCGGTCAAATTCCAACTGTCTACCGCGGTCCCTATGAATATAGTGTACCGGGCGAAGAATCTGATTGGATTCCGCAGGCACAACCTGAACACGCACCCGCAACAAGCGGCGACTAAGACAAAAAATTGGAACAGAAGAACGGAGGGATGGTAACCCCATCCTTCCAACCGAGGTCTTTCATGCTTTTTGTTTGTTTGGAAATTTGGCATGCAGCAACACACAAGTTATAGTCCATGGCTACACAGAACGGCACGCCTCACCGCAGGCGCGACGTTCTTGTTGATTGTCATCGGCGGAATTGTAACAAGCACGGATTCCGGATTGGCGGTCCCTGATTGGCCAACAACCTTCGGGTACAATATGTTTCTCTACCCGCTATCAGAGATGGTCGGCGGAATTCTATATGAACATAGCCATCGACTCATGGGATCCCTCGTCGGAATGTTAACGATCGCGCTCTTCGTTTTGATACTGGCAAGAGATTCCCGAAAATGGCTAAAGTGGCTCGGACTCGCCGCATTGATTGCTGTGATTGTACAAGGGGTGCTCGGCGGACTTCGGGTTACGCAAATTAATCGCAACTTCGCAATCGTACACGCGTGTCTTGCACAAGCGTTTTTCGCGTTACTTTGTGGCATCGCTTGGTTCACTTCGCAAGATTGGTGGCAAGATAAAACTGAAACCGATGTCCCTACGGACGAGGTATCCTCGTCCTCGCTAAAACGGCTCAGCCTCATAACAACGTGTCTGATTTATGTGCAGCTTATCTTTGGTGCGATTCTGCGCCATACAGGCAGCAGGCTCGACGCACATCTGATTTTCGCTTTTTTGGTCGCTCTGCATATCTTTTTACTCGTCCGACGTATTTTAACGGCGAACAGTGAAGCAGAGAGAACTGGGCAATCAATGCCTTTGCTACTCCTCGGTTTGCTTGTTGTTCAGTTAATGCTGGGCACCGGAGCGTTTTTCGCGAAACTAACTGCATTCGGTCAAACATTCGCGGAAGCACTCACAGTCACAATTACCACTGCACACGTCGCAGTCGGCGCACTCATGTTGGTCAGCAGTTTTGTGTTGACCCTAAAAATCTATCGGTTCACTGATGCACATAGACCTGTACTGGTTCGCGATTTGAAACCAACTTCATACTAGTGTTCTGTCATTTTAATTTTGATGGACTGTAGGTTGGGTTGAACACAGTGAAACCCAACATCTTCAGTCAATATAACCTATCATTTTTGGCGTGACACAACACTAGTTCGCGAACAATACAGAATCTGTCAGACATCTTCATAATCCAGATCCGGTTGACTTAATCGGAAACCACCGTGAAACGAAATTGTGAGCGATCAGCGAACAATTTGTCTTAGTTTTACATTGTGGAACGGTGACCAAAATTAATAGTGTAAAAAATGCGTTCAACAACGGTAACGTTAACAGACAACACAGAAACGGCAAGGCCACCCTCGAAGCACACGGTCGTCGTACGGCGTGCCGCTGACTATGTTGAGCTCGTCAAACCGAGACTGGTTGTGATGATCCTCATCACGACCGCAGCAGGTTTCTATCTCGGCGCACAACAGACAGTGGATTGGATGCTCTGTTTGCATACCATGATCGGGGCAGGGCTGACCGCAGCAGGCGTATTAGGACTTAATCAATACCTTGAACGCGATGCAGATGCAAAGATGAAACGGACACAAGACAGACCGCTCCCAGGCGGAAGAATGCGTCCATTGGAGGCACTTGTCGTCGGTGCTCTTCTCACTGGCAGCGGTATGCTTTACCTGACGTTCATCGTCAATATCTTAAGTGGGTTCGTCATTTCGCTGATAGTCGTGAGTTATCTATTTCTCTATACACCACTGAAGCGAAAGACTTCTCTATGTACGCTGATCGGTGCTGCACCGGGCGCGCTCCCACCCGTTGTCGGATGGGTCGCAGCACGCGGCACATTGACAGGTGAAGCCTGGGTGCTATTCGCGATACTCTTCTTGTGGCAGTTGCCACATTCGCTCGCAATCGCTTATATCTATCGCGAAGACTACGCAAAAGCCGGATTCCGATTGTTACCGGTTATACATCCAGATGGCGAGAGCACATGCCGTCAAATTGTGGTTAATTGTGTCGCACTTTTCGGTATAGGCTTGTTACCGACATGGTACAACATCGCCGGTAGCGTCTATTTCTTCACAGCACTGCTGGCGGGAGGCGCGTTCCTCGCAATCGGGATTTATTTGGCGCGCACACGTTCGATGCAGGCGGCGCGCTATCTATTATTCGCCTCGTTGCTCTATCTGCCAGTGGTATTTATCACGATGGCTTTGGATAAAATTTAGGTTAATCGGACAAAAGATGACACTATTGCAAACCCTATTCTCATTCAAAGGTCGAATTAATCGGGCAAAATATTGGGCAATGCATCTACTGATAGGAGTTGGGACTGTTCTTATATTTTTGATTTGTTCTAATATCAATAACACTGCTGTATTTACACTTTGGTTCTTCTATATTATATCTGCTGCGTGGGTCGGCTTGGCAGTAAATGTCAAACGCTGGCATGATTTGAACAAATCGGGTTGGTCGGAACTGATTCGTGTAATGGCGTTTTTTGAATTAGGCTTTCGCAAAGGGACACATGGGCCAAATCGTTTTGGACCAGATCCATTGGAGCAACCATGAACGCGTTAGAGCAACGCAAGCGAAATCTCCGTCTCGGACTCATCTTAGGGCTATTGTTTGTAGGGTTATTTGTTATTGTGATAGTAACGATGATTACAGGTAGCAAAATACCCCCGAGCATTGAAATAATTCTAAGAGGCATCGGTCCTCCAATTGTAGGTATTATCCTGTTTTTACTGATTGTCGGAGCAATCGTTGAGATTATTTCGCAGATTGTGAAAAATGGAGAAAGCATTATTCGCAATCTTGTCGTGCCCCTTTTAGGAACCATTGGATTGCTATTGATTGGCACGGCAGTCATTCAGATTGTTTTTCCGATTATAAAAAATAGAGAAAGCGGTGTTAGCAATCTTGCTGCCCCTGCGATTTTAGGGGTCATTGGACTGCTACTGATTATCGGAGCAGTCATTGGGATTATCAAAAATAGATTAAGTGAATGATGGAACAGAATAACGCTGAAATGCACGAGTCCGATCACAGACCTTTGAGCAACGCACGATTGGCGATATTGGTCCTC
>JAJEEK010000119.1 GCA_022821065.1 Candidatus Poribacteria bacterium
ACCTGTCAGCGACAGAAGTTGTTTCGGTTTATCCTTGAGTGTTTCATAACGCATCATCAGTTGGTCTCCTATCGGTTATTTGTTCTTAGTCTAACATAGACCAACTAAAACTTACAACTAAATCATTATAATGTCTATTAATAAAATCATTCACGGTGACTGTATAGAAGTCATGCAGGACATACCTTCAGATAGTATTGACGTTACATTTGCCGATCCACCCTTTAATCTAAAAAAGAAGTACGGGACTTACAAGGACGAAACTGTTATTAGACGTTGTTTGGAATTAAGTGCTGGATTCCATGCGCGGTCGAAGTACTTTCAAATCTTTGAGAAGAACATCCCGTTTTTCTACTTCGTCCTGATTGAGTTGTTCAGTGTTTTCGCTGTTTGTTTTCACCGTAAACCCAGCATCTCGGATCATCTCAAGGGTTCGCGATGCTGCGGAACCTTCCGCATTTAGGTAGCCATCAATAAACATTGAATTTGCTGGATAGAGTGCCATCACCTCCATACTCCGTAGGTGGTGCTCCCTGCCTGCAGCTACGCGTATCTCTGTGCGTGGGTTCAGGAACCGAAACAGACACAGGACCCGGAGACAATAATCCGGGGTCAGTGTTGGGGTTTCCAATAGCTGCGTTCCGGATATCGGCAAGAAAAAGTTGACAGGTAGCGATGCGACCTCAAGCTGACGGAGTGCCTTGGCAACTTCAACTATATCATCTATGCTTTCACCCATCCCGACGATGACTCCTGAGCAACAGGCAAGTCCAACGGTTTGTGCGGCTTGCAACGTCTCCATCCTATCTTGATAAGTATGCGTGCTACATATCTTCGGATAATGAGTCTCAGAAGTATTCAAATTATGATTCAACCTATCCAATCCGGCAGACTTCAAGACACGGGCGGACTCCACGTCAATCAATCCGGCTGAGAGGCATACTTCAATGGGATAGTGCGTTTTCACGGTATGGATGAGTTCAGCAAGATGTGCGACCCGTTTTGGTGAGGGACCCCGTCCGCTCATGACGAGGCAGTAACGATACGCACCAGACTCATAAGCACGTTTCGCTTCCTCCAAAATTTCGGCGTCGGGTTTTAATGGATATGCATCAATATCTGTCGTTGCGGTACTTGCCTGGGCGCAATAATGACAATCCTCCGGGCAGTAACCGTTCTGTGCGTTGTTGAGAATATGGAGTTGAACCTCGTTCTGGAAATAGGTTTTGCGAACCTGATATGCCGCATCCAATAACGGAAGTAATTCCACATCCGACCCAGCGAGTATCTTTTCACAACAGGCATCGGAGAGCAATTTGTCTTGGAGGCTGGTGGTTGTTAATGCATGATAAAATGTAGTCTTCATATTTTAATTTTTCTTATTTTGTTATAATTTGACACAAACGCGTCTATTTTCTTTTTATGCCTCTCTTAGATATCCCACACAATGTCAGTCGCATTAAAGACCGGTCCTTCGGTGCAAACACGTTGGTATTCTATAGTATCCGCGGCCGTACGGACAGGACAGACACATCCGAGACATACGCCCATCGCACACCCCATCCGATTCTCCATAGCAATTTGCGTCGGGACTCCATAGTTGGCTGCAATTTTTGCGATGGCGGAAAGCATTCCGTGTGGACCACAGGCATAGATTGTAGGACGAGGCCAATTTGTTTTTTCGATCATATCTATGAGAATATCGGTGACATATCCGTGGTGTCCGATGCTTCCATCATCTGTGGCTATATGGACTGTGATGCCGATTGCTCTTAAATCTGTCACACTTAAGAGTCGTGCTTGCCGTTGCGCTCCTACCACCCCGATTGTCTCTATACTGTTTTTACGTAACGCCGTAGCAAGGAGCATGAGTGAGGCGATACCGGCACCGCCACCGACAAGAATAGCAGGATTGGGATGCGTGGTAAAATCGAACGTATTGCCCAGAGGTCCTAAAACATGGAGCGGTTCACCTTCCGGCATCTCTGACAATCTTTTTGTTCCCTCACCGATGATCTGATAGAGCATTGTAATCTCGTGTCCATCCATCGTGTAGATTGTGAATGGACGACGTAGGAGCATACCTGTATCTTGCGAAACCATAACGTGGATGAACTGACCGGGGCGTGCGTGCTGAGCGATTTCGGCACACTCACAGCGCAATAGATAATGGCCATCTGCCACTGCCTCGTTTGAGAGGATGACAGTGCGGTGATCATAGATGTTCGATAGACGGTTGTTTCGCATAGCACATATTTTAACACGAAAAATTGGATATAGCAAGGTTATTCTAATGTAAAAAGTGGCGTGTATTGAAAAAGTGTCGCGACTTAATGAAGCAATTCTTAGTGGCTTTCTGGTGAGGTTTCCAACATCGCCAGTATAGTATTTAGGAAATTCTGTAGGAAAAATATTTTTCTCTCTTTTTTTCCCTTGATGTCTCTATAATTTAGGACTTACGCAATTTTAGATGTAAATCGTTGTGTTAGATAAAATTTTTCGTCCAATCCAGCGTTTTTGTATCACAAACTGACAGTTTGTGGTACATAAAGAGCCGCATGCGTAAGCCTTGTAATTCTGAAAATCAAGAATTCACTTGCAATTTTTGGGAATTATGCTATGATTTTGCCCGGAGGATAACAAATATAGTGAAAAATATATTGAGATTTCGCAGCGATCAGCGTTTCAAAATTGTTCAATTTACTGATATTCATTGGCACAATGGGGAAGCACCGGATCAACAATCAGCGAAACTAATGACCCAGATTGCAAAGGCTGAATCTCCGGACTTAATCGTCCTAACGGGTGATATTTTGGCGGGTGGTGGTTGTAAAGATGCCGCCGATTCCCTTCGAGAGGTTATCAAGACTGTAGAGGCGTGCGAGGTGCCGTGGGCAGCTGTTTTCGGTAATCACGATGATGAAGGCAATGCTGATCGGCACGAGTTGATGGCAGTTATGCAAGAGAGCAGATTCTCTCTCTCGCAACCGGGTCCCGAAGCCGTACCCGGTGTCGGCAATTATACGCTATCCATCCAGAGTTCTGAGGCGAATGCCTCTGCTGCAGTTCTTTATTTTCTTGACTCTGGTAGTTATGCCCCGACTGACATTGGTGGCTACGACTGGATTAGACGCGAACAAATAGCATGGTACCTACAAGAATCTGCCAAGTTCACTGCTGAGACTGGACATCCATTACCTGCCCTTGCCTTTTTCCATATCCCGATTCCGGAATATGATGAGGTTTGGGATTTTCATACCTGCTATGGTGTGAAATATGAGAATGTTTGTGCCCCTCAGATTAATACCGGTTTTTTTGCTGCGATGCATGAAGCCGGGGATGTCATGGGAACATTTGTGGGGCATGAGCATGTTAATGATTTCTGGGGTGATTTGCACGGTATCTGTCTCTGCTATGGTCGTGCGACCGGTTATAACACCTATGGGAGAGAAGGATTTCCGCGCGGTGCCCGCGTAATTCAGTTACAAGAAGGTAAACGGCAATTTGAGACGTGGCTACATCTTGACGACGGCACCGTAGTCCATTCCCAACCGGAGCATACACCGCTTCAACGAACTTTTACTGAGGATTAATGGATCATATTACAACTAATGCTAAGATTGAAAGCAGGATTTATTTTTTATTTTCATAGGAGGACATTGTGAGAGCCAATTCTCAAATCTCTGTTCGACATCAAGACGAAGGAAAGATAGCGATATTTGATATTACGGGTTACCTTACGGACGCGTCCGAAGTTATGTTGAGTGATGCGTACGACGACGCTGAAGTTCAAGATGCAGAAAAAGTTCTACTTAACTTTGAACGCCGCAGTTTCATCACGAGTAGTGGTTTCGGTGAGATTATCAGATTACTCTGGAAGATGCGAGAGAAAGGACAGATTTTACGGGTTGCGCATCCGTCCACCCAAGTCAGAAATATCTTCAACACGATCGGATTAACGCAGAGTATAGGTGTCTTTGAATCCGAAGAGGATGCCCTCAAAGACTTCTAATGCGTTTTCTATTGTTGGGAGTGTGTTTTATGGGAAAAGTGTGTACATATTTTTATTCAATACAACTCCGAGCAAACTCCAGAAGCTTCCGGCAAGGAATTGACCGAATACGAACCCTAAGAAAAGCGGTAATGCTTGACGATAGGCTCGCACCCCACCCCCTGTGAAAAGCAGCTGCTTGAAGAGCCACCCCAAAAAGATTGAGAACCACATCCAACCGATTGCCCAACCGTTGCCGACAGCGTAACCAACGGGATAAAACGGCCACCACAAAAACTGGCGTTTCAAAAACGTCAGTACACCGGTGAGTAAGAAACCGAATGTTATATGTTGAACGGCGGCAAAATTCGGTGCCCGTGGTGAGATAATCCAACTTTGTAAGCGGTTAAATTCACCGACTCCCCACCGTGCAAACCGGTATTCATAATAGAGCGCGACGTGTCCAACAATCGAAACGATTGTCCCTACAATTGATGCCACGATAAGTGCTACGACCAACCTGTTCTCATGAAATCGGAAGTGTCTACCGATTTTAAATGCTTCCAACTGATGTGGCATCGGGTGGCAGCGGTAACCGTAGGCGAGCCATGAAAGTAGCGTCGTGTTGGTTAGGTTTTGCGCACCTAACGGGCGACTTCCACCGAACAGCAACATAATCCTGTCAGGATGCATCCCGTGCAATTCGTGTGTTGGGGGACCAAGTTCGGCACGCATACGCGTCATTGCGATGCATAATATTAAGTAGATGCTGAAATAACCGAGTGCGACCCACGGTGATAGCCCAGCGAAATACCAGAACATCAACACAATCGCCATACTGACGATTAACCCGAAAACAGCGAGCTGATATAAACCATCTTTAGATTTAAACGAGAACACGTCGCGGAGTATTCCCCAAACGTGTTTCCGACTTGTGATGAGTGCGAGGACACCGATACCGAGCCATGCTCCACCGCGTTGTTCTGTCTGTAGACCGATGGCAGTTGTCCATCCAATTGCACTAAAAAAGACGCGTTGGGCACCCCAAAATAGGTAGAAAAACCAAAAAGACAAGGACAAGTCCAACGGCATGAGGTAGCCAAACCCTATTGCGAACGGATAGACGTAGATCGGCAAACGTCCGACTGCGTTCCATGGTCGATCGGGAAAGTAGAGTTGATATTTGATTTTGAGGGAGGGTATCACGGGGAAGAGATAGTTCAAACCTGCCAGAATTTCTAATCCGAATGCGATACCGAAACCGAGCCAGATCAATTTATTCCGAAAGAGTGCGGAAGTATTACCGAGCAGTTCAACGGGAAGCGTTGTTAAAGGGTAGCTCAATTTCTCGTGGTCGATCCACTGCCTTCTAATGATAATATTGACACAAAGCATCATAAACAGGAGTACGATTACCAGTCCGCTCCACGCCACGATTGGCCACAGCCATGCTTCCATGTATTGCTGCTGCCAAAATGTATCATCCCCCTCAAAGTATCCTTGTAGAATACCACGGTCGGTGATTGTCAACCATGTCGGCATGAATCGGAAAAAGATATCCGCCCATTCATTTTCGGGTGTTGCGAACCACCCGGCGTTGGCGATCATCGGTACTAATTGTCGAACGATGTCGTGTCCTGCGAGTGCAGTTGCCACGGATACCATTACATAAGTCATAGCGAGTTCGCGGGATGGCGGTGCGAAACCTTTGAAAGCCTTTTTGAGGAGTGGTGTTATGAGTGCTAACAGAAAGAAAGTGAAAAGGACCGTTGGAAAGATAGAAAAATCGGTGAGTTCCCAGACGACGCGATTTTCTGCGGAGATAATCCAATAACAGGTAAGAATAATAAGAATTGAACCGAAGACCAGCGTTCCGAAAAAAAAACGGGATGCTGAAGGCTTCTGGTTGCTTTCAGTTGTAGGGGACGCTCTGTGCTGCATGTTTATAGTATACCATATCGGTCGGTGTTGATGCAACGATATATGATGAGTAGCAGCGCAGCGGGTATGTAAAGTTTTTGGCAATGTTTCGTCACACAATTTATTAGGGGCAACCTCTGTAGCCCTGTAAGGGGGGTATGTTTATAGAAATACGCGGCACCAACATCTCTTTAGCCCTGTAAGGGCGATATTAGTAAAGTTTAAAATTAAAGAAACATTTCAAGTCCTAAAACAGACTGTAACACGAGTCCTGTCTGGTGTTTTCTTTGTAGCATAGGCTGTTAGCCTGTGCACAGAATGTCTCATTAATTACATTAATTATGGGATCTACTAATATTTATCGCGTAGGGGCAGAACGAAGATACATATCGCCCTTACAGGGCTATCGCGCGCGGGAGGAACGTTTTCTATAAACATAACGTCCCTACGGGACTAAAGCGGAAACATTTGAAAAGACCGGATTTGTAACAAAAAGCATAAAACCCGCAAATTTCTTAAAACTAAATCACCCTGGTCATATCTGTTCCTAGCATTGAATTTTTTATCAGTTTGTGTTAAAATTTCCCTACACAGTTTAGCAGGGCACTGACCGTAAGTTACATTGTCCTACACTGCCCAGTAAAGTCGAACCATGTAAAGCGCAAATAGGAACACTACAATATTTACTTATGAGGTATACTCATGATCTGGCGTCAAGAGCGAGAGAGACGAGAATGGAATGGGGGCCTTTGTAAGGCAACAGGGACACCTTGGCAACGCTGCGCAATGCTTGATCATTATGACTATCATGCATACATTGCAAGCCAGGTCCGCCCATGGAAAATACATCACAAACCTAAACAACGAACGTCCCTTTTTGGTCAATGCGTCAGCCGAGATCCTAATGGTTTAAACTACTACTTATGGATAGATCCGGTCATTGCTATGCCTATGCTTAATCGCAAATATAGGCATGTATTGGAGTCAACTGTAACGATAACACCTGCGTATATCCGAGACTCTCTAAGGAAATCTCCTACTCAATGTGCTTTAGCAGAGGCACTACATAATGATATGCGTATTCGTTCTCCTAAACATTACAATCCATATTATGAGTTTGTTGTTACACACGACTTTATTTGTCTCGTTGAGCAACTGGATCCTCAAGAACCTTCAAGTAAATTCCTTCTTGAAGTTATCAAAATCAATCCTAACCTACACCTATGGCTCTCCGCCTACGATGAACACCGGGAAGTCAAACCTATACGGGTCAAAATCACGCTGATTCCATCTGATTTTGATAACGTGCTGTATACAGCAGAAGCAGAGATTGTTCCATCCATGGGTAAGAAAACGTCTGATGGCTGCAGGGAAAAAGAAAGTTTTAAGTAAATACTTAACCTCATGTGGAGAATACTATGCCACACTATGGTTCAAGAGACGAGAAAATACTCCCTAATATCAATAAAATACTCGTCATTCGGGTTGATGGTATTGGTGACTTGTTGAATTCAACACCGGCAATTGCACTGTTAAGGGAAAATTATCCATCGGCGGAGATAACGGTATTGGCGCGTCCGCTCAACGCACCGGTGTTAATCGGCAACCCAGACGTAGATCGGATCCTCATTTTTGATCGTAAGGGTAAGCATCGTGGTATCACAGCACAACTCCAATTCTATCGTCAATTGCGTCGTGAGCGGTTTCAACTTGTGGTCGCGATGCAGACGGCAATGTGGTCGCATGTCGTAGCATTTCTTTCTGGTGCTCCGTATCGGTTAGGACGGTATCAGAAACGTTTTAGATCGACACTTACACATGCGTGGCGCGGCAGATACCGAAAAGGTGAAACCCATGAAGTTGACAGGAATTTGGAACTGGTGCGCTTGATTTGCAAAGGGGAAGGTAAACGGAAACTCGTATTCCATCTGTCGCTTGATGAGATTGCCGCAGCCAAAGCACATCTCGCTGCGTGGGGTATCACTCCTGATACGTTCCTCATCGGTATTCATCCGGGTGGGAGTTCGTTTGACAAACGCTGGCCAGAAAAGCAATACGCCGAACTTGCTGACAGACTCTCACATCAGTACAACGCAAGAATACTGCTTTTACGAGGTCCTGAAGAAGCGGAATTGGTGGAGAACATCCAAGATGCGATGGAGTCTCGTGGTATTCTTTACGGACCGGAGTCAATCCGTGAGTTGGGTGCGCTGCTATCCTGTTGTGATTTGGTGGTTTGTAATGATTCTGGTCCGATGCATATCGCTGCGGCATTGGGTGTACCGATGGTGGCGATCTTCGGTCCTACGGATCATGTCGCGTGGCATCCGCTGAGCAAAAATGCCTCTGTCGTGCGGCGAGACATGCCGTGTTGGCCGTGTAGCGCGCATAAGTGTAAAATCGGATGGGAATGTACGAAAAAACTACCTGTTGAGCCCGTTTGGGATGCGACAGAATTGACTATAGAAGCGAGAGAAAAATGAAAATCGTCGTCGTCTGCTGGGGAACGACAGGAGATGTGTATCCGGTTTTAGCACTATCGGAACGCCTCCTTGAACGTGGGCATCAGGTCCGGGTTTGTGCCCTTGAAATGTATAGAGATAAGATAGTTGAGGTTGGGGCGGAATTCTATGAGATCGGTGTTGAATTTGATCTGGAGGCGTTTCACGCTGCTATGGATGCGATTATTCCGAAACGCGATCCGCTTGCGATGATGCGACTGATTGTGGAGGAGGGAATTGTACGCCGTGGTGAAAAGTGGTATCAGCACTGTTTGGCTGCGATGAAAGGATCGGATTTGGTGATTTGCCATTCAGTGGATATTCCTTCGCAGGAGGCTGCGATCCGTAGTGGAATCCCGTGGATCACTGTTACATATTGTCCTGCTGTCATAAAATGCCTCGATTTTGCCCCATATCCATTTCCGAATTGGGGACGCGTATTCAATTCAATCGTCTGGCGAGTCGCGGAGATGCGTCTTAAGTCAAGTATAGACGTTCTTTTTAATCAATTTATTGTCTCTATTGGCGGTGAGCCGCGGAAGTCTGTGATGTTGGAGGGGATGTATTCGCCACATCTGAACCTCATTGCTGCATCTCCAGTACTCTGTGCCCCGGCTGATTTCGCTCCGAACCACAAATTCACGGGTGTCTGGCATCTCGCGTCATCTGCTTACGACCCACCTTCTGAACTTGTCGCTTTCTTGGAGGCGGGCCCACCGCCGATTATCATCACGTTTGGGTCTATGGGAGGCTCCAATGGACGTGAGACGACGGAAATCCTGATTGAGGCTGTTAGAAAAATCGACCAACGCGCGATCATTCAAGCGGGATGGGGACAACTCGGCACGCCGGAGACCTCATCGGACATCTATTGCACAGAATATGTCCCACACCAATGGCTGTTTCCACAAGGGTGCTGCGTCGTGCATCACGGGGGTGCCGGAACGACCGCTTCTGCATGTCGCGCGAAGATTCCTTCTGTTGTTGTCGCCCATAATGCGGATCAACCGTATTGGGGAAAACGGCTATCGGACTTAGGTGTTGCCCCACGGCATCTGCATCGTCGAAATCTGACTGCTGAACGCTTAGCGAAACGGATTCAGCGAGTCTTGGAAACGCCTTCTATGACAGCGCAGGCACAGGTTTTGGGTGAAAAGATCGAAGCAGAAGACGGTTTAACGACAGCCGTTGAGATGGTTGAGGCCTTTCGGTTGTCTGAAAAATGAAAAAGATACTTGTTTTTAGTTTCAGTTTTATCGGTGATGCGGTGCTGTCTACTGCCGTCATCCGCCCCCTACGTGCACATTTTCCAGATGCCTATATTACCTTCCTCGTTGGACCGCGAGCGTCCGATCTCCTTGCCACTGATCCAAACATTGATGCAGTGATTGTCTATGACAACAGTGGCGAACACGCCGGTTGGCGCGGACGCTTGCGACTTATAAAAGCGTTGCGCCACGATAAATTTGATCTCGTTGTGAATTTACGGGACAGTCTCATGGCGTGGTGTATCGGTGGTGAACATTGGGGTATGGTGCGCGGAGAGAGCAATCGGCACGCTGTTACCCGCTATCTGGAGGTGCTCCAAAAACGTGACGTTGACACAACCGGCGCGCATCCACACTTACAGTTAACTGAAGATGAACAGACGACTGCACAGCGTTTTCTTGCCGAAGCCGGTTGGACATCAGAACGGTTGTTGATCGGCATCCATCCGGGCGGGAATTGGGTATACAAGTTGTGGGACGCGGGGAACTACGCACGTGTCGCGAACGCTTTGATAGAGAAACGGGACGCAACGATTTTGCTCTTTGCTGGTCCAGATGAACGAGAACGCCAAGCACAAGTTGCAAATATGATGGACGTTCCGCCGATTCTTGTTCAAACAGAGAACCTGCGTCACCTTGCGGCACTAATCTCTGTGTGCGATGTATATATCGGAAACGACACGGGCCCGATGCATATCGCTGCAGCTGTGAACACACCGGTGGTCGCGCTTTTCGGTTCGACGAACCCTATTCGGAGCGGTCCCTACGGTGATAAACACACAATTGTGCAGAGTGGGATAGATTTGGGGTGCAACCCGTGTCATCCGGGTCGGAATCCCGGTGGATGTGGTGTTGGAAGTTGTCAAGTTATTGCTGGGATTACGGTGGAGCAGGTATTGGCAGCAGTATAGCGTTACATCAATCTCGGAATTTCTTCCTGAGACCTCCATTTACTGTCCGATCTGAGATAAACGACTGTCGGTGCAGCCTTTATTGTATCCTGTATCCTACTACCTCCGGTCTCTGTAGTGGTATCAATTTGTAAACTAAAGTTACATTCCGAAGGTCATCGGATATCAAACAATTTTAGCAAGAATTGGCGCGTATCACTTATTTTCTCAGGTCTGGGTTTAGTCGATCTGCCGTCTGAAAGTCGATCTTTGCTTCTTTCTGTTGTTTAATTTTCTGCCTCGCTGCACCACGATAGAGATAGGCCTCGGCATAATTCGGGTCTCGCCCAATGGCTTCATTAAAATCGTTGATAGCCGCGATATAGTCCTTCTTTGCTTTTTTTATCTCTTCCTGATTCTCTATCAATAGTTTGCCAAGTTGAAAATTCGCCGCTCCACGATTGCGGTAGGTGTCAGGATTCGCCGCGCTTCGTTTAATGACCTCACTAAAATCGTTGATAGCCGCGATGTAGCACTTTTCTGCTCTTTCTATATCTTCTTGATTCGCTACCAGTAGTTCGCCAAGTTGAAATTTCGCTATCCCTCGGCTGAGATAGGCTCTGGCAAAATTTGGGTACAACTTAATGGCCTCATTATAATGTTCAATTGCCTTATTGCCTTCGCTCCACTCACCCAGTAGGAGAGAGTCATAAGCACGGACAGATTTTTCTTTTTGCCATTTATCTAAAGGCAGCTCTGGTCCCGATAGCAATGCGTTGAACTCATCCGAGGGGACAGCGTGACTGATCACTGCGGCCCCAGTAGCAGCAATTCCTATAACTTCGCCCTTGAGGTTTAGCACGGGACCTCCACTGTTACCGGCGGAGAGAACGTGCTCTTTTCTACGTGGAAAACTTGCGGATGTTAGTAGAATTTGTTTGTCGCTTCGTACACTCAAGCCTGACTTGGTGAACATCAAACTCAACAAGTCGAATCACGCCGGGCTCATTGTCGTACACCACACCGATAGATGCAATCGTTTCTCCATATCCTGAGGGGTTCTCAAATTGAAGAATATCATGGATTTGCCAAGGGATCCCATCTACGATGATCCTATCGCCAACTTTCCAATCTTTCACACGTTGGAAGGGATGTAATTTATTGGATTAGTCATTATTTGGATATCCTTTTCAGAATTGGATTTATCAAGTGAATTTCTACTGCGTTCCACCGCCAGTTACCAATAAGCAAATACCAATTATCAGTAACGCCGTAAAGCAGACAAAGAAAATAGTGGGTACAAAGGTTTCAACGACAGTTAACCGCCAATAGGTTTTCTGCTCTCTGCCTTCGGCGAGCAGATCCCATTCCCGTTTGAAAAATGGATAGGCGAGTTTTTCTTCCAATTCATGCAACGCTTTAAATTTACCAGAATTCAACTGTCGATAAGAACGAATGACAATATACCATGCCGATGCCAAGAGCATACCAAATAGCCCAAAACCTACCATGAGCCATCCGAGCGGTACTCCGTTTTCACGTTGTAGGAAAGCGGAAAAAAGCACTGCCAATCCAGACAAGACTAGCATGTAGAAACGGTTTGCGGTGCCTCGCTGCTTGCTGACACTGTCGGCAAGTTCCGCGTGGAGTTTGTAGATTTCTACCAATTCCTGTTTTTCGTCCATGTTGTTCATTTCATTTTCCTCCATTGCAGCCGTAGACTATTTAGCACGACGGATACGCTGCTAAATGCCATTGCAAATGCCGCAAGCATCGGGTGTAACTCGCGCAACATAGGAGGGACGGATGAAAACGGATATAGCACACCTGCTGCGATCGGAATTAATAGCACGTTGTAGAAGAACGCCCAGAAAAGGTTCTGTTTAATCGTACGCATCGTTGTTCGACTGAGCCGAATTGCATCGGGGAGTCCGCGCAAATCGCTGTGCATGAGGGTCACGTGTGCTGTCTCCCTGGCAATATCGGTGCCTGTGCCGAGCGAGATGCCGATGTCGGCTTGTGCCAATGCGGGGGTGTCGTTAACGCCGTCGCCTACCATCGCGACGAGTCCACTATTTTCCGCTTGTAACTTTTTAACGGCTGCCGCTTTATCTTCGGGTTTGAGTTCTGCCATGACATCGCTAATCTGCGCAGCCTTGGCGATCGCATCAGCCGTAACGCGGTTATCCCCGGTCATCATTGTTACCGTACATCCAAGTTCGTAGAGTTCCGCGACCGCAGCTTGCGCTTCCGATTTCAACGTGTCGGCGACCACCAGAAGTCCAACAACGTGCCCATCAACAGCGACCCATAAGACGGTTTTCGCCTCGGTCTGTAGACGTTCTGCTGCTTCTTCAAATCTTCTTGTCTGGATACTGTGTTGTTGCATTAAGGATAAATTGCCGATGATGACACTGCTTGCACCGACTTGTGCAGTGATACCGTGCCCAGTGACGGCTTCAAACTGATCCGGTGTAGCGATGTCCAATCCACGTTCCTTAGCGGCTTGAACAACTGCTTTTCCGATGGGATGCTCACTGCCACGCTCTGCAGCAGCAGATAGTTGTAGGAGTTCCGATTCATCTTGATCCGTAAGAATATCGGTAAGTATGAGTTTTCCTTCTGTCAAGGTGCCTGTTTTATCGAGAACGATTGTGGTTAATCCGCCTGCGCGTTCAAGTGCTTCACCGTTTCGGAAGAGGATGCCGCGCTGTGCACCGATACCGGTTCCCATCATGACAGCAGTCGGCGTGGCGAGTCCCAAGGCACAAGGACAGGCTGTAACAAGGATCGCAACAAGACGGAGCATTGCCGGTGTGAATCCTGCGCCAATGACGAACCACCACACGAGAAATGTCACAACGGCAATCGTGGTAACGATAGGCACAAACACATTTGTGACTGCGTCGGCAGCGCGTTGGATAGGGGGTTTGCTCTGTTGTGTCGTGTATACCAATTGGACAAGTCGTGAAAGTGCTGTTTCGGCACCGACGTGCGTGGCTTCGATTGTGAGCATCCCACTCTGGTTCATCGTGGCCGCGGTCACAGGGTCACTCGGTCCCTTATCCGCAGGTAGGCTTTCTCCGGTGAAGACGCTTTCGTCAATGGCACTTTTGCCGCTGCGGACTACGCCATCAACTGGAATGCTTTCGCCGGGACGAACTATTAGGACATCTCCTACGCCGACCTGCTCAATGGGGATTTGTTGTTCTTCGCCGTTTTTTAGGCGGCAGGCTGTTTTGGGGGCAAGTTGCGGGAGTTTTTTGAGGGCTGCGTTTATCTTACCTTTGGCGCGTGCTTCGAGAAGTTTTCCTAACTTAATCAACGTAACGATAACTGCGGCTGTCTCAAAATAGACGTGTGTGCCGAAGCGTTCTCCCGCGCCCGCGGTTAAGGCAATCGTTACGACGAGGCTATAGAGAAACGCGACCGATGAACCCATAGCGACGAGTACATCCATATTGGCGGATCGGTTGCGCAGTGCCTTAAAACCGCCGATGTAATAGTCCCATGCAACATACCCCTGCACTGGGAGTGCTAAGCCGAACATGAGCCAGTTAACCCAGTGTGCAGATGCCCACTCACCGATCAGGTTCATATCTCTACCCATGCTGATGAGGAAAAGTGGGAGCGTGAAGATGACCCCGACAGTGAATTGCAGCTTCTGTCGTCGGAATTCTGCAGCGCGCGCTTCATCTTCTTCATCTTCATCGACAACATCAAAACCGAGGTCTCGGATTTTATCGACAATAGCAGCTTCAGTAAGGGTGGTTGTCTCGAAGGTAACAGCGGCATGTTCGGTGGCGAGACTGACTTCTGCGGCAAGTATACCATCCATCTTTTTAAGATGCCGTGTGATGGTGCTTGTACAGTTTTCGCAGTGCATGCCGGTGATGGGGAGGTTAATTTGGTGTTCCATTTTTTTCTGCTCCACGCTGGGCACCGCTCCAAATGTAAAGCAAAGACAAATTATGCCATTTAAGGTATAATTTCGTTGGATACCTGCCACAGACTAACAGTCTATGCTACAGGACCTCACTTTTATGCTAAGTGTACGGGTAGACCCGTTTCAAGGGATTCGTTGGCAGCGATGGACAAAATAGCGGTTTTCGCGGCATCGGCGTACGGGGACCGGATTGCGCTGCCGTTTCCTGTACGAACAGCCTCAATAAAAGTCCGATCCATATCGATTGTGCAGTTGTTTACTGGGTTCCACGTTGTTTTTCCTTCGGCAGTGGAAAGCACAAGTGCACGACGGAGATGATACTCAAGCGAACCGTCTTCACAAAAAATATCTAACCCGGAACGTCGCATGCCATTCGTTGTGAAGCAGGCAGAGAACATGATCCCGAAAACACCACTCTCAAATTGTAAGGAGACCGCGGATGCTTCTTCGATGTCATAATCGGTATCTGGAATCAAGTCGTAGCGTGCGACGGCGTAGACGGTTTTGACTTCACCGAAGAGGTATCTCGCCATATCAAATTCGTGTGTTGTCTGCTCCATGAGTTGTCCGCCGGATTTTGCTTTCTCGCGCCACCATCCGCCGGGCATGCCGCCCATCCAGTAGCCCATGAAGAATCCGACACGTCGAGAAGCGAGGAGTTCCTGCGCTTTGTCAATGATATCAAGGTAGCGTTCTTGATATCCAGTAGCCGTGATGATGCCTTTGTCTTCAATCTCCGCTGCGATCTCTTTTGCGTCGTCAGCATCCATGTGTACCGGTTTCTCTACAAACATCGGCAGCCCGGCGTTGATAACAGCACGTTCAGGTGCGCCGTGTGCGAAGGGTGGGATCGAGATATAGACGGCATCCAATTCTTCGTTTGCGAGCATCTGGTTATAATCTGCGTAGGCTTTACCACCGTATTGTGTAACAGCCTTCTCTGCTTTTTCGATCACAATATCACAAAAGGCGACGAATTTTGATCCGCCGATCTCAGTTAATTCGCGTAGATGGCGGTTCATGTTACCACCTGTACCGATAAAACCTAATCTAACATCTGACATAACGTCCTCAAAGTTGTTATAGGTTATAAGTTATAGGTTATAAGTTAAGAGGTTTCCGTGTAACAATCAACAATCTACTGCGTGTTGGAATATGCCAAACTGGATGAGATTGTTACCAAAATCCCCTTAACCAACCACCAATAACTAATAACCAATTACTATTAAAACACAGAATTCTGTGCGGGTGTGAGCATAAGTGATGGCAGAATACCGATAAGTAGCACACCAACCGCTGCGATAATCAGTCCGACGACCAGAGTTGAAGCATAAGGACTAAACTCCAATTCCTCTTCTGGTTCACGCATATACATCGTTACGACGACACGTAGGTAGTAGAACGCTGATATTGCGGTATTGACAGCACCGATGATAACAAGCCAGATATGTCCTGCTCCGACTGCAGCCTTGAAGATATAAAATTTTCCAATGAACCCAGCGGTGGGTGGGAAACCGGCAAGTGATAAAAGCATTACGGACATAAATATAGCAAGTAACGGTTTTCGGGTTCCAAGTCCTGCATAATCCGAGATCATAAGACTTTCGCCATCCTCCGTTTTTGCCAATATAACTGCCCCGAATGCGCCGATATTCATTACGCAATAGATCAGCAGATATAGCATTGCGCTGGAGATTCCGTCGTTATTTGCTGCTGCTAAACCTATGAGTACATAACCGGCGTGTGCAATACTGGAGTATGCGAGCATCCGTTTGATGTTCGTTTGCGCGATTGCGATGACATTCCCGACTGTCATCGTCAGCATTGCTAATAAGATGAGCACACCACTCCATTCGCTTTGCAGGTTCGGTAACGCTTCCATGAAGATTCTGAGGAACGCTGCGAAACCTGCAGCCTTTGGACCTGCGGAGATAAACGCTGCTATGGTTGTCGGTGCGCCCTCGTAAACATCTGGTGCCCACTGATGGAACGGAACAATCGCGACCTTAAATCCGAACCCGACGACCAGCAGGAACATCCCCGCCAAAAGTAGTGGCGATTTGTTCTCAGCCGTAATCGCCTCAGCAATTGCGGGGACACTCGTTGTGCCAGCCCCTCCGTAAATTAGTGCAATTCCGTAGAGGAAGAATGCACTTGCAAATGCACCGAGCAACAGGTATTTCATTCCTGCCTCGCTTGAAGCGGGATTGTCTCTGAAATAACCAGCCAAGACATACAGCGATAACGACATTAGTTCCAAGCCGAGGAAAACGATAATCAACTCGTTGCCCGCAGCCATCAGCATCATACCGAGCGTTGCAAGCAAAACCAGTAGATAATAAGGTCCCTGCTTCCTATCCGCTCTGTCAAGATAACTCATCGAAATCAACACAACCAGAATTGTTGAGACGAGGAAGATCATGTTGAAGAAGAGAGAGAAATTATCTACCTTGAACATTTCGTTGAACTGGGTGCCGACGGTGCCTGCTTGGTGCATCTGGATAGAAACCCATAAAGCGATTGCGGCACCAACGATCGTCATCCATCCGAGGACCGTTTTTGAGATCGAATCAAAAAGGTCGAAGACGAGGACGATGAGCAACGTTAAAGCGATAACCAGTTCAGGCATCAGTAATTGCCAGTTAATCTCTATTGGCATTTTTTAACTTCCTTTTTGAAGTTTCCAGTTTCCAGTTTCCAGTTTCCAGAAAAGAGATATTGTGTTATCCGCACACCTCTTAACTGGTTACTGGCCACTGGTTACTGGTTACTCCTTTGCAATAGTCCAAGAATTAGGTCAAAGCCAGCACTCCCAAACAGGTCACCAACTATCGGAGAAACAGGAGTGTTACAACCACAAAGAGCGGGAATAAGATCGCCACTGACCATAGCATATACCCGAAGAAGCTTGGCATGCGGATACCGCTTTGTTCCGCGATTGCTTTGACCATGAAATTCGGTGCGTTGCCGATATAGGTGTTCGCGCCCATGAAAACTGCGCCGACGGAGATAGCAGTCAGCAATCTAACAAACTCTTGATGTGATTGGTCCGTTAATTGATTATATGGCATAGATAAAATTTCCGGCACGACGGCTTCGGTGAGATGCAATTTTCCAAGAGCGGTATTGAAGAACGTCAAATACGTTGGTGCGTTGTCCAAGAAGCTGGACAAGATACCAGTAATCCAGAAATAGTGAGGAGGTTGTTGCATAGCACCAATTAAACCTGCGAGTGCCCCATTTTCTCCTGCTTTCAGAATTGCCAACGCTGGAATAATGGTCATGAATATCCCTGCGAAAACTTTGGCGACTTCTTCAATCGGTTCCCAAGAAAATTCGTTGGATTGACGTAATTCACCGCTAAATGGCGTATATTTAAGGGATAGCAGCCCCATAGCAACAATCATTAATTCACGAACAATATTTTGCCAATATACATGAACACCGAGAACGTTAACTTCTCCCCACTTGAAGGTTCCACTCATTAAAACGGCAGCGATGATACCGAATAAGAAAACGAGGTTGAAAAGTCCCTCTACGCGAACAGGTTCATTGGTTCCGTCATCTGGTACGACGCCGCCTTCCCGTTTAAACATCAGTGTGTCTATTACAAAG
>JAJEEK010000078.1 GCA_022821065.1 Candidatus Poribacteria bacterium
CTTTTTGGCAATTTGGATACCTCGTCGGCGACGCTTTTACGCGAAACCAGACCAGTTTTAGCGTAGATGATTTACCAACCCTTTTTGGCGCGATTGATACCGTCTTCAAAACAGCAAGTCAGGCATCCGAACACGTCTAAAACTTCGGACTTTTTGCGAGGAGAAAGCTGGTGAAAAAAGACATCGGTTTCTTACGCTCAAAAAAACAGGAACGGCAACCGATCACTGTGCTGACCTGTTACGATTATCCGACTGCTTGCTTACAAGACGAGGCGGGGATCGACATCGTCTTTGTTGGGGATAGTGTCGGCACGAATATCCTCGGTTACAAAAGCGAGACGGAGGTGACAATGGCGGATATGCGTCATCATCTCAAAGCGGTGCGTCGTGGCGTGACGGATGCCTACCTCCTCGTTGATATGCCCTACGCTGCGGATCGAGATGCGAAACGAGCCGTTACCAACGCGAAACTTTTCTTATCTGATGGAGCAGACGGTGTTAAATTGGAAGGTGGTATAGAAAAAGTTCCGATTGTTAAAGCACTCTCTGAACAAGGCATAGAGACCTGCGCGCACATCGGTCACAACCCACAAATCCACGGTAGCAAAGCGGCGACACACGGAAAGACCTTTGCCAAAGCGAAAGAGCTCATTGAAGCCGCAAAAGCACTGGCAGACGCTGGCGCGAAACTTATTGTCCTTGAGAAAATTACAGAAGAAGTGAGCCGAATCATAACGGAGGCTATTGATATTCCGACCATCGGTATCGGTGCTGGACGGTTCTGTGACGGACAGGTGCTTGTTATCAACGATATATTAGGAATGGGGCCACCTTTTAAACATGCTAAACGCTACCAAGATTACAATCAGTTAACTTTTGAAGCGATTTGTCGGTATCGGGAAGAAGTAGCGAACGGCACATTCCCGACAGATGCGAACGTCGCCCGTATTGCTCCTGATAAGTTGGCACGGGTTCAGAAGTGGTTGAAATCAGAACGTTAGCATGTTTCTGTTTATTTTTTCTCTTGGTTTATGCCCTTAAGAATTTCATCCCAATCCCATAGAAGAATTGCGCCAGCTTGTCCGGTACTGACGAGTGTTTTGCCATCCGGTGAGAATACCAATGTTCTGACCGGTTCTGAATGCCCATCAAGTGTGATGAGTTTGTCCGCGGATTCAACATCCCATAGTTCTATTTTTCCGTTACTAAGTCCAATAACAAGCACGGCAGAATCTGGTACAAACACTAACGTCTCACAATTACCATCGTCAAAGTGACCTTCCCTCAAGCGCGTCAGTTTACTATTTTCCATTACGCGGATTCCTGGTCCATAATTTTTCACGGCGAGCATCTCACCATTTGAAGAAAATGCTAACGCTCCAATAAGTTCTTGGTTAGGGTTCTGTGCTATAAGTGAAGTTAGCGCAGCACCGGTTTCCGCATCCCACATCTGAATCTTTCTTCCTATGGTTCCGCTGACAATCTTTTTGCCGTCGGGTGAGAATGCCAAAGCGCAGATTTCAGCGTTATCATCGTTTGAATTTAAGAGAGATATATCAAAATGTTCATCTGTCTCCGTATTCCACATGCGAATTCTATCTTTACCACCGAAGGCTACCGTTTTTCCATCAGGCGAAAAAGTTACAAAATCGGAAGCGCGTGCCCCCATTAAGCTTTGCAACTCACGTCCTGTACGAACATCCATCAACTGAATTAGTCGCTCGTCCCCATAATACTCCGTTCTTATGATACCTGAACCTGCTTCAAAGAGGACTTGAGCTTCTGAACCGATGCTGGCAAGTTGAGTCCCATCAGGCGAAAAAGCCAATGCATGCAACACATGTTGAGATAATTGAGGCAACCCACTTCGTAGAACTTGATTCATCTGGAAATCAGTTTTTTGTGATGTTTGCAAATCCCACAAGGTAATTACCCCATTAAACGCGACGCTGACAAGCGTTGTGCTATTTTTCAGAAAAGCTACTGTCTTTATCAATCGTGTGTGTCCGGCGATCCGTGTCGGTAGTGTGGTACCAGTGTTTATATTCCAGAACTTAACTGTGCCATCTGTACTCGCGCTGGCAAGCGTCGCGCCATCGGGTGAAAACATAAGCGTACTAATACCCTCTATATGATCTGTGAAAGCGGTGAGAGGCTTACCGGTGGCAGTATCCCACAACTGCACTATTTTATCAGGGCTCCCACTGGCGAGTATTTTTCCGTTCGGAGAGAATGCTAACGCGTTTACCCAACCGCTGTGCTGATGCAGGATGGTCGGTTCATCGTTCTTGCTGACATCCCATAAATGCACCGTTGTGTCTGCTCCTCCGCTGGCGAGTTGGGTGCCATCGGGTGAGAATGCCAAGGCGAAAACGTGTCGGCCCTCATGTCCACTGAGAGTGGACAGTTTTTGGCCTGTCATATTCCACAATTCAATCTCTCCGTCCTGCCCGCCGACCGCAAATTTATTATACGTGAGGGCATGGACTACAGGACGAATAAAAGTTCGACGTGTTATGTCTTTGATTTGCTTTCTATTTTTTTTTCCGGTCGTAATATCTAACTGACTAATTGAGTCTCCCCACTTCTTTAAACTGAGAAGCGTTTTACCATCTTCGGAAAAACGTAAGGCTGAGGTAGGCGGAAGAGCATCAGTGAGTGCTACTTTCTGACCAGTAGCTATTATCCACAATCCTCCGCTCCCAGAGCTGCTACCGCTGGCAAGGAATCGTCCATCTGGCGAAAAGGCAATGGATTGGCACATACCGGGGAACATGGACATTTCTTTCCCTGTTTCCACGTCGTAAAGCCACACCCCAATATTGCTGCCTACGGCAAGTTGGGTGCCGTCCGGTGAGAATTGAAGTACGTTGATTCCGCCTTTTCCGAGACGCGCTTTCGCCTTTTCTGGTAATTTCCATTGTGTCCAATCTTTCACGGTTTCCTCCGTTTGTGCCTCTGCAATTGCTGCAGGTGCATCGTTAGGTTGCTGTTCAGGGAGATTACGCTTACCCACTGCTTTGGTACTTCCTATTTGTGTCCGGACATCTGGTTTTGATTCAAGGTTCGCGATGATAGGTGTGTCAATGATGTCAACTGTCATTTCCGAAGTGGTATTGAAATTGTAAGGTTTCTGAAAGCGTGCGAAGTATTGTCGGTTTCCAAAACCGAGTACGAGCAACATAGCGGCTAACGTGGACGCAGCAGCCGCCCACGGTATTACCGGTTTGCTACCAGAAGATGGCGGCATCGGTTTGATACGTGAAACCTCATGCATGATCGTTTCGGTAAGATTCGGTGAGATTTGGAAGTTCTCTAAAGCCTCTCTTATGATGGGTTCTTCCTTCCGTAAACGCTGTTGGGCACGGCGGAGGCGGCTCTTAATCGTGTTTGCCGATACTCCTAAGAATTCGCCGATCTCGGTACACGACATCTCTGCGAAGTAATGTAGTGTCATGACAGTGCGTTCGCTCTCCTCAAGTTTCGCGAGTAGTTTTTTGACGACCTCGCGTTGGGCTTGGATGGAAATGCGCTCGTTTTCTTCAACGATATACTGAGAATATGACGGTTTTTCAGGGCGCACGCCACTCTTGTTTTTCAACAACTGTGCCCGCGAATGCTTTTTATGCAACCATGTGTTGCAGCGGTTTGTGGCAATCACATAAAGCCAACTTGCGAACTGCTGTGGCTTCTTCAGCGTTCGGAGTTTCTGATAGGCTCTCAAGAATGTATCTTGTGTAATTTCTTCTGCGATGTGAAAATCGCCGATTTTCCGCCATGCGAGTGCGTGTATCTGTCTTTGGTATTTTTTGACAAGTTCGGAAAAAGCGGTATCATCGCCGTTGAGAACACGATGGATTAATTGTGTATCACTGTTTTTCATGGGTCACCTCCGATTTCACCCTATAGTGACACTACGAAACGGTGAAACGGGTGCATAATTCTGCACAAATAGGCGTGTATTTCGATAAAGCGCGTTAGAAATTCACCTTGCGGATCAGATGCGCGTAGAATTGCCGATTGTTTGTTGGGATAAAACAGACAAGCCTCCTTATATCGTAAACATTTAAGGAGACTTGAAATGCGAGTGCGGAATCTTTGCCGCCTGTCCACAGGACAGCTGCTTTCATGACTGTGCCTCATCCAGGGGTACGACATCAGCATAGACATAAGTCGGGGACGTGGTGCTGCTTGTGTGAATTTTATCATCGTCATCCTTTTTAGAGATAATATCTCTCTGAACGACTTCCCCCGGTTTTGCAGCGACAGGCGAACTGAACATCGGTCCATCAACGACACATGTATGGAATTCACCGTTTTCACCGAGCGGATCCACGCCGTCTGGTAGGTCTGCGATGAGGTCTGCGTCGAACCATCGTCCTGCAAAGTCGGCAGGGACTTTGGTGGGGTTAAGTGCGGTGATAATGGCGCGCAGACCGGAAGCGATCATTTTTTCGGCGAGCTGCGTTGTGTCCTCACCCCATACAGGGAAAATGGGTGTGAAACCGGTGCCGCTAAGTTTATCTTCTCGGTATTCACGGATGTCTTCTAAGAAGAGGTCCCCGAATGCGAAATGCGACGCCGTTAGATGCTCAGGCAACGCTTCTACTTCAGCGAGGAACTTTCGCATCGCCTCTTCGTAGATTGCATTCGAGCATGGATAGGGGATCGGTATCTGATATAACGGGACGCCGAGTTTTTCAGATTGCTGTTTCAGTACCCAGCCCGGTGTTGAGTGGATAGAAACCCTGTCGAACGTCTTTGTAACAGTCGTGAAGATACCGCGGACCTCGTAACGTTCAGATTGTTGGCGAAGCGTATGGAATGCCCACGCCGAATCTTTGCCTGAAGACCAAGAGACCAAGACCGGCGTAGGTACAGTGTTGTCTGTCTGTTTTGTCATTTTACACCTTTCAGATAATTTAGAGTGCCAGAAAGTTTGCTAATAAGTCTTTCCCGGCGGTTGTCAAAATTGACTCAGGGTGAAATTGTACGCCCCAGACAGGTAAAGTTTTATGCCGAAGTCCCATGATCTCGTCTTGGTCTGTCCACGCGGTAATCTCAAAGCAGTCTGGGAGCGTCTCTTTTTTCACGATAAGTGAATGGTAGCGCGTCGCTTCAAACGGGTTGTCTAACCCCTCGAAAAGTTCAGCACCGTTATGGTGTATCATAGAGGTTTTACCGTGCATGAGACGATCTGCACGAACGACATCACCACCGAATACATCACCAATACACTGATGCCCAAGGCAGACCCCTAAGATCGGTACTTTTCCAGCGAAGTGTTGTATGACATCGTTGGATATGCCTGCCTCTTTCGGTGTGCAGGGCCCCGGTGAGATGACAATCCGTTCCGGTTGCAGTGCGTCTAATGCATCCAATCCTATCTTGCGACTCCGATGTACCTCGAGTTCAGCACCGAGTTCACCCAAATACTGAACCAAGTTATAGGTAAAAGAGTCGTAGTTGTCAATCATTAAGACCATTTTTTTTCTCCTAAAGCTGCCCTTCTATAATAAGAAACCTTGTTCAGCCAACTCAATAGCGGTGAACATTGCTCTCGCCTTGCTCAAAGTTTCGTAATACTCATTTTGAGGTACTGAATCCGCGACGACGCCACCTCCTGCTTGGACATAAGCGGTGCCATCTTTGATAACCGCTGTTCGGATAGTGATTGCGGTGTCTGCACTGCCGGAGAAGCTGAAATAACCGACGGCTCCGCCGTATGTAGCGCGCCGTGTAGATTCGAGTTCGTCGATGATTTCCATTGCGCGTACCTTCGGGGCACCGGAGAGTGTACCGGCGGGGAGACATGCTCGGAGGACATCAAAAGCTGTAAAATTTTCGCGCAGCCGTCCAACAACATAAGAAACGATGTGCATCACGTGTGAGAAACGTTCGACGATCATGAGTTCCGTGACTTCAACGGTATGATATTCACAGACGCGCCCGAGGTCGTTGCGCCCCAAATCCACAAGCATGACGTGCTCCGCGCGTTCCTTCGGGTCCGCGAGAAGCATCCGTTCCTGTTCTTTATCTTCTTCGGGAGTCGTTCCACGCGGGCGTGTGCCTGCGATAGGAACGGTCTGAACGATCCCGTCTTCTACCCTCACCATCATCTCCGGTGATGCCCCTACAATGTCAAACTTATCGAGTTTCAGATAATACATATAGGGCGATGGATTGACGACTCGCAACGCTCGATACACATCAAATGCGTCTACAGATACCGGTCGGCTGAGCCGCTGTGAAGGCACGACTTGTATGATGTCGCCTGCGGCTATGTACGTTTTGGCACGCTGGACCACTGCTTCATAGGCATCTTTGGTAAAATTCGACTGCAGTTCAGATGCAGGATTCGCAGGTTGCCCTTGGCGGTCACCCTTATTATCCGTCAATTGAACTTCAGAAACGGCTGTGAGTTTCTCGACTAACGCTTCAATGTTCGCAACAGCATCGGCATACGCGGCATCTACATCTCCATTAACACGTGCGTTTGCGACGACTTTAATCTGATGGTTCACATGATCGAACACGAGAAGCGTCTCGGTGATCATGAAGAAACAATCTGGGAGCTGCAAATCATCTTCCGTACTATCCGGCAATTCTTCGACGAACCGCACCATATCGTAACTCATGTAACCAACAGCCCCGCCGTGGAATTGCGGTAAATCTTCGACCTCAACAGGTTGGTAATTTTGCAACACTTCTTCAAGAGCCCTCAGCGGATCTTCGCACTCTTGTGAGATTGTTTCGCCTGTTGCCAAGTCCTCAATCGTAACTTGATGCCCTTTACTATGGAAAAGCAGTGAGGGTTGTGCACCCAAAAACGAGTACCGCGCGAGGGTTTCGCCGCCTTCAACGCTTTCGAGCAAGAACGCATAATTATCTGGCATCAACTTATAGAACGCGGACACCGGTGTCTCCATATCCGCCAAGATGGGGCGGTATACCGGGACGGTGTTTCCGAATTTTGCTTTCTCTTTAAAATCCTCTAATGTTGGATAATACATCATTATTTCCTTTTTCATATCTGTAGCATTACGGTTATTCGTTTGTTACAGTGGTTTCCGATAACTTTTAATTATAACGTGGATCGAGATCTCCAAGCGGATGCTAAGATACGAAAATTCGCCAACAGTCGAGACTAATAAACGTCATCCGCGTCGAAGACTTTTTCGCCTACTATATCTGTAGACTCGCCGTTGGGGGAGACTTCCCTGAAGAAGCAGGAGCGATAGCCGGCGTGGCACGCTGCGACCTTCTGATCGACCTTTATGAGTAGGGCATCGCCGTCACAATCGACTGCGACGGATTCAACCGTCTGTATATGCCCTGAAGTCTCCCCCTTAATCCAGAGTTTTTGGCGGGAACGGCTCCAGAAACAGACACGCCCGGTTGTCAAGGTCTCTTTTATGGCTTCAGGGTTCATATAGCCTACCATCAGTACTTCATCGTTGTCTCGATCCTGAATGACTGCGACGACTAAGCCATCACTGTCGTATTTAAGTTCGGATAGAATTTTCATTTTTTAAATTTTCCTTGTGGTTAACTATTGTAGGTTAGGGATTAGTGCCAATACTATATGTCAATCTGCGTACTTTGCAAAAAAAACACCTTATGCCGCCGGGGTCGGTGTGCATAAGGCTTCAACTGGACTTAGAAATGAAAAACGACAATTTCGATATGTATTTCAGTTATCCATTTAGGCACACACTCCCCGCAAGCAGTTGGAATGCCACCAATGCCAATGGTTAACGATGCTATGCAAGTTGGCGTGTGAATGTACAAGTGTCATTTTTCTTTTTTCATCCAAATATTCAACTTCAAATACTAATATTAATAATGATACCATATCCAATCGGTGTTGTCAAATTTTTTGGCGTTTTACGCTGCATATTGTTTTGACTGGTCCATATATATAAACATATCATCAGCTAGAAAGTGATACACTTCAAGATTCATCCGTTCGATTTCTGCCAGAAATCCACCGGCGGATAACTCATAATTCCGAGGATTAGTTTCGACCTGCCGGAGTTTTTCAACTTGTTTTTGAAAGTACTCAATACGATCCAGCGTTGCTTTAAGTTCTTGACTGTTCTCAATCATTGTTAATCACCTCAACTATGCCGCGACGTGTGTTGTCGCGTTTAACCTGCCAGTACTCCACTGCTTCTTGCTCGCCGCCTATTGCTGCAAGTTTGCGGCTCCAGAAAACGCTTGCTCCTAAAATATCCTGTGCTTCTTGATGATCAAAAATGAGGGCAGCTTCACCATCCACTTGATCAACATCAAACGTATCCTCCATCAATAGGAAAATATCTACGTCACCGGGGGCAGGTTTAGCTGTTACAAATGAACCAAACACGATAAATCTCGCCACTTGGCCGGTGCTGTTTGCCAATTTGAAAATGTGTTCTAATTGCTGTCCAATGCGTTTTCTTTGCGGGGTCCTCGCACCGAAATACTGTAGAGTTTCAGCCAATGTTGCCTGATGAATTCTTACTGGTAAGTCACCATCATTGTCAAAGGCGGGCCATTTTTTCATCTGGATTTAGGTTTTAGTCCTACTGTTGTGTAAGCATTGCAGCGATAAATGAAGGTAATTTTACACCGATTGCCCGTTCAAAGTCGGCAATGCTTGTCTTACGAAAATTAGTGGTGATATCTACCCCTCTGTCTCGGGCAATAGTCAAGTCAACCATAGCTTTCTCCCATTCTCTTAGAAATAACCACGTCGCGCCTCGATTGTAATAGGCATGAGCAGACTGTGGTTGTAGTTGTATCACTTTGCTAAAGTCTTGGATAGCACGGTTATGTTCACCTTTGATGCTAAGAGTAATACCGCGATTGCTGTAGGCTTCGCTAAAATCAGAGTTCAATTTTATTGCTTCGTTATAGTCTTCAATGGCTTTATCAATTTTGCCTTTGCAGCGGTAAGCATTACCACGGCCATTATATGCTTTGTGATCACTTGGTCTTAGTTTTATTGTCGTATTATAGTCTTCAATGGCTTTGTCAATTTCACCTTTATAGACATAAGTGTGACCTCGATTGCAATACGCCTCGGCGAAGTTAGGATTTAACGCTATTGCTCTGCTATAGTCTTCAATAACACGGTTATGGTAGCCTTTTTCACTATAAGCGTTTCCGCGATTGCAATAGGCTTTTGCATAATCGGGGTTGATCTGTATCGCTTTATTATAATCTTTGATCGCTTTGTTAACTTCACCTTTGATACTAAAAATAACACCACGACTATTATAAGCATCGGTAAACTCTGGGTCCTTGCTTATTGCTTCGTTATAGTCTTCAATGGCTTTATCAATCTCGCCTTTTCTGTAGTAGGCGTTCCCTCGATTATTATATGTTTTTGCACTGTCAGGTTCAAGTTGTATCGCCATACTATAGTCGGTAATAGCAAGGTCATTCTTGTTTATTTTTCCGTAAACAACACCGCGATTGCAATAGGCTTTTGCATAATCATGTTTAAGTTGTATTGCTGTGGTATAGTCCTTTATAGCAAGTTCAATCTCGCCATTTTCTTCGTTAGCAATGCCTCGACAATAATAAACCTCGGCGAGGTATGGATTGAGTTTAATCGCTTTATTATAGTCTTTCATAGCATTCTCTGCTTCGCCTTTATTTGCGTAAGCGTTGCCACGATTACTATAAGCCACTGCGAAATTAGGATCTAGCTTTATCGTCTTATTGTAGTTTTCAATGGCTTTGTCAACCTCGCCTTTTTTATTGTAGATAACACCGAAATTGTAATAGACAATTGCATAATCAGGTTTTAGTTGTATAGCAGTGGTGAAATCTTTAATGGCAAAATCAAAGTTGTTTTTGTCTTGATAAGCGACTCCACGATTGATATGGGCATCTACATCGCGCGGATTAATTTCAATTACATGTGAGTATGCTCCTACTGCCATATCCAGTTGTCCGAGCATCATAAAAATGTTGCCTTGTTCAAATGCCAACTCAGCACGCAATTCTTTCTCTAACGTAGCAGATGATGAATCCACCTGGGACTGCATTCTTTTTATGACTTTTCGGAGTCCCTCAACCACACTCATCCACCCTTTGTTCTCAGGGTTCCATTCATTAATATCGTAGATTGGTTTGCCTTTTTCAGGAAGAGCTTGAAAATCGCTGAGTTGATGATTTTGCCAATCGCAGTGTTCAAGGATAATCGGAATTACTCTAATATTTGGATGTAACGCAGCAGTCAACTCCTTATTACAGTTTTCAGAAGCAAGACTGTAAGGACAAGTAAGGTAGAGTAGAATATCTGAATCGGCAAGATTGTTAAAAATTGTCCCCCGCCATTTGTCTCCTGGTAGAATTTCGTTGTCATGCCAGACATCAATTAATCCGTTTTGCTTCAGGACAGCAAGGTGGGTTACCAATTTGTCCTTTGCTTCCGCATTTTTGTGGGCGTAGGTAATGAAGATTTTTAACGGTTTGCTCATTAACTTTTCTCCATAGCGGCAACTTTTTTTCGTCGAAGCCTCACGATCGTCTGAATCGCGGATGATGTGGATTTCTTGAGGTTAATCATAACATATTTGGTGAACAGATGCCAGCCAAACCTTAGCAATCCAGCGTATAAAATTTTTGACCTAATGTTCTGGTCGATTCAGACACTCCCCGTCACAATTGCAATTTCTTTGTGGGTAAGTGACTTTTTTACTCAAGACATGCAGCGAGGTTTTCGAGTGAGACTCCTTCAGTTTCCCATACAGAATGATTGACTCGAATTCGTGCTATGCCTTCCGTAATTACCAATTTGACTCCAGAGGGCAACTCGCCAGTAATGTCAGTTTGTAATTCTTCTAACACGATGAGATCTTTGCACAACGGGTCAACAAGGGCTCCAATATTTTTAACGAACCGCATTTCCTTTCGGACAGTTTCTAAATCTGGTTCGCCATTTTCTTGTTCTATCGGGACAACGCAAAGTAGGAATTCGTCTCCTTTTCGCACAGCGGTTTTCGCTTGCGTGGGAGTCATTGAGACGTTCTGGGAGCGTGTGGCTTTCACCTCAACCAACCAATTTTTCCCATTTTGCTCTACGTTTAATGTTACCATATCGCCGGTTTCATCTGAAATCTCAAAATCCGAGCCGGTCCCGGTACGACACACCGAAAAACCTGCTTGCTCCAGGTTTTCCTTCACCCATTCCTCCACTTGTTGGCCCAAGTGTTGGTTCTTCTGCACATCCTGCCGTTGTTTCTGACGCTCTTCAAGATGCAGAAGGAGATTTTCGTCATCCTTCGCGTACTGTACCAACGCGTGGATGTGGTTCAAGTTACCTCCAGTGGCAATCATTATCTCAGTAAGCATGTTCTCTTGCTCACTACG
>JAJEEK010000073.1 GCA_022821065.1 Candidatus Poribacteria bacterium
CTCCATGTGCAACTTCCGAATCATATCCAGAGATAAACCGCGTTGTCGGTTTAACACCTCTGATACATACAGATGCGAACCGAGATACGGTTCAAGATCCTGTTCGGATAATCCTTGATTTTCCATATAGTGAAGGATTGCCTCAATAGGATCTGGGGGTAGAATGGGATAGTACTTCTCTTCATAAGCCTCTACCAGTGTAACAAGCACATCAAGTTTATCCCCTTCTGGTGAACCGTAACTTGCCCCCCAAAGCTGTTCTATTTCTTTCATTGCAGCTTCGTAATCTGCTTCAGTTTTGATGGGTTTAATTTCCATAGTTATCACCTTAGATTGTGGCAACATTAATTTTATTATAGGTTTGGTGTGTTCCAACGAATCGGATGTAAACGATACCGTACTGATAATCAATTGCTGTTACCAAACGGTAGGAATTTCCCTTAACGTTAAATACCACCCGATTGTTTCCAATAATACTGGCATTTCGATACGTTGCCTTAACATCAGACGGTGTTTTCCAATCGGCGCGTTTCACATTGGCATACCATGCTCGAAGAGGTTGCTCAGTCTCAGGGTGTTTCACCCAAAAATCCCTCAATGCTCTACGTGATATGATCCTCATGATGTGTATTGTACCATAATCCCCAATTTCTACTTTATTTAATCACTCGGTTTCCGTAATTTCATAAACCCGGTAGCGTCGTGTTTTTCCGTTTCCGATGTCCACTTCGCCTTCAAGGAACAGCGGATAATTATAAACTGTGTCCTTTATAGAAAAGAGATAAGGAATCGCCCCTGCTTCACGTGCGATCTCGGCCTGGCTTACGAAATCGCGTGGTGCTGGTCTATGTACATTGTTAATCTGGTACGTTGACCGATCGGCGTAGTACATCAGATCAAAGTGCGCGCCGACGCGTTCGTCGTCAAGAAAAAAACAGGCGTTCTCTGGCATCTCACGTTGGAGCCGGGGCCCGCTCTGTTCGTACAATGGGACTCTGACGTTCCGTTCTGTGACGCTGTACGCGGCGTGTACGTAACCCCGGACATAGAACAAGGCGAGCAGCAGTGCCACTGTACGGAACCCAATCCGTATCCATCTTTGCACAGTGTGCTGACGTACTAACGTATATACGCCTGCGAAAACGGCAAGCAGAACACCGAACCCTATGAGTTGCTCCACGATCCAAAAATTCGTCTCAATGAACGGTGCGAATTTCTTTAGTCCATCAAATTGGTCTCGACCTCTGACGAGTGATCGTCCACCAGAGATAATCGTAATTGCGAGCATCCCTGCACACCAAATTGCGGCATAAATCCAGTTTCGGCGTTGCCATGCGCGGCTAATAATTGCTGCGAAACAGATAAGTAGTGGCGGCACGGCGATCATCGTCGCTGATGGCGTTTTCGTGTGTGCCAGTGTGTGCGGTACAATGACACCGATACCCCACACTAACACAAAAAGTTCGGCTAAGTTCCAGCGTCTGAACATAACGACTAACAGACACAACACCGCTGCGACGAGTGCAGCATAGAACACCGGATAGAACAGCGGCATATAGTCAAATAGCGGTCGGTCCCAACTCGCGCCCCAACTCTCAACATCCGTGTTAAGATGGTCAATGACGCGTTTATGTTCCCATAAAAATTCCTTGCGATAGTAGATCAAGCAATAAATAGTCCACGGTGCGACGGTCGCAATTGCCGATAAGAGTTGTAAACCGATGTCGCTGAGTCGGATCTTTTCGTCTATCGTTTCGTTTTGTGCACTATCATCCGATGCGCGTCGTTTGTAATAGATCTGTTTCCCTCGCGCGACCCCCCAAACAACAAGCGCGATGCCGCAAGTGATGCAAGCGAGGTAGCTTTTCGAGAGATAGGCGATCCCCATCGCTACACCGGATAAGATGTAGTTCCGCCGTTTTCCGGTCCGAACAGCACGAAGTAAGAACCAACACGAGACCTGCACCCAGAGTAGCAACGCAATATCAATATGGTCCGAATAACGGTAACCGTGAACAGACGCGAACAGGAACGGGTTGAATCCGTGAAGAAACGCGGCGATAAGTCCTGCCCGTTTGTCAAAAAGATCCGCTGCGATCCGATACGTCAGCCACGCCGTCACAACAAGGCTGATTGCGGATGGTAACCGAAGTGCGAAGGTGTTGATACCGAAAATTAGGTGCGAAACCCAGATCGTCCACATCGCGACAGGCGGTTTATGTAGCCAGATATGGTTCTCACCCCAGCCTTTGTAGTCGTAAGGGAGCCACGGTTGATCGTAGAGCGTGAATTTGAGCGGGTGTTTCGTCAAATTCCGTGCCACGATGGCGTGGAACCCTTCGTCCCAAAAGTGGAGTCCACTGTGTCCGACATTTCGCAATACCAAAGCACCAGAGGCAATCAGGATACAAATTAGTATAATTTTTATGATGATGGGTTCGCTTTTTTTAAAGCGATTTTCCTCAAAAATCATTTGGCTCTGTTGTTAAAATGAGCGTGAATTGATGTATTTTCACTGTCTTGTCGTAGTTTCGCTTTTTCCTCTGAATTTCACGGATTACAGGATATATCATTACTTCAGCAGGCATTCCTTAAAATTCTTCAAACTCGGTTGAGGTGACTCGAAGGACAACTCCAATGCTTCTATCAAATTGTCCAAAGCCGCTTCTTCGCTTTCACCTTGACTTGCAATATCAACCTCTAAACATTGAGCGATAAACCAGTCGTCTTCTTGCCAGATACTTGCCGTAAAAGTTTGATTCTTCACTTTTGATTTTCCTTTCTCCAAATTTCCGATAACAGTACATGCCCCTTGCATACATGACTGGGTGTTTCTGAAATCTCAATTTCACCATCTCGATCTACGCCTCAGATTCGTTAATCTTATTGTAGATGTCGGTGCCCATAGTGACTAATTTCTTGCGCATTTCAGGCCAAGCCTCCTGATCTTTCCTACCTTTGTCAAGAACAGGAAATATCAACGTAGCGTACGTCGCCGTGTCTCTATCTTTGTATTCGTAATTTGATTCTCGAAATAATTCCTTAACTTTGTCTCGACGTTCCAATCTGTTTTTCCCTCGAATCCATAACCGAATATAGCATTGATGGTTGGTAAGATGGAGGCATACCTCTACACCACGGGTAGTCTCTGAGATATAGCCATCGTTCCGGATAAGGACAGGTTTGCCGCCAAATAGCCCGTCCCCCTCACGAATTGGGGTCCAGAATTTGCTATACCCACCTTCAGCTCTCTTCTCGGTTTGAATATCTATTGCAGGTCTTACGACATGATGAAAGGATAGTTCCTTGTGTGCATTTGTTTGTACTTGAATGAGGTACCAACTTATTGCACTATCTTCATTACGGAGATTGCAAGTAACAATCATCAATTCCTCAAATTCTTCGGCTACCAACACAGCTACTGTAGCTTTCTTTAGACGCGCGTAAGCTTCAAGTCTGCCCCAGTGGTCCCAATCTGCTTTACCAAACTGGTTTTCGACGACAAGTGGACCATCCTCTCCGACAGCGACAATGTCTGCCCTGCGCGTGCCAACATTGGATTCTATCTCAGGATCCTCAAAACTTCCGACGCTGAGGGCATCAAGATTATCCGCAAGATCAGCAGAGAAATCTTCTTCTCGTTTGTATATGTCTGATAATGGTATTCGTTGTTGAAGGTTCATTTGACTTTTCAGATTATGGTATTCCAACCCTTTTTGAACTAAAAATCCAAACTCACGCCCATCATAACCAACCGCGGCGAACTCCACGACAACGGATTTGAATGCTTCTGACTGGTCAATGGAATGCCGTATCGGTCATACGTCACTGCATCTAAAATATCGTCAAGGTTTCTTGTATTGAAAACGTTCCGAATGTCCACGAAGAGCGTGTAGATCAACCCACCAATCCGACTCCGTTTGCTAATCAGCGCGTCAACGTTATAAGTCGCTGGATAACGTTTTGAGTTAATATCGGGCTTGATCGGTGCTCTCGGATTCGGTGTGTACGGCAAGCCGCTGCCGTAACTACCGATAAGATTGATAGCCGAATCAAACGGCAATTGTATGTCCAACGTCCCAGAAAAGATGTGGCGTTGATCCCACGCTAAAGGATGGCTTTCCGTTACATCCGGCTGCTGTCGATAATAAGTCAAGTAGCCCAGATTTCGACTTGAACCTTTTCCCTTCGCGACAGAATAGGTATAACTCAGCATCCCAGAGACCCGACTCCGTTCTGTGCGCCACTTACGAATTGTGAGCTCAAATCCCTGAACCCTGCCGTAGATACCGTGAGAGGTCCCATTGAACTCATCGTTAAGAAAATAACTGTAATCGTTAGTGATGTCAACGTGCACACTATTCACGAGCCGGTCAATATCTTTGGTAAACCCTGTTAGGTCAACCGTTAAATCGTCGGTAAATTGCTGGACGATCCCAACTTCGTAGCCGATAGTTCTCTCTGGATTTAAGTCGGGATTGCCTCTTCTTCGGATAGCACCGCGCATATCGAAGCTGAGGTTTTCGTAGAGATCGTCCCCTCGTGGGATCTGGTAGTAATGTCCGTAGGTAAAGTGCAATTTCGCCCGGTCAGTGATCGGATAGGAGATACCGAGCCGTGGCGAGATCATGTGTTTGGTAGAAGCCTGAACAGGGTTTTTGATAATCGGTAGACCGACTTTATAGGTACTTTTGTCGAGTTTGATTGTGCCGTCGTCGTTAAGTTCCAATGGGTCCAATGGGTCAGCGGGTGAGACACCGTCCGGATTATAGAGGTCATATCGTAATCCAGCGTTGACAATCATGCCTTCATATTCCATCTTGTCTTGGACATACATACTCAAGGATTGCGGCTGGACATCATAAAACTCCATGTAGAGGTTGGAACTCCCATAATTTGTCGTGCCGAGATTATAGAGATCGTGTGCCAAGAATTCAACACCTGTCTGAATTAAGTGGTTAGGCGTAACTTGGCTGGCAAAATTTCCCCTCAATATTGAGGTCGTCGCCTCGCGAGTCGTCCAGGAATTGTCATCTCCGGCGATGAAGTAGGTTGTATCGTTGTACGCTTGTTGCGGCGGATTTCTGATTCTACCTTCTTCCTCGTTCTGCTCAGGTGTTTTTTCGGGGTCCCAAGCGTTTTCATCAAAGGTCTTATCCAAGGGGTCCCACACTTTATCGGGTTGATGGCTCGCAACAGCGCGGTGGAATTGACCAAGCGTCAGTGTGTAGAATGTTCCTGAGTTGATATTGTGTGAGAGTTGGACGGAGAGGCTACGTGCGTCTCTCGTGCTGACCGGAATTGCACTGGGCCAGAATCGGAGGCTTCCGCCATAGGAATTAGACTCCCTCTGATCGAAAAGTCCACTTGCGGCGAGTTTGATACTCGGTGTCACTTCAAACTTCATTTTCCCTTGAAAAGTGTATCCCAATCCATCGCTATTCGGCAGATAGCTCTCATCTTGCCGTAACTGACTGTCGAAAGAGAAGGTTAGACGGTTGCCCCATATCGGGCCACTAAGCGCGAATTCTCCGATATGGCTCGGAGACAGGTCATACTTTTTCGTGTCGTTGAACAACCCGCTGTACTGATTCAGATCCACAATATAGCCGTCTAAGAGCGTAACCTGTTTCTTTTCATAGTCGATAACGGTGCCATCTGCATCCTTGTAAGGTTGGCGCGTCATTACCGTTTCATCTGTCTCGGGATCGACTTGCGGTTCACCGGTTTCCACGTCTATTACAGGCTGAAGTGGATTTTCTGTCCTATCAGCATATACACCGGGGACGATCTCAGTAAACACGATCTGCTCATCGCCTTCTCGTTCTGCTAATTCTGCAACTGTGACATCCTGCCCACGATACGGTGTTTGGTAATCGTAGGGTTTGCCGAGGAAGATACCTCTGAAGGGTTCAATCGCGACGGGTCGGAATCCGTTATCAGGATCCAGCCACGGACCGTATAACGGGTCGCCGTGGTGTGTTCCCCATTGTCCGACGCGGTATCTGAACCGCCCAGAAAATTTGTGTGAACCCGCTTTTGTGATGAGGTTAACGATACCGGACTGCGCATCGCCGTATTCGGCGTTAAATCCACCGGTGATAACTTCCATTTGCTCAAGCGATTTCGCACTGATATTCAACCCCAAATTTCCACCGATCGGATCACTGATAGGGATACCATCAATGAGGTATTTAACCTCCGTTGATCTGCCGCCGCGGACGTGAAGTGAACCGGTCGAATTGAGGACCGAAACGCCCGGTAGTGTCTGAAGAATACCGTTCACAGTGTCGCGAGGCATCGCTTCAATATCTTCTGCTTCAACAATCCGCGTCGTCTGTGTTACATCTTTTTTAATCAGCGGTTTGACTGCTGTTACTGTTATCCCTTCAAGTACGACAGCCTCGGAACGTTTCAAAGCGAAATTTAACGTTGTCGTGAGTCCAGCGAGTACTTTCGCGCCTTCCACGGTTTCGGTGCCGTAACTGTTCAGTTCAACTTTTACGTCATAGCCACCGGGTGGAATGTTCGTCATGACGTAATAACCGGCCTCGTTTGTTGTTGCGGTGCTGCTGGTTCCAACGATTGTTACCGTGACATTTGCGAGCGGTTCGTTTGTCGTTTCACTGGTAATTATACCTGAAATTTTTCCGGTGATCGCAGCCGAGAGATCAAAATTACCTGTTATCGTTATTAACACAGCGATAATCAGAACAGATACACTTTTGATGAGACCTTCGGATTTCCGAAATCGGTTGCTAAAAATCTTTAGAATATTATTCATGTTCATCACTCCTTACGACTTGCATTGGATGCCGTTGGCTTATACGCGTAGACCTCATCTGAGGCATTGCGATATTATAAGAGCAATTATAATACATTTTCAATAAATTTGAGACTTTTTAAACGCCGTTCGGTATAATATTCGATGAAACTACCGAGAACGCGCTTAAGTTCCGTATGATTACTGGCGGATGCACGGATGCGGTTGAAACGTTCCCATTCGACTCTCCGAAGCATTTTCAACAACTCGCAGCTACCCGGTGTAATAGCGAAAGCCGCACCGTCTCGGTTTTTGCAATTGGCACAAAGCACACCCCCATAGCGGACACTAAACCCCATACCAAAATTGTGGGTTGCAGTGCCGTTTTCAGGAACGGGCGAGCTGCCCATAGGTGAACTACAATGCACGCACTGTGAGAGTTCGGGGCCGTAGCCAGCGCAGTCAAGAAATTTGATTTCAAATCCTCTCGCGAGCAGCGGAACGTCGTCAGAATTGACCAAAAATTGATAGGTGGTTCGGAGTAAGTCGAAAATTTCGGGGCTGGTGATACCTTCGGATGCGATGCTGTCTACGAGTTCTGCGAAATAGCATCCGTATGTGATACGCGTGAAGTCGGAACGCATTCCATCGAACCCATTAATTAGGTTGAAATCGGTAATGTTTTGCAATTCTCGATTTTCACGGTATTGAAAGATGAGAGTACCGTGGTTAAGGAGTTCTAAGCTCCCGCCGAGTCGACTTTTTGGACTTTTGACACCGTAGGCGACCGCTTTGATTTTCCCGAAGTCAGGCGTGTAGAAGGTAATGATTTTATGGAATTCTTTAAGGGGAAAGGTGCGAATGACAATCGCTTCGGTTTTTTGGGCTGCCATGGTGTTGGGTATGCGTGTTGTTCATTGCGGGGGAAAATCGGGGCGAGAGGATTTGAACCTCCGACCTCCTGCTCCCGAAGCAGGCGCGCTAGCCGGGCTGCGCTACGCCCCGTTCTTATGTATAGTAATTATACCTTATTCGGATGGGATTTGTCAAATTAATATCAATTTTCGCAACACTTGGATAGAATTGTTGGGCGTAATGCGAGGATTTTAGGAGTTACGCACGCTGCTCTTTTGTAGCATAAACTTCATAGTTTGTGACATAAGAACGCTGTGTTTTCGGAGAAATCTCAGCTAACAGAACGGTTTATAGTCAAAATTGCGTAAGTCCTGGATTTAAAGGATATCATTGTTATCATCCGTTTCGGGCGTTTCGAGATGGATCCGCTGGACCCGTCGTTCGTCTGCCTCAAATATAGTGAAACGGATACCGCGATAGGTGAATTGGGTTCCCTGTTGAGGCACTTGACCGAGATGATCTACAACGAACCCACCGATTGTATCAATATTTTCCGCCTCAAGTTCGGTGCCAAGTTTCTCGTTCAATTCAATAAGATTTAGCCGCGCATCGACCGAGTAGGTATTCGGTGCGATCTCGATGTAGTCCTCCTGTTCATCCATCTCGTCCTCGTCGTGGATTTCACCTACAATTTCTTCAATGATGTTTTCGAGAGTTACCATGCCAGCGGTGCCGCCGTATTCGTCTACAACGATTGCGATATGCTGTTTGTGTTCGCGAAGTTCGCGGAAGAGTTCCGAAATCTTCTTACTTTCAGGTGTAAAGAAGGGACTGCGATCAAGGATAAGCTCTCTGAGGTTGACGGGGTCGCCTTTCGCCCAGCAGTCCAACATATCTTTAACGTGCAGAATTCCGACGATGCGATCAATCGTTTCTTCATATATAGGAATGCGCGTGTGTCTGGAGGTGATGGCGGTCTGTAAAACTTCGTCTTCAGGGGTTAGCACCTCAAGACATACCATATCGGTTCGAGCGACCATGATCTCTCGGGTGACTTTGTCCGGTAAATCTAAGATTCGGGAGATCATTTCCCGTTCTTCTGGCTCTAAGATTTCTTGGCTATCACCGACACTGTCGAGTGTTTCTAAAACGTCAGGGGATACGAGGGTATCTTGTGCTGAGGTTGCTGTGCCGCCGAAGATTCGGACGATGAGATTTGCGAGGAAATTCAGCGGTATCAAAACGAGAAAACCGCACCAATAGATAGCCCGGAGTGCGCTGAGTGCACGGATAGTTGCTGCACCGGTGCTGCCTCGTACGTAATTTTTGGGAAACAGTTCGGTAAAGATAACAAAACAGGCGACTGCGAGGGCTGCATTTGCAACTGGGTATTTCCAGATTGTCATAAACAGCATAACACCAACCACTATTAGGATGGTTTTTGCCGTGATAATCGTCAACGAATAGCGTCGTGGATGTCGCAGCAGCGAAGTCAGCACTTCATACCGCTTGCCGCCTTCCTCAGCAAATTGGAGGATGTCGTCTCGCGTTAACCGAGCGAGCAATGCTTCGGCAGTTGAGAACAAAGCGTTGACAATTAAGAGTATACCTAAGCTAACGAGTCTGATGGCTATGTTTAGGTCGTCCAAATGTAAAATTACACCCCCTATAGACTGGTGCTCGAACGTTTGCGAACAATCGTGCTACACGCCATGCAACAAACCGAAGATGGTTTCCTGTTTTTCAAACATAGTTGTCGCCTGTTCCGGTGTCTGATGGTCATATCCGAGTAGATGTAAGACCCCGTGTACCGCGAGTAAAGCGACTTCGGTTTCAAGGCTATTGTAGGTTGTCAGCTGCATTTCGGCTTTAAGGCTGCTATGGGTTGCACTGAATTGATCGCGGGTCTCCACCTGTCGCGATGCGGTTTCGAGGGAAATGACGAGATCACCCAGTAGATTCGGGTTTACATCAGCGTCTTCACCGTCCTGCATCGCAAACGCTAGCACATCTGTCGGGGCATCAATACCTCGGTAGTCGCGGTTGAGATGTGTGATGTCAGCGTCGTCTGTTAGGAGAACACTCACTTCACAGGTTTCCGCGTCATGTGCTTTCAGCGTTGTGAGCACTGCATTGTGGATTATTTCTACATTAAAGGTGGTATTGCGACTCGTATTCGTAACGTGAATCAAAACGGTTATTCTTCGGTGGCGGTCACATTTGAAGGGTTAGTACCGTTGCGTTTCTTATTCTGTGGTGATGCCTGCTCGTAAGCCTCAACGATCCGTTGAACGAGTTCGTGCCGGACGACATCAACCCTTGAAAAATAGATGAACTCAATTCCCTTGATACCCGACAATACTTCTTGTGCGTCAGCGAGACCTGAGACTTTGTGTGTCGGTAGATCGGTCTGCGTAATATCGCCTGTAACGACGGCTTTTGAGTCGAAACCGAGGCGGGTTAGGAACATCTTCATCTGTTCGATGGTAGCGTTTTGTGCTTCATCAAGAACGACGAACGAGTTATTGAGCGTTCTCCCACGCATGAAAGCGATCGGTGCCACCTCAATAACATTTCGCTCTATATATTTGTCGAGTGCATCCGGGGGCATCATATCGTAAAGTGCGTCATATAAGGGGCGTAGATATGGATGCACCTTGTCTGCTATGTCGCCGGGTAGAAATCCGAGTTTTTCACCGGCTTCAACGGCGGGGCGCGTCAAGATGATACGACTCACCTGTCCACTTTTGAGAGCGGAGACAGCCATCGCCATCGCGAGATAAGTTTTCCCTGTTCCCGCTGGTCCGATACCGAAAACGAGGTCGTTGTGTTTGATCGCTTCAACGTACCTTTGCTGACCGGCAGTTTTAGGACGTATGACACCGCGTTTTGAGAATACCGGAATAGACTCGGCTCCAGTTTCACCCAAAGTGTCTCGTTCACCAGCACCCGATGCACGAATTGCATAGTTGACATCGGTTGTCTGAATGCGTTCGCCTTTCCGGATGCGGTGAAGTAGAGATTCGAGAACCGTTGTCACCCGGTTAACTTCTGTGACGTTCTCGCCGATGATAGCGATGTTGTCACTTTTCAAAACAACGCGGACATCGAAACCGTCTTCAATGATTTTTAAGAAGGCATCGCTTTGCCCGAAGAGGGCTTGCACTTCAGCGTTGCTCTGTATGGGAACACCTTTTGATTCTGGTCTTTGCAATCGGATTCTAATCCTCCCGCTTTGTTATATGGGAGACTCGTAAGTTTCCCGTCTGTGTTTTGGTTAATCTAACAAAATTAAGAAAAAAAGTCAAATTTCACGGATTACGCGAATTCGGACTGTAAAAAGTAGGAGCCTCTGTATGTAAATCTGCCAAGCTTATTTCAATTTTACACTGTTTTAAAATAAAAGTCAAGTATTTTTATTTTCGTCCATAAAATTTGACTTCACGGATTGAAGCACCTTTGAGCGGAATCCACATTTTACGATCTTCGTCGTTGTGCCGGACGTTTTCCGGGTCTTCCAATGCATTTGCTGTCAATTGCAAGTAGTGAATCTCCCGCCCAATCTTGAATTTCACTGGCAGTGTGCCTTCCACGTCTATGCCTCGCTTATCCTCTACTGCCTCCAACGGGATTTTCCAGCTCGGCAGTGCTATCGCAGTGTCCAAAGTGAGGTTACGGATGGTGGATGCTGGATAGACTTCAACGTACGCAATATAGGTCGGTGCGTCCAGTTTGATCAACGTTTCCGTTTTGAGACTACCTTCTACCCGACGCTGGTACTGCAGCGGTTGGGATACCCCTTTTACGATACTTCTAACAAATTCTTTTTTGATGGTTCCTTGTGCCCTAAAGGTGCCAACTGTTTCCAAGTTGCCGTCTACCATTTCAGGATTTTGGTCGCAGGTGAGACGTGATGCCGAAATTTCGATAGTTGGTACCTCTTGCAGCATCGCACACCCGATAACACCAAACATCAGAGCCAGTAGAAGTCCACCGAATACTTGCATTTCATTTTTCACAATGATTTTCCTCCTTGTCCTGTTTGCAAAGTCAAAGCGATTGTTGTACACCGAAAAACTTGACTTCACGAATCTCGGCACCTATGAGTGGAATTTCGACGCTTGAATTTGGGGTACGGGTAGAATTTTGTCTGTCTTCGATACCGTCTGCACTCATCCGTAGATAGAGGATTTCTCGCTGAATACTGAAGCGGACGGGTGTCAACCCTTCGATGTCTTGATGTTGCTTGTCGGAGACCCGTTCAAAGGCAATATCAAAACGTGGGGGATCGTCAGTTGTCGTCATCAGTGCGAAATTCGGGATACGCCGTGAAGCAGGGTAGACCTCGACATAAGAGACATAGGTGGGTGCATCAAGTTTGATGATCGCTTCTGTGCGGCGGTTGCCATCAACCAGCGTTACATAACGCCGTTGCGCCTGGGTAATCCGTCGCGACTTATCATCAAAGACTTGATACGCTTTCCGGACGACGCCATTCACAGCGAATGTACCAGCCGTCTCCAAGTTTCCATCTACGAATTCTGGGTTAGAGGGACAGGTAAGACGTGATGATGGAATCTCTTCAACGGACTGGTTGAGTTGGGTCAGTATAGCACACCCCGTAACGCCGATGAGCAAAACGGTTAAACTGATTAGGATTCTCATTTTACCTCCTATTGTATGCCTAAACGTTTTAGGTTGATTACGAAAACCACCTAAATGTAAATATTACATTAGGGTTGCGGCACACAGGGTGTGCCGACTACTTTAAAGGGACTTCAACGTCGAAACGTTCTGCGGCTTCAACAAGTCGATTCCACGTCGGTTCTTCGATCGGTATGCCTTCGCGGAGACGTTTCTCGCGGCTCCGTTCCTCAAATTCTCCGGGCACATAGATTTCGTCAACACCGGGTAATCGAGTAGATGATTTCACCCACTCCACGAGATAGGCGATCTCCTGTTCATAATCCGATAGGTCGATGAAATCCTCAATTTTGATTGCGAACATGACGATCCCGCTGGCACCGCGTGTCGGTTTTTCGCGGCTACATCCTGCCCAGGAGAGTCCACCAGCAATGGCATCCACCATCACACCGAGTCCGAACCCTTTGTGTCCAAACTGGAAACCGCCGAGCGGCATAACAGCAGTGTCTTGTGGACGTTCTCGGAATGTGTTCGGGTCCGTGATTGGTTTGCCTTCGGCATCTATCATCCACCCTTCCGGTATGGATTCACCGCGAGCGGTCTGAACGAGGAGTTTCCCGCCTGCGACGACGCTGAGCGTCATATCAAGCAGGAGCGGTTCGCCACCCTGACGCGGCACGGAGATGGCGACCGGGTTCGGTGGAAGTCTACGTGAAGTGCCGCCGTGCGGATGCATGAACCGTCCGCCGCCGTTGAGCAGGACGATCCCGATCATCCCAGCACGTGCTGCGATCGGTGGATATTCGCCCATCCGTCCGGCGTGTCCACACCTGTGTAAACCGACTGCACCGATAGTACAGGTTCGCGCCTTTTCAACAGCCATCTCCATCGCTTTGCGTGCGGCGACCATCCCGAGTGCACCGTTGGCGTTGATGACGGTGGCGGCACCGCTCTCTCTGACGACCTCCATTTTATCGGTGGCGGGTCCGCCTGCCATTCCGCCGATGTAGTTCGGCGCGTTGATGACACCGTGTGAATCGTGACCTGCAAGGTTAGAATCGACGACGTGGTCGCTAACGATACGCGCGTCTTCTTCTTCACCGCCAGCACCACGATAGATGTTATATACAAATTCTCTTAAAACATCATGAGATATTGTTGGCATAAATGTTTCCTTACTGAATTGAGGATTTTAAAATGAATAGAGATGTTTACAACGGAATTCGTCCCGCTGTCTACAGTTGATTTTCATGAAATTCGATACGTCTATAAATATCATCAAGGGATAAGTTACAATCAATTGAAGTAAGCGATAGCACATCTTCAAGGGATCGGCATTCGGTTGGTTGCCATTCCGGGCCTTGCCGACGGTAACGTTCAACCCTTACTTCGTCTTGTGAAACAAGGATGTATTCTCGCAAAGACGTAAGTTGCTGATAGTGCTTGAACTTTTCTCCACGATCATACGCTTGGGTTGATGGAGAAAGCACTTCTACTAAAACAATCGGGTTAAGGAGTGTATCAAAAGTGTTATCCTCAAAGCGCGGTTCACCACAAACGACGAGGACATCTGGATAAAAGTAGGAGACTTCTGGACTCGTCCGAACTCGTATATCGTTGGTGTGGACTTCACATGTTCCACCTTTCAATTGGATATAAAGCTCTCCAGAAATATTCGTTACAATGAGGCTATGTGCATGACTAGCACCGGACATGGCGATTATTTCCCCGCGCAAGTATTCATGTTTGATATCCGACTTACGTTCCCATGCAAGGTACGCCTCAGGCGTTAGATAGGTTTTTGCTGCAGCAGATGACATTATATGCCTCCATAAAAGTAATCTCATCCGTTTCTTGAAAATGGTTTAAAAGCTGCTATACCTGACGAAATCCGCTGTTCGTACGATGCCAGTTCCGTCCGTGGTCTGGATCGCGGAACTGGATATTTCTACCGAGCAGCTGCTTCAGCACATCATTTTCGCCTGCTAATTCGTCGTCAGTCAACTGTCGCGGCATATCTTCTTGCGGATAGATGACCGATCTGTTGTACATACCGAGCAATCCGACGCGCGGTGTGTCCGTTCGATTCGCCCGTGACTGATGCCAGATCGCACCGTTTGTGAACATGATAGAACCTTTCGGTGCGACAGCAACGCTCATCTCAAGCTCCTCTGCCTCCCCTAATTCGGGACGACGGAGCGTTTTGTGTGAGCCTGGAATGCACGCTGTCGCGCCATTTTCTTCCGTGAAATCGTCTAACATCCAGACCGTCTGCCCGGTTAGCGAACCGGACGGAAAGGGTGCTTGCATCGCCCAATACGGATAGTCGATATGCCAGCCTCCATCGGGTGCTCCCGGTCCGACGATATTCGCTGTAAACGTCGAGGCGATGACATCTTCGCCGAGCATCCGTTTCCATACGGCGACGACGATCGGATGCTGAATGAAACGCCGGAAGATTGGCGATTTCCCGACGATTGCCCAGACGCGTCGGATTTTACCGTCACCGTAACTGTGGTCAAAGCCGTTTGCGATGTCTTCTTCGACTAACTTCCAGATTACCTCGCGCGCTTCGTCCGCTTCATCATCAGTAATCACGTTTTCGATGATGTGGAAACCGATTTCGCGGAGGTCGCCTTCAACACGGTCAAGCCTTTCTGAATCCAATGCTGATCTGATGTGTAGCATATTTCACCTCTGTGCTACCGGAGACGCGGTAAATTGCGGACTGCTGCAATAACCTGATCTTCCAAATCGTCGGCATCACTATCTGGGATCAGATTGTGCTTGTCCATCCACGCGATGTTTTCTGCGACACTCTCTACAACCGGCACTTGTGGACTGAAGTCCGGTAGCACCGCTGCGAGTTTCTCGGGACTGAAGATTTGCGTATGCCCGAAGTTGCCGCGTAACCCACTAAATCGTTCAGGTGCCATGGCGATGAGTGTCTCTTGCGAGACATGCACGATTTCTATATCAACGCCGAGTGCATCTGCTGCCGCGCGGTGCCATTCGTCCCACGTTCGCGCCTGCGGGTGGACGATGTTGTATATTTCGCCGAAGCAGTCGGATTTACCGAGTATATCTGTAAACGCAAAACTTGCGTCGCGAGATGACAGGAATTGAAAATAATTTAATCCGTCGCCTGCGGAGAGGATCGGTTTGCCTTTCCGGAGCCGATCAATCCAGCTCCCATCACCACCGACTTGCCGATGCAGATTTATGCCAGGACCGTGTGTATACGACGGTTTGAAGATAGTTACAGGGAACCCATCGCGTGCGTATGCTTCTAAGAGGAGGTCATCGGCTGCGATTTTGCCGAGTCCGTAGCCGGACGTGCCTTGCAACGGTGCCGTCTCAGGAAGATTGATTCCGGCGAACGGCGGTCCATAGGTCATCACGGTTGAGCAGTGGACGAAGTGACCGACGCGTCCTTGGCATGCCCGTAAGGCGGAGGCGGCATCGTCGGCATTGAAGCTAATCATATCAATCACCGCATCCCACGCTTCCGCACCGACTTTCGCCTCAAAATCCTCGCGATTTTTCCGGTCCCCGTTGATGACACGGACATCTGGCGGTGGTGGATCCCTGTGTTGTCCGCGGTTGAACAGGACGATTTCGTGGTTTCGGTTTTTTAAGGCAGCAACAATTCCACGGCTGATGTTGCCCGTCCCACCGATAACTAAGACTTTCATGGGTTATTTCCTTTCTCTATCAATTCGATTTCTATTTTCCTCTAATTGTTGCTTGTAGACTTATATTTTCGTCGCGTAAGGGAGATACCACCGAAACCGCTGATGATCGCGATGTAAAAGCCAAAATCGTACCACCATCCGGTGTTTTGGAATTCATAGACCCGGATATCCGGATTAAAAATGCCCCAAATCAGTGAAATTGGCGCGATCCAGCCGTGCCAGATGCCCCAGAAAAACCCTGCAGGTTTCTCGGCAGTATGTTTGCCATCACCGGGGACGCATCCCGCGGAAGTGATAAGTGTTATCAAAAGTAGTAAGCAAATCAGTTTTTGGGTATTCATTCTTTTACTCCGTTTTCATTATCAACGATTGCACGCGTCAATGCCCAATCCAAGCGTCGTCGGTAGTGTCCATCGCGGCGTATGCCTTTGAATGCTGTCAAGAAAACATCGTGCGTTTTCTCGCGGATTGTTGCTAAGCGATCATTGAGCATATCTATATCTACGTCCCACGGCACGCCGATCTTCGTGATGGAACGGCAGTGGACACGGATTGGATAGTCTCCCAATTCTGCTGGTGGACAAAAACGGATAGAGGCGGAAACAGTGTTATCTATGGCGATGAGTCCGAGATTCCCATCAGGATCGTTGAACACAATACTGCGGTTGCCAGAAGGTTGCGGTAGGTGTCTGCGAAGTTCGTTGAGACCACCGAGGAACCGATTGTTACGCCAGATCCTAACGTCTGGTGTTACGTGTGGTGCAAACAGCGCGAGACCTACCGGATGCTCCGTATCCTCAAACATAACTGAAACCCCCCTGCCCCCCTTATCAGGGGGGTAATTTGTTTTATCTTCTGTTTGCGGAACTAAAGAAATGAAGTCCTGCAATCGTTGTAGGAACAGACCGCTCCGAATGAACGCCTCTGGGATAATCGCTGCCACCCATCCGCAATGTGTCAAGCACTGTTCAAGCGCGTATTTGTAGAGATCGTCGTAGCGTGTTGCTTCTGGGAAAGGTAAACCTCGGCGTGTGGCGGAGTTGCGTGCTAACCACGGTGGATTGGTGATGCAGACATCAAAGCCTGTAGGAAAGTCGGCGAGTGTATCGCGTTGCACAATCCCTTTCGCACCCGGCTTGATGTCAAAGAATGCCCAATCTCTGCATTGCAGGTTTGCTGCGTCAATCAGTTGTGGAATGTCTTTAGCACCTGCGAACGGTTCTAAAGCCACTTGTTGTTCTAAGTGAGACGCTTCCGCCCATGACAGGAAAGGTTCGAGTTGAAACGGATTCCCGCGTGTGTAGTAGCGTCCACTCGCTCGTTTTTCGTCCATGTTTTTAGTTCTTCGCGTTTTTCTGGTGGGTGAGTCTCTTGGGTATGCCTATTTTTGCCTGTCCAGAGGTTATACACAATTTTTTCGCTAACAAATGATTTGAAATAATTAGGACTTACGCACGCTGCTCTTTTGTAGCACGAACTTCATAGTTTGTGACACAAGAACGCCGTGTTTTCGGAGAAATCTCATCTAACAGGACGGTTTACAATCAAAATTGCGTAAGTCCTGATAATATAAGCGCATTTAACCGAAATGTCAAGCGAAATTTTCGTCTGAATCGGAACGAATCAGTTTACGGTTTTCTGCTGCTGGCAAGATTTCAACTTGACCTATCCATCGAGTTTTGCTATAATATCGGCGGTTTAAGAGTCGGTAAAAGGTCGTGATATAAATGAGAGTCAGGTCATGTACAGCAACGAATCAATAGACTGGAGGAACCGATGCGTTATTCAAATATAGTATCCGTCATACTCATGGTCGCAATGTTAACTTCTGTTGCTTCGGCAGGCGTATGGCAGGAAAATTTCGACAATGGACTCCCCGATGGTTGGAACGCTGTAAAAGGTGAGTGGGAAATTGAAAAAGATGCTTATGCCGAAACCTCTGGCGCGCAGTACGCCAAAACGATGTTTGGCGACGAAAATTGGGGCGATTATACCCTTGAAGTGGATGTGACCTTGGTGGAAAATGTGAACGTGAATGCGGCGGGTGTGTTAATCCGTGCCGATGCGGACGGCGACAACGGTATGCGGTTCTGGATCCGCACAGACCAGCATAAATGTCAATTCTCCCGATGGAAAGAGAACCAATTTGAGCATATCGTAACGCCTTTACCCGTTGATCCGGAAGTCGGCGAAACCTATCGGCTTAAGGTTATCGCAGAAGGACAGAATTACCAATGTTTCGTTGATGATGAACTCCTGTTTGAGGGAGACGATGATGCGAAATTCCGGGACAGTGGACGCATCGGCTTTATTTCTTATGAGGCACACGTCCATTTCGATAACCTAAGCATTGACGGAGAGGACATCCCTTCTTTCGCTGTCGAACCGCACGGCAAACTTGCGACACATTGGGGACAACTAAAAATGGACTTTGAGATTCAGTAACGGAGAGGAGGCAACGATGGTAAGTGTTGAACGTCCATCTGAAATCGGAACACCTCGATGGGAGGGACCACAACAACGGCAACTCCCTTTCGCACTTGATACCGCTGAAGTTGAAGCATATCGTGAGCAAGGATTCCTTATTCTTCGGAATGTGTTTCAACCTGATGAGGTTGAGATTTACCGCCAAGAGGCAGAACGGGTCGTTGATCGCGCTTTTTCGCTGAGTCGTGAATTCCAACTTGAACCGAAATACAATCTCCGGTTTGAGATGTTAGCAAACGGTCAACCGTGGAAAATCGACCCGTTTGTCAGTATCTCGCCACTATTTTCCGCGCTTGCTCGCGACAGACGGATTATGGATCGGTTGGCATCGCTATATGATGGTTATGAAGCGGTGCTGTTCAAAGATAAGCTGATCTTCAAACCGCCGGAGAGCCACGGTAACGGACTCCATCAGGATTACAATTGGTGGCAAGGCTTCCCACACAGTCTCCTTACAGTTTCTGTCGCACTTGACGCAAGCACAAAAGAGAATGGATGCACGGAACTGTGGACAGGGCACCATCAGGGCTTTTTGCATGAATCCGGTTCGCTTGACAAAGGACAGATTGAGCGCAAACGCCTCGCAAACGAAGAACACGTCCATGTAGAGTTAGCACCGGGGGATATGGCGATTTTTACCTGTTTCACGCCACACGCGGCGGCACCGAATAAATCCAATAGTGATCGACGCATGTTGTTTCTGAGTTACAATGACAGCAGGGACGGCGAACACTATACTTCGCACTACGAACATTTCCGCTGGTATCGGACGCGCCCGGACCGTACGCCAGAGGCGGAACGAGAGAAGTATTATTTTCTTTAATCCCGATTGACAGGTAAACAAGAATTTGGTATTATACTTGACGATATGAACTTCTGACGCTCTTAACGAAACGAGGACGTTTTGATGCCAATTACGGATGCAATGCCGGAACTCAAGCGGAAACTCCAGTTTTTTCCGGTTGGAAACGAGAATCCATCAACACTAACACCTGCCCAAATTGAGCAATTCAATGAAAACGGGTTTATTTCACCGTTGGATGTCTTCTCTGAGGCAGAGATCGCTGAACACCGCGCCTATTTCGACCAACTTATGAAAAAGGCGTTGGCAGCGGGGATGAACAGTTACTCCATCAACGGATGGCACACTACCTGTACCGGTCTCCACGACCTTGTTACAGAAGACAGAATCTTGGATTATGTGCAAGACCTACTCGGTGAAACGCTGATCTGTTGGGGGACACACTACTTCTGCAAGATGCCGGGTGATGTGAAGCAGGTGAGTTGGCATCAGGATGCCTCCTACTGGCCTCTGTCTCCAAGCAAAACTGTTACCGTATGGCTCGCTATCGATGATGCTGCTATTGAGAACGGTGCGATGACTGTTATTCCGAAATCGCATCTGCACGGTCAGATCGCATTTGAACGGAGTACCGCTGAGGAAAAGAACGTCCTCGGTCAGACGGTGCATGGCGCATCACAATACGGCGACGCGCCTTTTCCTTTTCAGATGAAAGCTGGACAGATGTCGTTGCATTCCGATCTGTTATTACACGGATCTGAACCGAACGCTTCGGATCGACGGCGTTGCGGGTTGACGATGCGGTTCGTGCCGCCGGATGTCCACGCCGCAAATAATTGGAACCAACGCGCCATCATCGCCAGAGGCAACGATCCGAGTGGACATTGGGTTCACAACCCCCGTCCAGTTGAAGATAACATTCCAGAGCGGTAGATAGATTTCTTGAAAAGTCGGTTCAAGAGGGTTAAATTTTACGTATGATTCAACTGATTCTACAACTTGTTTCTGATTTTAAGTCACTATTTCCACGACGACTTATTTACGCTGCGATTTCAATCAGTAGTGCTGCCGCTTTTGTGTTGTTCGGTTATGAGTTTATCCGTTCCGTGTCCTCGTCGCTGTTCATTGAGGCGTATAGCGCGGAAAACCTCCCACGCGGTATGATGGCGATCCCACCGAGTATGATCGTGATGTTGTACTGCTACGGTCGCCTGCTCTCGTGGCTGGGCGCGACGCGTGCTTTGGCGATAACCTCGCTTTTTTCTTGTATCTTGATCCTCGGATGCTATGCTGCGCTTCTCCGAGGAATGGATTTCGCAGCAGCGATCATCTATGTGTTTCGTGAAGCGTATATCGTGATCGTCATTGAGCAGTTCTGGTCGTTCGTCAACAGCGTCCTGACGACTGAACAAGCGAAACGTATTAACGGTCCCTTCTGTGCCGTTGCGTCTATCGGTTCATTTGCCGGTGGTATGCTCGTGAGCAGATGGGCAACCGTATTAGGAACTGAGGCACTACTCCTTTTCACAGCGGCATCTCTCGTACCGACAGCGGTTTTCGGCGTAATTGCTTATAGATTCGGTGGTGAACCGAAACCGAGCGAGGAAGAGGCTGGCGGAAGGCTTGGGCATCTCGGTATAGGGACACTCTTTCGCTCCAGATACCTGATTTTTATCGGCGTATTGATCTTAAGCACGCAGCTGGTCTCTACGGTGCTGGATCTCCGTTTCAATGGATTGGCGGAGGTGGAACTCCCCGATAAGGATACACGGACAGCATTTTTCGGTCTTGTGTACGGATATCTTGGACTTGCCGCGGGTATCTTGCAACTGGTGGTTGTGCCGTTGGCACTCAGATTTGTCGCCTTACGCTATCTTCATCTCGGTATTCCGATTGTTCATCTCGTCAGCAGTTTTGCGTTGACGGTTTCTCCCTCACTTCGAAGTGGGACAGGTGCATACGTCATCTTTAAAGCCTTAGATTACTCGATTTTCCGGGCAGCGAAAGAATTGTTCTATATGCCGCTCTCTTATGATTCACGCTACCGCGCGAAACAGATCATCGATTCGTTCGGATACCGGTTCTCAAAGGGTGGTAGTGCGGGTGTGATTGAAATGGTAAGATTGGGTGTCAAAACGATTCCGGGGATTGCGTTCTCAATTACGGCTATGGTCGCAGCGATAGTATGGACACCCATCGCTTTCAGTTTGACGCGGGCATATGAAAAATTAGTAAACACGGAAAAGCCGTAAACGTCGAGCAGATTAGAATCTGCGGGCAGTATTGAAGGAAGAAAACTGGAAGGATGGAAGAGTGGAATTGTTCTATTCCATCCTTATTCTTTCCAAAGCGCACTGTTTAGTCAAATCTCATAACGGACGAGCTTCCGTGCTGCGTCAGTGATCTGATCCGCGTTCGGAATAACGAAATTCTCCATCACTGGCGCGAAGGGAACAGGCACCGGCATCGCTGCGACGCGCTCAATCGGTGCATCGAGATAATCGAACGCCTCGCGCACCACAAGTGCTGCAATCTCCGCGCCAAACCCTGCCCGACCAACTGCTTCGTGTGCAATGAGCAACCGATTCGTCTTTTTCACGGAATCAAGAATGCTGTCCTTATCAAGCGGCATCAGCGTTCTCGGATCAACGACTTCAGCAGAGATGCCTTCGTCGGCAAGCGTATCTGCGGCAATAAGCGCGTTCAGAACCATCCGTGAAGTCGCGAGAATCGTGATGTCCTCACCTTCACGTTTGACATCCGCCACACCCAACGGGATTGTATACTCTTCGTCAGGTATTTCTCCCTCTTCTGTGTAGAGAAGTTTATGTTCGATGAACATAATCGGGTTGTCGTCTCGGATGGCTGTTTTCAGTAATCCTTTTGCGTCGTAGGGAGTAGACGGCATCACGACGAGCAGCCCTGGAATATGCACGAACCACGCTTCGAGGCTCTGCGCGTGCTGTGCTGCAGAGGATCGACCGGCACCACCCTGCGTCCGAATCACGAGCGGTACATCCAGCTGCCCGCCGACCATATAACGAATCTTCGCGACCTGGTTCACGATCTGGTCCATACCGACCGCTGTGAAATCAATGTACATCAGTTCGGCGACCGGACGCATCCCTGTGACCGCTGCACCGAGTGCTGTGCCGATGATCGCGGCTTCCGAGATCGGTGTATTTCGTATGCGATCTTTCCCGAAGTCTTTGAATAACCCGTCTGTTACTTTATAAGCACCACCGTACTCGGCGATGTCTTCACCCATCAGAAAGACCGCGTCGTCGCGTTCCATCTCTTCTGCTAACGCTTCTTTGAGCGCGTCGCGATACGTAATCGTCTTCATCTTTTTAATTTACCTTGCGGTTCGGTGAGGTGCGTTGAATAACCAACGTTCCTCTCCGTAAATCCGCCCTCCATTCTGCGGCGTACTTGAAGAAACGCCCAAGCAAAAACCCCATAAGCGATCTGCTTCATTACGGGCTAAGGTTTAGGTTTAATAGGACTTACCCATGATGCGCTTTCGTACCACAAACTTCCAGTTTTGCGGCGTACTTGAAGAAACACCCCAGCAAAAACCCCAGATGCGAAGTGCATCGTGCCACAAAAACGCTGTGTTTTCCGAAAAATTTCATCTAACACAACCGCCTACAGTCAAAAATTGCGTCCGCCCTGTCTAAAAATCTTTACAACGCCTTTTCTGCCTTCAGCCACTCAAGCGTCTGTGTAAACGCTGCGACCGTTTCCGTGATGTCGTCGTCTGTATGCGCCGCTGTTGTCATTCCACCGTTGTTAGCAAGGTCAACACCGTTCAGCAACAACCCACATCGGAGACGTTCCTGCATATCTGGATCGCTATTGCCTTTCAGTTTCCGATAATCCCATGTATACGGATCGAAATCGGAGGCACGAACATCCTTTTCGCCGTGTCCAATGAGCAGTCGAATCCCCGAAAATTCGCCGTAAACCACCCAGTCGAGTCTGTAATCGTCAATAATGCTGTTCAATTCTGTGCGAAGTCGGTCTGCTGTCCGATGTGCTTGTTTGTGGGGTTCACCTGTCTTGACGATGTTGAGCATCGCGATTCCTGCAGCGGCAGAGAGCGGATTCGCGTTGAAAGTGCCGGGATGTGGCATTTTCAAACCGTCTGGTTCCGATTTCATTGAGATGAGTTCAAGAATCTCCGTTTTACCGACAAGTGCACCACCAGGGAGTCCGCCTGCCAAAATCTTCGCGAGTGTCGTCATATCCGGTGTAACGTCGTAATGCGCTTGCGCGCCGCCCGGTGACACTCGGAACCCTGTAATCACTTCGTCGAAGATCAACAGAACGCCGTGCGCTTCTGTCAGTTCACGGAGCTGCTTTAAGAACGTTCCGTTTGTCGGGACGATACCGAAAGAGGCACCCGTCGGTTCGAGGATAACACACGCGATGTCTTTATCCGTTTTCAATAACGTTTCAACAGCATCAATATCGTTCGGTGGACATAACAGCGTTGTGTCTCGTACCTCTTGTGGAATGCCGGGGACACTCATATCGAAAGGTGGATATGCCCCTAAGATGAGGCTATCGTGCCAACCGTGGAAATGTCCCGTGAATTTCAACACTTTATTTTTACCGGTGTAGGTGCGAGCGAGGCGGATCGCCATCAACGTCGCTTCCGTACCGGAACTGACGAACCGAATACGCTCTGCTGACGGTATCAGCTGTGTCACGAGCGAACCCCATTTCAGTTCCAACGGGTGGCATGCACCATAGTGTGTGCCGCGGTGCATCTGCGTCGTTACCGCTTCCACAACTTCCGGTGGATTATGTCCGAGGAGCAGCGCACCGTGTCCTGCCCAATAGTCGATGAATTCTTTACCGTCAAGCCCCCATTTTTTTGACCCGTCAGCACGCGTGATATAGATCGGAAAGGGAGACATATATCGACCGTCGTGCGTTACACCGTCCGGAAACAGGCGGTTCGCTGTCTGCGCCATTTCTCTATCTTTTGCGAAAGTTTTTTGATAACGTTCTAAAATGGTGTGCATCTTTTCGCCTCGTTTTTTCAGGTATTTGTGAATCATTATAGCATATTTCCGTTTTATATGCGAAATGAATTTTTCAACAGAAGTATTCAGCTTTCCTGCTTTTCAATTTTATGCAAAGCATCACGACCAAGTTGTCGCTCAGACAGTGAAATCCCCTCAAGCAGAAGATCAAAATATTGGAGAATTGATGCCTTTGTAAATGAAGAAATTTCCGTTGACACGTCCATATAAATAGTGTATACTCTATCAATATTGATTATTGGCCATAAGAGGAACACTATTCGTTATAGGTATGGAGAAGTTTGATGTCTACCGATAGTCCAATGGCAGATCGCAATTTTTTAGATCCTATTTTCAAAGAGGTAATGACGTTTAACTTTGCTCAACTTGCCTTACCTGTTGAAACGCAAGTGGAAATCAGTCGACTTCCTCGGACGATGGACGCTCTTGTTGTTCTTGAGCAGACCGCTGAACGGGAAAAGGTTCGTGTGCAAACAGCGTTCAATTATTTTCGAGTCTACAATCAGATCGAATTCAAGGCAAAAAATGACCCACTAACACGGGATGAGTATAACTTTATCCGAGGACGCAGTTACCTTTATCTCGGTGAAAAGCAGATATCTGCGTCTTTAATGACGATTACGATCATTTCCGCTCGACAACCGAGGAACGTTCTCTATCACTCCTCTCTTGATGTGAAATGGGAATCCGAGGGCATAGGACATTACAAAAGCACAGATATCTTTCCGGTTCACCTATTTGTGTGCAACGAACTTGAACTCACTAAGAAAAATTACCCGCTTCTTTTGTTTGCAACATCAAAAGAGAAGTTTCGCCAGTTTGTTGAACGTATTATAGGCGAGGACAATTTAACCTACATTTACTACGCGTCCCGTGTTGAACCGAAGATCACAAAGGAGATTTTAAAAATGGCTGGAAAACAGAGCTTATATGAAAAACAGCTTCGACGAATTATTGATAGCATGGGGGAAGATCTATTAGAAAAAATGACCCCAGAAGAACGCGTGCGTGGCTTGACAGTTTCTGAACGTGTGCGTGGCTTGACAGTTTCTGAAATGTTAGCAGGACTTGACATAGAAGATTTACGCGCATTGGATCCCGAAGAAAAAGCAGCACTCCTACAAGTGTTGGATCAACCAGACAAAACACAGAACTAAACAAGACGTATGTAAGATAAACGTGAAGGAGCGTTTCATGAAACAGATAGAAGGCGGAATTACCGCTGTTTCGGGTGTCCGGGCAGCGGGTATTCATGCCGGTATTAAAGCAGCGGAAGCGAAAGACGTGGCACTCATCGTTACGGATACACCAGCGACTGCTGCCGGAGTTTTCACTAAGAATAGCGTTACCGCCGCACCTGTCATCGTCTGTCGCGAGCATCTCAAAGCTGGTCAAGCGCAAGCCGTTATCATCAATAGTGGGAACGCCAACGCCTGCACCGGTGAGGTCGGCATGGCAAATGCACGACGGATGGCTGCCGCAACAGCAGAACAACTCGGCATAGACGCAACCCTCGTCTGTGTCTCTTCTACCGGTGTTATCGGACAGCAGTTGCCGATGGACAACGTCGAAAACGGAATTCAAGCCGCCGCACGCGCACTGAACACCGAAGGTGGAAGCGATGCAGCCGAAGCGATTATGACAACCGATACGCATCCGAAGTCTGTTGCTGTAGAAATTGAGATCGGCGGTGCCTCTGTGAAGATCGGCGGGATTGCCAAGGGTTCCGGCATGATCGCACCAAATATGGCTACAATGCTCTCCTATCTGACAACGGATGCTAAGATCAACGCTGAAACGCTTCAGGCTGCGCTCAGCCGTGTTGTAGATGACACCTATAACCTCTTAACCGTCGATACAGATCGCAGCACCAATGATACAGTGTTGATTTTGGCGACTGGACATGCAAGTAACGCCGAAATTGTTACATCGGCTGGTAAAGATTACGAGGCGTTTTGTGAAGGACTTCAGTTCGTCTGCACCGAACTAGTAAAGATGCTCGCCCGCGATGGCGAAGGCGCGACGAAACTTGTTGAGGTGGTCGTTAAGGGCGCGGAAAATCGCGACGATGCGGAGAAAGCAGCACGTGCTGTTGCGGAGTCGCCACTCGTTAAAACCGCTGTGTTCGCCAACGATGCAAACTGGGGACGGATCATGATGGCGATCGGGAAATCAGGGGCGGAGTTCGATCCGTATCAAGTCGATGTCTATCTCGCCGATTATCAACTCGTCAAAGGAGGGATGGATGCCGGTTACGATGAAGATGAGGCGACCACTCTGTTCGCACAAGATCCGGTCCGTATTACGATTGATCTCGCTGCGGGGGACACAGAAATAACGATGTGGACCTGCGATTACTCCTACGATTATATCCGAATCAATGCAGATTATCGGACATAACCTTTATAAATAAGGATACCAAATACAATGCGACACACAGCCGAAATCAAACTCGTAAATCTACAAGATTTACATGCCGTAAGATTAGGTGTGAGGAAATCGAACGAAGTGCGGCAACTCACCGTTGCGGATGCGCTCGTTGATACTGGCGCGACACGTCTCTGCTTGCCAACGTCACTTATTGAACGACTCGGTCTCACACCTGTCAGCAAAAGGACTGCGCGGACCGCTGCCGGCATCGTGGAACGCACCGTCTATTCTGAGGTCGAATATACGCTTTTAGAACGGAGCAGCACCATCCGGGTAACCAATCTACCTGAAGGCGCACCAGTGCTCATTGGGCACATGGTATTGGAAGAATTAGACCTCTGCGTTGATATGAAAAAAGGATTGATCTACAACCCCGCACACGGCGATGATTGGATCGAAGAACAACTCTAAGCAGGTTGAACAATATAGAACGGAACAGAAAACTCGGTCGGTTTCGACGGTGTCCCAAATTTTTTGACAAAAATTCAAATTTCTGCTATTCTAATGGAAAATTAATTTGACATTTAAAAGCAAATGTATTAAACTATATATGCTTTTGAAGGTGTAGAAGGTTTTCTACACGGAAGTACAGGATGCGGGAGTAGCTCAGTGGTAGAGCTCCACCTTGCCAAGGTGGAAGTCGCGAGTTCAAATCTCGTCTCCCGCTCCATCTCTTTTTGGTGGCGTAGCCAAGTGGTAAGGCCAGGGCCTGCAAAGCTCTTATTCGTCGGTTCGATTCCGACCGCCACCTCCATTATCTCTCCGAAACGGGTGGTTAGCTCAGGTGGCTAGAGCGTTTGCTTGACATGCAAGAGGTCACAGGTTCAAGTCCTGTACCACCCATCCTTCCAAAATTCTGACCCTGAACGACAAAAACGTAGCGGATTTGATGCTGTGTTTTTTTAATTGGCATTTCCATTCGTATATCGTGTACAATTATTTCGTAAACGGTGTAGGAAAAAAGACGTTAAGTCTATTAAGACCAATTTTGAAGCCCACACGAATCGACACATAATATGTGAGAGTGAACCGCAATGCGTGAACCCAATCAACCCGAAGACTATTTACAACGCCTACGCCATTCGACCGCGCATATCATGGCGTATGCCGTCCAACAACTCTTTCCAGATGGCGAACGTACCGTTAAACTCGCGATCGGACCCCCGATCGAAAACGAGTTCTATTACGATATGGAGGTACCGCGCCCGATTACACCCGACGATTTTCCTGAAATCGAAAAGCACATGAAGGCGATGATTAAAGCGAATGTGCCTTTTCAACAGGAGACTTGGCGTTACGACGATGCCCGTGAATGGTTCAGCGAACGCGACCAGAAATTCAAACTCGAATTAATCGATGGCATCTCCGATCGCGAAGTCAGCGCAAGCGATGAAGGCGTCGCTGACGAAGGCGTATCTATCTATCACAACGGCGATTTCACGGACCTTTGCAAAGGACCGCACGTCGAAAAAACAAGCGAATGCCGATACTTCAAATTGCTCCGCGTTTCTGGAGCCTATTGGCGCGGCGATAGCAATCGCGAGCAGTTGCAACGAATTTACGGCACCGCATGGGAGACGAAAGCCGACCTTCAGGCGTACTTGACACAACGCGAGGAAGCCGCCAAACGCGACCATCGGAAACTCGGGCGCGAGTTAGAGATTTTTCAGATGCATCCCGAATCGCCAGGGAGTCCGTTTTGGCTCCCGAAAGGCGCGCGCATCTATAACCTCTTGTCCGAAAAAGTACGAAAACTCTATCTCAGCGAAGGGTATCAAGAGGTACGGACACCGCTCATCTACGATAGTAGTCTTTGGGAAACCTCGGGGCATTGGGAGCATTTTAAGGACGATATGTTCATCATTGAAAACGAAGACGGCGAAACGGCAAGTGCACTCAAGCCGATGAACTGTCCCGCACACATGCTGATTTACAAAAGCGCGCGCCATAGCTACCGAGACCTGCCCTACCGTCTGCATGACCAAGGCGTGTTGCATCGCAACGAACCGACGGGTACGCTAACCGGTTTGTCCCGTGTCCGCCAGTTGTGCCAAGATGACGCACACAACTTCGTCACGGAAGACCAAATCGCGGATGAATACGAGCGTATCCTTGAACTCTTCCAACGCATTTACGGCACTTTCGATCTGCCGTTCCGATGCGATTTGAGTACCCGAAATCCGGAGAAGTTTATGGGCGATGTAGAGGTCTGGAATCGCGCAGAAGTAATACTTGAGGATGTGTTGAAAAACAATCAGATTGAGTATAGTGTTGATCCCGGCGAAGCGGCGTTCTACGGTCCTAAACTCGATTTTCAGGTGCGAGATTCGCTTAACCGGGACGTACAATGTGCCACCGTGCAACTCGATTTTCAACTCCCGGAACGGTTCGATCTCATCTACGTCGCATCCGACGGGTCCGAAAAGCGACCAGTCGTGATCCACCGCGCGATTTGTGGGAGTTTTGAACGGTTCATCGCAATGCTCATTGAGCATTATGCCGGTGCCTTCCCAACATGGCTCTCTCCGGTGCAATGTGTCGTCATGACGATTAGCCAACGTTTCGTTGACTACGGTAGAGAGGTCGAACAACTTCTGTTGCAAAAAGGGTGTCGTGTTACGTTAGATAACAGCGATGACAAGATCGGTGCAAAGATTCGCCAAGCCCGATTGCAACGTGTTCCCTATATGTTAATTATTGGTGGACGTGAGGAGGAGAACCGCACCGTCAGTGTCCGAAGTCGAGATGAAGGCGACATCGGCGCGATGGCACTTGATACCTTCGTCGACAAACTTGTCGCGGAAGCAGACTTGGATTTTTAATTTGCAATCAACAATCAGCAGTCGGCGATCAGAAAGAGAACCTTGTGGGGGTTATCGTAAACATGCCTACCATATTGTGCTCTACTGACAGCCGAAGGCTGATGGCTGACAGCCATTCGTAAAAAGGAGCAGACCCCATGGACAAAATTTTGACGGTTCCTAAACCTATCTTGTATAGATTGACAATTTATATCTTTCTCGTCGGAATAATAGCTTTTAGCGGTTGCAGTGCTTCAAAGCAGGTCACCCGTGTCGATACCGACACCACAATTGACCTGTCCGGACGCTGGAACGATACAGATTCGCGTATGGTGGCAGACGAGATTATCGGTGATTGTCTGAACCACCCCTGGATCAACAATCACGGGATAAGTACCGGTGATAAACCTGCTGTAATTGTCGGCGGCATCCGCAATAAAAGCATGGAGCATATCGCTGTCGCTACATTCATCTCTGATATTGAACGTGCCTTTATCAATTCTGGGAAAGTTCGGACCGTCGCGAGTTCAAGTGAACGTGGCGAAATTCGTGAAGAGCGAGCGGATCAGGGCGAATTTGCTTCACTTGAAACCGTTAAACGGATGGGCCGCGAACTCGGTGCCGATTATATGATGACCGGTGAAATAAATACCATTGAAGACAGAGAGGGCGGCGATCAGGTCGTCTTCTATCAAACCGACCTTACACTGACAAACATCGAAACCAACGAGAAAGTTTGGATCGGTCAGAAAAAAATCAAGAAATTTATCGGACGAAGCAAATTTAAAATGTAGAATATTCTCAACGCGTCTGTTTGGACGGGTCTCCGTGCCCGTCCACGCCTATTTTTTCAAATCTACGGAGGCAAATGATCAAAACACTCCCTTTTCTGCTTATTATCTCTCTGATGATAGGGTGTGCTGGCTATAAGTTTCAAGAAGTCAGCAAAGCACTGGAAGCGGGCAAACCAGAGGATGCTTACACCTATCTTCAGAAACGCTCACCGAAAAACGCGGATATTCCTCACCAATTTGAATTAGGGTTGGCTGCCCATTACGCTAACCGATTTCCTGAAAGCAGCAAGGCTTTTGACTTAGCTGGAGATATTGCAGAGGACCGCTATACCAAGAGTGTTTCAAAAGAGTTAGGTTCACTTGTCACCACAGACAAATTACGTCCTTATTCCGGTACCCAGTACGAACGACTTTTAATCCATTATTACCGCGCACTCAACTACCTCTACTTAAATCAATTAGATGGGGCATTGGTAGAAGGTCGACGTGCTACGGCTTTAATTAACTACTTCAAAGGTGAAGACGAGCAGTACGATTTCTTCGGAGCCGCATTCTTGGCACATTTTTCAGGTATGTTATTTGAAGCCGCGGGCGAGTGGAACAATGCGTTGATCTCTTACAAACAGGCAGCCGAATACTATAAAAATGCTGCAGAGAAAACGGGTGTGAACACACCAGAGGATATTGCACACGCACTCCTCCGATTAACACGTAGACTCGGTTTTACCGATGAGTTTGAACGTTACCGAAACCAGTATGGCGAACTACCTGAACACCCCGAAAACTATGGCGAACTGATCCTCTTCTACGAAAGCGGCTACGTTCCACCGAAGACGGAAACGGCTTTGATGTTCCCTATCCTTAAAACAGACAAGGTGAACGATGCTGAAAAATTCGTACCGACACTGATAACACGCGAGGGAGCCGTCTATGAAGAGGTGAAGTTGGAATATCTTCTACGCGTTGCGATGCCAACGATTGATTCTCACCGTCCCCGTTTTTCAGGGATCCGTGTAGCAGTAGACAGCAATCAAGAGACCCGTGGTGTGCTTGTCGAAGATGTAGAAAACATCGCGATTGAAACCTTTAATAAAGAACGTCCTATCATCCTTTTCCGAACGTTACTGCGTGGTGTGGGAAAATACCTGCTTTTCCGACAGGCAAAAAAGAAAAACGAAGCTTTAGGCATCCTTACAAATCTTGCCAGTGTTGTGTCAGAACAGGCAGACACGCGTTCTTGGCAAACGCTACCGAATCAGATTTTTATGGTACGGATGCCGCTCCCCGCAGGTACACATAAACTCAAATACTCTTTCTTAAATACAAACGGGCAGGTTCACCGAAGTGTCCCTGGTCCAGAAATTGAAATTTACCCGAATCAGATAACTTTTCTCAATCATCGTACCTACGATTGAACTTTACCTTGCAACATAGAGAAAGAACATGGAACGTATCTATTTAGATTACAACGCTACAACACCACTCCGGACCGAAGTCCGAGATGCCATGATGCCGTATCTCACCGAGGCATTCGGTAACGGCTCCAGTATCCACGCTTACGGACGCGAGGCACGCACTGCGATCGACAGTGCCCGTGAACAGGTCGCCGAACTCATCGGTGCCAAGAGTCCGAGCGAGATTGTCTTCACAGGAAGCGGCACCGAATCGGACAATCACGCTATCAAAGGGCTGACCGAACTGCAAAAGAGCCGAGGTAAGGGCAACCATATCATCACCTCGTCTGTGGAGCATCACGCCGTCTTGCATACCTGCCACTATCTGGAGCAACGCGGTTTCGAGATAACCTATCTTCCTGTGGATAGGTACGGACGGATTAGCGTTGAACAACTCCGTGATGCGATCCGTGAGACGACGGGGTTAATCTCCATCATGCACGTCAACAACGAGAACGGCACGATCCAACCGCTTCAGGAGATCTCTCAGATCGCACAAGAACACGAGATCCCTTTCCATACCGATGCCGTGCAGTCAATCGGCAAATTAGAGATGAACGTTCAGGAACTCGGCGTGAACCTGCTCTCACTCTCCGGACACAAAATTTATGCCCCGAAAGGTATCGGTGTCCTCTATATCCGCCGCGGGACGCGATTGGCAAATCTCGTTCACGGGGGCGCACACGAGCGCAACCGTCGCGCTGGATCCGAAAATGTTCCAGCGATTGTCGGACTCGGTGTTGCTGCCGAACTTGCGAAACAGGAGCAGGACGTTTATGCCCAACATCTCAATGCTTTGACGTGCCGGTTACGCGAAGGCTTGGATACACATATTGATCGGCTACACTACAACGGACATCCCGAACACTGTGCCCCCGGGACCCTTAACGTCTCCTTTGAGAATGTCGAGGGCGAAAGTCTCATCTTACGTTTGGATATGGAGGGTATCTGTGTCTCGACCGGTTCTGCGTGTACCTCTGGTTCTATGGAGCCGTCGCATGTGCTCGCAGCCCTCGGTCTACCACCACGCTTGGCACAAGGCACCGTCCGTTTCTCCTTGGGTCGGAACATAACCGAAGCAGAGATTGATGCAGTAATCGCCAAGTTACCGAAAATCATCCAACAGATGCGGGCCCTGTATAGAGGTTAAGACTTTAATGCTTGAAAAACTAAACCACGAGATTGAGATTGTCGTTCACCAAAGATCTGCTGATACCCTACCTACAAAACCCCATATCTCAACTTCTGCTGGCAACCTACAAAGGGATTCCGTTACTGGTACTTAATGTAGGAACGCCGAAAATAGCCCGTTTTTGTGCAGCTTAAAGCGGATATTGTCCCTTTCCGGGCAGTTAATCCGTATATTACCTGCAAATTCAACGTTTTAGCGTTGGCACGGAATTTGCTGCTACCTCCACAATAGTTATTTTTGGGAGGTAATGAAAAATGGGTGGAAAAAGAACTTCAAGTGCTCTTATAGTTTCCGTACTACTTCACCTTGTTGTGGTGTTCGTTACGGGTATCTATCTAATTACACAAACACCAAAATTCCAAGAATTCATAGGTGTCGAAGTGCTCCAACACAAAGTACCACCGGGACCTAAGGTACGGAAATCTATTACGAAACGGAAGCTTCCGGTGAGAAATACTGTTGCCCAACAGATTCAGTTGCCACCTCGTGTAACGGCTGTATTTCTTGACAAGCTCGTTTTCCAACAGCGAACGGTGCTTGAAATTCCAAAACAGACTATTAAGGTCAATCCACCAATTGACCCAAATCTGCTGAGAATCGTAACAGAGAAGCAGCTCGTCCCTACAATCCTAACAGAGACAAATTTAATGGTATCGGATGCTCCGGATGCCTTGGCATTCTCGGCACCTGTGGTAACTGTCCCTTCTGTTAGACTGGCGAACACCTATCGCGGGGTCGCTGGTACCGCCGTGCAGGTGAAGGTCGCTTTTGAACGTCCGCCTGGACTTACAATGGTAGAAAACGTCGGTGCCGCGCGTGACGCACTCAGCGATGTTGTTGAAAACATTGTCCTCGGTAATAACGAAGTACTGCCACTGCCAAAAGGCGACCCTGGTGGACGCGTTATCGGTAGAGGTAAGGACATTCGCGGTGTTCTCCGTTTCACACGGATCCGGCACAGTCTCTCTGACTGGTGGGCGGATGCATCTTCGCTCAACGCATTAACGATTTGGCTCAATGAGCGCACGAAAATCAAAACCGATATGAACGTTGAAGGCGGCGCAGTGAAACTCACCGATGCAAACCTCCTCAATACACCACTCGTCTTCATGACAGGACACGATCCAGCCTTTGTTCGGAACCGTAATCTTGTCGGAAAAGGATATAGTGGTGGTAGAATGGACAGTCGTTTCAATGAAGCAGAAGCAGCAGGACTGCGTCGCTACCTCGTTGAAAAAGGTGGGTTTCTGGTCTTTGACGACTGCGGCGTGAACGCACCCACACAGGCGATGGCGCGTCTCTTCCTCGCACAGATGCGTTACGTCATGCCTGAGTACCAAGTTGAGCGGATTTCCAACAACCACGAAGTTTATAATAACTTCTATCGAATGGGGGGACCGCCTATCGGTTTTGATATCTTCTGGTGGGGCACACGTCCACCGAAACGGAATTACCTTGAAGGTGTTTCTGTTGGCAACAGGTTATCGGTTATTGTTGTCCGTCGCGACTATATGTGCGCGATGGAGACAGTGAGTATCCCAACACGCAGTGTGCACTATTCCCCCGGTGTCTATCGTTTCATGACGAATGTTGTCGTGTACGCGTTGACGCACGGTCAAATCTCTGATTACTCCGACTATATCCCCGAACACATCTTAGCCAAAAAGGAACTCCCGACGCGCCCACCTCACATCGCAGATATTGCCGATTTTAAATAAGGTTTAGCCGCTGTTCACTCAGGGCTAATTATACTATAGTTTGGACAATTTTCAGACATAGCACTCCGAAAACCGCGCTTACAAGCCTGCTGGCAAACGCCGTTTTTTTCTTATTGACAAAAAAAGCAGATTAGATAAAATAAGGTGCATATTTTCGGAATATACAACACCGCTTATTAGATCTGCTGACGAGGTTTCCGAACCGCGTTTACCATTCATATCAGAAATCCAACAGGTCCCTAAACCCGTCGCGAATTGACCAGAAACCCGCCCGTAATGAAATGGAGGGGTTTTTGATTGGGCGTTTCTGCAGCCCAGGAGGCCATAAATTAAAAAATGGAAAAGACGCATCTACTTCAGGCACCCCACCTACACGCTATCGCACGAAACATATTTGTCGCCGCAGGTACAACACGGCACATCGCCGAGGATGTCGCCGAGATACTTGTCAACGCCCATCTCGCCGGACACGATTCACACGGACTCCTGCGCGTTCCAGCCTATTTGCGCGGGATCGATGCCGGACATCTGAAACCCGCTGCGGAACCCAAAGTCCTCGCAGAGACACCGAATACCTTGCGCATTGATGCACAACACGGCTTTGGACACTACGTCTCACGTTGGTCAATCCATAGAGCCATCGAGAAGGCGAAATCCGCTGCTTCCTGCAGTGTCAGCATCAGTAACATTGGACATATCGGACGGTTAGGCGAATATGCAGAAGCCACAGCGAGAGCCGGATGTATAGGACTTATTACTGTCGGGGTCGGCGGCAAAGGCGCAGGACCGACAGTGCCTTATGGCGGTTCGCAAGGCACTTTCAGCACCAATCCCATCGCATTGGGCGTGCCAACTGGCGATGACAGTCCATTTATCGTTGACTACGCCACAAGTGTCATCGCGGAAGGGAAGATACAGGTCGCGCGGAGTAAAGGGATAGATTTACCGGAGGGTTGCATCCTTGATAAAAATGGGCAGCCAAGCATCAAACCTGCCGATTTCTACGATGGCGGCGCGCTCCTCGCGTTCGGAAAACATAAAGGTTATGCACTCGCGATGTTCACGTGTCTCCTCGGCGGGTTGGCAGGAACTTATGACGTGGAAAGCGGGAGAATGAACGGCACCTTCATGCAAGCAATTGATGTCAGTGCCTTCACACCCCTTGAAGAATACCAGAAAGGCGTTCGCGCCTTCTTAGACGGCATTAAATCAACACCACCCGCACAAGGTTTCGATGAGGTATTGGTCCCTGGTGATTTTGAGTCCCGTTCCCGCGAGCAACGTTTAAAAGACGGTGTTGAGATACCTGATACGATCTACAATCAATTACAAGAGTGTGCAGATAAACTCGGCATATCCATCGGTGAAGACACCGTTGAAGATGATGACAAAGCACACTACGGTCCTATTTAAATAGGACTTACGCATGCTGCTCTTTATGTACCACAATCTGTTAGATTGTGGTTCAAAAACGCTGGATTGGACGAAAAATTTTATCTAACAGAGCGATTTACACCCAAAAGTGCGTAAGTCCTGTTAAAAACCGTGTTATAGGAACAGAATAGGAGAAAGCCATCGTGAGGCATATATTTAAAGCTGCAGACCTCCAGAAATTCACAAACGATCTCTTTGTCGCCGCAGGTACGCCAAAACACATCGCGGATACCGTTGCCGAGATCTTGATAAAAGCCAACCTCGCTGGACACGATTCACACGGCGTACTTCGGATTCCGTCTTACCTTGAAGGCATCGAAAACGGCGGCATCCAACCCGCTGCTGAACCGAATGTGCTTCGTGAAACGGAAAACACGCTTCATATTGATGGCGAAAAAGGTTTCGGACACCATACGGCGCGTTACGCAATCCGCCGCGCAATCGAGAAAGCGAAAAACGAACGCACCTGCTTCGCAACACTTGTTCGGACAGGACACATCGGTAGGCTCGGTGAATACGGTCAGGAAGCCGCTGAATCTGGATGTATCGGAATTATCACAGTCGGTGGCGGTTCAAAGGGCGGTGGACGGATTCTCCCGTTTGGCGGTGCCCTTGGCGCACTCGGTACGAACCCGATTTCTATCGGTATCCCGACGGGTGATCATAGACCCTTCCTGATTGATTTCGCAACGAGTATGATCGCAAACGGCAAAACCTACGTCGCTACCAGCGAAAATCGAGATCTGCCTGAAGGGTGCGTCGTGGATAAACACGGGAACCCGACCGTCAAAACCGCCGAATATAACGATGGTGGTAACCTATTGGCATTCGGCAGACACAAGGGCTACGCGCTGTCTCTCTATGTGGCACTGATTGGCGGATTGGCGGGGACGTTTAATATTGAAACCGGACAGATGAGCGGACTCCATATCCAAGTGATAGATGTCAACGCCTTTACACCGCTTGAAGAATACCAGAAAGGCGTTCGGGCATTTTTAGATGCTATCAAGGCGACACCGCCGGCACACGGGTTTGATGAAGTGTTAGTTCCGGGTGATTTTGAAGCCAACTCACGAGCACATCGTCTGGCAAACGGTATCGATATACCGGATACCATCTATCAGCAGCTTTCGGAGTGTGCTGAAAAGTTGGACGTTCCAATGGCACAAGTCCAATGATTTAACGTGAGTTCGAAAAAAAAAACACAAATGTTGCCGTAGGTTGGGTTGAGCCATAAATGCCGAAAAAACAGCGGATTGATACGAAAAGTGCCGATCTGCGATGAATCACCTGTGTACATAGTGATAGCGAAACCCAACAACCCAAACGCTATAGGTGGAAAAAATAAGTTGGGTTTCACTCATGTTTGGTAATTTCAGGTTTTTCGATGAACTTGAAAGTTTTCCGTATGCAGCCTCCCTTAAGATTTCGTTCAACCCAACCTACGAATTCCCATGTTAAAACGACTGATTTAGGTGATGCATTCTATGTCGCTCAAGTTTCTCCGCCTTACCATAACGATTTTGTTGATGCTTCCGTTCACTGCCTTCACGCAGGAGCATACCTTTTTTAGACACGGCGGTAGCGTGAGGACAGTGGCATATTCTCCAGTGAATTCGGCTGTCGTCGCGAGTGCCGGGGACAGTCGGGCAGTCAGGTTATGGGATTTGCAGGATGACACTGTGACAACACTCGGTTCACACGCAGACACCGTCAACGCCGTCGCCTTTTCACCGGACGGTCAGCTGCTCGCAACTGGTGGTGATGACTATGCTTGTAAACTGTGGGATGTTTCACTTAAAAGGCGGATCGCGACCTTTGAACATATTACCAATAGAAACCGATCACAAATTAAAGCGGTTGACTTTTCCGCTAATGGACAGCTGCTGGCTACCGCTGGAGTCGATGTAAAATTGTGGAACGTCCAGACCCGGGCGGAAATAGGCACGCTTGAACACGGTAATTGGGTACTGGCAATCGCCTTCTCACCGGATGGACAATTTCTTGCTACAGGGGACCAAAACGGACAGGTTAATGTCTGGGACGTTCAAAGGCAACAGCTTGTTGCACAATTCACAGGCGACACCTCGGCAGTCTACACGGTTAAATTTTCTCCGGATGGTAAAGTTCTCGCTGGTGCGGGGTACACTGGAGAAATTGGGTTGTGGAAAGTAGAGAATTGGGAGCGTCTCGGCACGCTCTCTGTGAGCGCGACCGTTTCCGCGATAGACTTTTCACCCGATAGCACCACACTCGCCAGTACAGGTTACGAATCTGTGAACCTCTGGACAGTTAGCAACGGTGAAAGGATTGCCTCACTTACAGGACATATAGGGTGGGCTAATGCGGTAGCCTTTTCATCGGATGGAGAGACACTCATCAGTGGCGGTAATGACGAGATGCTCCGTCTCTGGAATGTCACCCCCTACGCTTCCCCAACGCAAGAAATCGTGCGGGTGATCTATTTCCTCCCACGCGGTCGCAGTCTGCAACCGGATATGTGGACAAAACTGGATAGGCTGATAAGAGACGTACAAAACTTCTATGCAGATGAGATGGAACGCAACGGGTTCGGCAGAAAAACCTTTACCTTTGAAACCGATGAAGATGGTGAAACGCTCGTCTATCGCGTTGATGGACAGTCCAACGATTGGCATTATCACACACAGACGCAAGAGAAAGTCTATGCCGAAGTCGCCTCTCAGTTTGACATGACAAAGCACGTCTATCTCATTGTTGTAGACATTAGCAGTGAATCCATTGAACATGAAGATATATGTGGCGTAGGTGGCGGAAATTGGTTTGAAAATGAGGAACTGATACGGAGCGGTGGCGGATATGCCATCGTCCCTGCGTCCGGTCGATGTTTTGATGCTGAAACTGGCACGGTCGTGACGGCGCATGAACTCGGACACGCCTTCGGATTGGAACACGATTTTCGAGACGATACCTATATTATGTCCTACGGTGCAGCACCTGACAGGTTGTCTAAATGTGCTGCAGGTTGGTTGGATGCAAATCGCTTGTTTAACACCGACCAAACTGCTTTCAATGAGCTGACACTGCTACAGATGCTCACACCAACCGCTTACGCACCGAACGCTGAGGATTTTAGCCTCCAATTTGCTATAGCAGATATAGACGGTATCCACCAAATCCAATTGCTCGTTCCGACGACCTCCGAAGACCCCGCAGAGGGTATCAAGCTGCACAGTTGTATGGACGGACATGCACAGAACAGCACCTTCAAATTTGAAACACCGACACTAACCGAATACCGAGAAAACACTGTGGCACTTCAAGTCATTGATGTGTACGGTAATATCACGCGGCAGGAATATACGCTCACGGCAGATGATACACTGATTGTCGAAAACATCGAAAACCCGATAGATGTCAACGGCGACGGAACGGTTAGTGTTGACGATCTAACGTTAGTTATAGAAAGTTTCGGCGAAACGATTCCAAAGGATGCCGATCCGAACCCCGATGTCAATCGAGATGGCGTTGTCGACATTATAGATGTCTTCTTGGTTTTTGAACAGTTGGACAACGTGCCAACAGCACCCGCACTGCACACGCTCACAGCTGCAGACCTCCGAACTTGGATCAACCAAGCCAAGTACCTTGATATCTCAGATGATGCTCCGCAACTCCGCGCTGATACCGTGGAAAAGGGGATTGCTATCCTTGAACATCTCCTTGCAACACTGGTGCCGGTAGAGACACTACTCCTCCCGAATTACCCGAACCCGTTCAATCCGGAGACATGGATTCCCTATCAACTCGCTGAAGCAGCGGATGTGACGCTATACATTTATTCTATGAACGGCGTTTTGGTGCGGATATTGAGATTGGGGCATCAGTCAGAGGGAATGTATCGAAATCGAAATCGTGCAGCGTACTGGAACGGCAAAAATGAACACGGCGAACCTGTGGCAAGTGGGGTCTATGTCTATACGCTAACGGCAGGAGATTTTACAGCGACACGCAAGATGTTGATACGAAAGTAGAACGCATCCAACAAAAACGCGAACCCAAATCGATTTTACAACTGACACCTTGATTGGAAAAATAGAGGCTTGTGGTGTAAAAATATGCAGAAAATTTTCTGAATTCTGAAAAAACGCATTTTTTTGAAAATTTAATTTGACAAAACCCTCTTCAGAGAGTATAATTAGTCTCGTAAGTTATCGATTAATATCGGTAAATATCGGTAAATATCGTAAGTCGTTGAACGCGACTATTTACACATTTCGATGAATACTGCTAACTTTTGTGAAAGGTTAATGAATAGAATGGCGGTCATGAGGAGCAGATTTTTGGATCCTTTAAAAAGAAATCGCTTGGATGCGACGATAGATGTTCGGGTATCCGTGCTGTGCGGTATGCCTGATGCTACTGCATTGCCACCCCTGGTCCCCCTCCCCCCCCCCGCGCTTTGCAACCGTTAAGTGTTTTCTCGAGATTGCTCCGGTTCCGGAGAACTTACCTTCCCGCGTGTTGCCTTTGTCAGCGACAAAGCATTGCATAGCGGGTTTTTTGTGTTGCATCGTAGACGATCCACTAAGCGTGTTCCGTAACGTTGCGACTTTTTTCTTTGACAACAACACTGGAATGTGCTACACTTACGCATATCTCCTATTGTTGTTGTCATGAATTTGTAAATGGCAGCCTCTTCTATTTTGAGGTGCGCCGAGGGTGCGGACACACCCATCGACGCGGCACTGCCATACCAATACTATGACAGCGCTAACCTAATTGTAACACATAATGGATGCATTTTGTAAAACTTTTAGGTTAGCACCTTATATCAGAACACAGAGGATTGCCTGACACCTTCCTTTTCCTTGTTGCGTTCCGGCAATACCCCAATCAGTTGTGTAAAACATCAAACGGTTTTCAAATCCTAAAGGAGCATATCAGATGCTTACGAAAAAGTTTTACATTCCGATCGGTGCGTTAATCATCGCGCTCGTTGCGATAGCGTTTTTTGCGTTGCGTTCAGAAGAACCAAGCGAACCGATTGTAATTTACAAGACGGTTACACCGGTAAAGCGTTCCGTAACACCGACAACGCAAGCGCGTACAGTTCCCGCGTCAATGGCGATAGAGGAGACCACAGAGAAAACAACTGTATCAACTTCCGAAACCTCTATATCCACTTCGGAATTTACGAGATCAGAACTACTGGCGAGGTTTCCGCAATATGATTTCCATAGTCCAGAAAGCAAGGAAAACCTTCACGCGATTTTAAGAAATGAGAAAATCCTTGCGGAACTCCGAGCGGGTAATGCGGAGTTGGAGCGTAAGATTGCGATACGCGAAGCACAAAAGGAATTAGTCTCTTACCTTCAAATCGAGAAGTCTCGACTGGATAGAGATTATCCAGATTTTATGTTGTTCATTGAGAAATATCCGAACCCAGAGAGAGATGATTTTATTCGAGAATACCCGGATGCATCGGAGCGTGAAGTGTTTAAGAACCGTGTTTTAGAAGCAGGTCGTATTATCTCCGAAGCAGCGGATCGTATCCTTGAAACCCCTGGTATGCGTGAAGAATTGGATCGGGCGTTTCTTGCTGAATTAGAACGCTTTTCCTCTCTCGGTGAGCGGATAGGGGGCTTGTTAGATGACTAAATACACAAGTTTCCTATTGCTATTGATTTTTATATTTTCGAGTTTATTCTTTCTTTCTGTTCCGCAAATCGTTTATGGTCACGCTGGTGAAGGTTCTCACGAGCATCCTCATCCGCCATTACAGAATTGCATGACTTGTGGTAAGCCCGATGTTCCTGGTCAACACTTCTGTGAAGAAGCAGAACGTGAGAAACAAGAAACACAGGTACAGATCAGCAACGAACGCGCGAATCGCAAACGGCTTGAAGAAAAGTATAACGATGACAAAGATAAAAGTGCTGGCGATCTCGTAGTGGAAATATGGGTCAGTGGTTACGAGACCGGCGAGCAAGCCGTTATTAAGGTTCTGGAATGGGTTACAAATAAGGAAGGTTCAGTAGAGTGTCAAGGTTGTGACGACTGGGTCTCCGAAGAACTGGAACATTGGGGAACAGGCAATTGCGCGATTGGACACGAATATTGGACGTGTCGACGTGGTGAAAACGAAGCACATGCGGGTTGCTACTGGGTAGACGAACCCGAAACCAACCCTGATAGTATGTACGAAGGTGCTAAATACTCGATTACCTGTAGTCAATGTAGTAACACTTCATACACCAACAATGAAAGCGAGTATGAGGCTTGGCAGGAAGGTTTCTGTTGCGATGGCTATTAGTTTAAGACACTGGAGGTTTCCTACAGGAAAGATAATCGGTAGGTTTCCATCTTGAAAACAGATTTGCGGGCGTTGATTTTCAGCGTCCGCTTTTTTTTTTCCATCTACCAGGCTCCGACTTTTGCGTGTAACTCCGTTGCTTTTTCAGCACGCCCATATCTCTTGGGTGTTTCTTGTCGCTCGCGATCTTGTGAAAAAACGTTAACATCTGCGGATGAAAACAAAAATTAAAACCGAAAACTAAATAGTCCTGTGAGACGCGGAAATCGCGCTTGACATTATACCGCCGTAGTGTCATACTTAACCTTGTAAAATTGATTCTGTTTTTGAAAGTATGTGGCCAGATCCGAGAACGAAGAAAACGCTTGAGATTTTCTTGGAGGAAAGAGCCGCTGAAAACGGAAGGTGAACACCATGAAAACTTTGAAGACGTTACTCGTTCTTTTTCTCTTTGTCACCGCGATCTCGGGTTGCAGTGTGAAGCAGGTCAATGAGCCTCACGAAAATCAACCGCTTCCAAACACAGCAGATGTCCGTGATAAACAGGCGGCCCCTAAAGCAGATTTCATCCCCGGGTTCCATCCGTTTAAAGATGACCCAGACAATCCGAGTCCGCATAACCCCTTCATCCGGAAGTACGGGGATATCCCAGAAGTCCGCACCTATATCCGACTCAAGCAAAAACTTGCATACGGACACGGACTGAACATTGATGAGGCAATAGAACTCTATACCGCAGAATACCACCTCTATCCCTCAGATGCCACAAAAGCAAACTTAAAAAAGTGGAAAAAGGACAAAGAGCGATACATAAGACTGGGGGTCGATATGGGTGGACCTGTACTCTTCGACAGCAGGGATGCCATCGAAGATCCGAATGCTAAAGAGCAGGTAGACACGACATCGGGGGATTAATTCCGTCGACTAAGTTCTATTGATATTTTCGCGCGGTTGCATCTCATACGGATGTGTCTGGAATGCAACCCATAGGTGTCAATTTAGAGCGATGGGATTTTTGTAGGTTGGGTTGAACGGCACTAAAAATCAAAAGTTAGTACCCGAAAGAACATCAACACAAACATAGCAGTATATTCGCACAGAAACAGAGTGAAACCCAACGTTTTCTGAGCTGAGATTATGGAAGCGGGCTGGTAGGTTGCGTTGGGTTTCGCTCCTTCCGTGATTGATATGATCGGTTAGTGTGTCAAAATGTGCTTGGTTTATCCGGATCGTCTTCTCGGTTCCGCTCAACCCAACCTACGATACGACGAGGTTTATTCTCCTTAAATTGACACTTATGGATGTGTCTGGGATGCAACCCTATCCCCACATCAGCAGAAGGAGGGCCTTTAATGGATCCTAAAAAAACGCTGACCAGACCCGAAAAGACGGTGGAGGCAGCAGAGAAAGAGAAACAAGCATCCGCAGAGGCACAGGCAGTGGAACCAACCCTGCAGGATGTTGACGATATGCTCAGCGTAGCCGAGGCGGCCCCCGAAAAGTTGGAAGCAGCTGGAAAAGAAACAGGGGTAGACTATAATTTTGAAGTGGAGAACGCGGCTCTCATGAAAACGGGATTAAAAATTTTGACAGGGAAACCCGTTTCGGAGGAAGAGGACTCAGACTTCAGAGAGCAGGCACTGCCCCTAAAGGAAGTTATCGGCGAATCACTCCGCAAGGAGAACGCCGAAAAAACACCCGAAGAGCGCGCGAAGACTGCTAAAAGAATTAGAAAGGTGCTGGGGCCTTTTCTTTCTAATAAATTCATGGAAAGAATATTAGTAGAACTCAATGTCGTTGACCCCGAGGCACCGTCTGAACCCGATAAGGAAAACGCGTAACCACGCCGTGTTTGGACGGATGAAACGCCTCCCTTTCAAACGCATCGGTACGGGTCTGATCTGCTTCGGTCTCCTCTCCTTCACCTTCTGGATCCGTATCCAAAATGAACCCCCTCAAACAATTACACACCCCCATACGGAAATTACGTTTGACATTATACCGCCGTAGTGTTATACTTAACTTTGTAAAATTGATTCTGTTTTGAAAGGATGTTGGGCATTATTGCAAGCCCACATTGAAACATAATGAACCTCGGACTCACGGATAAAGTTGCAGTTGTAGGTGCTTCAAGCAAAGGTCTCGGACGCGCAATCGCTCTCGGTTTAGCACAAGAGGGCGCGAAAGTCACCATCTGCGCAAGAGACAGCGAAACACTAAAAGCGACAGCGGACGACATTCGTAAACAGACCGGCACTGAGGTGTTAGCCGTGCCGACGGATGTTAGTCAACCAGATCAAGTTGAAAACCTTATTAGCACAGCGATTGACCATTTTGGCGGCATTGACATTTTAGTTAACAATGCAGGCGGCCCCAGAGCGGGACGGTTTGATGACCTCGCGGCACAGGATTACCAAGACGCGGTCCACCTGAACCTGATGAGTACAATCAACCTCTGCCGTGGTGTTGTGCCGTCAATGCGTTCACGCGGCGGTGGACGGATTATCAATCTTACCTCTGTCTCTGTTAAACAACCCGTCGATAACCTGATGTTATCAAATATGGCGCGTACGGGTGTGATCGGCTTCGCGAAAACACTCGCAACGGAGTTGGCACCGGACAAAATTTTGGTCAACAACGTCTGTCCGGGTATCATCTTCACCGACCGTATCCAGCAGTTAGCGACGGTACGTGCCGAAGAAGCTGGCATCACCTTTGATGAGGCACTCGAAAAGATGACAGCAGATATCCCACTCGGCAGAATCGGTGACCCAGATGAATTTGCGACCTTAGTTGTATTCCTCGCCTCGGAACGCGCAAGCTACATAACAGGAACGACTATTCAAGTAGACGGCGGCATGGTCAGATCATTGCTCTAATGTGCTTGGACGGAGGTGTGATGAACGATGCTGGTATCTGTAATCATTCCTGCGTTCAACGAAGAGCAAACGATCGGGCAGGTCATTGAGGCTGTGCATTCAGTGCCGATCGAAAAACAGATCATCGTCGTCAACGACGGTTCCACTGACGGAACTTATGAGGTACTTGAGGAACTACAGGCAGTTCATACGCTAACGGTCGTCCATTGTCAAGAGAATAGCGGCAAAGGGTTCGCGATTCGGCAAGGACTACCGCAGGTAAAAGGAGAGACAGTCGTTATTCAGGATGCAGACATGGAATTGTCCCCAACAGACCTCGTGGACCTTCTGAAACCGTTTGAGCGGGATGATGTTCAAGTCGTTTACGGGTCGAGGTTTCTGAACGGGCGCGGAAATGCAAGTCTTCATAATTTTATTGCGAATCGTCTCCTCGCGACCTATACGAACCTCCTTTACGGCTGCCGTATCACCGATGAATCTACCGGTTACAAAGCCTTTTCTACAGAACTGATAACACGACTGAACTTGACGTGTGAAGGCTTTGAATTCTGTCCGGAAGTGACGGCTAAAATCTTACGTGCCGGGTATCGTATCCATGAGGTGCCCGTCTCCTACTTTCCGCGGACAAAGAAGGAGGGTAAGAAACTCCGATTCTGGTCGGACGGGTTATTTGCCGCGTGGACACTCTTAAAATATCGATTCGTTTCAAAAACAGAACTTTTCAAAAGTACGGCGCACGATTAATGACAGCACAACTTAACAATACAAGGACTTAGGCATGCTGCTCTTTTGTACCACAAACTGTTAGTTTGTGACATAAGAACGCTGTGTTTTCAGAAAAATTTCATCTAACAGAACCACCTACTGTCAAGAGTGCATAAGTCCTGAATACAATAGTAAATCCAAGAGATCAGTGAGATTTATGAAAGCTCGATTCTTATTTTTGGTCACACTCGTTACTTTTCTGGTAGTAATATGTTCGGCAAAAGGTTTTTCACAAGAGGGGACCGTGCCTGAGGGTATGGTTCGGCTCATCTATTTTCTCCCGAAGGATAGCCAAGCGCAACCGAACATAAACGCGAAACTTGATACTTGGATAAAAGAGGTTCAGCAACTATATAGCGACGAACTGATGCGCTATGGATTTGGGAGGAAAACTTTCCAGCTTGAAACCGATGCGAACGGTAAAGCCGTTGTTCATCGCGTTGACGGTCTATCCGACGAAGCACATTATCATCACGGGACGTTTTCTAAGATCATCAAAGAGGTTTCCGAGCGGTTTGATGGTTCAAAGCACGCCTACCTCATTGTTGTAGAAACAAGTATCTTTGAAGGCGGCAGGAGTTGTGGAAAGGCAAATGGAAATGGTAGAACGGGTGGTTATGCCATGGTTCCCGCCACGGGAAACTGTGTTGCCGAAAATGTTGTCGTAGGGTTAGTCGCACATGAACTCGGTCATGTGTTCGGGTTGCCCCACGATTTCCGCAGTGATACGTATATTATGTCTTATGGTCGACATTTAAGACGCAAGATCTCGCAATGTGCAGCTGAATGGCTGAGTGCGCATCCATACTTTAATTGGCCCCGGAGAGGTGTTAATCAACCAACAGCGATCCAGATGCTTTCGTTTCAAGAAGAACCGCCCGACAAAATCCGGTTCCGCTTTCAGGTCTCCGATGCCGATGGACTCGCTCAAGCGCAGTTAATCACTTTAACAACGGCGATACCTGTCGCTGCCGGATCGTCGGAGTTGATTGCCTGTCAGTCCTTAACCGGCAAATACAGTATCTCGACGTTTGTTACCACTGAACTGACAGTTCGTCCTGTGGAGGTCATTTCGCTCAGGGTCTTGGATAAGAAAGGCAACGTTGCTTCGCAGTCGTTTCCGATACAACGCGGTTCGGCTCCAGGACCGAAAATAGGCGGACCCTGGTTATGGATGATCGTCTCGACCGGTGAGAGAGGCGGCGCGGCTGCAGCGAAGTCTGGTATAGATTATCTCGAACAGGCAAGTAAAGGCAAAGTAACGGAAAAACAGATCGCTACTAAGGGCGCGACCGCCGGAGAAACCGTCGGAAGCAAAGCTTGGACACGCGGCTGGCTCGCATCGACGGGGAAAAATAATATCCAAAAAATGCTGTCAAAGATCGGCTTAGGATCCGGTGATATAGATGACTATGTCGCTTACGGCAGTATTATAATCACGTCCCCGCGGAAGCAACAAACAACGATGTTCGCTGGTAGCGATGATGCCGTTAAAGTCTGGCTTAATGGAGAATTGGTTCATAGGAATCCCGTCGATCGGTCATCTATCAACTACCAAGACTATTTTCCTGTTAACCTCAAACAGGGCAGAAATGTCTTATTAGTCGCAGTTTATGAGAACAGAATGGACTGGAGCGGGTTTTTTGGGTTTAGAAACGATAAAAAATAGGAATATAGAACGTATGAGTCGTAATTTAGATTATATCAAATAAATATTTGGAGGTTAAATTGCTAATTATGTTTAAGCAATTAATTTATTCTATGCTTGTTTTCTCTTTGGTGATGGGTGTATCCTTCTCTGCACTCGGGCACGGTGAAGGCGCCACACTGTTAGAGGATGTCAACAAAGATGGTATCGTGAACATTCAAGACCTTGTACTCGTCTCAGCAGCGTTTGGACAGCCCGGTGATCGCACTGCAGAACAGAACCCGGATGTCAACCGCGACGGCATTGTCAATGTGTTGGACCTTGTTCGCGTGAGCAACAGTTTCGGTCAAACTGAGGTCAATGACAGTTCTACATATCACGATATTCAGGACTATATTTTTGATAAGAGTTGTGCAAACAGTACTTGCCACGCTGCACCCGCGAATGCCGGTAACTTGAATCTGACCTACGGAACATCTTACTACGATTTGGTCGGACGCGTACCCCAGAATCCCTCGGCTGCAGCTGCGGGTATGAAACTGGTGGATCCGGAGAACCCAGACAACAGTTTCCTTTTGACAAAACTGATGGGGCCAGAGTCCCCCGATCAAGGCGCACGTATGCCGTTCCTTAGTGGTGTCCTCCACGACGGTAAAATAGATGCGATTCGGACCTGGATTGAGGCGGGCGCCCCGCAGACAGGGAAAGTCGCAGGTATCGGTGACCTCGGTGTTTTACGCGACCCTGACGAAGTGTTTGAACCCCCCGCGCCACCGCCACCCGGTGAAGGATATCAACTCCATTTGCCGCCTTTCAAGATTGAACCCGGCACTGAACGTGAAGTCTATTACTCCACCCAAATCAAAGATGAAAATGGAAATCCGGTAGAAGAGGACATCTTTATTAATAGAGTAGAAATCTTCTATCCTTCTGGTAGTCATCACTTCATCGTATACCGTCTGACAGAGGAAGGTTTGGCGAACGGTGTTCAAGACAGAGGTATCATACCTGGAATTGGTGTCAATTCGGAAGATCAATTCCGTGAACTCGATACAGATGACCCGCAAGTCCTCGGCAATTTTGGTGTCGATAGGCTTTTCGTCGTCGGAACACAAACCGATGAGACTATGTACGCGTTTCCAGAAGGCGTAGGGTTACGATTACCGGGGGACACCGTTTACGACCTTAATTCGCATTACATCAATCTGCTCGGTGATGAGACCTTGGTTGGTGAAACCTATGTCAATATCTACACAATTCCAGAAGAAGAGGTCAAATACGAAGCTGTTGAAATTTTCGTTTCTAACAGAGCCATCAACGTGCCGCCCGGTACAACGCGCGTCGCCAAATTAACGTGGTATGTTGAAGATGAATTGGAACGCCGAGGGCACGACCCAGATACCGAATTGTTTGTCTTTTTACTCACATCTCACATGCACAGACACGGCGAATTGTTTGAGATTTTCCAAAAATCGACAGGTGAGCTGCTCCACCGGAGTATCGCTTACGACGATGCACCTATTGACCTCTTTAATCCGGTCCTCCAGTTAGATTCTGATGATGGAATCCATTTTCAGTGTACCCATGCCAACTACGATACAAATGAACCTCTCATATTCGGACTTACATCCGAGGATGAGATGTGTATCATCTTTGGTTACTATTATATCCCGACTGAAAGAGCAGGCTCTATCATAAGATAGCGTCAGGAACAGTTTCCAGTTAACAGTTTCCAGTTTCCAGAGAAGAGACCTCTTTTCTTAACTGGTGACTGGTGACTGGGTACTGGGTACTGTCTCATATGACTACCACTTTAAGAAAAAAAGATAACTTCATAGATGCCTTAGCACACCGGATACTGATATGCGATGGTGCTATCGGAACTGAACTTCGCAAACGGATACCCGCACATCTGCAGTGCGTTGATGCCTGCAACATTTCTACAGAGCATGCCGAGAAGGTGATGGCGGTTCATCGCGCTTATGCCGACGCCGGGGCCGATGTTATCCAGACGAATACCTATCAGGCAAATAGAGAAGCGTTAGCAGTCCACGGTTTAACTGAACAGGTCGAAGAAATTAACAAAACTGGTGTGTTCCTAGCACGCGAAGCGGCAACCGAGGCAAATTATATAGCAGGTTCCGTTGGACCGATTTCGTTCCAAAATTTTGATGCTGCGGTGCCTGCTACCAAAACAATCCGACAAATCTTCAAACAACAGATGGATGCACTCGTTGACGCAGGTGTTGATCTCCTCATTCTCGAAACTTTCGTCTCCCCGAAACAGGCAGAAGTCGCTACGAAACAGGCACTCACTTACGGGGTCCCTGTCATCGTTGAGATTAGCGGTGTTTCAGGTGGAACTGTCGGTGCTGGCGTGGATGTACGTGTCTTCGCGCAGGAGTTGGAGCAACTCGGTGCACACGCAGTCGGTATCAATTGCCGGGGACCGCACGATCTGGTTGAAGCGATGGAACTCCTCGCGCCTGTCATCAAAGTACCGATTGCCGTTCAACCCAACGCTGGCAATCCGAGAGTCGAGCAAGGCGAAGTGGCGGTCTCCTATACGGTGGAGGCTGAGGTTTTTAGGGACTACGTCAGAAAACTGGTTGAACTCGGCGCAAACATGATTGGCGGTTGTTGCGGAACGACCCCGGAATATACAGCAAGGATCCGACAGGTCATCGGAGGACGTGAACCTGTCCAACGTGAGTCAAGGATCTTCGTCCTCCCGAAAATCAGGTCAGGGGGTGTTTCTTCAAGGGCGCCTCGCCCCTACAATAACCCTGTGCAGCAGGTATTTGAAACACGCGAACGTATCGTGAGTGTAGAGATGCGCGCCAATACATTCCCCCAATTGCGGGCGATGCTGAAGGAAGCAGAGCGGCTCGCCGCAATCGGTGTAGACCTGTTTGATGTGACCGACAATTCCGGTGCAGCGGTGAACATCGGTGCTGTGGGTACGGCGTATCGGCTTCAGCAGGCAACACAGATTCCGACGCTCATCCATTGGACAACCCGATCGCGTAATCTCATCAGTATGCAATCGCACCTGTTAGAAGCAGAGGCGTTGGGCGTTCGGGGCATCGTCGCTTTATCCGGGGACCATCCGAAAGTCGGTCCTTATGAGACGGCGAGTCTTGTGCCAGATGTCCGGGGCGCGGTTCAGTTGATGAAACTTATCGCTCGGTTGAATCAAGGGCAGCTTGCCGACGGGTCATCTATTGGTGATCCCTGTGGATTTTACTATGGCGGGGGTTTCACAATCGCCGAGAATCTCCAACCGCACGTCAAACATCTCGCAAATAAGGTGGCACAAGGGGCTAATTTCGCCTATACACAACCCGTCTGGACTTACGAGGACATCGCGCGCGCCCAGCAGGCGACAGGACATCTCGGTATAAAGATGCTTTATGGAATATTACCACTCACCAGCTTCCGCAGTGCCTCCTATCTACGCGACAATTTAGGGCTTTATATCCCTCAGTTTATCGTTGACAAATTCCGTGACCTCGGAGATACCGCCGCAAAAGAACTCGGTATGCGGTTATGTTTGGAACTGGTTCGAGACATCCGTAATCTGGATGAGTGTGAAATTGACGGTATCTATTTAATCCCACCTGCTCGGATGAATTGGAAAAACAGAGCCAGTGTCATCTCGGAGATCGTTAGAGCCTACCGTTAGCGGCTCCACTTAATGGTTATCAGTACGCAGTACGGTTTTTCTGCGAAAACCTTTCGGTTATCAGTTGTCAGTGGCCAGTCGCCAGTTAAAAAAAAGAAACTTGATGAACCAGACTCTCACTGCGAGGCACTCTTAACTGGTAACTCGTAACTGGAAACTGGAAACTATTTCCACTGACAACTGATAACTGACATAAACTATGCAAACTCGTGAAACGACCCGCTCATCAACCCGTGTTACAGGACGTTCGCTTCTCTTAGGCGTTTTACTCATCCCTGTCAACGTCTATTGGATGACACTTGTTGAGGTGAAGTACTACTCACTTGACGGTTCGTGTCTTCCGCTTTTTATCCAGCCTGTTTTCATTATGTTTGTCTGCGTCCTCGCGAACTGTGTGTTGAAATACCTTGCACCGCGGCAAATGCTACAGCAGGGGGAGTTACTCACAGTTTATATTATGGTGGCGATCTCCTGTACGTTCGCCGGACACGACACGATGCAGAACATGTTCGGCAGTATCGCGCATCCATTCCGGTTCGCGACGGACGAGAACGAATGGCAGGCACTCTTTTTTCGGTATCTACCGACGTGGCTCACCATCTCGGATGCACAGAGTTTGCAAGGCTTCTACGAGGGCGAAGCGACTTTCTATACAAAGCACAACTTTTCGGTCTGGATAAAGCCGCTGATCTTCTGGGGTCTCTTTTTCCTAATTATGATGTTCATGATGCTCTGCATCAATACACTCGTCCGCAAACGCTGGGCAGAACAAGAGAAATTGGCGTATCCGATTATCCAACTCCCGCTCCGACTTTCGGAGGATGGCGGTATCCTTCTCCTGAAGAATCGGATGATGTGGATGGGGTTCAGTATCGCTGTAGTCATCGGTGTGATTAATGGAGTCCACTATCTTTTCCCACAGTTTCCAGAGATCCCATATATCAAGCGGACAGCCGTATTCCAGAATATCTTCACCGAGCGTCCGTGGAACGTTATTCGCGGCACGCGAATCTCGATATATCCGTTTGCTGTCGGGTTAGCCTTTTTTCTACCGTTGGACCTCTCCTTTTCCTGCTGGTTTTTCTTTGTCGTGCGTTTAGCGGAGTTCGTCATCGGTGCAGCACTCGGTACGCGCTATTTCCCAGCACTGAACGAGCAAGCTTACGGTGCTTGGATCGCGCTTTTCTTGCTTGCGCTCTGGGTCACACGTCAGCATTTAAGCGAGGTATTGAAAAAGGTGTTCGGGTTTAAATCGCGTCTTGACGATTCCAATGAACCGATGCCGTATCGTGCAGCCTTCTTAGGTATTCTCGGATCGCTCGTCGCGCTCGGTATCTTCGCTTCTCTGGCAGGGATGGCGTTATGGGTTGCGGGTGTTTTCTTCGGCGTCTATTTTCTGCTCTCTTTCGCGATCACGCGCGTCCGCGCGGAACTCGGCACACCGCACGAAATTTATTACGTGAATCCGCACGATATGTTGGCAACCGTAGGTGGCACGCGTCGGTTCGATCCAAGCAGTCTCACGATTATGTCGCTCTTCTACTGGTTCAATCGCGGCTACCGGAACCATCCGATGCCGAACCAGATTGAGGCGTTTAAATTGGGAGAAGCGACAGGGATGGGAAACCGGCGTTTATGGATGGCGATGCTGATCGCAATCGTTGTCGGGATCCTGGCGACCTTTTGGGCGAACCTCGACATCACCTTCCGAAACGGTGCCGTTGCGAAAGCCGGTGGTTTCAAGGATTGGGTCGGTCGAGAATCGTTCAGTCGGTTGCAGCGATGGCTCCATAATCCAGCAGAACCGAACGTTATCGGTATGGGGTTTATGGGGATCGGTGCGTTGTTGACATTCGTGATGATGTATATGCGGATGCATTTCTTGTGGTGGCCCTTCCATCCTGCAGGCTATGCACTCGCGATCAGTTTCGCAATGGACTATTTCTGGTTCGCCTTCTTCGTGGCATGGTTCCTGAAGCTAATGATTCTACGGCACGGCGGTTTGCGGCTGCATCGCAAAGTCGCACCCCTATTTTTAGGACTAATCTTAGGCGATTACGTCATCGGCAGCACCTGGGCAATCATCGGCCCCCTATCCGGCTTGCGTACCTATAAGATCTTCATCTAACGTTGCTCGATAAATCGCACAGCGACAAATCCTCCGTTTGTAGTAGGGCAATTCTGCGGCGTACTTGAAGAAACACCCCAGCAAAAACCCCAAATGCGAAGTGCATTATTGCCCGTTTATTACCGAATATTCCCTTGACTTTTCGTCTAATGTATGGTAGATTTAAAATAAAATCCTCTCCCCACCATTCCGAAATAAAATGAAGGTTATTACTCTCTATGCGAAAACAAAACTTCAACGAAAAACTTATCCGATTACTCAAAGATAACCCAGACCTCCTTGACGACGCAGGTGAACTCATCCCGGCTGCTGTCAGAGACCATGCATGGCGACTTAACCACGACCTAATCAGGTTACTCCTTACTGACAATGAGATAAAGGCAAAGTTCTTTGACGAAATTGACGGGCATTGGGTCTTCAACCACAATATCTTCATTAACTACATCACCGACAAAAACTTCCTTGCCAACTCCTACACCCGATTCCGTAATAAGATCGGTTTGAACATCGGAGACAAATTCCTCCGTGAACGCGGCGAAGTCTCACTCGTCTGGCCCTATAAAGATTGTGTCTTAGAGGGTGGGCAAACAAAGGAAGAAGAAAAGCGCAAAGAGATTTTCTTCAACGAAATCCTTGCGCAAGACGAACTCAATCGAATGTTCGATCCAAAGGTCCTCACCAACTGGAAACGCTATACCGCTGAAAGCGATACCAATGAAATCAGGGGGGTAAATTGTGATAAGTATCATAAAAATGGAATTGGAGAGTTTAGACGGGATGAAAACGGCACGATTCGAGAAAATCTCATCATCAAGGGCAACAATCTCATCGCGCTCCACACCCTCAAACAGCAATTCCGTGGGCAGGTAAAGGTGATTTATATTGACCCACCCTATAACACCGGAACCGATAGTTTCGGCTACAATGATAGTTTTAACCATTCCAGTTGGCTGACCTTTATGAAAAACCGATTGGAAGTGGCAAAGGAACTATTAACAGATGATGGCGTGTTTTTTGCCAGTTGTGATGACAACGAGCAAGCACATTTGAAAATTTTAATGGACGAAATCTTTGGCAATGAGAATTTCATTACCAATTTTGTAGTCATCCGTGCCGAAGGCGGTGGCCTCGCTAAACAAGTTGTGAAAGGACACGATTATCTGTTGACCTATGCAAAGAACATCGAAAATTTTGAACCCTTAAGAAGGCCAAAAGATATCAGAGGCAAAATTGTTGAAAAAGATGGTAAGAAATATTGGATTGAAGAAGACTGGTTGAGAGTAGAATTCGGGAAATATGGGACTTGTTACTATGAAGATATTGAGAAGATTAAAGGGAAAGCTAAAAAAGATGAAATTGATCAAGGTATAAAAGACGGTCAGTACATCCTTCTGAATAAAGGAAAAAACAAAACAATTGTCGGGAGATATAGAGCATTAGATGAAGATGGATCAAAGTTTTATTCTGTTTTAAAACACCTTAATGCAGACGGTAAGAATGAACTAAAGGATCTTATGGGTGAAGATATTTTTGCTTTTCCAAAGCCAACTGCATTGCTAAAAGAGATCATACTCGGTGCTACTTTTTTTAAAAAAGATAAAGATGCCATTATTCTCGACTTCCACGCTGGTTCAGGAACTGCTGCACATGCTGTTTTAGAATTGAACAAGCAAGATAATGGAAATCGCAAATTTATTTTGGTTGAGCAGATGGATTATGTTGAAGATGTCACCGTTCCACGTGTGGAAAAAGTAATAAAAAATCAGGGCGACGGTGATTTCATCTATTGCGAATTGATGGAATATAATCAAGTCTACATAGACAAAATCCAATCCGCGCAATCTGCTAAAGAACTCGTAACACTCTGGCAAGACATCGCCGAAAACTCGTTCCTGAACTGGTATGTCAACGAACAAATGCCGCGAGATGCAGTAAACGATTTCATCGCCATTGACGACTTTGAAAAACAGAAACACCTACTGGCAGAGCTGCTGGATAAGAACCAACTTTACGTCAATCTCTCCGAAATAGAGGATGCGGATTTTGCGGTGAGTGCGGAAGATAAGGCGTTGAATGGGGCGTTTTATGGAAAATAGACAATTTTAAATTGAGGAGGTTTACTCAAGCATAATGCTTACGAAAAATCAACAAACCGTCTTTAATTGGTTGAACGACAAACTCCAGTTGCCAGTGTTCGCGGAAACGTACAAGGGAGCATTGGATCTCCTAGATCGTAAATCGTCGGGTTATATCACCTTTGTATCTCATGCCGGCAGAGATTTGATGAACAGACTTGCTGCGACCGTGAAAGGTATCGAAAGTCAACAGGATCAACAAAGGAATCGCTTAGATGAGTTACAAAACTATTGGAAAAACGAGTGGGGAACCGAGAGGATCAACAAAGTGGGCGATTCTGGGAACGGACATTTAATCCCTTATAGAGTTTGTGAACAGATAAAAAATCTGATTGATGCCCACAAAGCAGGTCGCCTCCGAGCCTCAGATAGGGATAACTTGTTCTTTACTACTTTTTTGGATTATGCTGACAAAGAGAGAATTCCGCGGAATTTTGTGAAAGAATGGAAAGGCGCAAGAACGTGGTTTCAGGCACACGCCCATCTACGAAAGCCGGATTTTCGCCAAAATGTGTCATCTGAAGTGGCAATGCATTTTAGGAATCTTGATAACTTTCTATACGTCGCTGCAAGCAGCGAATTTGAACGGATAAGGGGTATCCATGAAATCTTGGAAGAAACCAACGAATGAAATGATAGATAAGGCTCTAGGATCGGTTAAAAAGGAAACTGACCGTCAGTATTTCTTTTCTCGACTGAAAAATCCTATGTGGATTCAACCTCTCGCTGAGCAAGGCTATTTTCAGTCCCCCCCGAATATCAGGCGTTTTGACGATGGTTCTATTCAATTTCCTTTCTGGCCGGAGCTTCATTACCTCAAAAACGTGTCCAATGAAGCCCCCAATGAGGTTATTAACTTAGTACTGAGTCTTCCCAAAGTTGATAACTCAAGGGTCTACGATGGCATCTTGGATATTGCATTGCAACTCCATGGAGAGCAATCTGTGAAACTTAAGCCCAAGATACTAGAATATACAAGTATGGAGCATCAGCTTTTGCCACATAAATACGCAGATTTGTTGGCACATTGGGCAGCGGGGAATCAAACATCGGCTGCATTAGAACTCTTAAAGGAACTCGTCGCTTTTGCCCGCCACCCACGATCAGAGGGCAAACAGAGACATAGAAAAGAAGATCCGATGAATTTCGGTACCACACTTTATCCATTTCCTCGTTTCAACTCTTGGGGATACTCTGAGATATTGACCAAGGGAGTTCATCCTCTCGCTGAGAAGGATCCCTACAAAGTTGCTTGTCTCCTCATTCATGCCACGGAGAATATGATTCGCTTGCGGATCCATCAGGCGGATCTTGACAAGTCAGCAGACCTTTCCGAAATTTGGTGTCCTCGCCTTCATGAATCAAATAGGAACCATGAAGATCCCGAGAAAGCCCTATCTCATGCCTTGGCCTTTGCATGCGAAAAGGTATACGAAAAGTCACCCAATACAATTGCCGACTTGGATAGGAGACTGCGAAAGCAACAGTGGAATATTTTCAAACGCCTGCGTCAGCACCTTTATGCTCGATATCCAAATGAACAAACCAAACCCTGGATCCGGGAATTGATTCTGGAACGTGAAGATTATGACCAAGCACAACACTCTTACGAATTTCAGCAGATGATACGACAGGCTTGTGAGCACTTTGGTGAGACATTACTGAGAAAAAAAGAACGTATAGGCATCTTTAACGCTATCTATAGCGGACCGTCAAAAGAAGATTTCCGTGATTTTATGGGAGAGAAATTTACTGAGGAAGGTTTCCAGAAACGCCAACATTATTTTCATCGGCAGCAATTTAAGCCTTTCACGTCTGTGCTATTTGGGAAATATAAAACTCACTTCCAAGAGTTGGAAGCTAAAGCCGATGATCCAATTTCTGAAGAGGATTACCTGCCATTTAAAACAGAGGTTGGATCCGTGTCTAATCGCAGCCCCCAATCCGCTGAGGACCTTGCAAATCTTACAGATGAGGCGTTACTCACCTACATAAACGATTGGGAAACAAAAGACAAATTTTCTGGACGTGATCCGTTTGTAGAGATAAACATTGAAGCACTCGCCGGTACTTTTCAAACTGTTTTCAAGGAGTCAATTATCCCTGACACGAATAGACTCAAGTTCTGGATGAAAAACCGTGAAAGCATTAAACGTCCTATTTATGTGCGGATGATGATTAATGCAATGCAAGCGAGCGTAAAGGAAAAGAATTTCTACCAACTCAACGAATGGTTAATATTCTGTGAATGGGTGCTTTCACATCCTGACGAAGGGGCAGACACTGACTATATAATCAGCGACGAGTCCAGAGAGAATCCACACTGGGCTAATTCACGCCGGGCAGTCACTGACTTCATTGGCGTATGTCTTGAGAAGGATGTAGATGTCCCAATTACTGCACGAGAACAACTCGCGAAACTCTTGGAAATACTTTGTACGCAATATGATAGGCGATTGGATGAGAATAAACCAACGATCTTGCCCCCTTATGATCCATTCACTGAAGGCATCAATAATACGCGAAGCCGGACGCTGGAGAATCTGGTCAAATTCGGTTTCTGGCTGCGGAGACAGGATTCGGATACCGATGTCTCATCAGAAGTAACGACAATCCTTGAAAAACGCTTTGTCCCGGGAATCGAACATCCCTTGACACTGCCGGAGTATGCCGTTCTAGGTATGAACTACCCTCGGATTGTTAATCTCAACAAAACATGGGCGATCAAGCATAAATCAGGCTTTTTCCCACGGGAGGTGTTATCTATATGGCTAGCAGCATTTGAGAGTCTCGTGAAATATAATGAACCGTCCAAAACTATTTTTCAGATTCTTCGAGATGACTTTAATTTGGCATTGGAACATCTGACAGATTTCAAAAAGCGAAACCTCTCTGGAAAAGGACCAATTGATATCCTCGGAGAACACTTGTTCACCTACTATTTGTGGGAAGTGTATCCACTCAAGGGAGAAGAAAGCCTGCTTGAACGATACTACGAACAAACCAATAGCAATCCGGAGCATTGGGCTAATTTATTCAATGATATCGGTTATCGCTTGTCAAACAGTGGGGGGCAATTAACTCAAAATCTGAAAGACAGAATAACTGATTTCTTTAAGTGGCGCTTGAAAGAAAGAGAAGAGACAGAACTTCGGCAGTTTACTTTTTGGCTGGAAGCCGAGTGCCTAGAAGCTGAATGGCGGTTGGATGCCTATTCCAAGATTCTGGATATCTGTAAAATTGAGGATGGCGGAATTCGGTTAGAAGCGTTATGTAAGATGCTTCCAGATTACACAGCGCAAGTGGTTGAGTGCTTCGCTAAGCTAACCGATGGAATCAAAGATGACAATATTTACATCCGAACTGAGGAGGCGAAAACTGTCCTGAAAGCTGGTCTGAAAAGCAGTGACGAAAATGTACATCGTAAGGCAGAACGGGCCCGTGACAATCTACTCCGGGCGGGCAGATTTGATTTATTGAATCTGGACGATTGATCAAGGCTGTATCTATTCATCTTGCATCGCCGTCCGACAGAAGAACATGAAGAATTGCAAACACTGGTTCACCAGCACATTCAGGAAACATCCCGCAAAGAGGAGAGAGAAAAAATGGCACAGACAATGGCTGAATACCTAATTGAACAAGGTGAAAAACAAGGCGAAAAGCGTGGTGAAAGACGTGGTGAAACGCGAGCAAAACGGGAGGATATCCTCAAGTTGCTACGCCTTCGATTTGATTCGGTTCCCGAATCCGTTGCCAGCAGAATTACCTCAATACGGAGTCTTTCGCGACTTAATACGCTTTTTGATAGAGTAGCGACGGCTAAAACACTTGATGACATTGATTGGGAAAACTAAAGTTTACGATGCTTGAGCAATTTTTACATGAACAACTCACTATCGCTTTCAGCTACGGGGTCCCCAAACCCGAAATACCGGATAGCATCACGCAAAATCTGAATCCTGAATTTGAGTTGCGTCCCTACCAAGAAGACGCTTATGTGAGTTTCGTTCACTACTTCAACACCGATCTCCCCGGTAAAGAAAAACCGCTCCACCTGCTATTCAACATGGCAACCGGCAGCGGCAAAACCCTCATCATGGCAGGGCTGATCCTTTACCTCTATGAGAAAGGCTACCGCAACTTCCTCTTTTTCGTCAATTCTACCAATATCATCGAAAAAACGAAAGACAACTTCCTCAACCCACGCGCCGCAAAATACCTTTTCAGTCAAGACATCCGTTTTGAAGGGAAGCCGGTCACCGTGACGCAGGTTGACAATTTCGAGGGAGTCAACGAAAACGACATCAATATCTGCTTCACCACAATCCAGCAGCTCCACACCGATATGACAACACAAAAGGAAGACGCCTTAACTTATGAGAATTTCGTTGAGCAGCAAATTGTGTTGTTAGCAGATGAAGCGCACCATATAAATGTTAGCACCAAGTCTCAACAAGGGATGCAACTGTTTGAAAGTTGGGAAAACACGGTCGAGCGTATTTTTAAGTCCAATAATACCAATCTATTGCTGGAATTCACTGCTACCCACGATTACGAAACACCTACGATGGTAGAGAAGTATCGGAACAAAGTTATCAATCGCTATGATCTGATAAACTTTCGGAACGATAAGTTTTCAAAAGAGGTTGTGCTTGTGCATTCCGATTTGGATCAGGACTCACGTATCTTGCAGGCACTTATTCTCAATCAGTACAAACAAGAAGTTGCAGCGAAAAACGGCATTAACCTAAAACCCGTCATTCTGTTTAAGGCACAACGGACAATCACACAATCACAAGAAAACAAAGAAAACTTTCACAAACTGATTGATGGGCTAACTGGGGACCGACTTCAGGATATTCGGAAATCGCACCTTGAGATTGTTCAACGCGCGTTCCGCTTCTTTGATGAAAATAACATGAGTGCTGAGGGTTTGGCGCAACGCTTGAAATCTGAGTTTCAGGAAGCATACTGCCTCTCGGTTAACGATGAAAACGAAAAAAAGAACTATCAGATGCAAGTCAACACGCTTGAAGACAAAGATAATCCGATCCGTGCAATCTTTGCCGTGCAGAAACTCAACGAAGGATGGGATGTCCTAAACCTATTTGATATTGTCCGTTGCTACGAAGCGCGCGATTCAGGCAAAAACAGAATCGGAAAAACGACAATCTCCGAAGCACAACTTATCGGGCGCGGTGCCCGCTATTTCCCTTTTGTCCTGCCAGATCACCCAGACCGGTTCCGCCGAAAGTTTGATGAGGAACTCAACCATGAATTGCGCGTGTTGGAAGAATTGCATTACCACAGCATTCACGATTCGCGCTACATCTCCGAAATCCGAACTGCACTCATTGAGCAAGGGATGATGGACGAGCGTGTTATAACTCGCGAACTAAAGTTGAAGGACGAGTTTAAGAAAACCAATTTTTACAAATACGGCGTTATTTGGCTCAATGATCAGGTCCCGAAAGACTATCGACACGTCCAATCCTTTGACAATCTCGCGCCTCTCAGTGTGAAGCAGAAAAATTATGAATATACGATCCATACAGGTGCCGCAGGTGAAACCACTGTGATGGAAGAGGACACAACACCGATGCAACAAAACGGCGATGGGTGGGATATACCCGTCGTTGATATTGAACAGAATATTCTTAGATCCGCAATTGCCCGCAATCCGTTCTTCACCTTTGCATCGCTCAAACGGTACTGTCCACATTTAACATCCATCCGCGAATTTATGACATCAGAGAATTATTTAGGCAGCTTGGCAATCACTTTCAAGGGAAATCTCGCCTATTTAGAAGAGAACCGTCCAGCAAAACTGTCCGCATGTGAAGGGTTGTTAAGTCAAATCGAGACCGAAATTCGGCAACAAATCACTGAATACGAAGGAACAAAACACTTTCGACCGAGACATGTCCACGATATTTTTAAAGATAAACTTCTGAAATTCGATGCCCGAAACCCACGCGCCACTATTGATTGGCAGTTTGAAGATCAGGACTGGTTTCCTTTCAACACGCTTTACGGCACGAGCGAAGAAAAAGTCTTCGTGGATCTGTTAATCAGAAAGATTAAAGATTTAGCCATAGATTACGACGACATCTATCTACTTCGCAACGAAATGCATTTTGCCATCTACAACTTCTCTGATGGACAAGCGTTCTATCCCGATTTTGCCTTGTTCCTTCAAGAGAAAAAAGGGAAAGTGGTATGTTATCAATTTTTCGTTGAACCCAAAGGTAAATTCCTCCAAATGCATGACCAATGGAAAGAAAACTTCATGCGCGATATTACCACCGAATTTAAGGACAAACTCCTAACATTTGAAAACACAAAATACCGGTTGATTGGTTTGCCATTCTATAATGAAGAAAATGAAAACCCATTTTGGGAAGCTCTTGATGCTACTTTAACGAATACAAATCATATGCAAGAACAGAACAATTGAACCTACTAACATCAATTAGGTTTTGAACTACGTGCCTGCTTAAAGCCGAACATCCACTGCAATAATAGGACTTACGCATGTTCCTCTTTATGTACCACAATCTGTTAGATTGTGGTTCAAAAACGCTGGATTGGACGAAAGATTTCATCTAACAGAGCGATTTACATCCGAAATTGCGTAAGTCCTAAATAAGATAAAAGACATGAATCTACCCGTTGGGAAACTCAAACACGATTTCTTAAAAGAGCTGCTGCCCACAAGCGACAGGAGCACAGACGTAATTGTTGGTCCACAACTCGGTGAAGATGCCGCAGTCATCAAGTTCGGGGACAACTATCTCGTTGCAACCAGCGATCCGATTACCTTTGCGACGGAAGATATTGGATGGTACGTGGTATGCGTCAACAGTAATGACATCGCAGCGATGGGTGCCGTACCGAAATGGCTCCTGGTAACCCTATTGTTACCGGAAGACACAACACCTGAAATGGTGCGCGACATCATGACGCAACTCACACAAGCATGTGAGACGTTTGACATTGCCCTGTGTGGTGGACACACCGAAGTCACACCCGCCGTAACACAACCTGTTGTCGTAGGACAAATGATGGGAGTTGCCTCCAAGGATTCCTTGTTCACTTCGGCGGATGCTCGTATAGGGGATGTCTTAATTCTTACAAAAGGACTCGGCATCGAAGCGACTGCGATCATCGCGCGCGAGCGGGAAGCGCAGGTACGTGAGAAATACGATGCCTTATTCTTGGAGCAAGCGAAGAACTATCTCACGGATCCGGGAATTTCTGTGCTAAAGGATGCACAAATCGCGATCGCTACCGGCGGCGTACACGCTATGCACGATGTGACAGAGGGCGGTGTCGCAACTGCTGTTTATGAGTTAGCGACTGCAGCTGAGTTAGGCGCAGTTGTCTATTCAGATAAACTTCTCGGTTCACCAACATTATATAGCCATATAACACGGACACTGTGCGATATGTTCGCGCTGAATCCGATCGGTGTTATTTCATCGGGTGCCATGTTAATCGCAGCAGCACCCGAAAAAGGCGAAACGATTTGCCAAGACCTTGGTAAAGCCGGTATCAACGCGGGCATTGTCGGAAAGCTATTGCCATCCGAGCGCGGAATGTCGCTGGAAGATGCCACCGGTACACGACAACCCCTACCTATTTTTGAGACAGATGAAATCGCTAAACTTTTGTAGCAGTTGGGTAATCCAACCCCTACAAACTATCGTTTGGGGTCCCTATCGCGGCGTGTAAACATATTTTCGGAACTTATAATAAATAAAAAATGGAAACTGAATTACGAGATTACCCGCTAACGAGTACTATCATCAAGTTAAAAACAGGTCGGGTTCAACTCACGCTTATAAAAGAACCCGACTGGTTCCTTGAGCAGCTGAGTCGAGAGGACAACGAAGGCAAACTCTACCTTCCGTACTGGACCTATCTCTGGGAGTCTTCAATCGCGCTTGCGCGCCATGTAGAGCAACTCAGCACACACTTAAAAAATACAGATGTCTTAGAAATTGGCTGTGGGTTCGGACTGACAGGGATCGTCGCGTGTCGGATCGGTGCGCGAGTGGTTTTCACCGATATAGAACGAGATGCACTGCACTTCGCATACCATAACGCGGAGCAAAACGGTGTTAATCAACATGCCGATTTCGTTCAGATGGATTGGAATACACCGTGCTTCAATCGTAAATTCCGCTATATCCTCGCCGCCGATGTCATCTATGAAGAACATCACTGGGAACCGATTTTGATGCTACTTCAGAACTGTCTTGCCCCTAACGGTGTCGCTCTCTTTTCTGAACCGAACCGGAACAACGCTGTCGGGTTTTTCAAACGGCTCAAGACCAACGGTTTTACCTATCAGAAATCTACCGATCCTGTCACATTAGACAAACAAACCTCCCAAGTTTCTATCTATACTATACGACGTGCGAAGGCGTAAGAACGTTGGCATTGTCGTATCATCTCTAGTCTTCTGTTCCTCCAACATTCAATTTCCTTTCTCCATATTGCCCAAAAAACAGGAAAATCGGTTTCCATTCTGCTAAAAAAACAGGCAGCAATTGGTATCCTACGGACAGTCTGTAGGGTTTTTATTTTCTCAAAGCCTGATATGTCCTTATATGTCTTACGGAGAACCTCCACCCATACTTTTGGCAAGGTTTTTGCTACACTAATAAAATAATACGCATTATATTTACGCAGAATTCATTTTGGAAAGGGTAGAAAATGGAAAAAATCAGCGCAATGCCGAGCGTTTTAATCATTGACAACAATCCGGAACGTGTAATTCTGTTAGTCGAAATCTTAGAAGCGAGTCGGTATAATGTTTCTGCCCCTTTGCGTTTGCAGAAAGGCGTAGTAGATCAGGTTTCACGCTTAAAACCGGACATCATACTGATTGGTGTCGATTTTCCGGGACAGGCGGTACTCGATTGGGTTACAGCACTTTACGAGAGTTACCCGTGTCCGACAGTCATGTTCTCGCGTGATGAGCGACCACAGACGATACAGGCGGCAACGCATGCTGGTGTATCGGCGTATGCTGTTGGGAAACTCACCGCTGCCCGCGTGAAAACGATTATTGAAGCAGCTGTCGCAAGGTTCTGTGAATTTCGGGCATTGCGACAGGAACTCGAAAAAACGAAACTGGACCTTGCCGAACGTAAAATCATTGAACGTGCAAAAGAGATGGTCGCCCAGCAGCGCGGCTGTACCGAAGCGCAGGCGTATCAGATTTTGCGGAAAATGGCGATGAATCGTAGAAGACGGCTTGCAGAAATCTCACAGGACATTCTGTCGGCTTCAGAGGTATTGACAAACAAATTGTAGGAAACATCAAAATTGCGTGTTCAACCTAAAACAGAACAATATATTTCGCGCATAGGCAAAAATTATAAATAATAAAAACACCCAGCCAACGATGGCCTGGGACCAGACACAGGTGTCTATCTGGCTAAGCATTCTGCTTACCGATGGACACCTTTTTAATTTTTATTCACCCAATAGGGCAGCTATTTCTAAAGGAGATTCAAAAGTGAACCGACGTAAAAAGAGAACCATTCCTGAAAGTCGAAGGGTGCGTTCAGCACCAACAGCAGTTGTCAGGAAAAGGAAATCTAAAATACACGCTGCGGAAATTCTCAAGCGAGAAAAAAATGGGCTTGAGGTCATCAATGACATTCCGAACTACATTCGGAACGGTTGGGAGTCGATCCCACCAAACGAACGAGACCGACTTAAGTGGGTCGGTGTCTTTTACCGAAAACAGACGCCCGGGGCATTTATGATGCGTCTCCGCATGTCCAGCGGATTTAGCAATGCTGAACAGTTTCATGCGATTGCTGAGATCGGCGAGGCACACGGGCCCGGATTTGTAGATTTCACGACCCGTCAGCAGATTCAACTCCGCGGTTTCGCGATTGAGAATGTCCAGCACATCTGGAATCGACTTGAGGAGGTCGGTTTAGGTTCACTCCAAACCGGTTTCGACAACATTCGCGGTGTGATTGGATGTCCGGTTGCAGGATTAACCCCCAACGAGCTCTTTGATGCTTCGCATGTCGGTAGAGAGTTCACGCGACTTATTGTCGGCAATAAAGAGTTTACCGATATTCCACGGAAATTTAATGTCGGTATCACGGGATGTTTGGATAACTGTACCCATACCGCCGCACAGGACATTGCGCTCACACCCGCAGTAAAGGAGATTGATGGTCAAGAGATAAAAGGTTTTAACGTCGCTGTCGGCGGAAAGATGGGATCTGGGGGGTATACCCCCGCACAGCCGCTTGATGTATTTATTCTCCCCGAAGAAGCTGCAGTTTTATGTGCGGATATTACGCTAATCTTCCGGGATCACGGACCCCGGACAGCTCGGAATAAATCGCGTCTTGCTTTTCTGATTGCAGATTGGGGTGTAGAAAAATTCCGAAAAGAATTAGAAAGTCGTCGGCACAGAAAACAGCCGCTCCTGACAGCCGGTAAAGATATGCGCGGGAAGAAAAAAACCGACCACACCGGTATTTTCTCACAGAAAGAGCCACACCTCAACTATGTAGGGCTTGTTGTGCCTGTCGGACGTATCACGACGACGCAGCTTTTCGAGGTCGCACGACTCGCAGATAAATACGGGAACGGCGACATCCGCCTCACGCAAGGGCAAAACCTGATTATCACCAATGTACCGGACACAAAGATCGGCGACTTAACTGCGGAACCGCTCCTACAAGAACTTCGCTACGAGCCTTCGGAGATTAGGCGCGGGACGGTGAGTTGCACAGGGATCGACTACTGCCACTTTTCGCTTATTGAAACAAAAGAACGTGCAATGGAAGCCATTCGGCATTTGGAAGCAAAACTCGGCAATACAAAACCGTTGACGATACACTGGTCTGGATGTCCGAACGGGTGTGGTAACCACGCTGCTGCAGACATCGGGCTCCTCGGTAAAAAGGTTAAGATTGATGGTGCCGTTACCGATGCGGTGGACGTGTTCCTCAAGGGAGATGCGAGCGCAAATCCTAAGGTCGCGCCCAAAGTACTGGAAAACGTCCCTTGCGATAAGTTACCCCAAGTCCTCGAAGGGCTCATCCCTTACCTTTCACGGAGATTTTTTTAATTATAACCTCCTGAACCGCGACCCATCACATTACGCGTTTGTGCAGTTCTAACGAAACTGTACCCTGCAACAACAGCACAAGCGATGAGAACGGAAACGCAGCTAAACCTTGAAACGCTGCTGACCGAACCACAAGGAAAATTTAAAAAATGGAGATAAAAAATAAAGCGACACGAATAAATCTTTTTAGTTTAAAAACGATTCAGATGCGCACCTTTCACACCACGTGGTTTGCATTCTTTCTGGCATTCTTCGGCTGGTTCGGGATCGCCCCATTGATGGCAATCGTGCGCGAAGACCTAATGTTAACAAAAACACAGATCGGTAATACAATTATCGCTTCCGTTGCGATTACAGTGCTGGTTCGCGTCTTAATCGGCCCGATTTGCGATAAGATCGGCGCTCGGAAGACGTATACATGGTTATTAATCCTCGGTTCGCTGCCTGTGATGGGGATCGGACTCGCTCAGAATTACGAAACCTTCCTTCTGTTTCGACTGGCAATCGGTGCGATTGGTGCGGCGTTCGTCATCACGCAATATCACACTTCGATGATGTTCGCGCCAAACGTTATCGGCACGGCAAATGCAACAACCGCCGGATGGGGTAACCTGGGTGGTGGTGTCACACAAATGGTGATGCCACTCATCTTTACGGCTGTTCTGAGTTTCGGTGTGAACCAATTCCTCGGATGGCGACTGGCGATGATTGTTCCCGGCATTGCACTGTTTATGACTGGATTCGCATATTATTTTTTCACCCAAGATGCCCCCGATGGAAACTATAAAGAACTTCGCGCCCGCGGTGATCTTGACCCCTCCGCAGGCAAAGGCATGGCATCCTTCATGCTGGCGATTAAAGACTACCGCGTTTGGGCACTTTTCGTCATTTATGCAGCCTGTTTCGGGGTCGAATTGACAATCAACAACGTCGCAGCACTCTACTATCACGATCATTTCGAGTTGGACGTCAAAACCGCAGGACTTATCGCCGGTTTGTTCGGTGTGATGAATATCTTTGCGCGGACTCTTGGCGGCTTTTTCTCCGACCTTTTTGCAAAAAATATGGGACTCCGTGGACGTGTTATGTTCCTCTTCATTGTCCTGTTAGGTGAAGGGGTCATGTTGATGCTCTTCTCGCAAATGGCGGTGCTTGTGCTTGCAGTTGGCGTGATGATTGTCTTTAGTCTCTTTGTACAGATGTCTGAAGGCGCAACATTTGGCATAGTTCCGTTTATCAATAGGAAAGCATTGGGAGCCGTCGCTGGTATCGTCGGCGCAGGTGGAAACGCTGGCGCTGTTGCAGCGGGTTTCCTGTTCCGTTCCGAGAGTATAACAATGCAGCAAGGTTTGCTATATCTCGGCATCATGGTCGCAGTCGCCTCTATTGCTACGGCACTCGTAAGGTTCTCGCCGGCAGTCCAAGCCGTCGAGAAAAAGGCGTTTGATGCTGCCCTCGCGGAGAGACAACGTCTGAAAGCGGATGTACAAAGCGCGTAGCCCGTAACGAAGTGGAGGGCGGGTCTACTAAATACCTAATTCACCTCACCTAACCGCAAGGAAAAATAAAAAAATGCACAACCTACCTGACCAAACCGTAAAGAAAAATAAAAAAACAGGAAAAGCGGTCTGTCCCTATTGTGGGGTCGGTTGCGTGATTCGCGCAACCGTCCGCGATAATAAAATCACAAGAATTTCAGCGGACGACGATATCGCGCCAAATTACGGAATGCTCTGTCCGAAGGGTGCACATCTGAAACAGGTCTTTCAAAATCATGAGGGTAGACTTCCATACCCGATGATTCGCGACCGACGCGGTGAACCCCCGCGCGAAGTTTCATGGGACGAGGCTATCGTTTTCACAGCAAATAGGCTTCACGAAATCCAATTGAAGCACGGCAAGGACGCTATTGCGTTCTACGGCTCCGGGCAATTAGATACGGAGGCTTCCTATATTTTCAATAAATTGTTCAAAGGCTTTCTTCGGACGAACAACGTAGACACAAACAGTCGGCTCTGTATGTCGTCTGCGGTGGTCGGTTATATGCAGGCATTCGGCTCAGACGGTCCACCTACCTGTTATGACGATATTCAGCATGCCGATGTCTTTCTGATCATCGGTGCGAATATGGCGGTAAACCATCCCGTGCTGTTCCAGATGATTCGGAAGCGACGCGCATTAGATCCTAATGTGCGGATTATCGCTGTAGACCCGCGCCGGACGAAGACAGCAGATTTCGCAGATATCCATGTGCCACTCGCACCGGGGAGCGATGTCGCTTTTCTTCAACTCATCGCCAAACGCCTCCTTGCGATCGGACGGATTGATAAACGTTTCGTTCGTAGAAGCACAGAGAATTTCAGTGCATACCAAAACCACTTGCAAAGTTTAGACGAAGACGCGCTCCTCGCTGCCTGTGATATTCATCCAGCCCGTATTGACGAAATCGTTGAATATCTCTCTAAACCGAGTCGATTGCTCAGTTTCTATTGCCAAGGCACGAATCAGAGCACAAGCGGCGTTGATAAAAATGTCGCGCTTATCAACTTGCACCTCCAGTTAGGTGAAGTTGGCATAAAGGGTGCCGGTCCGTTCTCGTTGACCGGACAACCGAATGCAATGGGTGGCAGAGAGGTCGGTTACTTGTCCCATCAGTTGCCGGGTTATCGTGTTGTTACCAATGATATGCACCGTGCCTATCTGGAAGGCGCATGGCGCGTACCACCGGGTAGTATTGACCCGAAACCCGGACTGACAGCCGTGCCGATGTTTGAAGCAGCAGCCGAGGGCAAGGTTCGGGCACTCTGGATCGCCTGCACCAACCCAGCCGTCAGCATGCCTGATACAAAAGTATCGCAAGCAGGTTTACGTCGCGCCGATTTGGTCATCGTGCAGGATTGTTATTATCCGACAGAGACTGCGGAATACGCGGACGTGCTGCTTCCAGCGGCGCAGTGGGGTGAAAAGCAAGGGACAATGACGAACAGTGAACGCCTTGTTGTACGGAGCGATCAGTTCCTGACCCCTCCCGGCGAAGCGAAGCCGGATTGGTGGATATTCGCGCAAGTCGCGAAAATGCTCGGATTTAAACGAAATTTCGATTTCTACACTGCTGAAGAGATTTGGGATGAATACCGGCTTCTGACAGCAGGCACCCCGTGCGATCAATTCGGAATGACAAACGAACGGCTCGCCAAGACATCGCTACGCTGGCCCTGTCCGCATCCACGGCATCCGGGCACGGCGCGCCGGTACGTCCGTACGAAGTTTTTCACCGAATCTGGTAAGGCACAGTTCAAAACACCTGTTTATCAACCACCCGATGAGGAGGTAAACGAGGAGTTCCCGCTCGGATTGACGACGGGACGAATAGAAAGCCAGTGGCATACGCGCACCCGAACAGGTAAGGTGCCGCAGCTGGTGCGTAAGGAACCAGAACCCTTTGTAGAAATCCATCCAGACGATGCTGTAGAAAACGGTGTTGAAGAAGGCGAGTGGATCTATCTCGTCGGGCGACGTGGACGGTGTTATGCCAAGGCACGTGTCACCGAAGCGATTCGTCGAGGCTTACTCTTCACACCGTTCCATTGGGGAGACCTCTTCCACGCCGAAACCAATGCAAACTATGTCACGAATCCTGCTTTTGATCCCGTATCTAAGCAGCCAGAATTAAAATTCTGCGCCGTGCGGATTGAGACTGAAGATTCATAGGTGCGAACCCAATTATGTTGTAGGGCGAGGTCCTTGTGCCTCGCCATCTCTCTTACTGATCTAATAGAAGGTTAGTTGGTTTTGGTGGAATCTGTTTCCAAATCTAAAACGAACCTGATAGTGTTCTTAATTTCTGCCATTACATAGTCTGAAAGTTTGCCAAGTCTCCGCTCAAATCGAATCTTCTCTATAGACCCTAATCCTTGCACATTAACGTAAGATTGTTGATTAAGAAACCTCAACCTTGGAAGTGCTACCTCATACTGACTTTCCCTGTATTGGGTTGTTAAGGGGATATAGATTATTAGATTTCGTGGTGGATCCGGATCGTAACGCGATACCACAAGCACAGGTCGGAGTCTCGCTGTTAAACCGAGGTCCGCCAACCAAATCTCACCGGGATACGGGTTCATCAAGTATGTCCAAAACTTCCTGTTCTACAGCACGCGATCGCATTATATCCAATGCATCTTGGTCTGCAAGATCAATGATTTCCAAAATTCGTTCCCTGACCGTCGCTGCAATATTCGGTTCCCATTCGCGTAATTTCGCGTCTAATCTTTCAACTAAAATATCCATCGGTTTTTCTCCGTTGTTTTATCTCTATTGAAAAATGATAAACGAGTACCTGAAATAATACAACAATTAGGAAAGAGAATCAACAAAAAAGTATACCTGATACTTTCCGTTGTTCCTCACAAACTTCAAAGTAGTCCTCAAGTGCCTGCTGCATCTCTTCCTGAAATTCAGTTATCCTGAGTGAAAAAAGAAAGGGCAGGCACGAATACCTGCCCATAACAACCAACGAATAGGAACGCCGGTTTCGGAAATCTAAAAGTTACACCGTGGGTGGCGTAATCTCATAGTTCACGCCTCTGTGACAGATAATCATGGAGAGAGCACCCTTGGCAAGTTTGGAATATTTTGCCAAGTCAGGCAGATGGTTCATCAGTTCGTAATAGACTTCGCTGTCAAACTCAACCATTTGTCGCTCCGATGTCCCGTCATACTCATTGTCTACCCAGATACCGTTTTGGTAATGAAAAGCCTTACGTCCGATATATTTCATATCAGCGTCCTGCCTCTTATGCCGAGCGGATTTCCGTTCTTCTAATTCTTGGTTGTACATAATCCTCTCGGCAATAGGTATCGCTGATGTGTAGGCATCTGAAAGCGTTGATATGTAGTTCGTTTCCAGTGAACCATCGTCTGCTGCAATGAACGATGTGTAAGGGGTTCGTACGCCATACTTTTTGCTAAGGCGTTCAATCTCTTTATAAAGTTCGTCACTTCCATCACCCAGTGCAGCTTGGTCCACCAGTTCAGCTATTCTGCCTTGTGCCCAGAGATGCGGCAAGTAATCGTGGTCAGGTTCAAGTTCAGAGAAGTGAACGTCTTTGGAGAATTCGTATTGTTCGCTGCCGATGATTCCGCGAAGTTGTAGGACAGTGTCACCGTGTCCTTCATAACGACCGAGGACAGTCAACTGTTCCTCACGGAACAGGTCTGGTAGATTTTTCGGGGTTAATTCTTTCGTAATGATCTCCCCGAACTTGATCCCAATATCCACCAACACAGGTTCGTTCATTTTTCTCAAGAGAGAGGACACAGCATCTTCAATGTCTTCATTTGGTGTTACATAGTTACGCGTTCCACCGTTATCCGCCGCCATTTTGTCAAGTAAGTGGTCATTTATATCGTACCCTACACCGAATACAAAGATGCGGGATAGATTCCGGTTCGCTTTCGCGACATTTTCGAGAATCTGGGCTGCGTTCGTTACGCCTACAGTCGGACATCCATCAGTCAGGAAAACGATAATCCGCGGCCGGTTCGGCTCCGGGTTCTCCGCTAACGCAACACGCAGTGCCTCATTAATGTTCGTCATACCGCGTCCTTCAATGCCATCAATAAACGCGAAGGCTTTTTCACGTCCATCCTTCACGTCTATAAGTTTGTGAGACATGGCTGTAGAGTCGCGCCAGCGTTCTCCACCGAACCACTCTTCACCTCTGCTAAGTCTATCCGCAAGGGAGGTGATATCTTCGTTGAAGACAATGAGATTGAACCGGTCACCTTCGTTTAGGTTCTGGACACAATATCGGAGTGCCGCTTTCGCTTGCTCAACTTTTCGACGCGCCATACTACCCGATCGGTCCAGCAGAAAAATAAAGTCTTTTTCAATAATCTCAGTATGTTTCACCTCATACTTCGGCGCGACGAGGAGCATGAAGTACCCATCCTCCTTTTCATCGGCACGATGCGTGAGCAAAGTGATCCCAAAATTGTCGTCTGAAACCGAATAATAGCAGAAAAAATCGTCATCCGGCGGATCTATATCCGTACCTTCATAACTGATACGCACATGGTGATCGTCCTTGCGGTCAATGGTAACCTCATGCGACGGTGAGTAAACCGTTCTGAGTTCATCTTCGCTTTCAATCTCCATCTCAACGTGAAGATTTCGGATCGGTCCAGATGCCGATTTCGCAAGCGATAACGGGTAAGTGTACTTAGCAATGTCGCTGTCTACAGAAACAATCTGAGAATATTCAAATTGGATACGCCGCTCACCGTATGCTGGAATTTGAGGCACCTCTACCACAAACGCCCGCGTCCCAAGATGCTCCAAGATCGCCTTATTCTCACCGTAGCGGACACTGTTCCTATAAATCCGGCGGGATTCTTCTTGAGAAAGGAGTTTTCCGTTTATTAACTCTCCATCAATGGACAGTGCAAGGTTTGAAACGACTGCATCATCCGCAACTGGAAATATATAGATACCGTCCACCGGAAAAGCGTTCGGGTTAGTAAAAACTTGGTCAATTTTCGTTCTCGCCACCTGATTGTTAACGGCAATATTAACGTGGCAGTTGTTGATCTCTAAAGGGACAGCGAGACCATTTCTCTGTCGAAGGGAGACTATCGTTAGCATGGTAACTCCTCCTATAATAAAACAGTTTAAAAAACTTAATTCAAAAAATAAAAATAGATAAACATACATAAATTGAGATATGTCTGTTTAGAAACGGGGAAATAGAGGGGCGGTTCGTAGTCGTGCGATTCATCTCACGTTTCATGGTTAATAACGGGCAATGAATTGAACGACTACCAACTGCAACTGCTCACATCAAAATTGATAGAACACTACAAAACGTTCTTGGATTAGCGAAGAAAGACGGTTATATCACGTTCAAGCCGAGCGGCAATATCCTCTAAAAGCTGTTTCTTTTTCCCCTGATTGATCCCAGACACTATCCAATATTTTGTCCCTTCGTCTGTCTTAACTTCCTTTTGGGCTCTACCGTCTTCATCGCGGCAATCCGCTATTAGCGGTATCGTATTAACAAACAAATCAAGTTCTTTGACTTCCTCAATTCCTATTGCCTTAATTACCGCAATGAACGTGTCTATTCCGGTATTCTTTGAAATAAAATTTCCATCTGGCATTTCAACACCTAAAGGGTTATTAAATTTTGTTTCCATGGTGGAATCCGCAGGATCACCGAACAAAGCAATCAAGGCTTCACGTAAATTCTCACCAGGCATACCCCATCCAGCTTCAATGTAACGGATGTATCCGGCAGTACAACCTACGATCTTAGCCACATCATCCGGGTCCATGTTATTTTGCTCCTGGCGTTCCTTAAGCCAACTTCCGAATTTAACAGCTTCTTCGCTTTTAGTAGGCTGCTCATCAGGTTCTACAACTTCTTCACCTGAGGTCGGCGGCACATCTTCTATAAACAGTTCCGTGTATTGTACCGCATAATCCTCAATATATTGGATGATTCGGGGTGTTGCATAAAACCATTCGCCGCGTGCTCGAAACCCTCCAAAGTGCTCATGTATCTGTTTTTCTTTGCGGCGTGCTTCATCTTCTGTATCAAATGGTAGGACACCCATTGCCCATATCGCGGATTCACTGCCGGTTTGGAGTGCTGCTTTCCGTAGTGAAAGTTCTGTACTTGTATAACCGATTTTGATAAAATCTGGATTAGTGTCTCCAAAAGTGCTTTTGCCAAAGAAGTACACCAAATACTGGTTTTGATTTTGATCTGACATGATTACGACTCCTTGTTGGTAAAGACTTCGGATTTACACATTTGTAGTTCAAAAGTCTGGGATCGCTTCTCTTATAACTTTCCAGTTAACAGTCGTTCAATAGTGGTATCGAAAACTTTCGCTATCCGATAGCATCTCCAAACCGAAGGGGAATCCTTTCCTTTCTCAAAACGGGAAACCATCATTTGCGATGTACCGATCTTCTCAGCAAGTTCGGCTTGGGTCATTTTTTGGATAACGCGCTCCCTTCGGATATTTTCACCGAGCGTTTCTCTAACGTGTTGTGGAATGCTTGATCTGCCTCTCATGACAACCTCCTTTATTATTTATAGTAATATTATATCACTAAAAGTAATAAATGTCAAATTAAATTTAAAAAAATAAAAAACGAGGCACGAGAATTTCACCGTCCACAAGCTAATTTTCACCTGTTACGAGAATTCTTCCTGCCTCGCGAAAACATTGCAATTTTGTTAATTTAGTATTCTGTCCCCGGAACCTACTTCAGTGGCGCATAGACGCGTATTTACCGATGTACTTCCTCTGAAGGACGTTCTTGCACCACAGGAATGACGTAACTCCGAATCGTCAACCCATCTATCGTCTCTGTCTCCGTGCGCGGTTCTGGGTTCTCGCGATGATCGAACACGATGTAATATCCCTCCGCTACGCCTTCTGTTGACAGATACGCCGCAAGTTGCTGCTTTCCTTGGAAATAGAACCGCTCGCTCCGCCAAATCTTTGTTTCAACGACATATTTTCTCTGGTTGTGAAGAACGATAAGATCCATCCTGCCGCGTCCGGTCGGGACCTCCATATACATTGCTGCATTTACGCTGGTAACAAACTGGTCAAGGTAAGCAAAGAGCAGGTGCTGTCCGATGAACTCTTGCGGGGTTTCGGGGACCTGTAGGATCCTAAATCCGGCGCGGGCAATAAAATCACGAAAGTTATCCATGAGCCGTTCCATCTGAATCTGTTCGGTGTCGGTGAGGTACTGAAATCCATCGGTATCTTCAGGGAAGTAGTCACGCTCCAATCCATTGACTAACGGCTTGAATGCTTGGATAATGCGATACAGGTAAATCGGGTTGACAATTTCACACTTTCTGTCGATTCCTTTCGTGATGACCCCATACGTGGCGAGTTCATTGATAATGTCATTATCAGGGTTAAATGGCACGCTGTTCTCATAAGAGACGATTCGCATAAGTAGGGTTTGAAAGCGCGGGTCTTTGCGGATATTGGTCAGGAGATGTTCAATGTTGGTGTTCCGTTCATCCAATATTTGTATAAGTGCCTCTGAGAAATGCGCCATTGTTAATGTTTCGGTTTTTGGAATGTCCATCTCCTCTGTCAGTATTTGCGCGAATCGGTTGACGAGGAAGGGTTGTCCGCCTGTCTGTTTGTGAATAGTTTCAATCACTTCCGGCGCAAAAGTCTGTCCGACCTCAGCAGTATATTGCCCGAATAGCTCTTGTACCTGAGCAAGCGTAAAATTGGGCAAAGCAAAATCGTCCTGGATATTGAACGGAGAGACAGAACGATCATAGTCAAGTTGTGCAATACTCCTAACACCGACAATACCAAGGCTGTACGGACATTGAAATGTGGTGTCAGTGACATAAGTATGTCGAAACGCGTGCAGAAAACCTTTCAGAGCAGATGTGGGAATGCCATCAAACTCGTCTATAATAAGGACAACTTTCTGCCAATCTTCCCCATCCTTCAGGAAACCTTGAAGCTGCTCAAAGAATTCCATCATTGACAAATGGTTGGTTATCTCGGCATTGTTGAGAAAATGCTTGAGTGCTTCCTCAAGTGTCTCTCCGCGTCTTTGGAAAACGCGTTCAATTTCCTTGCAAATCTGTTTGGTGAGAAACTCGTAAAATTCGGAACGGTCACAATCTACATATATTTCAAAATTCAGTTGAATGGGAAAACAGGTTAGGTCTTCAGCGGTGAGTGCTGCGAGGGCGCGTTGAAAAAAAGTCGTCTTACCCGTCTGCCGAGGGGCGAAGATGACGATATAACGTCCCTCTTTAACACGCTTGATGAACTCGGCGAGTTCTTCCGTACGTGCCACTATATAGTGCTGCTCAGGGTTCACTGGCCCCTGTGTACCAAACCTTTTCATTCACTACCACTCCTATTGTCTCTCGCGTAGAATTTCAGGATTATCGCCAAGGTCGCGTTTGGTTGGTGGAAAACAACATCGTCAGTTTAGAGTCATTGGGACGCTTCGATCAGTGCTGCCGAAACTTCTG
>JAJEEK010000029.1 GCA_022821065.1 Candidatus Poribacteria bacterium
ACCCGTTTCACCGGAAGCCATTCCGATATTTGAAGATACACTCAGCCTGCGTCGAGATTTCAACGCAGCAGCGGTCGATCTGTCGTTGCTAACGCTATTTCTCATCGTTCTTTTGTCTGGTGCGTATCTCGCTTTTGTCCGTGTGGAGGTCTAATAGAAAATGCTGATGACACTCATCCGTCGAGAGCTCCTCGACAATCTCATGACATTCCGATTCGCGGCAGCTGTTTTCATTACGTTGTTGCTTGTCGTTGCCAATACTATTGTGCTTCTCAAGGACTATGAACAGCGACTCACCGCTTACAACACGGCTACCCAAGAAAGTCACGAAAAAATACGCGCGGAAAAAATCTATTCCGATTACCTCGGAAAATTAGTTGTCCACCGTCCACCCAACCCGTTGAGTATTTTCAATCTCGGATTAGATAAACAGGTAGGGAACAAAATAGAGGTATACCACGCATTTGTGCCAACAATTTGGGATGCGGAGAAGCACGGGGCGGATAATCCGTTTCTCAACCTCTTCACTTCCATTGATATTGTGCTGGTTTTTCAAGGCGTACTCAGTCTGCTCGCGCTGATTTTCGCTTACGATGCCCTCGCTGGCGAACGTGAACGCGGCACATTACGCCTCGTACTCACGCACCCCATCCAGCGCGGATACATCCTATTTGCCAAGTACATCAGCGCGATGCTCTGCCTACTTGTGCCGTTGTCGATAAGCCTTCTCCTATCCATCATCTTGCTGACGACAGCCACTACGGTTGCTCTGGACACAGATGACTTTCTTCGCATCGGCGGGATTGTCCTGACATCGCTCCTCTATGTGTCGCTGTTCTATCTCATCGGTATGTGTATTTCTGCGATGACGCGTCGCACCAGTACCGCACTTATGCTTTGTATGTTTGTCTGGGGTGTCTTAGTGCTTGTGTATCCAAATCTGATTCTTACCGCAGTTGATATCGTCCCACAACCGAACACACAAATCTCCGCCTATAATCAAATCAAACAGATGTGGGAAGAATGGGATAGAAAAAATAAGCGACTTCTCCGTAATGATGCCGTCTTGGGTCCCCTCTCGCAGAACGGTGAAGGTTGGGGATTTCGCTTGAAAGGTGGTGAATATTCCTTCTTGAGGGATGAAGACAAACCCTCAATATTACTCTATTTCCACCAAACCGGATTCTACGCCGGAAAAATTAAGGCAGAATCTGAACCCCATGTACCACGCGTACAGGATTATTACCGTTTCTACAATAGAGAGACTGTCAATACCGTGGAACGAGCGTGGCTCGTCCGGAAACCTGCACTTGAGGCGATCTACGTCCAACCCGCAAATCTCGGCCAAATGCTGTTAAAGTTTTCGCCAACTGGTCTGTATGACGCGGCGACCGAAGCCTGGGCAGGCACCGACTTAGAAGGGATTCAAGACTTTTTCGGCACCGTTCAACGGTACCGACGTGCAGTTGTTGACTATTTCTATGACAAAAAGATATTTGAATCGCGACAATGGTTCGCCGCCGACGAAGGCACAGCGGATTGGGAGGCACTCCCGCAGTTTGCCTTTCACAGAAGCGATACCAGTATCAATGCAAAACGTGCACTCCCGGACATGCTCCTGTTGCTTATAATGAATGTTATTCTCTTTATAGTGATAATGCTGATTTTTATCAAAAGTGAAGTGTGAAGTAGTTAACAGTTTTCAGTTAAAAGACATTTGCTTAAGTCAAAACTCTCTTCTAACAGACACCGATGACTGGTAACCGCAAACGATTCCACTGAAAACTGAAATCTAAACGATAACCTCTTAACTGAAAACTGGTTACTGGTTACTTATGATGATTCTAAAACCTACCATAGGAGAAGAGATGCAGGATTTTAAGAAGTTGCAAGTTTGGCAAAAATCTCATGATTTAACTTTGAGGGTATATGAGTTGACATCTCAATTTCCTCGCGAAGAGATGTATGGGCTGACAAACCAAATCCGTCGTGCGTGTGCCTCGATTCCAACAAATATCGCTGAAGGCTGTGGCAGAGGCAGCTCTGTTGACTTTGCGCGTTTTCTTCACATAGCCATGGGTTCAGCGAATGAAACAGAATATCTCATTCTCCTTGCTCGCGATCTCAAGTACCTTGATACAGATCTGTTTGCTGGGTTAATGAACACAATAATTGAGGTAAGGAAGATGCTAACCTCTTTACTGCGGAGGCTGAAAACTGGAAACTGTTAACTGGTTACTGGTTACTGGTTACTTATGTGGCATATTACAAAACGTGAAATCTACGACAATCTCAATAGCCTCCGATTCGCGCTGACAACCATCCTATTGCTCGCACTGATGGTAACCAATGCCGTTAAACATCTCCGAGAGCAACCAAAACGGGTACAGACGTATCGGGACGCGGTCACCGAATCTTCGGATCGTTTAACGGCTCACGCCGATGGCAGTCTCTTTAAACTATCACAATACGGACCGGGTAATTTCTACAAAAAGCCGTCTCCACTTCATTTCTGTGCAAACGGCGGTGAACTAATTTTACCAGATACAATCGAAGTGGATGAACCCCCTGTGTTCGCGACCGATGGAGAAGGAAACGTGACACTCCAAGGGGTCTGGAGCCTCTCCTATCCAGATGCCAACCTCCAGAATAAGAGCGTTGGACCAAGCGTTTCACAAGTGGATTGGGCATTCATCATCGGTTACATCCTGAGTTTGATAGCCCTCTGGTTCACTTTTGATGCCTTCTCCGGTGAACGCGAGCACGGCACACTCCGATTGATGTTAGCCAATTCAATTCCGCGACACACTGTGCTTATCGGTAAATTCTTAGGCGCATTGCTCAGCATTAGCATCCCGTTTGCACTTGCTGTGTTGGTGAATCTTTTATTAATTTCTACTGCAAGTACCGTTCACTTGACGACAGACGCGTGGGGACGCTTAGGTATCATTTTCGCACTCGCGCTTTTGTACACGAGTCTGTTTGTGGCGTTGGGGCTGTTAGTCTCAGCGCGTGTACAACAGAGCGCGGTGAGTCTGATGATACTGCTGTTGACGTGGGTAACCCTTGTCGTTTTCATGCCGAGTACCCTCGCTTCAATTGCAAGCAGCTTCTCACCTGCGACATCCTTCGACGAAGTTTGGCAGCAGCAGAACCCAAGTAGAGAGGATTTATGGGATAAATACGACGAGTGGCTCTGGTCGGGGGCGTTAGACGACAAGACGTTAAGGGGGAAGAGTGCGTTTTTTACCGAAAACGCTGAAAGATGGGAACGCAAACATGAAGAACGATTAAAGTATCGGAGTTCTCAGGTGGATCGTGCGCGCGCTATCACCAGTATCTCACCCGCCACACTTCTGCAGCATCTTATCGAAGGGTTTGCCGGAACCGGATTTGAGCGGCATTTGCAATTTGTGGAAAACACACAACGTTATGCCCGTCAACTCCGTGAATTCGTTGCTGACACCGATAGAGCCGACCCCGAAAGTCTTCATATTTTGGGGGTTCGTGAAGGCATTTCCAAGAAGCCTATCAGCCCAGAATCCGTTCCGAAGTTTGAAGATACATTTGATCTGAGTAGAGATTTCAATACAGCAGCAATGGAATTATTACTGCTCACATTGTTCGTTTTAGTGCTGCTCTCAGGTGCATATCTCGCGTTTGTGCGCGTTGAGGTGTGATAGAAAATGCTTAAAACACTCATTCGCAGGGAACTCCTTGACAATCTCATGACATTCCGTTTCGCTGCAGTACTACTTATCACATTGTTACTTGTGGTTGTGAATACCGCTGTGCTGATCCAAGATTACGAGCAACGGTTGGAGAGTTACAACGATTCTGTCAAAAGGCATCAGCAGGATTTACGCAATTCCAAAACCTATTCTACTGCATACTTGTTTATTGACCGGGCACCGAATCCATTAAGTATTTTCAATGTCGGGTTAGATAAACGTTTGGGAAACTACATCGGGATCTATCACGGATTTATGCCGACACTCTGGGATGCCCGAATGCACGGTACCGACAATCCGTTTATCGCTTTCTTTTCTTCAATTGATATCGTCTTTGTCTTTGAGGTCATCCTGAGCCTAATGGGGTTAATATTCGCCTACGACGCAATTGCAGGTGAACGTGAACGCGGCACGTTGCGTCTCGTTCTCGCACAACCTATCGGACGCGGGCAGATCTTACTTGCGAAATATATCAGCGCGATGGCGTGTCTGTTGGTTCCGCTGATACTGAGTCTGCTTTTCGCGCTACTGTTGCTAACGCGCTCGATTCCGCTGTCAACTGCCGATTTTCTCCGCATCGTCGGGATTGTTCTCACATCGTTCGCGTATCTATCCGTATTCTACCTCATTGGGTTGCTGATTTCCGTAGCAACGCGTAGAACCGGCACGGCGTTAATGCTCGCAATGTTCGTATGGGGTTTTCTGATACTCATGTATCCCAACCTTATTCGGGCAACGGTTAACCCGGGGGGTGACATCCAAGCGCGTGTGAAAATCGCTCATAATCAGATTCAACAAATTGTAGATGGATATGAAAGAGAGCGTCAAAAATTTCTTGAAAATGAGGGAATCGCTGAAGAGATGTCGGAATTCAGCAAGGCGTTGGGGTTTTATCACCAAGCGGATGTGAATCCCGTAACCCTGACGACTTATATTGAAAGTATAAGTGTTCTTTCAGAGATCCGTCCGGACTTTGAGAAGTACGTTCCTGTCGCTAAGCGATATTACAATTTCATTGAACCGTTGGTTACCCGAACAGTAGAAAAAGCGTGGCGTATCCGCAAGCAGGCACTTGATGAACTTTACGTTAAACAAGCCACAACGGATAGGATATTGTTGAAATTCTCACCTGTAGGTATCTATGACGCTGCGACGCAAGCGTGGGCAGGGACTGATTTATTAGGACTCAGAGATTTTTTCGAGGCAGCGCAACGTTACCGGAAAGTCAAAATTGATTATCTGTATGCGAAAGATGCATTTTCATCACGGGAATGGTTTGTCGCTGATAAAGGTGCCGTGGATTGGCGCACACTCCCAGCGTTTACTTTCCACAGAAGTGATGTCGGAACGAATGCAAAGCGGGCATTACCGGACTTGTTTCTCTTGCTTATAGTCAACCTCGTCCTGTTCATGGTAATAGTTCTTATCTTCATCAAGAGCGAAGTGTAGGATGGCTGTCAGCTGTCAGCAGTCGGTGTGTGGCATTCACGTCTCACTTGAATATCACAAGACTTCCTTGCTGATTGCTAATTGCTGAAAGCCGAGAGCCAAAAAAATATGTGGCATATTGCAAAGCGCGAACTCTACGACAATCTGAATAGCCTCCGTTTCGCATTGGCAACAGTGCTGTTGTTGGCATTGATGCTGACGAACGCAGTTCTGTATCTGCGCGAACACCCGAAGCGAATACAAGCGTATCACAACGCTGCTGCTGGTGCTATAGAGACATTAGAATCGCGTAGTACCAGTTTATATCGCCTTGCGACAGAGGGACCTGGCGATCTCCATAAAGCACCTTCACCGCTCCGTTTTTGTGCGGAAGGCGATGAGGCGTTTCTACCGACGCGCGTCAGCGGCGCAAACTATGGTCGCAGGATCGCTGGCATGACACCTATCTGGCGGATGTTCTATCCACAAGAGACACCAAATCTCCGCAATATCCGGCCCGATTTCACAACACTTGATTGGGCGTTCATCGTCGGCTATGTACTGAGTTTCATCGCGCTCTTGTTCACTTTCGACGCAATCTCCGGCGAACTGGAACGCGGGACACTGCGGTTGACATTGGCAAACGCCATCCCGCGGCACATTGTTTTGGTCGGCAAGTTTTTAGGGGCGTTCATCAGCATTAATATTCCATTTGCTGTTGCGGTGTTAATGAATCTACTTCTCATCTCTACCTCTGACGCAGTACAACTCAACGCCGAGGCGTGGGGACGTTTAGGCATCTTGTACGGTATCGTTATCCTTTATACCTGTCTCTTTATCGCTTTGGGACTTCTCATCTCTGCAGCAGTCAGGGAGAGTGGGGTGAGTCTTGTCGTGCTGTTGTTAATCTGGGTTAGCTTTGTTGTGTTTATGCCGAACACGTTGGCATCTATCGGCAGCCGAACATCCGTCCCGATAGCTTATGAGGAATTCTGGGTGCGGCGTATTCAACTTGCAGATGCGGCACGCGAAGCATACACCAACAAATACGGAGATTCACAAACTACGCCGTCAGTACATGTACTTGGGGAATATGTTACCAAAGAAGCAGAAGAACATGAACGCTTCAACGAAGCATATTTGAAGCAGCAGATCGAACAGGGGAAACGAGCGCGTGCGATAACTCGTATTTCACCGACAGCAATTGTTCAACGCCTCTTTGAATCTTTTGCAGGGACAGGGTTTGAACGGCATCTGCAATTTATTGAGAACGTACAGCGTTACGCCCGTCAGTACCGAGAATTTGTTATTGATACGGATAGGGCAGATCCGGCGAGTCTCCATGTCGTTGGAATTCAGGAGGGGATGTCGCAGAAACCTGTCAACCCAGAAGCGATTCCCAAATTCAAAGACACACGCAGTCTCAACCGCGATTTCAATACCGCATCAACGGATTTATTGCTGTTGGTGCTATTTCTTGGGGTGCTTGTGTCAGGCGCGTATCTCGTTTTTGTGCGTCTTGAGATTTAAAGAGTTTAGAAGAATCCGCGCAATAGATCATGTCTATTCTATTCGCTCGAGAAATCCATAATCTCACCCTTCGCAGCACCCGCTAACAGCGTCAAATAGTATTCTGTCCGATCCTTCCGTGGGAGATCTTTGTCGGGTTGGTGCATAATCACCTCAGCTTCAGGACTCAGCACCTGAATATCCACTGGATAGACGAAATGGTCTTTCAGCGTTTTGGCAAAGAGACTGACGCGTTGCCCTTCTGAATCCTCGATCAATTCTGGCAGATCGCGAAGGAGCACGCAGGTATTCACAAAGTTTTCGTTAAGAATTTTGATGACTTCTGAATTCGAGAGCGGACCCGCTCTCAAGTTTTTACCGTTCGCTCAGCAGGATTCGTCGATTAAGGGACCCCAAGTAAGGACTGCGTGTATCGGACGCTGCGTCTTTTCAGATTCCGCGACTGCCGCTTCAAGTGGCAACCAGTCGATTTCAGCGAACCTGTAGAACTTCAATTCTAACGCTTTACGCGCTTCTTCGGCAGTGATGACATCCGCCCACTTAATGTCATCTGCTGCTGTTGTCGGTGTCGCAAGAAGTTCCATACGCGGCACGAAGACCATGTCCGCATACCCAAAGTCATTGATGTCCACATTACTATTGCGTGGCGGAAGTGCAAGCGCGAAGTCGCAGATAACGCCTGTCTTCAAGTTGATTAGCAACCGTCCAGCATATTGTGATGGGATAAAGCGGGCTTCGTCTATCAAATGTTCGTGAGTATCCGGTTTCCATCCCGGTTTGCGGCGGGTTGCCAAAGTAAACTCCGCATGAATTCGGAACGTGATGTCGGCATAATCCTCTGAAAGTGCGCGTAAACAGGCGAAAGCACCTTTCTGTCCGTGGCGTAACTTTCCTGTAGCACCCGGGTGAAACTGCGAAAGAAATGGAATCACGCTATCCCGATCCAGTTCCCAAACATCTCCAACTGTCACACTTGACGAGGGAAGAAAGGCTTTGAAAGCATCGCTTGTATATTCCCTAACGGGTTCGTTTGGTGAAAGATCAAAGAGTTCCATATTTTCTGGTGAGTTTTTGTGTAGGTTGTAAGTGGCATCAGCAATCGGATCCCAATGCGCATGGACTTCTAAGGATGCTGAATTCTTCAAGACACCGCTCAAATAGGTCATTAGTCTTTCCTCTGTTGTCTGTCGTATTCTAAAGAAGTAAGATTGGTAGCCTCATCACCAAGGATATACAACCCAATATGCCTGTTTAAATTCGGATTTTTTATCAATCGCGTTTATGGCAAGGGTTCGCCTTCGTTGGCAGTCCGTTCCGCATAGAGTTCCTGTAGCCGCATTGTCACAGGACCGATGCCTTCGGCTCCGATTTTCCTACCATCAACCTCTAAAACTGGACTCAACTCACCCACAGTCCCCGTCGTGAAGACTTCATCTGCTGTGTAGATTTCAACGAGAGAGACGTTCCGTTCTGTCAGTGGAATACCCGCCTCGCGCGCAATTTGGATGACCATACCACGTGTAATGCCCGGGAGGCAGCTGTCAGCATGCGGTGTCAGCACATGCCCGCGTTTGATAGCAAACATATTCGTGGCATTCGTCTCCGAGACATACCCGTGGATGTCGAGCATAATCGCATCGTCCACACCAGCGACGTTCGCCTCAATCTTGGCGAGGATGTTGTTAATTAAATTGTTGTGATGAATCTTAGAGTCAACACACTGCGGCGGGTTCCGTCGGATCGCTGAGGTGATTAAACGGATACCACTCTTGGAATAGATCGGTGGTTTCCACTCCGCAAGTACGATCAAAGTGGTGCCGTACTGATTGACGCGCGCATCCATACTGGAAGTAACCTTTTTCCCACGGCTGAGCGTCAGGCGGATATGAACACCGTCCCGCATACCGTTCGCAGCGAGCGTCTCAAAGATCGCCTTTTTGATATCCTCGCGTGTCGGAATATTTGCGAACGCCATAGCATGCGCCGAATCTATGAGTCGGTCAAGGTGTGCATCCAATGCAAAAATCTTCCCGTTATAGACACGCAGACCTTCCCATACGCCGTCGCCACCTTGAACGAGGCTGTCGAACACAGATATTTTCGCATCTTCGCGCGGTAAGAGTTCACCGTTGACGTGGATTAAAATGTTTTCATTTCTTGAATCAGGTAATTGTGGTTTCATATTTCTCCTTTTACCATGTATCTCGAACGCTTACACCTTCATCTGTTAGATAGGTTTTGATGCTCTCAATCGTGAATTCACCGTAGTGTGTAATAGACGCGACAATCGCTGCATCAGCTTTGCTTTCGACAAAGACATCGCGCAGGTGTTGTGGATTTCCGGCGCCACCGGAAGCAATCACCGGCACCGGCACCAGGTCCGCGATAGCACCCGTCAGTTCGAGTTCGTATCCGGCTTTCGTGCCATCTGCGTCGATGCTATTGACGACGATTTCGCCTGCTCCTAAGTCTACGCCACGTGCTGACCATTCCAGAGCATCCCAACCAACCGGCTTCCGACCGCCATCTATATAAATTTCATAACCACTTGGGATCTGTTCGCTTTTCGGGACGCGTTTCACTTGCATACTCAACACGACGCATTGGCTACCGAACGCTCGCGCGCCTTCCGCGATGAGTTCGGGATTCCGCACGGCGCCGGAATCTATGCTCACCTTCTCCGCACCTGCAAGCAGGGCACCTCGCATATCTTCAAGCGTTCGCAAGCCGCCACCAACAGAAAACGGTATAAAAATCTCGGCGGCGACAGCAGAGACAACATCAATCATTATATCGCGCCGTTCATTACTTGCTGTAATGTCGTAAAAGACGAGTTCATCGGCACCGCCTTCATAATAAAAGCGTGCCATCTCAACCGGATCACCGACATCAACATTCCCCTGAAAAGCGATGCCTTTCGTAACCTTCCCAGCACGCACATCTAAGCACGGAATTATACGTTTGGTTAACAAAAATCCCCTCCCCTCGGAAAGACACTACTTTCCGAGTCGCTGTGTAAAATAGGACTTACGCATGATGCTCTTTTGTACCACAAACTGTTAGTTTGTGCTGATAGAACGCTGTGTTTTGGGAAACATTTCATCTAACACAACCGCCTACAGTCAAAAATTGCGTAAGTCCTGAAAAATATTCAAAATGTCATCGAATTCCGAAACCTTCAGAAACTTATACATCGCTGCGAGTGTCAGCAGACTGAATCCGATCGGAACGAACACGCTAATAACACGTGGAACGATCCCCACCGTGCCGATCAAATCGCCTTCGAGGGTTCCGTTTGTTAACCAGCAGACGCCCCCCATCACCACCGACGCAATCAAGATTTTGAATGTCAGCGGCGCGACCGATCGTAGTCCTAATCCGCCAACCTTTCGGCGGAGCAGCAGCAGTAAAACCGAACAATTGAGTGTCACCGTCAAAACCGTTGAGAATACGACAGCGCGCGGATCGAAAAAGAATCCTCGGTAGATAAATAGGTAGTTGAGACAGATATTAAGCACGACGGCACAGATGCTCACGATAACAGGTGCGCGAATATCTTTATAAGCGTAAAATCCATCTGTGACGATCTTCAGTGTTGAGAACCCGCACAGACCGAACGCATAGACGAACAGGAGACCCGCTGTCCCGAATGTGTCTTCTTCGACCGTTTCACCCCATTCATAAAGCAAGCGACAGATCGGTTCCGATAACATCATCAACCCAATCGCAGCGGGGATCGTCAGGATAAGCATTAATCGGAGCGCATAAGAGAGTGCGTTGCGAAAATTCTCTGTCTCACCCGCTGTCGCAAGCCGCGCGAGTTGCGGCAGGGCAACCGTTGAAATCGCCACACCGAATATCCCGATCGGAAGATGCATAACACGATACGCTCTCGTAATCCACGTCAGCCACCCAGAATCCGAGGTAATAAAAAAGGTGTTCGTCAGCAGGTTCACCTGCACCGCCGCGACCCCTAAAACGGCGGGACCTATTAAACGCACAACTTGAAGCACCCGTGGATCCCGGAGGCTCAGCAGCGGACGATACCGAAATCCGACGCGATACATAGACGGCACCTGGATCAGGAACTGTAGAATACCACCGACAATGACACCGATTGCCATACCCGTTACAGGGTGAATCTCGAGCATCGGACCCAAATAGTAGCCACCTATCCCGACAGCGAGAGAACTTAAATTAAAGAAGGTGGACGCGTACGCCGGAATAGCGAACCGGCCCTTGCTGTTCAACAGGCCCATCGCAATTGCCGCAAACGACACAAACAGTAGATACGGAAACATCAACTGTGTGAGATAAATCGCCAGTTCAACTTTATTTTCAAATCCGAAGTGCGCGACAGTATCTAAACTTTTGTCAAAATTCTCTCGGGCCAGAACATCGACCACGACAGGAGCGAAAACGATGCCGAGTGTTGTGATACCGATTAATACGAGAAAGGTCAAGTTAAAGATACGATTCGCGAGGTTCCACGCCGCCGATTCGCCATCTTCAGCCTCTGTCGCGAGAAAGATTGTGATAAACGACTTGCTCAGGATGCCTTCGCCGAACATATCACGTAGAAAATTCGGTATACGGAAGGCGAGATAAAAAGCATCCGCACCACCTTTTGACCGAAAATAGTACCCTATCGCCGTTTCGCGGGCAAGACCCAACACACGAGATACCATGACAGCGATGCTGACAATGCCAGCTGCACGGGTGACATTTTGATTCTGTTGCGCTGTGGCTTTTGTCTCATTTTCCATCTTTAGTGAGACTTGCTATCGGAAATCAGACAGCAAGTTGGAGCGGCAACTTCTCCTTGACATCGGACACCATTTGGTGTAAATTTTATTGCGGTGCCAAATAGATCAGGACTTACGCATACTGCTCTTTTGTACCACAAACTGTTAGTTTGTGACACCAGAACGCTATGTTTTCAGAAAAAGTTCATCTAACAGAACCACTTACTGTCAAAAGTGCGTAAGTCCTATAGATTTAATCTGATTTTTCGCTATAAACCTGAGGAGAACCGAGAATGAAAAAAAAACGATATTTTACCGTCGAAGAAGCCAACGAATGTATCCCTGAATTAATGGATGAGATTTCACTGTTAAGAGCCATAAGAGCCAAACTCTCAGCACTCCATGCAGAAATTACACCCCTCTTAGAAGTGGTTTCCAATAACGGCGGCAGTAAGCACACACCCGATTTACTCAGAACAACTGCCCAATTTCAGGAAGTTTTAGACCGAGTCGCGGCGCGCGGTTGTCATCTGAAAGGACTTGATCCAGGATTGGTCGATTTCCCGCACCTCCGAAATGGTAGAGAGGTCTATCTCTGTTGGCAGATGGGTGAAAAAAAGATCCGCTACTGGCACGAAATTGACGACGGGTTCGAGGGACGGCAACCTTTGTAGAGGGTTTTGCTTGGGTGTTTCTTCTACGGCAGCTCAGTTTTCCCTACGCCTGAAAAAAGTGGTTCGTCGGACCGTGCCCGTTCCCAATATCTAAGGCGTGTTGGATAGCACCCGTAATATACACTTTCGCTGCCCTGACAGCATCAATTAGACCCTTATCATACGCTAATTGCGTCGCAATCGCCGCTGAATAGGTACAACCCGTTCCGTGTGTGTTTTCTGTCTCGACACGTTCCGCAGCAAAAAAAGACCACTCGTCGGCGCAGTAGAGTACATCGGTCGCGTCGTCGCCGATGAGATGTCCCCCCTTGACGAGGACAGCGTGACAACCGAGTCCCGCGATCGTTTTCGCAGCACGTTTCGCGTCATCCATATTTCGGATGTCTTGTTCTGCAAGCAACTCCGCTTCATAGATATTCGGTGTAATCACCGTCGCCAGTGGGATCAACGCTGTTTTGAGGCTATCGATTGCTTCCGTTTTTAACAGCGGGAATTTGCTTTTAGAGATCATCACAGGATCAACAACGATGGCGGGTGGTGTATACTTCCGTAACTTCCCAGCGACCGCCTCAACAATCGCTGATGAGGAGAGCATCCCTGTTTTAACGCTGGCAACATCGAAATCCGTAAAGACCGCCTCTAACTGTGCCTCAATAAGTGAAATCGGTAGGTCGAACGCGTCGGTCACTGCCACCGTATTCTGTGCCGTGACGGAGGTAATCGCCGACATCGCAAAACCACCATTCGCTGAGATCGCCTTGATATCCGCCTGAATGCCCGCGCCGCCACCTGAATCTGAACCTGCAATTGTTAAAATCTGTTTCATATTTTTCGCCTGTTATAGAGTTCCTGTCCCTAATGCATCAAGATAGCGTTTCGCTTGTTCCCCCGCACTTGTAGCAGACATAACGCCTGACATCACAGCGACACCAAAAGCACCGGCAGCCAAACATTCAGGAACACGAGTCGGGGTAATTCCACCTAATGCGAAGACAGGGAGTTTGACACCCGCTGCCACCGCAGCAAGGGACGTTATACCGACCGCGGGACCGTATCCCGGTTTACTGGTTGTCGGATAGATAGGACTGTAGGTTACGAAATCCGCACCTTCTGCTTCCCGCCTCTGTGCTGCGTCGAGACTGTGGACGGAACACCCGACATAGAGAGCGTTATCTGCCTGTGTCTTCGCTTCGGTTACAGCTGCTGCATTTTCTGGGAGGTGAACCCCTGTTGCTCCTGCTATAGACATGGTGCTCCGCTGGAGCACTTTATCGGATGTGTTGATGAAAAGTTTTGCCTTGTAATTCCGGCACAATTCGGCGATCGGTCGTGCCAATCTCATCAGTTCGATATCGTCTAAGTCCTTTTCGCGCAATTGAATAGCAGTGACACCGGCATCTAACAATTCAGAAACGACATCCCGTAACGGAGTTGGCGCGCATTGATGTCTGTCTGTAATAGCATACAATTTAAAGTCTATCATCTATTTTTACGAGACCCGTCGCAGACGTGCAGCGAACGCACCATCAACTCCGTGTTCATGCGGGAAGGTCTGAACGAAGCCTTGTGGTGTTATAATACTTGGTGGTACTTCAGGTAGAAATTGTTGTGCATTTTCTACGGTCCACATCGGGCAATCTGTCAAGAACCTTTTGACGACTTCTTCGTTCTCCATCGGTTCGATGCTGCAGGTACTGTAGACAAGGATGCCGCCGGGTTTGATATGTTGTGCGGCGTTCCTTAACAGGCTATATTGTATTTTGCTGAGGGCGAGAACCTGTTTTAAAGTCTTGTTCCATCGAATGTCCGGATGTCGTCGAAGGGTCCCGAACCCTGAGCACGGGGCATCAATAAGCACGGCATCCGCTCGGTTAATAAATCCGAGGTCGGCTCTTGTCGCGTCTATCACTTGGGTTTCAACGTTCCGTACGCCGACGCGGCGGCAGTTTTTTTGCAGCAAGGCTATCTTCTTCGTCGAGACATCCACGGCGACGATCTTTCCAGTATTTCCCATGAGGTGTGCCAAATGCGTCGTCTTACCACCCGGCGATGCACATAAGTCCACGACGAATGTTGCGTCTGTTGGCGAGAGCAGATAGGGAACTAACATCGCACTCTCATCTTGAACATAGATGTCCTCTCGGTTGAGAATATCTTTCAAGGTCTTTTCACCGGCAGCATCAAAACCGGTAATCGCGTGATTTCCGAAGGTTATTCCATCCGGTGCTATTTCGGAGGCAGTCGCGACAATACCGTTCGCTGCTAATGATTGGCAAACATCTTCACGTTTGGTTAGGAGGGTATTCACGCGGAGTGCGAGCGGTGCGATCTGATTACTCGCGCGACAGAACGCTAACGTCCAAGAAACGCCGCGCGTTTCAAGCCACCGCTGGACCAACCACGTCGGGTAGGAGAGCGAAAATGCGATATGTTCAGCCGGATGCGTCTCAAGCTGTGGATAAGCGAGTGTCGTACCTTCACGTTGCACGGAGCGGAGAACCGCATTGATAAACCCTGCAGTTTTACGTCCTTTGCCGCGCCGTAGGTGCGAAGTCGCGAGTTGAACCGTTTCAAAGATAGCAGCGTGTGCGGGGATGCCGTCGAGGTGTAAGAGTTGAAACGCACCAAGTCGTAGAATATTACGGTGCCGGGCATCTAACTGAAACCCTGGATTAATAAACTGGTCCAACACCCAGTCCAGTTGTTTCTGCCAACGGATAACGCCGTAGACGAGTCCATTAATCAGGCGACGTTCGCGTCCGTCAACCGTCCATCGTTTGAATGCGCTATCAACGACAGATGCTATGGATGCGCTGCTATGTGAAAGGGTTAGCAGGCACTCTAAGGCGACTTTGCGAGCGTCCGTCATTCGCGATAACGCGAGGTTTCGCCGTTTACGGTTCCGATACCTCGCGAGTTCCATTCTATTCGTAAGGGGTTAGGTTACATGAAGAAACGCCCAAGCAAAACACCCTTACGTATCCCGTAGAGAGATAAGATTATGCTGCCGCTTCGGTGAGCGCATGCAATTTGCGGGTAAGCCGAGACTTTTGACGATTTGCTGTGCCTTTTTTGATTACACCTTTACCGGCGGCACGATCTAAAAGACTTACCACCGTTTTGCACAATTCTTGTGCTGTCTCAACGTTGCCTGCTTCAAGTGCGGCTTCTGTCTGTTTGAGTGCTGTTCTGAGCGTCGCTTTCCGATGGCGGTTGCGTATCTGTTTCGCCTTATCCGCACGCGCGTGTTTTTTTGCTGATTGTCGATGCAAAACGAGAACTCCCTTATTAGTTTTCAGTTGTTAGTTGTCGGTTTTTTCGTTAAAGCGGAAACCTGAGACTGTAATTTTTACGCTGCCTGCCAGAACGCTCCCACTGATAACTGTAGACTGACAACTATGCAGGATATGTGTATTTAATGATACCACAAAATATCGGATTTGTCCACATTTTTTCTTGCCAATTCCGAATGCATTCGGTTTTCACGTTTCTTGTTTTGTTCAGGCACCAGAGGAAATGCTATGTCTCCGAAATCCAATCTTCCGTCGCTGCCTCGAATTCCTGCGACAATTCTTCAGAAATCGTCTGCTCTAATAGTTCTATTAGGTCAGTGCGAAACTTAATCCAATCGTCGCCACGGCGCGTAAACCGGTGTCTATCGTCTATCTCAACAAACATCGTATCGTTCGGTTCGGATAGCGATTCAAAATAACGTCTCACATTCATATATATTCTCCTTTTTTGTTGCTATCGGCTGTCGGCTATCAGCCGTCAGTAACAAGAGGTTTTTGATTATAGTAAAACCTGAAAATAAGTTTACACTTGTCCCGTATCAGAGCAGCGTTCGTAGTAGGGCAATTCATTGCCCGTCGTTTCAAAAGGTATGCAAATAATTACGGGATCTACTATAATAGAAAACCCTCTTTACTGATAGCCGAAAGCCGAAAGCCGAAAGCCGAAAGCAATTCAAAGCCATTCGTGTATTTCCCAGCCAGATTCTAACGCTTTCTGATGGAGTGCTTTACTTGGGTTCACTGCAACTGGATTCCCCACACATTCCAACATCGGTAGATCGGATTGACTGTCGCCGTAAGCATAACTCTCTTCGAGTGAAATTTCGTGTTGATCTGCATAACTGCGTACCGCTTTCGCCTTCTCCTCACCGATGAGCGGTACAGTCGTCAGTTCACCCGTAAATCGTCCGTTCTCTTCACGAAGCTGCGGTGCCAATATCGCATCAACACCGAGATAATCCGCAATCGGTTGCACGATAAAATCGAGTGATCCAGTTACGAGGACCACACCAGTCCCCTCTTCCTTATGTTCTTGAATTTGAGACACCGCTTCGGCATAAATTTTTGGACGGAGCGACGTTTCAAACATTTCCGCTGATAACCTCTTAACTTCAGCGGCATCCATGCCGCGATAGCTACGATAAAATACCCGATTAAAGCGGGTTCGACTGATACTGTCCAAAATCAGATAATAGACAGTTTTCGGCAAAAACGCGATCAGCCAGAAATACTTTAGCAGAAACGGCATCTGCGCAGAACGCAGATAGATGTAGTAATGCACAATCGTAGATTTCAATAGCGTGCCGTCTACATCAAAAAATGCGACCCTCTTTTTCGGGTTTGAGGTTTCTGACATGATAAATCTTCCTAAGCGCGTTGCCGTTGTTTTAACGTTTCGCCGAGCTCTGCGACACGGTTCTGTGCTAAGTCCAAGAACGCTTGGTATCTATCTGGATCAATGGGTGCCCCGTCTTGCGTATTCCAATTTTCGTCTATCGGAAAGGCGATCGGCTCTCCGAAAATGATACGCACCGGATGCCGCTTTGGAAAATTCTGACCTTTCGGCAACGCGTGATAAGTGCCATCAATATAAGCCGGTATAATCGGGACACTGGGACCGTAGATAAGTAAGCTCAGCACCCCCGGTTTGAAGGGTTGAAGGTTGCCATCAAGTGAACGTGTGCCTTCAGGGAAAATGAGCAGTCCGTTATGTTGTGCCATCACCTCGTTTGCGAGCCGGAGGTCCTGTAGGAACTCCGTAAAATTGCCTTCGCGTTCTATCGGGAGCGCGTTGAGACATGTCCGAGCGAACCAGCCTTGGAATCGTGTCGCGAACCAATAATCACGGGCAGCGAGCGTCCAGAGTCGATACGCCTTCGTTCCGAGTGCCGTAATCACCGTTAGTGTGTCAAGGTGACTCGTATGATTCGGCATAATAATATACGGTTTCCCCTGCGGAATATGCTCAAGTCCGTGGCATTCGAGCGAGAAATAGTGTTTATAAATCTTAGTCATCACGGCGCGAAAGGCGCGCGCGTACCAGTGTGGTACCTGTCTGAATTCCAGCTTTTCTGTTTCGGGGCGTTCCAATTTTTCGCGCTTTCCGTCTGTATGGAAAGTCTCAATCAAGTCAACAACGTCGCCAACCGTCTCCAAGTTAGCGAGTAGTGCATCGGGAACTGTTTCACCGAGTCTGTTTTCAAGGGCTAACAACAGGTCAAGCCGTGTGAGGGAATCAAGTCCTAAATCGGTATCCAGACGGCTATCGCTGTGAATCTGGTGTGCCGGCATACGTGCCAACCGAGCGAGCGTAGATAGAATTTCTTCGGGGACATCCGTTCTCGGCGTACCAGACGCTTCGCTTTCTACCCCTTTTTCGGCATCTGTCTGAATCTGCTCCATTTCTTTAATATGTGCCGCTAAGTTCCGTCTCAAACCGACCCGATCAATACTGCCGTCTTCAGTTTTCGGGAGTGCGTCTTTCCAGAGATGGTGTTTGTGAAATTGCTGATAACTCGGCAACGCTTTCGCGCACGCTTGAAGGTGTTCCTGAACCTCGGTTTGCGTGGTTTCGTCCTGATCTGTCGGCACAATGACCGCATGAATGGCTGTATCCGATCCGTCTTCGTAAGGGATACCGACAACACATATTTCGGCGATAGCCGGACTGTTCCCATAAAGTGCCTCCAGTTCGACAGGATAGACGTTTTTACCAGAAGCCGGGACGATGATGTTTTTACAATGACCTGTCAGATAAAGATAGCCGTCATCGTCGATATAACCGAGATCACCCGTGTAAAGCCATCCGTCTCGGATCGCCTGCGTTGTCGCCTCGGGGTTCTGATAATATCCCTGCATCGTACTCGGGCCCTTCGCGATGATTTCACCGATGCCGTCGCTATCCGGGTTCTCAATCCGAAGTTCTACGCCTTCCACCGCCGGACCAACCGATCCGCGTTTGCTCTTGAGGTACGGATTAACGCTCAGCACCGGTGCCGTCTCTGTCATGCCGTAGCCTTGGTAAAGCACCATACCGAACTTTTGGAACCCGTCGTAAACCGAATCTGACAGTGAAGCACCGCCACTAACGAGGACACGAATCTCACCCCCCATAACAGCCAGTGCCTTCTCCGCTAATGTTTCACCCGGCGTATCTTCTCGTGCTGCTTGTCTTTCAATCGTGCCTTGAAGCATCTGGAATAGACGCGGCACACCGATAAAAGCCGTCGTTTTTGCTTCACGCATCGTCTTCAGAAGTGTTGTCGGACGGAGGGCGTTGACATAAGTCGCCGTGGTGCCGCTGTAGAGTGCCATCAACAGGCTGCAGGAGAAACTCAAAGCGTGATACAACGGGAGTGCGGATAGGATGCGTTCTGTATCTGTCGGCGGGAGTGCTTTCGCGACCGCTTGCACATTAGAGATGAAGCCACCGTGCGTGAGCATTGCACCCTTTGCCTCTACTGTCGTACCCATCGTGAAGATAATAGACGCAACGGTATCCGGTGTAATCTCTACATTCGGGAAATCGTCCGGTATCTGTTCGGGCTGGGCTACCCCGTTCCCACTACGCCCATTGTCAGCACCGACGACTGCACAGTTCTTATTGATGTTGTGCAGCGTTGAACCTGCCGCTGACAGGGCAGCACCAGCTTTTTGTAATACACTTTCAGAGGCTAAAATCGATTTTGCATCGGTGAACTCGGCGATTGCCAAGATTTCGGCGGTAGGGGTCTGGGCATCAAGTGGAACGACTGCCGCGCCGATCTGGACGGCGGCGAGATACGCGATACACCACCCCGGCTGGTTTTCCGAGACGAGTACAACGCGGTCACCTTTACCTAAACCGCTCTGCCATAACTGCCACGCAACTTGGCGTGATAACCTATAAGTTTCCGCGTAGGTATACTGTTCCCACGCATCCTCGCTTGCCATTTGCAAGGCAACCCTATCTGGAATTCGCGAGGCTTGCGTCTTAATCAGGTCTACAATCGTTTCCGGATCAATCCGTTCAGGTGCCGCGACAGACTCCTCTGATTCGTCTTGTGCACCTGTTCGCCCCTGTTTTGTCGCAGACGCACGCGCACCATCTGTCTCCGAGTCGCTCGCCGCGCCACCTTCAATTTTCAGAACGTGCTTCTTGATACCGGGGATATGGATCTCTTGGAAATACCGTCTCCAATGGATCTGTGAGACATCGAAGTTAAACCGTTGCTGTTCCGTCGGCGAGAGTGCTTCGTACAGTCCTTGCATCTTTCGGGTCTCAAATTCAAAACTCGTCCGCGTGTAAGGGGCATAGATCCTGATGTAATGCAAGAGTGCCTTGATACCGCTCTGTTTCAGCGCAAGTTGACGACGTTTCCGTTTCGCTGCGCGGATTGGCAGTTTATCAAGCACTTGGATGGTAAGGTCAAGGAGTGTCATTCGGCTATCGAGCTTCCGCTGGAATTCTTCCATGCTCGGATATTGCCAGACCGGTACGGCGACCGGTTTCCCGTTTTCCAACATCGGATTCTCGACAAAATAATCGTGTGTCGCTTCGAAGATACCGCGAAAGTAGAGCGGGTTCTGTGTGCCTGTTGCCACGTGATAGACCTCGATACCACCACGTTTTGCTGTCGCTTCAGCAGCTGCCAGCATAGCGTTAACAACGAAATCAACCGGAATAATGTCCAGAATTATATCCGGGTCCGCTGGAAAATCTGGAAGGCGTCCCTTTCCGAACCCGACGATCAACGGTTCAGACATCCGAAACTTACCGAGCCAACCGGGTTCGGGTTCATCAAAACTGCTTTCGATAATTGATGGACGGACAATAGCAGTCGGGAGCTCACCACGCAGTTCCATGATCATCTGCTCGGCGAGGAATTTCATGTAGGTATAAGTATCATTCCAGCCGCGCGAGCGTGCGTGTTTCAGTCCCTCTTCTATCAAGCGTTCCTCAAGCCAATCTGCTTTTAATTCTTCAACGTGCGCGTCAATCCCTTTACGTGTCGTTTTCTTCTGCCGTTCTGCTTCTTGCTGCAAACGTGCGAGGTTCTCCGGTGTGTCAGCTTCCGCGCGAATCGTAGCACTTAGAGAGAGTAACCCCTCAATTTCTTCTGAAAGTGTTTCTGGGATAGAGACACCCGTCTTTTCGCGATGCGATGCGACGTATTGCTCGTATGGGATCGGTAACGCTTCGGGGACATGCCCGGGCTTGTTCCCGCAGACGTAAGCCGTTGAAACATGAAGGAACACCGCATCTTGGCAGCCTTTTGCGAAGTTGACGACATGTTTCGCAGCGAGCGTGTTACCCCATAAAGAGTCATCAAAAGGTGGGTCGAAATCCACGAGTCCTGCGACATTAATAAAAACCTGTACTTCGCTCTGGAGGCGTTGGTAATCTGTATCGCTGAATCCGAGGTTTTCGTCGGTGAGTTCGCCTTCAACGGCTATCAGTTTCTGTAGTGCCCATGCGTTAAAGTTGGTACCGTGCAAACGGCGGAGCGAAGCAAAGACATCAGAGGCGAGAAGTTCATTTTCCAACCGTTCTTGGGCAGATGTACGTTTCCCAGAGGCATCGGTACGACTTCGGATGAGGAGATAAATCTTTTTGACATCGGGAAGCGCAGTCAAAATCTTTGCGATCAGCGGCTGCCCCAGAAATGCAGTGCCACCGGTAATAAGCAGAACTTTCCCTCGAAAAAAATCAGTTATTGACATAATTCCCTTTTCTGTGGCATAATAGATATTCCAAGATGAGGACGGTTTGGCAGTTGAATTAGTTAACAGGCAACAGTTATCAGTTATAGGACTTACGCATGATGCTCTTTTGTACCACGATGCACTTCGCATCTGGGGTTTTTGCTGGGGCGTTTCTTCAAGTACGCCGCAAAACTGTTAGTTTGTGACGCAGAAACACTGTGTTTCCAGAAAACTTTCTTCTAACAGAACAGTCTACAGTCAAAATTGCGTAAGTCCTAAGTTACAAGAGTCCTCTTAACTGAAAACTGAAAGATTTTTCGTAGAAAAATCGTACTGATAACTGACAACTATTAAGTAATTAAAGATAACACAATTTCTACAAAAAGTCAAAGGCTGAATTGATAATGTTAGCAGAAGAAGATAAAATAAGGTTTTTACAACAAACGGCTCTTTTTGCCGAACTCCCTGAGACAGAATTAAAATTGATCTGTCAGAGCGCGAGCGAAGTCGTTTATCCTGCTGATGCGACGTTATTTGAGGAGGGGGACGAAGGCGATTCGCTCTACCTGATCGTCGAAGGTGAAGTCAGCATTATCAAAGCAGGTACAGAGGTACTGTTATTTAACGAGAAAGGCTACTGTCTCGGTGAAATCGCTTTGATTGATAACAAACCACGGAGTGCGACCGTCAAAACTGTGAAACCGACACAGTTCCTGCGGATCACGAGAGCCGATTTTTATAACGCAATGGCGCGTGAACCACGGATCGGTAGCGGCATGTTCCGCGTTCTAAACGATAAAATCCGACGCGACCTTGAAATCCAGATGAGTGCAATCCGCAAAGAAGTCGCACAGCAAGAAGCGATGCGACTCGCCGCTGCGGTCCAACAGTCTATCCTGCCAGACCAAGAGATTTCGCATCCCTCTATATCTTCTGCCGGTTATTGTCAACCAGCAAATAATGTCGGCGGCGATTATTATGACTATTTTAGTCTCTCTGACGACCGCGTCGCTATCTTTATTGGCGATGTGATGGGACACGGCTACCATTCAGCCATGGTCGCAGCGATGACCAAAAGCTGCTTGCAAACACAGATCCGTTTTGACGCATCCATACCTGAAGTGATGAAAGCGGTTGCCAGAGTCGTCGAAGAAGATTCACAAGCCTTTATCTATATGACTTGCTGCTATCTCATCATACACCCAGACAATCGGTTCGAGTTCGCCAATGCCGGTCATCCCCAAATGCTGCTCTATCGGGCCGAACACGAAAACGATACGGACGACCCGATTGAATTAGAATCAGGGTTTATGCCAGCCGGTTTCCCGAAATTCGATGGTCCCACACAATACGACAGCACTGAAGTCAAATGGTACCCCGGTGATCTGTTAGTACTTTATTCAGACGGCATCACTGAGGCTTTCAACCCGGATTCTGAAATGTATGGTTTGGAACGTTTCAAGGCACTCATCTCGGAAAAGCGGCACCTAACACCTGCGGAGATTAAAGCCGAAATCCTCAACGATCTTCAGGCATATCAGCAGGATGAAGATACCAATGACGACATCACATTAGTCGTCGCAAAATTCATGTAACCAAAGAAAAAACCGACCGCGAAGACGATAGGACTGGATTACCCAGTGCCTACTTAAGTTGACTGACAGCATAATACATGATATTTTCTATGAGTGCTTTGTTTATTTCAGAGGTATATTGGCTATCGTTACGAAGGCTGGTGATAATGTATAACCCTTTGCCGTACCGTCTCGCACCGATAACGAGTTCTTTTTTGTCTTCTGTCGTCGCGAACACTTCATCCCCTCTATCCCAATCGACCCAGGCGTCATCAACGAAGATTTTGCCGGACACGATCTTGTTAGGTGTAGAGAATAGGGATTTTCCTGTTTTGGTAACAGAAAAATTCTGTGCCGGTGGACTTTCCACGCCTTTCAACTTACCACCTTGTAGCCATCCCGTACCGCACGGATTCTCGGCACTGCTGTCCTGCCCCGCAACAACAACGATACCGCCGTTCTTCACGAACGTCTTAATCTTTGCCTCAGTTTCATCCGAAAGGAGGTAGCGTCCGTAACTCGAAATCTCTTCATAACCGATCCAGAGGATATCGGCTTTCTCCAGATGCGGCAGCGTCTGTTCTTTGGTGAGTTCATAAACGAGCGGACGTTTGCTCCCCTCTTTTACGGACCGCAATGCCTGATATTCATAAGTTGCAGCGTTCGTATAGACAGGCGTTTGGCTCCAAGTCGGATATGTGCTATTTCCAGTCAGGACTAAGACTTTCGCAGCGTTCTTTGGTGCTGCAACCCACATTTTACCGGCTAACATGTCGCGAACAATCTTTTGAAACGCCTTCGTCTTACCATCAAACGTCCGAGACATCATCGGATCAATATGTGTAAAGGTCCACCAAGTGCTGTTATATCCACCACGATAGGCACGCATCTGAAACCATGTGTTATCAACAAAACACATGCTGTCGATACCGTAATGCTCGCGATAGAAAACGATGATCGGCATCCCAGGTTTGAGCAATTTCGCCAGTTTTTCTGGAGAGGTGCCTCGTTTGTAATGTCCGGTCGCTAAATTCATCTTGATTTCCTTAAGACCGCTCTTGCCTTTGACATCCTCTTCGACAGTGACGACACCGCGCAAACGGGCACGATCAACGCTTTTGACTTTACCGAAAACGATGTTCGTGCAAGCATCAAGGACTTCACGAGTCGTATATTCTCGCTCAATAAATGCGGATGCAGGTAATGTGAATAGCAAGCCGATCAGACAGCACACGAGGAGTGGAGCAACAAAATTGTGTGTAAAACGCATGGTGGAATCCCCTTTATATATATCATGGATAAGCTTGGTTAATGAATATTGTAGTATATCTTCTGTAAATTTTTCAAGAACTATTTAATTTTTTCACCTTTATGTTAAAACTGAAACCGGGACCCCTTGCACGCATCGCCTCTGAAACGATATTTGATACCGCTACCTACATCGGATTCCTTATTTTCGTTCTCGCCCTACCTTTCGGCTATTCGACGGCATTTCTCAATATCGGACTGTCGTTTGTGCTATTCGGATGGGTAGGGCGGATGATTTCTGAACGGAAACTAAGTTGGCAACGCACCCCGCTTGATCTGCCTATCCTCCTATTTTTGGGATTGGCACTGATCGCCTGTTTCCTTGCACCGCATCCTACGAGAAGTAGTCTCGGCTATTTTTGGAAGTTACTCCGGGCGATACTGCTCTTTTATGCCGTTATCCATAGTCGCTTGCGAACGCAATGGCGGCATATCGTGATCGCCTTTATCGTCGCAGCCGGTATATCTTCCGCACTCGGACTCTGGTATTACGCCAATGATACCCGTTTAGCGATTGACTTTATGGGGCGGATCGGGGTACAATTTCAAGAGGAACTCGAAGCACAAGAGACCCAAAGTTTACAAATATCAGATGAATTGCGGGCCAGGCTACGGGAATGCAGTGTCCCACTCTCCGAAAGTGCCACAATTTCGTCTTCAAGACAACCTGACGAATGGCGGATTGATGACCCAGCGCGCCAAAGACGCTACATCGTTCGCAAGGATAAAACGTATCTCATGGTCTACATGATTGAGCAACGGCTCACTGGGACCTTTAAAATGCCGAACGATCTCGGGGCATATCTGGCACTCAGCCTGCCGTTTGTGATGGGGTACTTTGGGACGGGGTGGCGGAGGTATCCGAAACAGAAGCAAAACCAGATACGAATAATTTTGGTTCTTGGTGCTGTTGTAATACTGATGAGTGCGAATCTCATGCTGACGCTTACACGTGCCGCTTGGGTGAGTGTTACCATCGCGACTGCTTGTCTCGGTGTTTATCTCGTTGTTAGTAAGCCCCTACGGAGACTCGAATCCGCTGGCAGGTTACGCCAACGAATTCTGTTAGGAGCCGCTGTGATCATCGTGATTATAGGCGTGTCATTATTCCTGATGCCGCAGCATATCAAGGCACGTTTCCAAACGATGATTGAACAACCTGCTGGATTTATGGGGGAGCGTCCACAGTGGTGGCAGACCTCGTTGGAACTCATCAAAAAGTATCCATTGACAGGCATCGGGTTGGGTAGGTTTCGCTATGAATACCAACGCAGTGGACCGTCTGAACAATACAATGTCCCATACCACGCACATAATATTTATCTACATATCGCAGTTGAACACGGCATCCCGTCGCTTTTGCTGTTTCTATGGATGGTTGTGATTATCTGTCAACAGGTTTACGGCATAAGAAGTGCCACCGATTTTTGGGGCAGTGGCACTTTCATCGGTGCAAGCGGTTTCCTAATTTCTGCCCTTATTTATGGACTCGCAGATAACATCCTACATCAGCGCACGGTGCTGCTATTCTGGTTTATTGTCGGTATAATTTTTTATTTTAAACGATTGAAGGACGAAAATGATGAAGAAACCTTGGAAACCGGTTAATATGTCCGCTGTGACCACTTATCCGCTTCAGGAGCGTATCAACAAAGTCTCCGTTCACGATTTTGCGACGCTACCAGACTCAGAGACCGATCTGTCGCCATTCTTAGCGAGTCTCCCAAAGATCCTCAAAGGGTCGGAATTCCCGGCACTCGTTGACGACATCGTTGCCGCACATGAAAAAAAGAAACCTGTCATTGTGATGATGGGAGGACACGTCATCAAGTGTGGATTAAGTCCGCTTTTAATAGCCTTGGCAAAACGTGGCGTAGTTACCGGTTTCGCCTTCAACGGCGCGAGTAGTATTCACGACTTTGAGATTGCACTCATTGGGGAGACTTCCGAGGATGTCTCTGCCTATCTTCAGAACGGGCAATTTGGGATGTGGGAGGAGACTGGGCACTTGATGAACACAGCCATCCAGAACGCTGCGAATACAGGCATCGGGATGGGCGAGGCGTTGGGTCAGCAACTGATAGAAATGGATGCCCCCTATAATGGATATAGTCTCCTTGCAGCAGCGATTCAATACGATGTACCGATCACGGTGCATGTCGCCATCGGTACGGATATTATCCATCAGCATCCAAGCGCGGACGGTGCCGCGATCGGCGCAGCAAGTTTCACTGATTTCCGATTGTTAACAGCGTTAGTAAAAGATTTAGAAGACGGAGGTGTCGTGTTGAACTTGGGGTCGGCTGTGATTTTGCCCGAGGTTTTCTTGAAGGCCTTGACGATCGCACGGAACTTGGGGAACACTGTCTCTAACTTCACCGCTGCGAATTTCGATATGAACCAGCAATATCGTCCCGTAGAGAATGTCGTCAAACGTCCCACAGAGATGGGTGGCAAGGGGTATACCTTCACAGGACATCATGAGTTGATGATCCCGTTGCTGGTGCAGGCGATTCTGGCACGCCTATAGCAGCGTTCATAGAAAAGGAGAAGCACGCTTTCGCAGCGCGCTTCTTAGGATACGCAATGGGTTTATTCTCAATTGGGTGCTATGACGCTATGGAGAATGTGTTGCGCTATTTTCCGTTTGAATAACCGGTCCGTGAACCGTTTCTGCGTTTCCACGCCTCTTTAAGTTCTGCTAACGATTTCCGGATCGCGCGTAATCTCGGCAGCGACGGGATATGCAAATAGATCCTGAGCAATTTGATCCGTTTGGCACGATCCATGTCTCCACTCTCTTCTAATATTTTCTGATATATTGAATGATTCATCCTAATTTCCTCCGGTGTTGTGGACAGGTGTCGTCGCAGTCGGTTATTACGTTTTTTGCATAATCAGGTCGCTATAGGAGACAGCAACCGGGTCGGCAGTGTCTAAATGAAGTGTATCTTTAACGTGTTGATGCTCGTCTATCGCTTCGGCTTCAGTTTGTCCCTGAAACACCGTTTCCAATTCGATATATTCCCCTAAATCGGCAACCGTATCGAGGTGGATACGCGTGTTTTTGAACATCCAGAGTTCTCGTTGTTTTTTAACAATCGTTTCGATCCCTAACGCTGCGGTTAGCAATGTTTTGAGGGTTGATGGATCATTGATTTTACTGAGATGATACTGACTATAGCGGGATTCATTCTGATTCGGACGCTCATAGTAGATAAGCCATCCTTCACCTGTCTCATCAATCTCACGCAATTTAAGACGCGGTTTACAGTCTTTCTGTGTTGAGGCATCTTCGTCTGTCATCAGAAAAAAATACGTATCAATTTGATGTACGGTTTCACGATGTTTCGCGTTTAACGCAACCAATCTTGGATAGAGGCCTTCAAGTGACTGACACCGTGCTTTGAATTCTAAATTCGTAGCCATTTTTTTTGTCGTTTTCGTGCGAAGGTTCTTCCTATTTTTTAGGACTTACGCATGATGTTCTTTTGTACCACAAACTGTTAGTTTGTGACGCAAAAACGCTGTGTTTCCAGAAAACTTTCTTCTAACAGAACAGTCTACAGTCAAAATTGCGTAAGTCCTATTTTTGATATTGGTGTCTGTGGAAGACTCACTCGATGATCCGATATTCATCTTCGGGTTCAAAGTTATCTACACACGATCGATTACAACGTTCACCGTTTGCCAACAACCAACAGACATCGTTTTGTAACTTTAATCCGCTGACAAGACAGGTGCGTAGCTGCTCTGGGTCAAAACCACGACCTAACAGGTAACTGTAGCAGCCTGCCCTCATGACCCGTCGTCCCTCGTCGTCGTTACGGACGATTGCGATAATTTTGACGTGCGGTTGATACCGCCTAAGATATTCATAGAACCGTCCTCGTCGACGGCGGGAGTAGTCGGCAATTACCATCTGATATTTGCCCAATTTCAACAAGCCCACTGCTTCCGTGCTTCGTTCTGCAATATCGCACCCGTAGCCTTCAGAATGGATGAGATTCCTTACCTTATCGTGTAAATTGTGGTCCCGTGAAATGAGCATCACGTCCCCTTCCAATTTAGAGACACCGAAATCTTCTTGGATATCGAGGGGTATGCGTGCTTCCCGCGTTTGCCAATCGAGCCGCCATCGTGCCCGTCGTATCCGCTCGTTGACTTGATTGAGCCGTTCTTCCAAATCCGGTTGCGGCTTAAAAAGTTTTTTCATCTGATACGCTCCTTCTACAAGGCTTTCGATGCTAACCGAACAACGTTAAACTATTCTATCATATATATGTGACGTATTCCACTAATTTTTGTTGATAAAAACCGGAACATAGTATAAACTTGACAACAATAAGTTACAGCCTGAAGTTAAGCATCACCATCCACGTTAAGGGTTCGTCAAATAGGAGCGATACGATGTCTATACGACAACTTCCACTGCCTCAACATTTCGATGCTACCAAGGTAGACCAAGTCTGGCGAATCCCGTATCAAGAACGTCAACGTGAAGCACTGATGTGGGCAGAGGAACAGGCAATACCTCCGGCATCCGCGGACGATTTTCGGACCTGTCTGCTCCTTGTTGATGTCCAGAACACGTTCTGTATTCCGGGATATGAACTGTTTGTCGGTGGAAGCTCGGGCAATGGTGCAGTTGAAGACAACGTGCGTCTGTGTCAATTCATTTACCGCAACCTTCCACAGATCACCAAAATCGCTTGTACAATGGATACGCATACGGCGATGCAGATATTCCACGAAATCTTCTGGATCAATGATGCCGGTGAGCACCCTTTGCCGCTACAGACCTTGATGACACAAGAAGATATTGAAGCAGGGAAATGGCGCGTCAATCCTGCTATTGTGGGCAGCCTAAATCTAACGAGTCAGATTTCAGAATCCGATCCATACACATGGCTCAAGGCATACAGCGAACACTACATCAAGACCCTGACTGCGGAGGGAAAATATCCGTTAGCGATCTGGCCCTACCACGCAATGCTCGGTGGGATCGGACATGCCGTTGTCTCTGCCGTTGATGAAGCCTGCTTTTTCCACACAATCACCCGTAGGACACAGGTACATTATGAGATCAAAGGGCAGAACCCGCTCACTGAAAACTATTCAGTTTTACGTCCCGAAGTCCTTAACGATGCCGACGGGAAACCGATTGCGAAAAAAAATAGTACTTTCCTTCAAATGCTGCTCGGATACGATCGTGTGATTATCGCTGGACAAGCGAAGAGCCACTGCGTCGCCTGGACTGTCAGTGACCTACTCACAGAAATTCAGCAGACCGATACCGAATTAGCCAAGAAAATCTATCTGGTGGACGACCTGACCTCCCCGGTTGTCGTCCCTGGCGTAGTAGATTACACAGAACCCGCTGACGCTGCTTTTGCCAAGGCTTCGGAGGCAGGGATGCACGTCCTGCAGTCAACACAACCAATGGAAGATTGGGATTAACACAAATTTTGCATTTGGTTAATTTGTACCCTTACCTCAACTCTGCACCTTTTTCATTAAAAATTGTGTCTTTAATTATAACAGGGCTTACGCGATACTTTAAAAATGTATTATATTGTTTTGTTGTGACGAGTTGATGTAGGTGTTTTGCTGAGGTGTTTCCCCAGATTGAGCGGTAGATACGCAATCAGATACCTCTCGTTTCTACGGAAAAGACACACTACTGGATTACTGTTCCCATAACCAGTGATAGCGAAACCCAACAAGCACACAATTCAATTTGCGTAAGTCCTGCTATTATAGCAAAGCACGAAAATAAATTGACGCGCCGCGATAGCAATACCACATTGCCCCATTGTAGGGGTTGGGTTACCCAATCCCTACGATCAACCGCGCGTCCAAATAATTATGGGCTTTAGAATAATAAAGGCAAGGGCTACGCCGGTGATACTTTTCCATTAGCATTCAGTCCTTCCATGAATCAAAGATATTCAATATCCAGTGGATGAAAGCGGAGATTATGATGCCATATACTGAACTTGAGACAAACCATTCCTTTGGTGGAATCATCGGAAAAAATAAAAAAATACAGCATTTGTTCACCAGGATTCAAACAGCGGCAGCAGCGGATATTACCGTCCTGATTCAAGGCGAAACCGGGACCGGTAAAGAATTGGTCGCAAAAGCAATACACGATAACAGTCCTCGAAAAGCGGGACCCTTCGTTGCAGTCAATTGTGCTGCTATACCAGAAGGGCTGATTGAGAATGAGTTATTTGGCCATGAACGCGGGGCTTTCACCGGAGCAACCGATCGACAGATCGGAAAGTTTGAACAGGCGCACACTGGTACACTTTTTCTTGATGAGATTGGGGATATGCCCCTGGCTTTGCAAACGAGATTGCTGCGTGTCCTACAAGAACGGGAATTTCAGAGGATCGGTGGTGCAAGTACTATTTCTGTTGATGTCCGTGTACTGGCAGCCACGCATCGGAATTTAACAGATACCACCGAAAAAGATGTATTCCGCTTGGACTTGTACCATCGACTTGAAGCATTCCGCGTCGTGATACCCCCGCTGAGAGAACGACGAGAAGATATTCCTATCTTGGCAGATCACTTCGTAAAAAAATATGCCGCAGCCGCCGAGAAATCCGTTCGCGCTATTTCTGTTGATACCTTACAAGTGCTGGGGCAGCACGACTTCCCTGGCAACGTACGCGAATTGGAGAACACCATTGCAAGTGCCGTTTTGTCTGAGACAACAGACCTACTGCGACCACAAAGCCTCCCTGTACATCTAACACAAGAGGGTTCACAAGCCGCTACAAGCGGCCCGACGGATGCCACTGTTATTCTTCCGCTTGACGAAGTTGAACGGAGAGCCATCGTCCACGCCCTCAAAGTGACCAACAATAATATTATCGATGCGGCACGGGCATTGGGCATCAATAGAGCCACGCTTTATCGGAAATTGAAGAAATATAACCTGCCACCCTAAAAATGTGTTGCAATATGCGACAGTGTTGCATATTGCAACAAACACGCCAAAACCCGTGTTATCAAAGGCTCCGCAACCCATACCGCTTCCAAACGTGTTGCATTTTGCGACACTCAGCGAAAAACAACTTTAAGTGAACCGATTGCATCGCGAACAGCCCGAATCCCGCGTAGTGCCTTGATGGACAAAGTATAACAGAGCAGTGATAAGAACATTTTCACCAATTGGCACGGTTCTTGCTTAAGTTATGAAGTGTAAGTCAAACGACTTGATGCTAGTTGCGTCTAACACGAAGTATCTCGGGATTTTGGCGTTGCACGGGAGACTACCCCGACAAGCGCGGTCTCTCGCTATGCGACTTTTTCCGTCCTTTTTCCGTCTGAAAATGACGCTGGAACGTGCTATTTTTATTCACGCCTCTTGTTATTGTCATAAAAATTTTTCGTGAATGGCAGCCTCCAATGTTTGTGAGGTGCGTTGAGGGGTTTTAAGCATCTATTGACGCTGAGAACCCTGCCATAACTAGCTATGATAGCGTTAACCTAATTGTATAAAAGTTTGGACGATTTATGTGTGATTACTGTAGAGTTCCCTTGATACATGCGAAACGCGAAAAATAGATACACAATTTCTCAGCAGAGTGACATCGAGAAAAGGTTAGAGGAATATCCAAGGTATTCCCATCCAACCTAACTTATAACCTGAGAATTTTCAAAATCGCCCAACATTTAAGAAATGGTAGTCTCTACTTTTCTGTAGGTGCGCCGATAGTGATGTGAGCACTCATCGGCGCGGCACTGCCATAATCGGACTATGACAGCACTAACCTAATTGTATCAGAAAATAACTGTTTTTTGTGATACTTTTAGGTTAGTACCTTACAAGGAAAATTGAATGAACAGAAAAATAACGAAAACTTTTGCGGTTTTAATGATCCTTGCAGTAGCAATAACTTTCGCGCCCCAAAGCGCAGATGCCAGTTGGTGGAGCGATTTTTGGAATTGGCTTACAGGACAATCAACCTGTCCAAGTTGTGACGAAAGTGTCAGCAATACCTCTGACCATCAGGTATATTGTGGTACCTGCGGCATTGACTACTATACCTGTGGACAAGATGTCCATGGTAGCAATTGTGATAAGGAAATCTGTCCATCCTGTGGTAACGAGGTTGAATCGGATGGGGCACACTATGTGATATGTGGTGAAGGTCACGGCTACTATACTTGCGATTATGATGCCTACATGGAACATTCAACGCACTAATTCCGTTGTTTCGCCCCGGTCTATTTTATTTAAAAGGAGAGACTATGTTTTTGCAACAAATAAGAGTGAGTTCCTCATGGTTCGCCGTTCAACGCGCAAGCCAAGTGACAATGATTTTATTGGCAGTCGCTATGCTGTTCATCCCGATAATCCATCAACAGGAAGAGGTGGAAGCCGCTGCTTGGTTTTGGGGGGGTGTTACACTCGGAACCGCGATCATTGGCGGAATCGCTTATATTATAGGCAGTCACCCACCACATTGCGATCATTGTGGAGCTCATGCGGAAACTGCAGATCATGAGTATACATGCTCGCTCTCAGGTTGTAACTATCAATGGAACTGTCAAACTCGAAATTCACATATACATTGCAGTTCATGTAGCCAGGTAGTTGACAGCTATGATGCCCATGAAATCAGTTGTAGTTATTGCCCTCACGAATTCATGTATTGTGATCCGCCGAATAGAGAGTATCATGACAGTGGCGATTGTTCTCAGAGCTCTCAGTCTTGTAGCGTCTGTAACGGGTCTGGTGGTTCATGTTGTCAGTAAATGCGATAGTGGATTTGAGAGTGTATGAACGCATATAATTATGTGCCGATGGATGATTTCTCCACTCATCCATCAGCAAAGGTAAAATTAGGAAATGCAACATCTGAATGGAAAACGATTCTCTAACTTTATTCGATTGACCGTCGGGATCTTGCTTCCAATAATCATTCTGGGCGGCGCATTCCTCTACGTAAATCGGCATCCAAAGTGCGATCATTGCGGACTCAATGTAAAGACAACCGACCATGAATATATTTGCCCAATCTGTAATTATCAATGGAACTGCCAAACTCGAAATTCACATCATCATTGTACAAAATGTAAAGCAACTTTTGAAGACCTGTCAACTCATACGAACAAATGTAACTTTTGTGGTTTTACGTACTTGGCTTGCCAAAGACACACATGTCCCACCGGTTGGAGTTATGAACGTTCCGATCCTACAAGTGAGGGACAGCCCGAAAAAAAATAGTTCCTTTTGTCACGACACCTCGGCCGTCCGACAACAATACTAACACTGACCGATAACTCTTTCGGAGGTACCCATCATGTTAAAACATAAAAAGACTTTACTTGGTTCTATTCTGATACTGTTTGTGGTAGTAGGCGTTTGTTTCTATTTCTCTGAGAAAAAACGTCCTGACCGCGAACCTGTGAGAATATACAGCACTACAACCCCTGCCCTTAAAAAGGCATACCGCGAAGCATTTTATTCTTATGAAGAAAAACATACTCACGTCGAGAACCGTCCAAAACCTAAGGGTATTATTACTTCAAAACACTCAGAAGAGATTAGGCACGTTGATAAGATGGAAACTTCCGAGACTGCTGTGGAAGAAACAAAAAAAACAGTACCATCCGTTTTGGAAGGAATATCAAAAGAGGAAGCCACTCTGTGGGTTCAAGAACAAATTGGAATATTGGGGTATCAAATGGCGGAAAAATATCCCGAAATCGCGAGAATCGCCCACTTAACACCTGATGAATACGATACGCTCTATTCAACAGACGAAGCAAAAGATGCGATTCTCGAACTAGCATTACAAGCAAAAGACGAGTTTTTTGCAGACTTTCAAGAACTTTTTTTAATGTTACCGAGAGATGTGGGAGAAGCAATACTTAACGATACTTATAAACTTTTCGCTAAGAACTGGGGTTCCGAGCAGGCAGATGCCATCATATCGAATATACGCGCAGAGATGGGGTTATAATTTTATGAATCACGATTGTGTCTTGACTTTAGGTGGAACACAAGGCGAACCATAACAACTATAACTGAAACGGTCGTTCATTGTGAGCGTCCGCTTCAATCACCCATAACGGCTGTTAAACAGATAGGACAACCATTCCTAAACACACGCAACACATCTTATGTTAGTTAGGTGATTCCGAGTTGATGGGAAACAACAGACAAGAGGTATATAATCGTGGCATCTTGTTGGACACTCCCACGTAGGGTTTTGCCATCTATAGCGATGGTGGTTTCAGGCGGTAAGTCTTCTAAGACGGTTATTGCCCATTGTGTGAGTCTGTTTTCCAAAGCGGTAGCATCAAGGTCTTTGAAGACGTGATGGAGTGTTATTAGCAAACTACATGCCAGCACCACAAGCAACCCTCGTCGCACTACTGTGTCGGTTCTAGATGCTGTCAGCAGAAATAGTTCTGGTAGGTGCTGCCTTTGCCCTGAATAGGCGTGTGGAAAGACAACAAAAGACATCATAAAGAGGCGTTTTAACCGCGATATAGAAGCAATGATTTGACAATAGGATGTCTTAAAATCTGCGTCATCTGCGTCATCCGCCCAATCCGCGATTCAGACAGAAAATAATATATGCTGCACCGAAAATCATGCAGCCATTTTTCAGCCCTTTTCTTCGTTGCGTTTCGGCAATACTCCCATCAGTTGTATACAACATCAAGGGGTTTTCAAACCCTAAAGGAGCATATCAGATGCTTACGAAAAAGTTTTACCTTCCGAGCGGAGCATTGATAGTCGCGATCGTTGCGATAGCGTTCTTTGCGCTGCGCTCGGATACCGCCAAAGAACCGATTACAATTTACAAGCCGGTTACGCCGACAAAGCGTTCATTGACACCGACAACACCGACCGTGGAAGCGCGGACAATTTCAGCGTCAATGTCGAAAGAGGAAACCATAGAGGAGACCCCCGTATCAACTTCCGAAGTGCCAATGTCATATTTATTGTCAGAGTTTCCCGATTATGAGACAATGAATTCCGTAGGTCAAGGAGTGGCGCGTGAACTTGCGAGATTACGCTGGGAGGGAGAAAACAGACGCGCAAAAAAAGCAAAAATCCTTGCTGAACTCCGAGCGGGTAACGCAGATTTGAAGCGTAAGATTGCCGAGCAAGAAGCTGCAAAGGAATTGCGTGATTATTTTGACAGTACAATGTTACTTCTGAATACGGAATATGCTGATGTTGAGGCTTTCAGTGAGAGGTGTCCCGACGCACAGGAGACAGATTTCATTAGAGAGTATCCTGATGAAACCGAACGGAATGCTTTTTACGCGCGTACACTTGAAGCGGCTAAAATCCGTAAGGAATTGGTAGACCGCATTTTAGCAACGCCGGGTATTCCTGAAAGACTGCCACCAACGACATTGGAAATACTACGCGACACCGCCAACGCTGTATCAATAGATGAAATCTCAGCAGCTCTGGAGATACTACGGAGTAAGGGGGTATCAGAATAATGAGATACCTCACTTTCCTATTTGTGTTGATGTTTATATTTCTTAGCGTGTTTATGGTCTCTATACCGCAGACACTTTACAGTGAAGATGATACTGTTGATTGTCCTTAGCGTCCGTTTACTTCACGCAAACGCACCTGTTATCTCTCTTATAGTGGATTTTGGAATTACTTACACACTTGTCCCTTGCCAGAGCAGCGTTCGTAGTAGGGCAATTCATTGCCCGTCTCTTCAAAACATGTGCAAATAATTACGGGATCTACTATAATAACGGGTACGTTTTACTATACAAGTTGCGCCAAATAACTTTTTCTAAAACATTATTTCACAGAAGCAGATTTTTTCTATTCCTCATTGATTGAGATGTCATTTCTATTGCCCTCCATTCATAAAGTGTCCAAACCTTAGTAATTCTAAAGTTTACTATAAATAACCCTGCTATACACTTACTGAATTTCGCCGCGGATGGTGAGCGCGCTTGCGACGGAAAGGAAGTCTCTGCCCTCCTCCACTCTGTCGTGGTGGTAGCTGAGACCGAGATTGAAGTTTGCTGTGATATGTGTGCTGATTTTATAACCGACCCGCAACGTCGTCTCATAACGTTCTGAACGTTCCTCGCGATTCGCACCAAAATTTTCTCTACGGATCGCCCAAGAAAGCGTGTTCGTCAGTTCTAAATCGTGCTTGAGCGGAATCCTGCCGAAAAACGGAAACCGTATGCCGTTTTCTGTGCGGTAACGGTAGTCGATACTGAAATTGGGCGTAATAATCAAGGCATTACTCAATATACCGCTCCGCTCATGGTCTCGGAATGTTGTCCGTATCCCCAATGCCGTCCTTGTCTCTTTCCCCCATGTGTGCAGCCAACTGAGGGAGGGTGTATGTGCCGTGCTGTCGCTGAGCGTCGTTTCGAGCGTTGAATTATCTCGCTTCGTGAAACTATAACGGAGTTGGAAACTGGTACTTTCTTGTGCCTTCAGTTTCATATCGGCTTCGTACGACTCCGCGTGCGTTGTATACGTACTCCCCAAACTTTTTCGGAAACTGTCGGATGTGCTGGCATTCGCGCCTAAGGACATCCAACGCCACGGGTCTACGGAGCTACGGAGCGTGTATCGGTTGCTGCGTCGGGAATTTGACCGTTCCTTCGCATCATCCGCGAGCGACCAAATTTCCAATGCTGACAATCCGGATTCAAGCCGCCGGTACGATTCTGTCGCAGTAAAATTGGCATTCGTACTAATTGTAAAACTCTTGAGTACCCTGTGCAAGATGCCTTCCTGAACTGCTGGAGCAGGGGACCCCGCCCCTACGACCGGCGTACCGACCTCGCCTTTATCACGCTCAATCCAATCCCCACGATTCTCTTCTAATTCTTGGATCTGTGTCTCGTCGATACCGTCTGCTCGAAGCTGCGCACTTTGGCTTTCGGAAACCTTCGGCTTTCCGCTTTCAGTAAAGAGGTTTTCTGATAAATTAGAGTCCTCTTGCTGATTGCTGATTGCTGATTGCTGATTGCTATCTGTCGTCTCCGGTGTTCTTTCCGGTTCCAAGAACCAGCCGAACCATTTTTGGACGCGAAGGTTCACGCCAAGACTGACATTGCCGTTAAGCGAGGCATTTTTTTCTTCCCTGAACCAGTTCTCACGGAAATTCAGACGACTTGTTACAGTCGGACGCATGCCGAGAAAATCTCGGTTCAAGCGCGGTGTCAGTGAGAGCCGGTGTGAGCGTTCGGCAATTGAGAAATCCGGTTCCGTCTCTTCCGCCCCTGCTATCTCTGTCGTCTCACTGCTGATTGTGCCTATGCCGGATCTCTGGTCATCCCGCCGCTCAAGTGTCCGGCGCACATCATAACTCGGATTCAGACTGAAAATGCTTGTTGGACTGATGTTGAAGGTTATTGTACCACTATCCGTCTTTTCGTCTCGGTTTCTACTGTAGCTATAATAGGATGTTGAAGAGGCATCCGTCGCGGTTTCGGGGTTCGCAAGTACATCTTCGTGGCGATATTGCATATTAACACCGAGTTTGGATCCGAGTTCGTATCGGAAACTACCAGTATAGAGATGGCTGATTTGTGTGCCTTGACGTTCATTCCAAAAGTCTTGATAATTATATGCGAAGCCGAGGTTCGGGTACGGGTTCCGGTTGAGCTGTACAGAGAAATCTCGATTACGGATTTCGCTCTTTCCGCTCTGGAAACTGCTGTAACTGCCGCGCAAACTCTCGGTTTCGGTGTCTTGCTGTCGGATACTGTAACGGATTGGCAACCACGAGAAAAGCGTAACATCCGCGTCAATGTTATAATCGTTGTTCGTTGTACTATACCCGCGAGAAGAGAGCCGTTGTCTACCGACTTCGCCTGCACCGCTCTCAAAGTCTTTATCTTGACTGGCGTAACCGCCCCGCAATTTCACGATGTTACCGAGCGACATTGACATGTTACCACGGCGCGCCCACCCCGCACGCACGAGCGGATCACCAAGATGAATCTCGTTCACCCAGATGTCGCCACTGATTTCACGTCCGGTGTCATTACGGATACCAAGCAAGATTCCGCCAATGTTTTTAATAGAGAGCCGCGTACTGTTGCTGCCTCTAACAATGAAACCGTCGGGGTGTCCGTCTGGCGCATCATCTGGACTTTCAGTATCAGAGACAACAGTCGTTGTCGCGACTGGCGCATCGTCTAATGTTGGATCTAATGCTGCAGAAGTGCTTTCGGCTATATCGGGGTACGCATTTCTGCGGAGGTCCCGTAAATCGACTTCGATTAATTTCCAACCCTCAAAGTCCACCTTCACTGTATATTCATAATAATCCGTTAGATTCTCGAAAACGTTAATATCTTCTTCTTGCGGCTGGTTAACAAACGGGTCTGAACTATAGAATGAACTGCGATAGCCGGTGCGGACAGTCGGCGCGAGTTGCAGGACGAAGGTCGTGTCGCTTTTATCGCCATAGAGCCAGAACCGGAGCGTATCATGTTTGCTAAAGTCCTGTCCATCGCTCTGTGTTAAGCCTTTTAGTTGTTTAGACGTAACACCGTAAGAACCCGGAAACAGGTAATATTCGAGGCTCAACGTCTGTTCACGCTGCTGTTGTGTTTGGAAACCGAGTGAAGTTGCCGTGAACGGGTGAAGTTTCTTGAAGAGTTCATTGTCTTCAATGTCGAGATAAGCACTCTGATAGGCATCGTAACTGAAGTTGTCTTTTGTACCAACGATAAACTTTTCGATCGTATCTTCCACGATGGTACTTGTTGAGAGAATCTCACCGGTGGGTCCCACCTCCGGTGTTGGCTGCGTGATTGAACGGGTAATAATACCTTGCTGCCATTTATTTCCGACGATTTCAATAGATGCCCATTGCAGTGTACCGCTTGCGCTACCGGGAGCGTTTTTGCTTAACCAGAATCGGAAATGTTGTACAAAAACCAGGCTCGGCACGCGGGAACCTACCGGTCTGAATTGAGAGATTGGGATACTCAGGAACATCCAACCGTTAGCGTTTTTGCTTTTAATCCACTCATTCGGGATCTCGTTCAACGGAATGGAGACTTCAAAATAGGCATCTACATTGTCGAGCACGCCGTCACCGTTGAGGTCTTCGCTATCAAGAATCTGGTTGTCGTTTCCAATAGCTGCGCTTTCGATGGGGCCGTCGTACTTCCATCCGACATCTTCACCAGTATCCAAGGCACCGTTTCCGCGATAACGATCTACTTCCCCAAGGTTCTCCAGATCCAAGTCTAACGCGTCGATATAGTCATCACCGTTTGTGTCCGTTAGTGTATTCGGGAGGTCTTCGCTATCCAAACGTTGGTCGGCATCCGTGTCTTCATTGACGACACCGAGATTTAAGTGTAGGGTCACGTTATCGTCGCCTTGAACACGCATCCATATCTCAACGAAACCGCGTTCCGAATAATCGACACCGGAGGGTGAGATACCGTTTGAGAAGCCACCCCACTCCGCCACCACATCTGTGAAATCATAGCCGAGTTCCATGATAAGCCGTTCTTCGGTTGAGAGAGAGAGCGGTTGGATTGAGGATGCGGGTACGTCTCGGTTCCGCATATAGTTCCCCACGGCTTCCGTTTCGTCTTTATCTTTCAACGCAACTTTAAAGATTGCACGGTTCTCGTGCGTCGGTATTACGCCGTAAGCGTCCGCACCAGTCGCAGATGTATCCTCCCTGATATAAGGTAGACTGCTCGGTTTCCAATTGTATTTTAATGTCGGAACATTCGTCGCTTCTTTCGCGCCTTCCATGCTATCAATGAGTGCGACACCGATACTGTTCGGGTTGTTGTGTGAATAAGCCGCTTCCCCACTGAAGTCAACCGAGAACGGGAGATTCCTTGTGTTAATAAATGGCAACAGATTGAAGATACCGGCGACATTGAACGCCCTACCGAAACTTGTGTTCACATTGAACGCTTGCAAACGATTCGGCACACCGTTCACGTCTGGTATCTCCGCCGGTTGTTGTCCGGTATTCAGGATATAACCCGTTGAAAGCATGAACCCCTTTTGGAAAACCGGGTTGAAATAATTCCGGCTACCGTAAGCACCATAATAACTACCTGTCCGAGACCTACCGCCTAAACTACCGAAACTGCTGTAACCGCCACCGAAACCGCCGCTACCGAAACCACCTCTACCCAAGCCGCCACCGAGGCCCCCTCTTCCTAAACCGCCTAAACCGCCGCTTCTGCTCGGTAATGTTTCACCGAACGCATCCCTTTCTTCGCCGAAAGGACTTGAGTCCATCGACTGGAGACCCCCGAGTCGGTCAAATCTATCCTCAAGACTCTGTTGTTTCTCTGATTTGGGTTTCGGCTTGTGTGTATACTCTAACCATGCGCCGACGACTGCTTGTTGTGATGAACCACCGAAAGGTGTCTTCTCAAACTCCACAACGATTTCATCGAACTCATCAAGTTGCCTGAAAAATCGGATGGTGCCAACCTCATAGAGCATCATATAGTCCGTATCACGGGTCAAGAGTTGACCGTTCAACCGGACTGTCTCACTGTTCGGAATAACGAACAAACCCACGTTGTATGTTTCCGACTGATACGTATAGTCGGCGATGATCGTATAAATTTGGGCATTTGAGAAAGAACCCTCAAGATAAATCGCATCGTTGTTAAGAGAATCTCGGTAAGCGTAATATGGATGAGTCGGATCTGTGATTTGAAAAGGGTTCGTCTTTGGAAAACGCAATAAGCCTCTGTCATAATCTATAAATTGTGCATCGACATTGCCATCACCGTTCTGGTCCAAACCGAAGATTTCTATATAAGGAACAAGGCCGTCATTCGTCTGGAAGGTTTCGTTCTGCCCCTGTCGGCGGATTGTGAGCTGAAAGTCGCGTGGATTAATGTTCGGACTACCGAGATGGTAGACGTGCGATGCTTCCGTGCCACGAAACCCTTTTTCTTTTAGCACGACGTAGCCGATCTCTTCACCTTCTTCATCAATCGTACCATCACCATTTTCATCGACAAAGACTTCGCTCGGATTGCCGACGGTACCACCGCCGCTACCCTCATATTCGTAGGCGACGACGATAGTGTAGTTTGCAGAGATTGATGAGAGAAATTCGATCTCACCTGTAACGTAGTCGATGTTGTAGTCTTGGCCAGCAAATTGCGGATTAAAATAACCTTGACTCGTCCGTATCCCGCCTTGGTTGTTGCCGACAACACCGTCATCAATGTAAATCTGTTCGCTCCGAGCTTTAATAGGCAGATAAGCCTCGTGTAGTAAGTCGTCTTCACCTTTGTGGATATGATAATACCGATTTTTGATGTAATTCGTATCAGGTATCTGCGTACCCGGCGTTCCGTAACCGTAACCACCAGCACGCCGCGACTGACCGCGGAAAGTACGCACCTCACGTATCCCTTTACTTCGAGAGTAGAAAGTTGTAAGACGTGTGTTTTTCCATTCAAAAACACCTTCAAGTCCGAACAAATTCCGATTGATGTTCAGAAAACGCGTGTTCGGCAAATTAAGCGTGATGTCCCCGAACGAGATCGTTTTTATAATGCTCTCCGGTGTGCCTTCGTACCAGATTTTAATCTTCTGTTCCCTTGTCCCGCCGAGGCCGTATCCGCCGCCATAACCGCCGCCGTATCCGCCATAGCCACCACCACCGAAACCGCTGCCACCAGCACTATAGTCCACCGCAATATGTGTCCGTTGTCCAACACGACCGTGCAAACCGAATTGTTGTATCTGCCGAAGGTTGAAACCTGTCGCCCGTGGGATACCACCGCTACCATAGCCCCCGTAACTGCTGCCGTAACCACTACCATAACTGCTACCGTAACTACTGCCGTATCCACCCGTACTATAGCCGCTACCGCCAAAGCCACCATAGCCGAAGTCTTCGTAGCCATAGGATGAAGTCAGCCCTAAGTCGAGACCTGATGAATAACTGCCATATCCGCCGCCGTAGCCGTAGCCGCCGTACCGGTTCAGGTCGCCGCTCCCGAAATAGTGCGTTTTGTTCGCCTCTATCGTTACGGATTGTAAACCGGTTATTTTTAGGTTGGAATCCATCGGCAGAGCGATACCGTCTTCCTCGCGCTTCGGTTTCGGTTTCCAATCGTAGAGTTTACTAAGGTCGGTCAGTTCCGGTGGGTTCCGCCATTTGTGCAGACTATCAAGGTAGGGTTGGATCAGTCTGTTTTCCGTCTCTTTTTCGGGCTGCTCTGTTTCTTCTTGCCAAATGAAATGTTTTGGAGAAAAGTCAGCGTCGAACGGATTACGGTTAAACAACCCGATTCCGATAGCGTTTTCATCTTCCGACGGTGTTTCGGATGCAACGGGTTCGGGAACGGCGACGTTGTCGCTGGGAGTTGAGGTATCCTTTTGTGTTTCCTTGTTTTCTTCAGCAATGCGGCTTATGGCAACATCGGACGTTGAGGAAAGGATGGTGATAAGGAGAATCCCAATTTTAAAAAGCAGCCCCAAGCATCTTAAAAAGTGGTGAACTGCGAATTTCAACAAAAAGTTTTTCAGCACGTGTATTCTCGTTTGTAGCACAGGAGACCGTTAGTTTCCTGTGCAGAGTTCTGTTGTAGCATAGGCTGTTAGCCTGTGTCGCGTCTTACTGTAGCATAGGCTGTTAGCCTGTGCCGATTTCTGTAAAAACGCAACCGAAATGTAATAGTCCTTACCCATGATGCTCTTTTGTAGCACAAACTGTTAGTTTGTGCTACAAGAACGCTGTGTTTTCCGAAACATTTCATCTAACACAACCGCCTACAGTCAAAAATTGTGTAAGTCCTGTGTAATATGAATTGTCCGATTCACTAAAAATATCCCGATTAACTCACTGTTCGTCGGCGCGGTGTATCAACCGCGATTCGGAATCTTGAAACGAGAAATCGGGACAATATGTTTACATAAATTTCGCAACGCTACTATATTACTTGCCACTCGCTTTGAGATACCCCCATGTTACGGCTAACTTCCCAATCGCTTCTACGGCGTGAAATTGTTTGGTCAGTCCTTCCATCACCTCAGCGATCTCATCTTCGTCTAATGCCGTATTGTAGACCGCTACTTCATCAATGATACCTTTCAACGGTCCGCCGTTTCCGGCAGGTCCTTGTGCACCAATAATAAACGGTGCGTTGTTTGTCGCAGGTTTACCAGCCGCACCGCGCGGATTGAATCGCTCACCATCAACATAAGGAATCAGATTCTTCTCGTCGTACACTCCCGCGACGAAGTGCCATTCGTTATCCGTAACCTCTTTGCTGCCGACTTGAAGATCTTGTGCACCGCCAGGGAGTGTGAACCCAAACGTCATCACACCGGGGCGAATCCACATCGTGTAGTTCCGATCTGGCCACGCCTCTTTACCCATAATCACTTGGTAAGGATTAACGATTTCCGGTACTTTTATCCATGCCGTCATTGTCCACTGCCGAAGATTCATGACATCCGCATGTGGCACAAGGACATGACCGCCATCGAATTCAAGTGCGTTCTCAAATTTGCCGTCTACCCACGCGACTTCACCGACAATCTCACCGTGATGATCGTTACCAGATGCATCTTTGACGATTTTGCCGTTTCCTTCATCAAAGAGCCATACACCTATTACGTCAGCGTTCGCACTCGTTATCCCGAAATAACAAAAAATGCCCAATAGGAGCATCAAGACAGTTATCCTTTTCATGTCGTTATCCTCCTCGCGTCATTCCTTATTATTATGTTGTTCCGTATCAAATCTTTCTTCTATTTTAGCAGATTCATTGCAAAGATGCACGTATTTTTTCTATTGCTATCTGCTTCATTGTTGCGTTAGAATAGAGGAGGTTTCAGGAATGTAAATCCATCTTCACTTTTTATGAAACGGTTATTCTTGTCTTTAAAAGGTGACATTTTGATGAAAGTTTTTGAAGATCTAACGACATGGATTGGGTACGTCGGATTTTTGACACTGATGGTTTTCTTGATATTTTTCTGCCTCCGAACGCGGTCAAAGGGGTTGATCGTCCTCGCAACAGCCCTCATGGGTGTTAGGTTTCTCAGATGGCTTGTCCATGTGGTTTACAACGCGTATGTGGGGCCATGGAAACCAGCGGAAGATATAAGGGCTGTGCGCTTGCTACAAGGATTGAATCTGTCCATAATAACGGGTGGTATAGAAATCGTGTTATTCTACAGTTTATGTCTACTCGGTGCGTTTCTGGTATACAAAGAGTGGCGAAACGGAAAGTTCAACAGAGAGATCGAAAAATGACCTGATTTTAAAGACAGACGCACTGCCTCTTAAAATCCATGATAACCGGACACCTGCGATCGCACCCCGAACCGGAACCGACAGACCCTAACCCGATGCAGAAAAAGTATGATGCAGATTTTTGCGTACAAAAAAAATTAAAGTGCCTTTATAACAAAAATCACAGAAGAATTTATCCAACCCTATTAGGACTTACGCACGCTGCTCTTTTGTACCACAAACTTCCCAGTTTGTGGCAGGAGACCACTGTGTTTTCAGAAGAATTTCATCTAACACAACCCCATACAGTCAAAAATTGCGTAAGTCCTGTTAAGTTTAAGTATATCCATGCCGTTTCTGGAATGTCGCGATCCTCTTTTCGGATTTCCCCATAAAATTCACTTTTTTTTGCACGTGAGTATGATAATAAAAATCCACGTGTAGTTATAGGTCCCATACGCTCTCTGCTATGGAACCCGAGACTATAAAATTCACTTTTCTTTCGTTTTTTTCGGCACTGATGCACCTTTTTTATCAAAAGTTGTGTCTTTAGATTATAGAGGAGAGTTGATCAATCCAGGACTTACGCATACCGCTCTTTTTGTACCACAAACTGTTAGTTTGTGACACCAGAACGCTGTGTTTTCAGAAGAATTTCATCTAACAGAACCACCTATAGCCAAAAGTGCGTAAGTCCTGCAATCATTACGACCGCAATGCGTAAGTCCTAATTTATGACATTTTTATCATTTTATGCACGAAAAGCGGTGAAAAAAATTGTCTTTAATATCATCGGGTGATGGTTTTGCATTTAACCCGACCTTATAGTGATATGTGGAACACTTATTAACACCGAGAATTCTACGATAATTGGAATATGACACCGCAAACCTATGGTTTTAGCGGAAAAACGATTCCGAGGGAGAAGAGATGGCACCATTCAAAACGCCGTTATCAAGAGAGAAATTGCATGGAAATTACGATCACATTGTCGGTGAAAGTACAGTCCATCTTGAAGTCCTGAAAAGTATTGACACATTCGCAAAATCTTCTAAAATTGTGCTTATTTCTGGCGAGACAGGAACAGGTAAAGAGTTGGTCGCGCGTGCTTTGCACGCAGAGAGTCCTTATGCAATGTTCCCTATGGTCGTCGTGAACTGTGCAGGAATTGCAGAGAACCTGATCGAAAATGAACTCTTTGGACATGAGAAAGGCGCGTTTACCGGCGCAGATCAGCGACATATCGGGCTATTTGAAACCGCATTCGGTGGCACACTGTTCCTTGACGAAATTGGGGAACTGCCGATACGCCTACAACCAAAGTTATTGCGGGTCCTTCAGGAAAACGAGATTCGCCGCGTAGGCGGGACAGCACAGATTCCAGTGTCAGTGCGCGTTTTGGCAGCGACGAATATCGACCTTATAAAAGCGGTTGAAGCAAACAGGTTCCGCCGAGATCTCTATGAGCGATTAAAATCGATTCATATCCGCCTGCCGGCATTACGAGAGCGGCGGAAAGACATCCGCGCGTTGGCAAAATACTTTTTGGCAAAGGAAAACAACTGTTCCAGTCAAAAGGTAGTCGATATAAATCCAGAAGTTTTCTCGTTATTTGATGTCTACAGCTGGCCTGGGAATATCCGGGAGCTCGAAGGTGTCATCGGTCGTGCCGTCCTCTTAGCGGAAGATGGTGAAATCTTACCACACCACTTACCACAAGATTTGCGGATGCCTCAGGTCCACCCATTGCCGTTGGCGGATGAAACAGCCGCAGCCAATCCTAACGCTGCGGAACGTTTTGTGCTGCCCTTTCCGATGGGAACAACCTTGAAAGAGATAGAGAAGTCAGCGATTTTAACGACTTTGGCGCGAGAGAATGGGAATAGATCAAAAACGGCGAAGTCTTTGGGGATAGATCGGCGTACTTTACACAACAAACTACGCGACTATAATGGATAAAGAAACTTGGTATTGCACGATACTGCTGACGCGCTATTGTAATAGACTTGATATCCGTGCTTGGCAGCGCGGATAGAAAGGTTCTGCTTGGTGTGCAACTGAGATTATTTTACCCAGTTCAGTGAAAAATATTCCCAGTTGAAAAATGGTGAGATCCTGTCACAGTGCGGTTTCTCATATTGGCATGATACTTGCTACTACTATAAACGTGAATTCGACGCAAAACCGAAGATTAAATCTTCCTGCGTTGCGACTTTTTTCTTTGACAATAACACCGACACATGCTACGTTTATGCATGTTTCCTGTTGTTGTCGTAAATGTTTTGTAGATGGCAGCCTCTAACGTTTTGAGGTGCGCCGAGGGTGTCGTTACCACCCATCGACGCGGCACTGCCATAACCGTACTATGACAGCGCTAACCTAAATTGTAACATAAAATCATTATTTTTGTGTAATTTTTAGGTTAGCACCTTATACAAGAAATTGAGGATTGCCACAGGACGCCAACTCCCTTTCACGTTGCCTTCCGAAAGCAATCCCGATAAAATATAGGAAAAACGTAGGAAATGTCTTTTGGTCGGATACTGCTGGTTGTTTGTCGCTTTGCTATTCTTGAAAGGAGCAGCAGATGTTTTTAATAAAAAGGTTCTGGACCTCACTCACGACCCCACTCGCTTTGAGCAAGAATATGATCTCTCCTGTAGAGATCTTTGTGATCTTGCTGATAGGTTTAACGGTGTGTTCTTCACTGTTGCCTATAACCCCTACTAAAGGGGGTTGGAGTGTATCGTTGGAATGGTTTGCTGGCGGTTCTGCTTTTGCTGTGTTTGGATTCATCTTGATTCTGAGAGGTCTTGGCATCGGTGTCGGCATCGCTGCGAAGGCGACGACGGTCGGTGGATCCCTTATCGCATTTGCGGGTGCAGCAATGATAGGAATCGCAGTTGTTTATGTGATATGGGAAATCACCACAGAGCTCTCATCCCTGAGATGAGAAACAACTGTTCGCGAAAAAGCAACTTTCGTATCTAACTAAAGGTCATAAAATGTATTTTTTTCGTTTGCGAAAGACACATTTTTGACTGCGTTCCTATCAAACGCGGGATGGAATTTTCTGCGAAAATCAAGGAGGGTTTCTTCGAGTATGTCTTTGTTTAAATCTAAAGTTTTTTGGTTATGTGCTGTCGTCTGTATAGGAATCGCAGGATTCTTTGGTGTCAATGCTTACAAGTCAAAGTTTCCACAAGAACCACTGAAGATTTACAAAACGACCCAATCTGCTCCAGCTGTGAAATCTTCAGAGAAAAAACAGGGAAATCCGGTGTCTGTGGATCAAGCAGATCCGATCGTAGAGACGGTGGATTCTTTTGAAAAGGAACTCCCAGAAGAAGTGACCGTTGAAGCGGATGTACCCCTATCGACCTCTGACGATTTTGAGGAGTTCACAGATGGAGATTCTCAAGTTGTAGATCAAAATGACGACATGTTCAATGACAAAACCGACCTTGATTTTGATCCAAGTGATTTCTCTGCCGAGGTAAAAAAGCAATTCATGAGTATCATGGATCGGTATCCGCTCTTATCTATGTCTGAAGCCGAAATTATGCGCCTCATGCAAACGAAAGAAGGTCTGCTTGAAGTGAAAAGGCAAGCTGAGGAAATTAATATAGAAATGCTCAAACTCGGTCACGAGTATATTCCCCAGCTCAGTGATGAAGAAAAACAACAGGCAAAAGAAGAGACTCGTCGGATGCTGTCCGAGCATTTGTCTCCTGCTGATATTGAGGCCTATATTTCTCAATTTCCGTGGTAATTTCAAAAGTAAGTAAAAAGGAGTTTTTGGATGATGCAACTGACCCCCGTTGCGGACAACTTATCAGTTCGTTGGTCTTCACTATCAATGTTACAAATAATTTCATTGTTAGTTATAAGTATTTTCGCTTTTTCCTTGTTCCTCCCTGCCCTTGAAATAGAAGCAGGGGAAAAAGGAAAAGCAGTGGCAAACATTGTAGGTGGCATAGGTCTCATCGCCGCCGGCGTTGCCATTGTAGCTTCTGCTCCGGCTGTTGTCACAGTCTCAACGATTGTTGCTATAGGTGCTGGAGCCTACACTGCCGGTTATTATATAACCGATAGAATATTAAGTTCCAGTTAGAAAGATTACTATAGTTTGGACAATTTCGTTCAGGTTCATATCCGGTTTTCAAACGCCTTTGATTTTTCTCTAAGTTCCTCACACAAACGCAACTCATAGAAAAATAAACTTAGATATATCAAACGGCAGCCCCAGCGGGGCGGAATGTTTATAGAAACATCAGGACCCCAAGGTCTAAGCCCCAGCGAGGCGATATGTGTACCGTTTAAAATTGTCCAAAGTTTAGTAGAAAGATTATTAAGTTCCAATTAGAAAAGGAGTTTTTTATGACACAGACGTTTGACGTGAAAGTATCACTCACTCCCACTTCAGTATCAATGTTACAAATACTGACATTTCTCGTTATCGGAATAATGGCTCTCACCTTTTGCTCACCGCCTATTGCTGTCGGTGGTAAAGTGGGAGACATTGCTCTAGCAGTAGGTGGTGTAGCCCTCACTGTCGCGGGAGGTGCTGCTGTCCTGGGAGCTTCTCCTGTCATCGTGAAGGTTGCCGCAGTGGTCGCTATAGGTGCCGGAGCTGTCGCTGTAGTGGATGGGGTCACAGACCTTTTCTCCGGAGATGATAGTTCCAGTTAATCACAACAACTATTACTGATTTTTTGCTTTTTTTGTGGGGGCTGAGACTCGTACATGGGTCGTGCCCTCTCATTAGAGAGGATTATTGTAAGTATGTCTATAACAAATGATTTCTCGACGAAGAGAACGAAAGTCCTATTATGTTTTTTCGTAGGTGTTGGTACCCTAATTAGGGTTGCTCCTGATGCTTTCACGGCTATTAGTTTAGGACTGGTGATGGTTGCTGTAATGATCTTGATGGCGACGACATCTGATGTTGCCCAGTTGATTGCAGGATCGATTATAGTAGGTAGTGGAGGATTCATCGTGGGATTCAATTTGGGACAACTCATATTATCATAGACACACAACTTACGACATTAGCCTCATGCAATTCTTTTAATGGAGGTCATAAACTCGTGAATACGACGTTTTTTCCGGTAACTCGTGTAAACTTTTTTTCTTCGACATCCCTATTGCAAGTTTTGTCATTATTGATTATGGCAACCATGATGTTTACCTTCTTCTCACCTGTCCTTGAAACAGGGGCAGACGAGACCACTGGAGGGGCAACGATAGCTGTCGGTATCACTGTGATTACAGGGGGGGTTGTTGCTGCTTTAGCCGCTCCAGTCGTCTTACCTGGTGCTCTAGTCATCGGTGCCGGTGCTGCTATCATAGGTGTGGGGGCCCGACTTTGGGAAGAAGACAGCTCGAGTTAGAATAACTTTTATGAAAAAATCAAGTCTGAAAGTTCTCATTATCGTTTTTACAGTCTGCTTTATTGGCGGGTATCTTACAGCAGTGCTGCCCTGCCGTTATTGCAAAGTTGTTGTTTTAGAATTAGGCAGCCATAAAATCCTGGGTGAACACCATCTGTACTGTCCGCAAAGGGATAGATAATTAGGATGTTGTTCCTTCAGACATCCAGAGTAGGTTGACCTTAAGGTCAACCTACTCTGGCCCCGAATCTCGGACCAATCTATTTTGGGAATCAGATGCTTGCGACTCGCGAAAAACTCCATGTCAAGTTTATCTATCTTATTCTCGCTTTGCTTTTTATCCTTTTTTCTATACCAAGACTGACGCATTTAGACGCACATTGGAACAGTGATGAATCCCGTTGGCTTCACCGCAGTGCTCAGTTCATGTCAGCAGTCAAGGCTGGTGAGTTCTCTAAAACCCTCATCGCTTACCACCCCGGAGTCCCAACAATGTGGCTTGCGGGGCTTCGTATCTTTTGGCTGCCCGCGAGCGTGGATGTCGAAAGCCTCGCTCATGCGAGATTTTTCATCGGTGTTCTGGTGTGGGGCGGCATCGGCATCGCCAGCCTTTTACTTTACCAACTCTTTGGGAAGTGGATAGCCCTGGTGAGTTTCGCCTGCCTCGCGTACTCACCCTTTTTTTTAGCACAGACGCGCCGCGTTCACACCGATGCACTTGCCAGTCTTTTCATCCTCCTGACAATCCTGTTATTGCTCATCTATTGCCAAAATCGGTCCCGTCGTCGTTATCTTGTCTATTCAGGTATTGCCCTCGGACTGGCGTTACTTTCCAAGAGCTACGCCCTGATTTTACTGATATGTGTTCCGTTGTGTTTATCCTTTTCTGGTGCTGCTTGGAAAAACCTGAGCCGGCGGCATCGTTTTTTGATGCACATCCGAGAACTGGTTGTGCACCTCAACTGCACCCTTCTCACCGCTTTCGCCTTCTGGCCGGTTTTTTGGACCCCGATTTTCGGACTTCTGGCTCTGGGGCTTTTCGTGTTGACCTTTGTTTTGCTAAAAGGAGATTTAGAAAACAAACACAGGCACCTCATGTGGCTGGCAACATTAGGCATCGGACAGATATTCGTCTGTGTCCACCGTTCTGTTCAAACCGTCTGGCTTGTCTTTGAAAAGGTGAACTGGGCAGTCACCACCCCACATGAGGTGGAACACTTCTTTTTAGGGGAAGTCGTCAACGATCCTGGCTGGCTGTTCTACATTTTTGTACTGACCATCAAAAGCGCTCCGCTTGTGTTCCCCTTTGCAGTCGTAGGCATGGTCTTACTATGGAAACATCGGGAACACTCGGATGCGGATGCCGGTAAATATCAAGCGTCCCTGTTTCTATTTGCGGGTGTTATCATCTTCACGCTCTGTCTCTCGGCAACAAGTAAAAAGTTTTCCCGCTATCTGTTACCCGCCTTTCTCCTATTGGAGATCCTTGCCTCTATCGGCATCGTGGAAAGCCTTCGATGGATTGGGGCATGGCTTAATGTGTCCCGAGTTAGACACCCTCAAGCGGTAAAAATCGTAGTAGCGAGTGTCGCTGGATTGGGTTTCTTTTTTATTCAAATCTTGCCTGTTCTCAGCCTCCATCCGTATTACGGAACCTACTATAATCCTTGCTGGAAGGTGACGGACATCACAAAGATTATCACAGTCGGAGAAGCTTCCGGGTTGGATATAGCGGCAAACTATCTCAACGAGAAACCGAGTCCAGAGTTGCTCGTGGTGCAAGTGTCCCCTTTAGCCTCGGAGTTTGTGAAAAATTACTTTCGAGGGTACGCATATAGGGCAGATAAAGAGACAGGGCTCTCTCCAGATTATGAAGTCGTCTATATCCGAGACTCACAAATAGGGAGGGTGTCTCAGACTGGCACCTTAAATGGTGAACTTGAAGCAGTTATCACACTCAACGGCATTGACCACGTCTGGATTTACAAGGTGAGGTGAGGTCTTTATGAAAATCTGTCTGCTAACGCATGCATATCCGCGTTTTCCGGATGATACGACGGCACCTTTCGTCGAATTCACCGCAGAGACGCTCCAGAAGCAGGGGGTTGATGTCACAGTGCTCACGCCCGATACGCCGAAGTTCGCGCGAACGCCTGCTGACCACAATGTGAACCTGCACACCTATCGCTACTTTTTTCCGCGGCAGTTGCAGCGGCTCGGCTATGCTAATACGCTCGTCAACGACTGTGAGTTGAAAAGATATGTGTATCTACTTGCACCATTTATGTTCTTGTCTGGTATACTCCATCTCTTTTGGTTGCATCGTAGGTCCCGCTTCGACTTGATCCATACGTTTTGGCTTCTACCGAATGGGTTCATTGGAGCAATTATCAGTAGATTATGTAACGTGCCCCTAATGGTTGCGTTGCGCGGTTCGGATATTTTCATCTCCAAACAGAATTTCGTCTTTCGTGGTATAGCGCGCTGGACACTTAAACAGGCAACAATGGTGACAAGTGTGACCCCCGCATTTTTCCCGGATTTAGAAGTCTTCGGAGTGCCAAAGGAAAGGAAGCGGTTGATACCTAACGGGAGCCACCCCAGCCTATTCCCTGTGCCGCCGTCTTCGGAGCTGCGTGTCCTCCGACAGCAGCTGTCGATACCGGCGGGAGATTTAATCGTTTTCGCTTTAGGGCGTATCGTTTTGAAAAAGGGGTTTGACATCCTGATTCAAGCACTCCCCTTGGTAAAACAGAAAGTCCCGAATGTTACACTCGTCATCGGTGGTGACGGCACTGACCTTAACAGGTTAAAAACAGTGGCGAAAGAACGCAAGGTTTCAGGTAGCGTCAGATTCACTGGCACCATCAACCGAACCGACGTGCCTGCTTATTTCCATCTCTGCGATGTCTTTACACTTCCGGCAGTTTTTGACCCAAAAGGCAACGTGGATGGGTGTCCGAATGTGATTCTGGAGGCGATGGCGTGTGGAAAACCGGTCGTCGCTTCTAATATCTCCGGTATCCCTGTTGTCGTCAAAAACGGGGAAACAGGAATGCTGGTAAAAGAGAAAAACGTAGAAGAATTGGCAGCTGCACTCGTTCACTTGCTCACAGACACCGAAAAACGCGAAGAATTTGGACGCGCTGGACGAGAACGAATTCTTAACGAACTCACCTGGGAGAAGGTGATTGAACAGATTAAGGAAGTATATCAGCACAGTGTCAAAAACGCCTCTTAATTCCCCTCAACTTTCTATAGTGATACCAGCATACAACGAAGCAGAATCGCTACCTGTTTTGCTGGAGCAGCTTCAAACCGTACTAAAGACGCAAGCGTTTTATGCCAATACCTTCGCCAAAAAGATTGACTAAATAGGGTAAATATCCTAAAGTTATAGGTGAAAATACTAAACTTGAAAGGATGTTTACCCATGTCAGAGATTGTATCATTATTTACTATTTTCAGTCCACATTTATCAGCGACA
>JAJEEK010000099.1 GCA_022821065.1 Candidatus Poribacteria bacterium
TGTCGCTGATAAATGTGGACTGAAAATAGTAAATAATGATACAATCTCTGACATGGGTAAACATCCTTTCAAGTTTAGTATTTTCACCTATAACTTTAGGATATTTACCCTATTTAGTCAATCTTTTTGGCGAAGGTATTGCTGAAAAGAAAATATAAAATTCCACATAAACACAGCACAATCAGCGTTTTTTTCAAAATAACACCAAAAAAAGTTGACAAACCCACAGAGATAGAGTATACTATTAATGTTACTGTGGTCGAGTGGTGGAATCGGTAGACACAACGGACTTAAAATCCGTCGCCCTAAACAGGTGTGAGGGTTCAAGTCCCTCCTCGACCATGATTTAGCACAATACTTCTTGCCGCAGGGTAGAGCAGCCAGGTAGCTCGTCGGGCTCATAACCCGGAGGACGGGGGTTCAAATCCCCCCCCTGCAATCTTCTCAATCCTTACATGTTCTTTGATACATCAACGATAACATAGAAAAAACACACTTAACTTCAGCGTTCCCGATAATCCATCCCAACCCATGCCGGTGTAGCTCAGTGGTTTAGAGCACACGACTCATAATCGTGCTGTCCGGAGTTCGACTCTCCGCACCGGCATCGTCCTACCGTTTACCGAGTGGGATACAACTTGCCTTAAAAAAATTTGGCCACCTCATGACAGCTGACTTCGTCCAACAGATGCATCGCTTCATAGCAAAGCATAAATTGATTCTGGGCGGTGAAATTGTGCTCGTCGCAGTCTCAGGCGGGGCAGATTCGCTTGCACTCCTATACGCGCTACACACTTTACGTCAACAACTCAGATGTCATCTGCACGTTGTACACCTAAACCACCGCCTCCGACCAGAGGCAGACACAGACGCAGACTTTGTCCGACAACACGCAGAACACCTAAACTTGCCTTGCAGCATTCAGCAGGTAGATGTGTTCCGTTTAGCAAAACAGTGGAAACTCTCTCTGGAAACTGCCGGACGCAGAGCACGCTATCAATTCTACGATTTTGTCTGTTCGGAAACCGACGCAACTAAAGTCGCCTTAGGACACCACCAAGACGATATCGCCGAAACGGTCCTGATGAATCTCATACGCGGGAGCGGAAGCACCGGATTGAAAGGTATCACACCGGTCAGGGATCTAAAATTTATTAGACCGCTTATAGGATTTACACGTCAACAGATTGAGGCGTTCCTGACTTCTATAGATGTTGTCCCGCGACATGATGCCACCAACACGGATACACGCTATCTGCGGAATCGTATCCGCCACGAGTTAATACCAAGGCTTGAAAACGACTATAATCCGAACATCAAAGCCGCGTTAAGCCGTACTGCCAATATATTAGGTGTTGAATCGGAATACCTTGATACAATCGCTTGCACAGCATTTGAGGCGTGCCAAATACAAGCTTCACAAAAAACTATTATCCTTGATAGGGGAAAATTTCGACAGCACCACCTTGCACTGCAGAGACGAATCCTCCGGCAAAGCGTCTCTAAAATGTTAGGTGCCGTGAACGACCTTTACTTTGCGCATTGCGACGCGATACTAAACCTCATTGAAGGCGACGCACCTAATGCTGTACTGCCACTTCCGAACGGTTTACAATTTCGGCGTGCCTATCAACAGATCATCTTTGAAAGAAAAACAATTAAAATAGGAAACTTTTCCTATCCAATCAACACTGTAGGGAAAACATCTATAACGGCTCTAAATGCCGAAATTAACGCAGCATTAGGGAATGTAACACCTGGTAGAACACCTGCACCACCCAATGGCAAATTTGAAGCAATATTTGATTATCAAAAGTTAAGAAAGGTATTCGCAGAACCGTTTTCAGAAACAATCCCGCTCACGTTACGCAATCGGCGACAAGGCGACCGGTTTCAACCTTATGGCATGCAAGGAAGAAAAAAAATTAAGGATTTTCTGATAGACGCCAAGGTGCCTCGCCACGAACGCGACAACATTCCACTTCTCGTTTGCAGCGATGTGATCTTGTGGGTTGTCGGTTACACAACCAGCGATTCTTTTAAGATCGAACCGCACACACAACACTATCTCTACCTAAGCTATGCCAGCAGCGACAAAACCGTTCCCTAAATCTGTTCTCATTTCTGAATTGTGCCTTCAAAAACGTATTCGCGAACTCGGCACACAAATTCTTGCCGATTATGAAAACCAAGAGTTGATACTCCTCGGTGTACTTAGGGGAAGTGTGTTGTTTTTCGCTGATCTTTCTCGTGCTATCTTCGGGGCACAACTTGAAGAACCCAGCAGAGAAGTACAAATCCGCTTCGAATTCGTACAACTTACGAGCTATCACAACAACACACAACCATCAGCAGTTGAACTTATTCGCGGCGGCAGCAATTACCTCAAACACCGACATATCCTCATCGTTGAGGATATTGTGGATACCGGACAGACTTTGGATTTTCTCCGTGAACACCTATCAACACTGAATCCAAAAACCGTTAAGGTGTGCACACTACTCGACAAACCGTCTAAACGTCGAGTCCCTGTCACTATTGACTACATCGGTTTTGAGGTGCCAGATGCTTTCGTCGTAGGCTACGGACTTGACTACGCACAACAATATCGGAATCTACCCTACATTGCCTTATTAGAATCAACCTAAACACTTCCAACGGACGACAGATACTATATAGCACCACCATATTTGGTGCGAACCACTTTTTATTCTATTTTTTATTGACAATAATTGTAATTATTTGGTACAATACTTATAGCATACACCATCAAGAGGGGGTTTATGATGCGTAAACTCGTTTCGTTTGCCCTATGTGGTGTTTTGATCACGGCATTTATCTTTATCACACAAGCACAAATGTCAGACAAAGCACAACTGGGGCGCGAACTTTTTCACGATCCAACTTTTAAAGGAACAATCAAACCAGGTAAAACCAAAGGATTCGCCACTGGGCTTACCTGCGCAAACTGCCACGCAGATTTTGACGAGGCAGCAAATCCAGATGGAGTCATTCGTGCTGGACACAGCATGGTTGGTGTCCCACACCGCGGACAGGCGAAAGGCGGAATGATCTCAGCCGAAATCTTTGAACGTGCAGCAGGCGGCGGCGGTTTCTGCTACCAACACTTCTTACAGCGAATACCAGGTCCCGAAGTCGATCCAACCGCAATCCCTGAAGAACACGCTGAAGCACTCATGGCGTATTTCAAAGCGATCTCCGGTGATAACAAGGGACCCCAATTTGAAATGGCAATGTTAGATGACGATGCCAAAAAGGCAGCCGGTGAGAAACTCGCTGCTATGAACGGCGATGCTGAAAACGGATGGCAACTCTTCGGACGCGCCTGCGTCGTCTGCCACCCGACACCCTATAAAGCCGGAATCGGACCCCAACTCATCCGATCCAGACCGCCTCGGAATATCGATGCAACACTGGAACGTTGGGCAACTAAAATTCGAGGCGGCGGCACGCTCATGCCTTTCTATGCACCTGATATCCTCAGCGACCAACAAGTCGCAGATATTATTGCATTCCTGCGCCAAGAATTAGAGAACGCCGGAAATTAACCGAAATTTAGGCTGGGGCCAATTCTCCAGCCTAATACTTTCGTGCCGGACTCTCTATTTTTGTAACCGACTCTCTTTACTATTCGTTATTTGCTTATAAGCCAACATACGCCTTGATTTGAACGATTAAGGTGTAATTCGCTAATTTCGTTCGGTTTCCTTTTATTTAACACCGAATGCCTAATCGCTTCAGTTCAAAAGTCTATCCGTTGGTTAAAACAGCAATGCACTCGATTGAAACACATCAATGTTTCACACAACCCGAATATGAAGAGAGGACAGCGGCATGAGAGTATCTCGAATCAACATGTTTTTCTACATGTCCCTAATAGGTGTTTACATTCTCCTAATAGGTATTGTGCTGAGTTTAACGAGTTGCGGCGGGAGTAACGTAAAAAATCCTGTATCGGAATCAGAAACGGTTACAAACGTAGAAGAAACCGAAACCACAAACGACATCGTTGAACTTACACAAACCTCGGACGTGGCAGAACCAGAACAGGTTACCGATCTTGACGTAAGAGTTACCGTTACGAAGAAAACGGTACAACCCGGTGAGGCGGTAGAGCTGACTGCTTCAGTAAAAGATGTTAGAGGCACCAGTGTCACGCTGAACTGGCTCAACATTACGCAATTTGGCGAACTTTCTGCCAACACTGAAAATCCCGTTACTTGGACAGCTCCGGAATCGTTAAATGGAGACAACGTCCAAGTTGAAGTTATTCAACTTGTTGTGACTGTAATCAGCGAGGTTGTCTCAGTCGGATCCTCCGGAATTGAGACAGATACGCAGATTTTTACAAATACCAAAAATGTCTTACTAACCGTCAGAAATTAGTGAGCAGCAGTCAATTCTGTTAGCACGAGCGACATTCGATCCACTTACACGCTACAAAATTTAACGCTGTTGTATTATTGTCAGGGTAACAAATGAAGAGAAGGTCAATTCACATTTTTATTTTTTTAGCTGCTTTGCTGGTAGAACCCCTTTCTGGAATAGGGGTTGCCGCCGGTTTCCAGCAGCACCTGATCCAGAAAGGTGAAACGCTGTCGGAAATCGCACAGAAGTACGAAGTACCCGTCAAATTAATTATCCAAGCAAACAGTATTAAGTCAGCACACCGTATACAGACTGGAAAAATGCTACGCATACCGAGCGAAACCTTCGCCCTGAAAGAAATATTGTATCAGGTCAGACCCGGCGATACTTTGATCGGTATAGCAAACCGCCATAACGTCGACTGGAAAGACTTACAAAGGCTAAATAGAATTTCTTCGCCTCGTAGTCTACAGATCGGCACAGAAATTCGGATTCCCTCTGACGCTGTCTTCGGGTTTCGTGCCCCGCTCCGAATCCCGTTAGTCCTTACTTCAAAGTACGGCTATCGACCACATCCTGTTACGGGGCGTTGGCGGATGCATGAGGGGATAGACTTACGTGCCGCTGTTGGCACACGCGTTTACGCTTCCAAAGGCGGTAGAGTTATCTTCGCAGGACGCAAAGGTGGCTACGGGAAACTCGTCGGAATAGAACATGAAGACAACTTTACCACATGGTATGGACATTTGTCGCGCATCAGGGTAAAAGTCGGGCAAATTGTAAGCCAAGGAAAGGTTATTGGTTTGTCTGGCAACACCGGAATATCGACCGGGCCCCACTTACACTTTGAAATTAGGTACAAAGGCAGAAGTGAAAAACCAACTAAGTACATTACCATACCGTAAATGGTGCCTGCTACTCGTAGCGGCTGTCTTTCTTGCATTCACGTATTTTCTCGGTCAAAAAAACACATTATCAGAACCGCTTGACCTGAGACCAGAAGTCGGTACACGCGGAATCGGGTTAGCTGGTGCATTTATAGGCAGTGCAGACGACGCAACAAGCCCGCTCTGGAACCCAGCGGGGCTTGCTGCGTTGCAACACGGGAACCTTATATACGATCTATCTCAAGGTGCTGTTTCCGTCGCGTATCCGATCCAACCTATCGGCACATTCGGTGTCAATTTCCTTGACCTAAATGCCAATGATCGCTTCCTACTCAATCACGCTGCAAACCCGATCGGCAGCTTTGAACTCGGAAATAATCAGGCTCTCTTCTCCTACGCCAGAAAATTCGGACGCCTCCAAATCGGTGCCAGCACAGGATTCAGTCGCGCATCTTACTCCGGAAGCCTCTGGGCACCCAACTACGATGTCGGCCTACTCACAGAACTTAACCCTCACCTCGCTATTGGAATGCGGCTACGCGATATTGCTGGCGTAACCATCCGACACACTAATGGACAAGTTTTACAAACCTTCAACCAGCAGGTCGCTATTGGGGCAGTCTTTACACCGCATCCAATCATCCGATGGCACAACCGATTCGATATTGCACCTACCCATTTCGGCACAAGCATAGAAATCGGAAACAGAGCAATCGCCGCACAAGTCGGTTCGACATTTAACTTTAACGATGAACTCCCATTCCAGACATGGCGTGTCGGATTTTCACTCAACCAATTAGGAAAAGAACTCCACTACACCTACCTCAATCAGGAAAATCTCGAACATAGACACCTCGTCTCAATAGGGTTATCTTTCAACGGAACACAACCTATCGGACTTACCTCTCAGACGAAAAAAGAACAGAAATCTAACGCGACGACCTCAAGAACGGTATCAACATCAATACCCAAACCAGCGATTATTACACAAAAACCGACACCGAAGCAAGAAGTGGCGAGCACAGCACCTAAAGCAGCCCCGTATACATCACAAGCACCGGCACCTAAAACAAAAATCAATACGCAGAAACCAGAACAAACAGAGACAAAATTCTTGAGTGCTCAGATCGCAGCGGAATACGATATCGAATTACCTCTGGTGCTTGCCATCATCCACGCGGAATCCAACTTTAACCCACTCGCTGTCTCTAAGAACGGTGCCGGTGGATTGATGCAGATGATGCCTATGACAGCACGCGAACTCGGACTTAAGGTGCCACAGTACCAGAATAGACGGAAACCAACACTTAATGCCACTATAGACGAGCGGTTCAACCCACACAAAAACTTGCACGCCGGCTTGACTTATTTTAAAACGCTCTTAGAGAAGTACAGAGGCGACTTGACTTTAGCACTCGGCGCTTACAACGTCGGTCCCGGCAAAGTACGGTTAAACGCTCCCCTCATCAGCAGAGGTAAACAGTACGCCAATAAAGTCCTGAGTCGTTACCAATACTACCGTGACAATAAGACACAGATGGAAACCGATCTCAAGCAGTTAGAAACAGTTCTAAAATCAAGAGTAGGAACGGAGAAAAACACAGCCACAAGCGAAGGGAAATAATATGGACAAAATTAGACTGGCGATCGTCGGCTGCGGCGGAATGGGACACCGCCACATGTATGGATTAGCGGAACTCCATCAGTCTGGCTGGCAACGGTTTCAACTCGTCGGCGCATGCGACCCTGTCTTGGCAAATGCCGAATCACTTGCCACACAAGCAGAAGAACGTTTCGGTGAAAAACCTGCCGTTGTCGGAAGCCTCGAAGAACTTGCTGAAATCGGTGTAGATGCCGTCGATGTAACAACTACACCGCCGTATCATCACACCGTCGCTGTTGAAACACTTGAACGCGGCTGGCATACTATGGTCGAAAAACCGATGGGCTTAACCGTTCGCGCATGTAATCTCATTCGCCGTGCCGCTGACGCCTCCGATGCTATCCTCAGCGTCGCTGAGAACTACCGACGCGATCCTATCAACAGACTTGCCAAAGCACTACTCAATGCAGAAGTTATCGGTACACCGCGCTTCCTCATGCATCACGCCATCGGCGGCGCAAACCGTATGCTTATCTCCGTCTGGCGACACCAGAAAGACCAGAGCGGCGTGCTACTCGATGTCGGCGTTCATTACGCCGATATGATGGAGTATCTACTCGGTGAAATCGATACCGTCTACGCGCAAACACGACTCCATGAACCCATCCGACATAATTCTGCCGCAGTGACCGGCAAATCGGGTTCCAATCCTGCTGGCGTCTACACGAAATGGCAGCGTGAGATGCCTGCTGAATTTGAGGCAACCGCCGAGGACGCCGCTTACGCAACATTAACCTTCAAAAACGGTGCCGTCGCACAATACATCGAAGATCACGCCGCCTGGGGACAAGGCACATGGCTTCGACAAATTCACGGATCCCGAGGTTCTATGACACTCCCCGGCGACCGAAGTGGTCGGCATATTACTCTCAATATTGACGGACACGGAACAATTAACGATCAACGGATCCTTGACCTCGTTCCAGACTTTCGATTAGACGCTGTCACAGCAGACCTTTTCGGCGGAGACCGGCTATGGAACTACAAATTTACACAAGGCGACGCGAAGAATATCGCTATTGAATATGGCGAATTTGCTGAAGCTATCGCTGGAAACAGAGAAATCGAAGTCGATGCCTACCAAGGCGCACGCTCCGTCGCTGTTTCCTATGCCATCCTTGAATCGGGTGCTACAGGACAAATCGTTCAGATGGATCGGATGTTAGACGAGTCCATTAATACCTATCAACGCGAGATCGATGAAGGGTTGGGGATCTGATTTTCCCAGAACGGTAGGTGCGGTTTGCAACCGAACCGGACTTCGCTAATGCGCCAACGGTCACCTTCAGAAATAGTATAACCGCACAAGGAACAAACGATGGCAGACACACAAGAATTCGGCATCGGACTCATCGGATTGGGGATCGGGCAACAGCATCTGCTCGGCTACCAAAGTAAAGGTCTGCCCGTCGCCGCCATCTGCGACAAAGACCCTATACGCCTTAATCAAGTCGGAAATCAGTTCGGCATTAACAAAAGATATACCCGTATTGTAGACCTCATCGCCGATGCCGATGTCGGTATAGTCGATATAGCTGTGCAACCGTGGATCCGTTCCCCGATCATTAAAGCCGCCGCCAGAGCCGGTAAGCATATCCTCTGTCAAAAACCGTTCTCAATGTCAATGCTACAAGCCGTTGAAATGGTGGAACTCTGTGAGCAGCACAACGTGCAGCTCATGGTTAACCAAAACTCGTGCTTTGTTCCCGGTTTCCTCGCCACTGAGCCTTATATCAACGCTGAACACCTCGGCGAAATCTATCATGTCTCTATAACCTGCAACGGATTCTACACCGAGTTCCCTGAACGCCATTTGATTCCAGCGATGCAGGTGCATCATATCGGGCTTGTCCACAAATGGTTCGGTGAATACGAGAGCGTCTACTGCCAAGCACACGGACACAACCGATCCATCGAAGAAGGAGAAACCTGTTCCGTGGCACTCTTTAAAAGTCGGAACGGTATACAAGGCTTGCTTTCGTGTAACTGGGCATTCCTTGCTGAATCCGGACGGAACTTGCAACACCCTTATGAAGAAATCCGCATTCAAGGCACCAAAGGGGCTATCTACGGAAACAGTGCTGATATGACAGTTTACCTCACGGAACCCGAAACCCAAGAAATCAAACCGCCAATAGACGGCGCGTGGTTCCCGGATGCATTCGGTAACGTGATGGTACACTTTTTAGAGTGCTTACGGACTGGCGAGAAACCTATCACCGACGGACGCAGTAATTTGCACGTCCTCCAGACCGTTTTCGCCATGCACCAATCCGCGCGTTCCGGAGAGGTTGTCCTTATTGACGATATTTCACTCGATGGCGATTATGACCTGAGTCCACATCCTGTCCATCGCGCGGATGATACAAGTATTTTGCAGTGACGGCTCCCCATCCCGTAGATAAATATGGATTAATAACGCCCAAGAGTGATATAATGTCAGATGGAGGAATTTGAAATGGACTACAAAGACATTATTACCATTGAATCCGGCAAGCGTGGCGGAAAGCCGTGCATCCGGGGAATGCGAATCACAGTTTACGATGTTCTTGAATATCTTGCTTCAGGCATGACAGTTGCAGAAATTCTTGACGATTTTCCATATTTAACTGAAACAGACATCCGGGCATGTTTGGCATACGCGGCGGACAGAGAAAAAGCACAGATGGTACCTACCAATCCCCTCTCCGATCATCCCATAGATGCGCCTTGACAGCCTCCTCATTTAATTCTGTTCCCCACCCCGGACGCGTCGGAATCTTCATGCAGCCGTCCACAATTTCTGGGACGTGCGTTGTTAAGTCGTCCTTCCACGGGACATCATCAATATCAATCTCCATAATACGTACATTCGGTAGCACGGCACAAAGACTTGCACTCATATAGGTAGCGAGGTGGCTGTAGTAGTTATGCGGAGCGACGTTCAACTGAAATACATCCGCAAGGTCACCGATCTTCTTTGAGGGTGCGAACCCGTTCCACGGCACATCTATCATGAACACATCCGCAGCACGGCATTCAAAATAGGGTAAATATTCGCGCATATAATATAAGTTCTCACCGGTACATATCTTCGTCGTCGTGGAATCCTTGATTTGACGGATCGCCTCGTGATCGTACATATCAATCTCCAACCATAGCATATCGAACGGCTCCAGCACCTTAGCGATACGCATACACGCCTCCGGCTTGAAGTTGAAGTTCAGGTCGAGGTTGATACCAATATCCGGTCCGACAGCTTCTCTGAAAGTGCCGATCAAGGTTTCAATATGCCGCAGGAGCTGAGGCGTTACGTTTCCATCAGTCGTCCCGGATCCGCCGCCGAAACCGCTAAAATAGACGGAAGCAGGATCACCAGGGATAACAATGTTCGTTTTAAGAGCAGTGTACCCTTTCTCAACGACCTCGCGCCCCAATGCCGCGATGTCATCCATCGTCCTTAATGGCGGTACCCCGATGAGTTCATAGTTGCGGACACGTGAAGTCCCACAGTGCGACCAATAGACGCGCACATCGTCGCGCGTCGGTCCACCGAACAACTCCACAACGGAGATTCCTAACGCTTTCGCTTTTATATCCACTAAGGCACACTCAATACCGGCAATCGCCTTCGCTGCAATACCGCCAGGGCTTTGTCGAGAACCGCGAATCATGTCCCAAAACCGCATCTCATAAGCACGCGGATCCCGTCCAATGAGCAGGGGCATAAAGTCTCTAATAGTTCCCACAACGCCGTTAGGATTCCTGCCGTCGCTACATTCCCCGTAACCCGTAACACCTTCATCGGTTTCCACCTTCACGAAAGTCCAAGGCCGCCACCCGGCATCCACAACAAACGTCTCAATACTCGTAATCTTCATGCACATCTCCTTACAACTTAACAACTTCTTTTCGCCGATCTGATTCAAGCAACGCATCACAGACGCGCATCGTGTTAACCGCAACATCAGACCATCCTGTTTCAAGATTTCCAGATTGCACAATCTGAGAGAACCGCTCTATCATTTTGACCTCTTGGATGCACCCTTCAACCGTATTCCGCTCGTTCCTATCGGGACCGTGAATCCAAAACCGTGCAGTATCCGCGGATGTAGGAACGGTGAAATCATCACAGACGATTGAAGCGCGCGTGCCTGCTACCTCAAACCATTTTCGGAGCCCTGTGTCAAACCCACAATCCAAAGTGGCGATGCGTTCATCGTCAAACCAGAGGATACCAGTCAGATTGAAATCGACACCCACCTTGTAACGTGCTGTCGCGAAGACCTGTGTCGGCATCTCTCCAAACGCCCAGAGAATCGCCCGGACACAATAATAACCCAAATCGCCGAGACTCCCACCCGCGAATTCCTTCATCGCACGGATATTCCCAACCGGAATCGTATCCCAATTGAAAGTGAACGCCACTGTTACCCGGCGAAGTTTACCGAGGGTCCCGTCCATCAATTTTTGCTTCATCGCCGCCGTCCGTTCGTGATGCACCCACATCACACCGTCCATCAGTTGCACACCGTTCTGCCGACACGCATCTGCCATTGCGGCAGCTTCGCCAGCATTCGCAGCAAGCGGCTTTTCACATAGCACGTGTTTACCGTGTTCCGCTGCCTTGATCGTCCATTCAGCATGGAGTGATGGTGGTAAAGGGATATAAATCGCATCAAGTGAATCGTCGGCGAGAAGTGCATCGTAGGTACCGTAAGCGGTGGGGACATTGTGTTTCTCTGCCCATGTTGCAGCGCGTTCCTCTGTCCGACTCGCAACCGCAATCAAATCGGCGTTCTCGGCGCGATGAATCGCGCGGGCAACCTTCGTGGCGATATTCGCCGTGCTGAGAATCCCCCAGCGGACAGGTTGTTTTGTTTCAGTTTTCATATTGCTCCGTCTAATGTGAGATGTTTGTTCTTACCCGTTAGGCTTATCATAATATAGCGTGTAACAGAAAATAGGTCAAGTATATTAGGGGTTCGGATCAAATCGGTTTTAACTTGATTTTCGGTGCACAAATGATATAATTACAGGACTTACGCATGCCGCTCTTTTGTACCACAAACTGTTAGTTTGTGACGCAAGAACGCTGTGTTTTCTGAAAACTTTCATCTAACATAACTGCCTACAGTCAAAAGTGCGTAAGTCCTGAATTAGAACATAGAAATAATAAGCACTTCACGTGCTGCCAACAGACAAAAGCATACACTTCGTATACCACTAAAGGAGTTTTATGAATACTAAAAAATTCATACGATTCATATTTCTATTCGCGATTGCTGTCTTCATTGTCGGATTTTCCGCGTGTGAGCGAGTTTCCCAGATTATCGAACCTGCAGCACCTCAAATAACGGAGACCCGTGACGAAATTTCTATCGGTGTCGTTTTACCGTTCACGGGTCGGTTCAGCGACACGTCTGGTAACCCACTCTTGCAAAGTTTTGAGTTAGCACTCAGCGAAATTAATACTGCCCAACCTCATGGTGTGGAACTCAAGCTTATCATCGCAGACGATCAAAGCACTATAGAAGGCGCAATTGCAGCTTTCAATAAACTGATCCACCAAGACGCGGTGTCTGTTATTTTGGGACCCGCTACTTCAACTCAAACGAAGGAAGTTTTTCCGATCGCAGAAGAAAATGAGGTGGTCGCAATAAGTCCGACCTCCGCTGCCCGTGGTCTCAGCGCGATCGGAGACTACGTCTTTCGCGTCGCGCTGACGACAGATATACTTATCCCCAGGGGCATTGAAATCACACAGACAAAACTCGGTTATCAACGCGCCGCTACACTCTATGATGAAACTGATCTTTTCTCCACCGATAGCGACGCAGCAGTGCGGGAGGTACTCAAGGCGCGCGGTATTGAAGTCGTCGCCACTGAAACTTTCCAAGGTGGAGATACCGACTTTTCCGAACAGTTAACCCGAATCCAAGCACTCGCCCCTGATGTTATCTTTGTTTCATCTCAACCCCCAGAAAAGCCTGACATACTCATTCAAGGGAACGCACTCGACATATCCGCGCCGTTCATCGTGCGCACATTAACTGGAGCAGACGTGGAAGCCGCCGGTGCAGCCGCCGAGGGCGCGATGACTTTTATCGGATGGGGTGCCGCTATTGATACGCCACAAAATCAAGCGTTTGTAGAGAATTATACCACCCAATTCGGCATGGCACCCAGCAACTTCGCAGCGCGCGCGTATGCCGCATTTCATATCCTCGCGGAGGCGATCCAGAGGGCACACGCAACCGATTCTGCAGCCATTCGAGCCGCGCTCGCAAGTATCAGAGATTTTGACACAATTCTCGGTAAATTCTCTTTTGATGCTAACGGGGACGCAGTCTACGACCCGAAGGTGCTGGTTGTCAAAGACGGCGAATTGCGTCTCTTCCAGTCACCATGATAATAGGTTGACTTTCTGGTTGACACAAAGTATAATCGCCTAACATGCGTTTAACTTAAGCGCGGAGGTTGGGTTATGTCCCTCAGAACGGAAGACAGAAGTTTGCGCTATAAAACCGGGTGGGCATCAACACCTCTGCGTGGAAAACAGAGGCTACATATCTAAAATCTGATAGGAACTTTACTATGCATACTAAAAAATTTACACGCTTTGCATTTCTATTTTTAATTACTGGACTAATTGTCGGATTCTCCGCTTGTGAGCGAGTTTCCCAAATTGTTCAACCTACCACACCGCAGATAATGGAGACCAGCGAAGAGATTTCCATCGGTGTCGTTTTACCTTTAACAGGGCGACTCGCTGACTCATTTGGCAAACCAATACAACAAGGACTTGAATTGGCACTTAATGAGATTAACAGTGCACAACCTCACGGTGTGAAACTCAAGTTCATTATTGAAAATGGGCAGAGTACTGTAGAAGGTGCAGTCGAGGCTTTCAACAAACTCATACATCAAGACAGTGTATCCGTTATCCTTGGACCCGCCACCTCAAGTCAAGCTGAGATAACTTTTCCGGTGGCACAAGAGAATCAGGTCGTAGCAATTAGTCCGACATCTGCTGCCCGCGGTCTCAGCGCAATTGGAGACTACGTTTTTCGCGTCGCGCTCACCACGGATGTTCTTACACCCAGCGGTATTGAAACAACACACGCGAAACTCGGCTATCAACGCGCCGCTACGATATATGATGAGACAGACCTTTTCTCCGCCGATGGGGACGCAGCGGTACAGGAAGTACTCGCTACGAAAGGGATCGAAGTGGTAGCCACCGAAACCTTCCAAGGCGGTGATACCGACTTCACTGAACAACTAACCCGAATCCAGAACGTGAATCCCGATGTTATTTTCGTTTCATGCTTAGCACCAGACAAGCCTGGAATACTCACCCAAGGCCATCAGCTCGGTATACCCGCTCCCTTTATCGTGCGGACATTGACTGCAGCAGATGTGCAAGCCTCCGGCGCAGCTGCCGAGGGCGCGATAACTTTTGTAGGGTGGGGGGCTACTGTGGAGACACCGCGGAATAAAGCCTTTGTGGAAAATTACAGTGCCAAATTCCGCATAGAACCCACCAACTACGCCGCGCGTTCGTATGCAACACTCCATATCCTCGCTGAAGCAATCGCGAATGCACAAGCAACCGACGCTGCTTCAATTCGAGACGCATTGGCGAATATCAAAGATCTCGACACGATTTTTGGTGCGTTCTCGTTTAATGCTGATGGGGACGCAGTCTACGATGCGAAGGTTCTAATCGTCAAAGACGGTGAATTGGTGATCTTTGAGTAGTTCACCGTTGAATCATTGATTTCGGGGCGCGGCTGCTTCCGACGGTGAATCTGAAGCGCGCCCCTTTCACTTTTTAACCGACTTACTATTTTCTATCTTTTTTAATTTCGCATACTTCTAACCCAAAAGGTAAAAGGCTGTGGAGAATCCACTTGATCAGTTTTATACGAAACCAGAGATCGCCGCAACGTGCTGGAAACACTTCACCGATACGCTCGTGAGGCTAAACCGAAACCCAAACGATATGTTCTTTCTTGAACCCGCTGCCGGCAATGGCGTGTTTTACAAACTCTTACCCCTGCAGAGACGACTCGGCATCGACCTCGTACCGAAATGTGATGATGTGAAACTCCAAGACTTTTTTGAACTCACCGATCTCCGATCCGCACCGAGAGAGACCGCAATCATCGGGAACCCACCGTTCGGCAAGCGTGGAAAGTTAGCGATTGCCTTCTTTAATCACGCAGCCCACTTAGCAGATATCATCGCCTTTATTGTTCCCGTCAATTTCCGCAAATTTACCACCCACAAGCAGCTTGACCCAAGCATGCGCTTTATCAGTCAATTGCCCCTCCCAAGAGATGCCTTCCACCTCAGTACAGGCAGGGCTTATGCAGTAAACACCGAATTTCAGATATGGACACGTTTACCAACCGCGCATAACAATATGCGCCAATATAAACCGCTACCCATTCGACACACAGATTTCCAGATGTGGCAATACAACAACACACCTGACGCGCTAAAGGTCTTTCAGAACGCTTTCGATTTTGCCGTACCGTGCCAAGGCTGGCAAGACTATTCCCGCAGAGAGACAGACCAAAAGCAGTGTGAAAAGCGTAAGCAGTGGATACTTTTAAAAGCGAAAAATCCTACCGTCTTAGCACGTTTGATGGAGATTGATTACGAACTGTTGGCGCAGGAATGTGCCACAGCTGTCCCCGGCTTTCGGAAGGGAGATTTGGTGAAAGCGTATACGGAAAAATATGAACGCAATAAGTAGTTTTGGGTTTGAAAAATTTTAAGACTCAATACCTTGGTTTTGATAAAGATACTGTCTCTTGTCCATCTTCTACTAAATTTGTCTGCACAACAAGAGGAGTCCCTCCAAGATTAAGGTATTCATCAACAGGCGGAAATACATCGCTATGAAGTTGATCTGGAGTAATATATTTAGAATTAAGTTCCCCAGAATTATTATGTGGGATCATCGCTTTAAGTAAGCGTCCCATTTCTGGTTTGGAAAAAGCATCATGAAGATTAACTTTACCGGATCGTATAAGATTAAGGCGCGTGAGTGACACTTCTGCATAGAGCCATATCTCATACTCAGGCAAGTGATCTGCAAAGAGAACTATGTATAGATGAGATACAGAATTCCGACATGAGAAAAGGATAGGCACATTGAAGTAGTCATATATTTCTAAAATCTCAAGTTCGCCTAATTCCGGGATGTTAAGTATATCAGACATAATACTTTCCTTACTGCGTTACTATCTGAAACAAAGACCATATTTCCATGTCATCAGGAGGCCACCATGTGTGATGTGAATAGCAAGTTCGAGAAGGCGTACTCTTAATTAATCCACATTCTGGAGTTAATTCACCTATGGCAGGTTCTGTGTCTTTAAGACCTTTACGCCTTCTTTTAGTTTTCAAAGCATCTTCGATATCTGTAAATACTGAAAATCCATGCGCTTGGCATATCTGATCCTTTGGTCTG
>JAJEEK010000018.1 GCA_022821065.1 Candidatus Poribacteria bacterium
CGCATCGGAGATTTTATCACAAACGTCTATAATCTGAAACGCCCACATTCGGCGTTAGGGTATTTGACACCTATGGAATTTCAACGACAAAACTTGTCTTAACTTTGCGAAATTGTGGCCTAAATAAGCGTATGCACTTCATTATATCCCGGAAACCGTGTTCAATTTGCATGCGGCGTTTGTAACAGTGATGTATCTGATGACCAGAGAGGCGATTTCAGATCAGATACATCGGGTCTTTGAAAGCATCGTCTCTGATGATATAAAGTTGGAGCGGTATCTGCTCGTGCGTCTGATAAAGGATATGCGGATACCAGCCAGCTTCAAGGTCATCAAGTTTTTTTCGACTCGCCTCAAGCGTAATACCGACATGCCTCGGGACACGCATCACGAACGCGATATCCCGCACCTTGAGAAACTTGATGACGTATCGCGCACGCGCAAAACCACGGTCAAAAACCAAGACAGGACGTTGGGGCGGCTCCGACATCACGCCTAAAGCCTTTTGATACACAAACTCACAGAAGTATTGGATGATCTCGTTATGACTTTTATAGATACCGTCGCGAATCTGCTGATCGCTATAGATGAACCAGAATACAGGGATCGCACGATGCCGAAACGGGATCGCAACAACAAGTGCCTTCTACGCCCCAAGGAGTTGCGTCTCATCAACGAGCAGATACACATGGGCACCCACATCCTTGGAAAACCAACTCACAGCCGAGAAAAACCAGGTTCTTTTCAACGCATCAACAGGCAAAGGCGTCTCAAGGAAACGCAGAAACCTTTTCTGTTTCGACTTCTCCCGGGCAACAACAAGCGGCAAACGAGACGCAATCTCATTGATCCGAAAGGTTTGCCCAACACTGATCGCAATCAAGACGAAGAGGAGATTCCGAAGCATCGGTTTTTTCATACCAACAGATTTGAATATTTCTTCAAAACGTGTTATCATCGGTTCTGGATTTACCCGTTTTGGGTATCTCTTTTTCATAAAATACCTCCTTACATGTTTTGTAAAGTCGGTTTACAAACGGTTGCTGTAAGGAGGTATTTTATCATAAATCTACTGAGTTTCTCACACTTTTAACAACAAAAACCTTTCACCACAAACCTTGATAAAAAAATGGGGTAAGTGACAAAACCTCCTGAAATAGGATTGGCACAAAGATAGTGTTGATTTAAGGCCAAAAATTATACATAGGTTGCTGCGTCACCACACTGACGAGACTCCAAATTCCACCAACGGTGAAATCGCCTAACATCAACCCGATCGCAAACATCACCAGCTGCTGTGATGCTTTCGGTCCGCCGATCCTCAAGACACTCCATTTGATAACTGAACTTACCAACATACAACTCCACAAATACCGCATCCCCCAATCACTGGAGACGACGAACCCGATCGGATGGAAGGGCCACCAGAAGAAACGCGCCCGCATAAACATCAGGAGCGTCGAAAAAAGCAACCCGAAAAGGATGCCACCCGTGGCATAGAAATTCGGTTCGGTCGGGTAGTACAACCAGCGCTGGAGCCCGTTGAAAACGCGTCCACCGAAACCGGTAGACCAACTGCTGCTACCGCTCATGTTTATCGCACCGTAGGTGTAGAAAAGATAGAGAATAACACCGAATACCATCACGGCGGCGAACGCTGAAACGCCTAACAGTGCGAAGAACAACCGTCTCGTTGAGGTGCCAGATCGTTCTGAGAGTTTGAAACCCTCTAATTGGTGCGGCATCGGGTTGCTCGTGTAACTCCGATTGAACCAACGGTAAAGCGTCAAGGCGACGAGGTTGTTTGTACCTAACGCGCGTGTGCCGAAACTATCGATGAGGATATGGTGATTAGGCATGTTCTCCATGGCGTGTACAGGGAACCCCTGCTCCGCGCGCATCCGTGTGAGGACAAGAACAATAATAAAATAGATCGCGAAGAAGATCGGGATTAGCCAGAACGACATACCGATGCGTCTGGAGAAGATGAAGAGTAGCACGAGTCCACCGAGGATCCCCCAGAGCGCGAGTCTATAAGGAATCGGTTCGTCGGCATCTTCACCGGTGCGGTGACGTGCGATGCGGAACACACCGCGTAAGTGACGAAGGTTCAAAACTAACACAGAAATGAAAATACCGATGGCAGCACCGAAGCACTGTCGGTCGATGTATGGGAATCCGGGTAGACTCGACAATCCGGCGGCACTCGCGAAGACTAATTGTGCCTTATAAAAAAAGAAGAAAAACCAACTGGAAAACGAAAGGTCGAGTGGCATCAACAACCCAAGTCCGATGACAAATGGGTAGTAAGACATACTGATGCCGCCGATGGCGTTCCACGGTTTCTCCGTGAACAGATGTCCGAAGCCTTGCCAACCGCCGATCCGTTTGATCGGTAAGGTCGGGAGTGTCGGGTATAAGAAACTGAAGCCGTTAAGAATCGCAATGGAAGCGGCGATTCCGAAACCGAGCCATGTGATACGGTGCGAAAACAACGATTTCGTGTTATGCGTCACGTGAAATGCGATCTGTGTTATCGGGTAGGCGAGGCGTTCGCGTTCGACCCACTGTTTCCGCAAGATGACGTTGATACACAACATCACCAGAACGATGACCGTCATGAATCCTGCCCAGGATAGCGTCGGCACGATCCAGGCACCGAGGATCTCCAGCGTGGAGAGATTGGTTTCACCCGTATAGTAGCCTGTCAGCACCTTCGGATCGTCTACGAGGAGCCATCTGGGGAGGTAATCCCAAAAGAGCTGCTTCCATTCGTTTTCCGGGGTAGCGAACCAGAAGGCGTGTCCAGTTGTCGTGACGAGGATCGTCATCAGTGTAATTGACGGGAAAGCGCATGCTGTGCTGAGGAGGATATATATCGTGAGGAGTTCCGCATCTGTGAAGAGGTGCCCCCCGGTTGTACGATGAACGGCAAGGTTGAGGAGCGTGAAAGCAAATACGACGAACACGACGTTGTAGAACGGGACGGCATAAGTATTGAGCGCATAACCGACAAGTCCGACTTCGCCCGCGATGATCCAGTAGAAATTAAACGGAATCAGCACGAGCGTGATGGTGATCGATTTCCATGTGACACCGTGCGATTTTAGGGGTTCCTTAACCTTCATGAGTGCCTTCGGTTTCGGTTAAAAAAGCGATCAAGATATCCAGTTCTTTAGAAACAGTTGCAAATAGGTCCCCAATCGGTTTGGCATGTTCTTCGGCTTTTTCGTAAATCAATTCATCACCATAGATGTTGTTAACCGTATGACGGAACCTTAACAGTTGTCTTAATTTCCGTCGGGTGCCTTCGGAAATGACAGGCGGACGTTCCGGACGACATTCTGCCATCTGTGTCAGCAAATCAGTATGCCACCGCTCACCCTTCGGCAGATGTTTGTCAATTTCATTGGCAATCCGCTCAAAGATTCTCTCTATGCCGCTGTAGACCTCAGCGAGTTTTTTGGCAGTTAACTCTTCAAAAAATTTTCTGTGGTGAGGCGTGGCTACTTCGATTTCTTGCAAGAGTTCCGTGATGCTTCCAATAGTCCGGTCTATTTTTGTGCGTTCATCAGAGATGCGTTGAATGAGTTTGTTCCGATTCACTATGTAAGTTTCTCCATTTTCTGTCCCCGATACGTTCATCAATCTGAGAACGTTTGTTCCTGCTTTGTCGATGGGGATCGCTTCGCTTAGAATCCGCTCACGGAATAAACTATCAATGGATTTAAAATTGATAATATCTATTTTAAACTCAGTACTCAGGCCTTTTGTCTCCCAGAGCGCGTCTAGGCACTTGTTGTATGAGACCCCCCAAACAACGATGTCGATGTCGGAATTTTGGGTGAACCGTTTCGGTTCAGTGAGGGAGCCGAAGACGGCGACTTTCGTCGCACCAAAGTCTCGATAAAGGACAGTGGCAAGACGGCGCGCCGTCTCCCAGGCGCGTTCAAGCAGCTCTTTATCAACCTGACGGTTTTCCCACTGGCGTTTGAGGTTTTCCCGGCATTCCGCGAGTTCTGATGTGGACATTCCGCTTGTCGTGGTTGCGCAACGCATGTTTAAACCCTCGTATGATCTGATTTGATTCCGGCGCGGTTGAAACCGCGCCTACATTTACCCGAAATTGATTGTTTATGGCTGGATGGAGCCAGCGTAAACGTCGTTCAAAGCGTCTTCTGGGAGCGGTTCCGTACTGTTCTTGGCGAACTCAAGTGCCGCTTCAAGTTCGTTCGCGAGTTCCGTTTCAAGTGCCGTGAGTTCATCTTCACTTACATCCTCTTCTTCGGTGAGAACTGTGGCGAGTCGTCGGATGGGATCGCGGAGCCGTTCCTGTTCTTGAACCTCTTCACGATCGCGATAAGAGGTGCCCGGATCACCGATATGATGTCCTCGGAATCTGTAGGTATCGCAGTTAAGAAGCGTCGGTCCGCCACCTTCACGGGCACGCGTGACGGCTTCTGCTGCTGCTGCGTATACCTTCAGCACATCGTTTCCATCAACGGTAACACCCGGTATATCGTAGGAGGGCGCGCGGACAGCGATGTCCTCTACGCGTTGGTGTTCGTGTTGTGGGGTACCCATACCGAATCGGTTGTTCTCACAGACGAAAACGACTGGAAGTTCCCAGACAGCCGCGAGGTTAAGCGTCTCGTGGAAGACACCTTGGTTCGTCGCACCATCGCCGAAGAAAGACACAGCGACCTGCTGCGTCCGCCGGAGTTTCGCAGAGAGGGCAGCACCCGCCGCAAGCGGAATCCCTGCACCAACGACACCGTTAGCACCTAAGATACCTGTCTCTTTATCGGCGATGTGCATAGAACCCCCTTTGCCTTTACAGTAACCGGTTGTACGTGCGAACAATTCTGCCATCATCCGATCGCGTTTGCCACCCTTCGCAATCAGATGACCGTGACCACGGTGCGTACTCGTGATGTAGTCATCATCTTGCAGGTGGACGCAGACCCCGACAGCTGTGGCTTCTTCGCCTATATAAAGGTGAAGGAAACCGGGGAGTTGACCGCTCTGGTAAAGCGTGCCAGCGGCTTCTTCAAATTGACGGATCTCTACCATTTTACGATACATGTAGAGCATCTGATCTTTACTCGGTTTTGACATAGTCCCTTTCCTATTTCTGTGTACATGTTAAGGATAATTTGCCAGTTCTATAGACATTTAGTTCAAGGATTTGAAATCTCAAAAGGCGCGATACATTCCGGCGAGTCGTTCGTCGGACGATTCACAAACGTTGACACCGGGTACGCCTCCATCTCTTCATCGGTGTAAGGAACAAGGAGCGGTTGAAGAACATCCGACGACTTTGGTTCTCGGGCAAGCCATTCTGTGTACGCATCTTGCGGTAGAATTACAGGCATCCGATGGTGAATTTTCTCCAATAAAACGTTAGGTGGGCATGTGATGATGGTGCAGGAACGGAGCGGTTCGTCTGCGCCTTCCGGCTGCCACGTTTCCCATAACCCCGCGAGTGCGAACGGCTTTTGCGATTGGAGACGGATGTAGATCGGTTGTTTGCGTCTATCCCCGGGTATCTGTTTCCATTCATAGTAACCGTCTGCCAAGATGAGGCATCGCTTGTGTCTGTAAGCACTTCGGAAGGACGGTTTCTCGGCGAGTGTCTCCGAACGCGCATTGATCATCCGATTCCCGATTTTCGGGTCTTTCGCCCAAGATGGAATAAGTCCCCAATGAAAGAACTCTATCTGTCTTTTTTCGCTGTGTTCGTCTGCGTCTATCTGTGTATTGGCGATAACAGCGACATCTTGTGTCGGTGCGATGTTATAGCGCGGAGAGAGGTTCACCGGTATTGTGAACTCAAAAAACATCTGGTTCATCGCATCAGAATCGCTTGCGAGTGTAAATCGTCCACACATTTTAATTCTCCTGAAAAAATGCGGATTTGTTCTACGAATCCGCTTTCGATTGTGGTACGAGGATGTCGTCTCTCCATCGGAGCCGGAAGGACGGTCGTACGAGTGCCTCTGGTGATTGGAGCGTCAAGCCACCGTCTGCGGTCAACACAATGCCGGTAACGAAATCCGCTTCATCGGATGCCAAGAAGAGCGCGGCATTGGCAATGTCTTCGGGTTTTCCGTAGCGTCCGATCGGGTAGCAGTCGCGTGAGGCTTGGTCTTCGAGTGCATCTTCAGCGAGGGAGGCTTCGCCACGTTCCCCGACGATCTGTCCTGGTGCAATAGCGTTCGCGCGGATCCCTTCTCGACCATAATCGAGAGCAATGCTCCGTGTCAAAGCGTTCAAGCCACCTTTCCCGGCACCGTAAAGTCCGAATCCTGGGTTCGTAATCGTGGCGTTGACGGTAGAAATGAAGACTACGGCACCACCACCGACGCGGATCATTTCGGGAATACAGTATTTGGCACCGAGCCAAGGTCCGCCGAGCGTCACGCCGAGGCTTTCGTTCCATTCTTCCATCGTGAATTCAATCGCTTTTTTGGTGTAAGAGTGCGCCGCGTTGTGTACGAGTGTTGTTATTTTTCCGTAGTTTGATAAAGCAGCGTCAACGAGTGCCTCCCAGGTTGATTCATCGGCGACATCACCCATGACAGCAGCTGCCTCTCCACCGGCATCTTGAATCCGTTGAACAGTCTCAGCGAGTTTTTCTTCGCGGCGGCGCGTGTTCACAACGACTTTGGCACCCTCACATGCGAATCTATAAGCGGTTGCCGCACCGATACCACCCCAAGCAGCACCAGCAACAATCGCAACTTTTCCTTCCAGTCTCATGACAAATTATTCTCCTTATGATTCTACAAACTACCAACTATTGTACCATATTTCCCATTTTAATGCTACAATGTTAATAACCGTAATGAAGGGGGAATTTGTGTGAAATCAGCGATAAACGACTGGCTTGACAGTTGTATTGAAAAACTTAACGCAGGCGAATTGACTGAAACCGACCTGCGCGATGTAACGACGATCTTGAATTCGGAGCGGCAGTTGCTCCTCTATCTCTATTCCAAATCGACGAACTTACGTTCGCCACTCGGTGGATGGGCAGTGTACGACGCAACCGCGCCAGACGAACCGGTACTACCGTCCCAAGAACCACCCTACGCCTCCGTGCTTGACGCGGTGCGCGACGGTTGGCGGATCGTCCAATTTCCGCGCCCGGAACTCTATAACTTTACCGATGTTGACAACGCCTATCTTACTTATGAGTTTATTTTAGAGAAAATTGTGTAAAGGACGGATAAAATGATTAACATTGAACCGACGCTAAATGACCTTCAGGTTATGCAATTTATTCATAACGGCTATATCACGTTAGAGGGGATCGTTGATGTCGATTTTAATAAAGAATGTGAATCGGTGGACGGCGGACGACTCAACGACTTTGTTCGCACAGATGAATTCCGTCGGAACGTGTTGCTCCATCCGGAGGTTGCCGGGGTTGCGCGTTCGCTCTTAGGGGCGAATTTCATCGTGCCGACGAGTGCACACCACCACCTCTTTGAAGTACCGCATCGCGGACAGACGTGGCACTCCGATGGCATCACCGAGTACGGGTACGGTATCACGCATCTCCAGTGCTACTATTATCCGAAAGCGGTGAAAATTGAGGATGGGCCGACCATGATACTGCCTGGTTCACATCATCGGCTTGTGGATAGGGAGGCGATCGCACATTACGGCGATATTCTCGGACAACTCTCGCTCACTGTCCCTGCAGGCACTGTCGCTATGACGCGCTACGGTATCTGGCATAAGGCGGGTCCGAAACTCAATGCCGACAGACGTGGGATGATTAAGTTCTCGTATTACCGGACGGCAATGCCGAAACGGGATTGGGCACGCGATTCTGATGAGATTCCGCCTTACCAACACCAAGGCAGGCATCCCTACGTAACGGAGATAGAATCCTACCGCGATCGACGGAGAGGCGAATTGACATGGAACTGGCTCTGCGGATTGGCAGAGGTGGAAGAACCTATTCCACCGATACAGATGTTTAACAGAGGCGTTCCGTTGTCAGAAATCCGTCTTTAGTGGGGAAATGGTTGGGTTGGTATCTGTAATGTTAATAGACAATAGCACTTTGGATTGAATAGGCGGAACCCGTGGTCCCGCCTATAAAAGAGTCGTTTTAACGTGCACCACACGCTTGTAAACACGCCTGCATGTGTCCACGCGATTCTGCAGCAATCGTGCAACACTGTTCTAAACTATATTCCCTTGCCCCGATAACTTCAAGGTTCAATGGACCCGTATATCCGTTTTCATGTAGGACCCGGATATAGCCGACGAGGTCGATGTCGCCACGTCCGTTCGCCTGCAATTCAGGCGTACCGGGACCCCGTTCCATCCCTTTGCAGTCTCGGATGTGTACGTGTTTGACGCGCGAGACCACGGCAGCGATCGCCTCTACAGGATTTTCACCGGCACGATGGATATGCGACGGGTCCATGTCAATCCCGAACGCTGGCGACGAGATCTCTTCCATCGCACGAAGCGTCGTCGGTGTGTTGTAGATGCTCGCACCGACGTGTGCCTTGACGCAGAGCGTCACACCGTAGTGCTCCGCGCGTTCAGAGAGACTACCCAACGAATCAACCACTTCGGGCCATTTGGACTCATCGTCCGACGCACCGCCGGGACCGCAGTTGATAATCGGAACACCGATCTCCGCTGCTGCTTGGAATGCAAGTTCCATTCTCTCAGGGTCGCGCGAGGGCTGCTCCATCGCTAACAGTTCCAGTTCGTATTCTTTCGCGAAACGTTTGATGTCGTCAGCGAGTTCTTGCCAATTTGCGAGGACGAGGTGGTGGCTCATCCCGTCGATCGCAGAGAGTTCAATACCGTCATAACCAGCCATGGCGATGTGCTTGAAGGCAGTCTCCATATCGTAACCGCCGAACAGCACCGAATTTGCTCCTAATTTCAAATGTGATTCTCCTTCTGTAAAGCCGTGAGGGTGGGGTACACTGCCTGTTTTATAGACCTTGCTCAGTCGGGAGCGGGTGCGGACACACGAGGATACCGCCTTGCTCATAAGATTCTATCGCTGCCCATGTGTACTCAAGTGCGGCGAGCGCGTCTCTACCAGAAGCGCGCAGTTTCTCTTTTGACACGCCGTTTGTGATGTCTTCTAAGAACGCATGAATCCGCAACGGGAATGTTTGACCGAAGTCGCTGATACCGGATTCGGAAACGACAGGTTCACCGGAGAAATCGGGGGCACCCGGCGAGGGCCAATAGGTTACCTTTTCAATGCAATTCTCAATACAGAAGGTCCCGCGTGTGCCTGCAAGTTCAACGCTCCACCAACCACCGAGACCAAAGGTCGCATCACCGCGTTGGCTGAGCAGGTAACCGATACATCCGTTCTCGAAACGGAGATGGATACCGTTAATAGAGACCATCAGATCGCCTGCGCCGCGCCTAAAGTGTGGACGCTCCATAAAGGCTTGCACGTGTGTTATATCGCCACAGAAATGGCGCATCACGCTGAACGGGTGCGACAGGAACGCTTTCACGTGGAAGTAGGGGAATCCATCAGAACGTGGTGCTTTCGAGTAACTATAGTTGAATTCACCGCCAGCAAATCCCATTTTGTGGAGACAATAGACCTGCTCTCCGATATGTCCATCGTCGATATATTTTTTGGCTTGTTCTGCAGGGGGTGTGAAGTAGTGGTTCAAGTTACAACCGAGATAGAGGTCTTCTTCCGTGGCTTTCGCGACCATCTCTCGTGCCTGTCCGATGTCGTTGGAGATCGGTTTCTCAACGAGGACATGCTTCCCTTTATCGAGTGCTTCCATTGTTGGTTCGTAGTGCCAACTGCCGTTTTCGTTCCCACCGGTGGTGACATCAACGATGTCCAGATCCGGTTCGCCGTCAATCATATCGGCGAGGCTATAATATGCCTTAACGCCGAGACGTTCCGCCGCGTTGTCCGCTCGCTCTTTCGCAATATCGCACACCGCAACTAACTCTGCTAAATCGTCATTCGCGTGGCAATTTGCATGGTTATTACCGATACCACTCATGCCGACAACGCCAACTTTTAATGCCATTTTATTATTCCTTCCAATAGATGAAATTTGCTCTCGCCTATAGCGAATCTTGCAAACGAAATGTACCTTTGCAAGTGAAACACCTTACAGCGATTTTGTATCTATTATAAGGCTATCTACAGTTTTGTCAATACTTTCTTGCAGAATATGCTTGACAGTGATCCGAATGCGTGTTATTTTTTCATAAATAGGATTTAATAATCCGCATAAGCGGGCTGTGCGCGTGGAGGAGGAAGAACGAATGAGTATCAGTGTCGGGATGGTAGGTTTAGGGATGTTCGGACCGTCGTTTATCCAGTCGTATAAGGCGCATCCGGATGTGCATCGGATTGCCCTGTGTGATTTACGTGAGGACCGGCTCTCAAAATGGGCAAAACAGTTTGAAATTTCGGAGACGTATTCGAGTCTTGATGATATCTGCAAATCGGATTTAGATGCGCTGGTCATCATTACCCAGCATTGGATGCACGCCCCACAGGCGATTCAAGCGATGGAGGCAGGCAAACACGTCTATACTGCTGTTCCGGCCGCTGCCTCCTTAGATGAGTGCGATCAACTCGTAAAGACGGTCGAACGCACAGGGATGATCTATATGAATGGTGAGACGAGTTATTTCCGTCCCGAAGCGGTCTTCTGTCGCCAAAAGGCAGCGGAAGGCGCGTTTGGCGAATTTGTTCACTGTCGTGCCGAGTATTTTCACGATATGGACCACGGGCTCTACGATGTGGCGAAAAATCGGTGGGGCGCGCAGTTCGGACGCGATAAGACTGGCGGTATTCCGATGTACTATCCGACACACTCAACCTGTTTTCCGATCTCTGTGATGAAAGCGCACGCGACATCGGTCTCCGCACAAGGGTATGTCTATCCGAATGACGATTGGTTTCGGACGGACACTATCCACAAGAACCCGTTTTCCAATGAAGTCGGACTTTTCACGATGAGCAATGGTGCTACGATGCAAATCTGTGAGTTCCGGCGGATTGGACACCCGGGCTCTGAACGTATCAGTGGTCTCTATGGAACGGAAGGCAGTTATGAGCAGAGCCTTGCCGGTAGTGTGTGGACGAGTAAACGTGAGAGGGAAATTGTTCAACCTTCAAGGGAGCATGAATACTTGCCAGAAGCACTCGCGGCGGACCTCGGTGGACACGGCGGTTCGCACGCTTATCTCGTTCATGAGTTTGTGGATGCTGTCAATCGCCAACGGCTACCACGCGTCAATGTTTGGGAAGCGGTTCGGTACTGTGCACCCGGATTTGTTGCACACGAATCGGCGTTACGAGACGGTGAGTTGCTCCCGATTCCTGATTGGGGTGATGCACCAGAGAGTGGCATTTCACCTTAAGGAAATTACTATAGCCAGTTGATAATTCACTGAATTTCGTTTTCAAAATGACGAAGGAGGAATAAAGATGAAAACTGTAGTCGCCAGGCTGAAACTATTATGTATCAGTTTAATGGCTATTAGTTTGATGTTTGTAGGTTTCAGTTTTGCTGAAATTGACTTTGATACTTGTGTCGGCATGTGGCTCTTTAATGATACTGGTGGTGATGTAGCCGAAGATTCCTCTGGACAGGGCAATAACGGCACAATTCACGGTGGTGCTAAATGGGTTAATGGCAAGTTTGGCAAGGCTTTACATCTTGATGGTTCGGATAATTATGTGGAAATTCCTCACGACAATTCTCTAATGGTCGGTGGTGAACACACTATTGCGCTTTGGTTTAAATTATAGTAAACATTAGAATTAAAGATACATGTTTATGACTTCATCAATGGTTCTATGAGCATTGTATTCTCTGAGACGTTTGATATTCGCAAAGTCGTGTTCAATCGGATTGTAGTCGGGTGAATAAGGTGGCAAAAAC
>JAJEEK010000057.1 GCA_022821065.1 Candidatus Poribacteria bacterium
AGTTTCCAGTTTCCAGTTTCCAGAAAAGAAAACTTCGGTTTAACCGAACCACTCTTTAACTGGCCACTGGTTACTGGGTACTGGTTACTGAAGATGCTGACATCAACGACGCGGGCGACACGGTCTATTGGAACGGAAAACGCTCGTAATTTTGAATCAAATCGAACCGTCTGTCCACTGATCCCCAACAGTTTCCCACGCTTCAAATCGCCGTTGTTCGCCACGAGAATGTGGTTCGGCGGATTATCGCGGTTGAAACGCGGAACGGTTAGCGCACGCTCCAATTTCGGATCAAGCTTCTTCGTCTGCGTTTCAAGCGGATCGAACATGAGTTCAACGCCACGTTTGAGCGCGACAGCATCGTTTTCCGCAAAGTTTCTATCGACGACAACAATTTTGGGCTGCTGTTTCTCGGCATCGTTCGGCAGTACAACGATTTCGACTTTCCCGTCTTTCGTCTGACGCGTCACAGCGTTCAGAATCCGACCGTCTTCCAAAATGATACGATGTTTACCCTTCCCACCTGTAATCGTAATCGGATTCCGGTTTTCCGTTCTCGTCCGTCCACTTTTGCCTGAGAATTCGATACCTTTGACATATTCCGAGTCGATGTGCTGTACACCGATAAACGGCGACTGGAAACCGACAGTCTCGGCACTGTATGACAAAATTTGGCACGGAATAACCTCGCCGTTCTTCAGATGTAAGAGATGCGGAAACTTTTTCGCGTCAAAAGGTTTCTGGCGCGAGACCCGCTGTAAAGACCTCTCGACACGCGCCCCGCGAGCGTTCGCCAGCCGGACGGGTTCAGATGTTCCGACAGGCTGCCACCGTAGGTCGGCGGTATTCTGACCGTCAAACAAGATATGACCGTGAAGACTCCCAGATTCATAAAACAACCTGTCGTAATCTTCTGCAGGTGTTCGCGCTTCGGTTTTTGTGCTAAACTGAAGCTGCGAAGCACCCGCAACGGCGCAGGTGACCGGCTCGTCCACGAATGCGGTCTGCATCAACACGCGATCAGGATGCAATTGCGTCACCTGTCCGTGGAGCACCGACCCATCCGTGTATGTCAGTGATGCTGAAGACGCACGGGTTGGGTCCAACGTGATACCCGGCTGCACAACGCGATCCACCTGTGACAAATCAATATCCGTCCGCGTTCCATCTGTATCAAGGACATAGCCTCGATTGTTCGCCACAAACAACTTACCCGGAACTATTTTCCCGTTCATGAGGTGTACCCGGGGTTTGGAAACATCAAACTGCCGATATTCGACAGCAGGCGGCTGTTGATAGATCCTTAATCGTTTTATCGTTAGATCTTGACCTCGGTTAAAAACATAGATGCCAGATGCTTCAACAGTTGGGCGGACACCTTCTAATTTCAACAAAACGTTGCCATTCAGGTCAAGGACTCTCAGTATCCCAAGGTTCTCACCACCGATCTCATGATAGGCAAGTCGCAGCCGGAAATTCCGCCGGTCTGGTTCAATCGTCAACACAGACTCAAACAATGTACCTTGAACGACGACGAGTTCGTTGACCCAAGTCTCCAGTCGCACTGTTTCATATAGGTTTTTACCGAATGCGACGACAAAACTCGGTGGACGTGCAGTAGATGCCAATTCCAGATCAATCTCAAAATGTTTGGGCCAATCGAGTGCGTAGAAGATATTCGCCTTGGCTTGATTCGTTTGCGGACGCCCCCCGCGATCTGCGTGCCAACTCGGTTGCAGGTCTGCGAGAAGCTGCAACTCGTTCTTGTTCTGATTTTCTTCGGGTAGTTCCCAAGCAGAGAGTTGGGAACCGTCAAAGAGCAGGTTGGAGTGCTTTCGCCCCTCAAACGTATAAATCATCTCTCGGTTCACGCGAAATTGACCGTGCCGCTCGCTGGTAAAGAGGAGCGTGTCGTCGTCTGAACCGATGAGATCGGCTATCCAGATGTCGCCTGATACTGTGCCGATACGAAACGCCTCGGTTGCCCCCCCTATGTCCCCCCGCATGCGGGGGGACATGGGGGGGTGGTTCGGAAAAATGATCGCCTCCAATACACTCGCATCGACGACCAGATGATCTGAAAAATGTGGTGATGCCCAACGAATCTTCGTACCTTCCGCAGTAACGGCTGGGGATCCGGGTTCGATTTCCAATAACTGACCGGGAAGCGTATCGCCATTTTTCCAACGCAACTGCGCTTCTGTCTGTTCAGCGCGTACGACTGGCAGCCCTATTAATATTAGTACCGTGATGGCGAAAAGTATCCTTTTTAGGTTGCACCGCATGGTTTTCTCCTTTTTTACCTTTCATAAATAGGCAGTAGGCGATAGTTTAGTGCCAGCGTGAGGATCGCCATTCCGGTTCCGTAGGCGTTGCCGTAGCTGCTCGTGAAGCTGCCGTCTTCTTGTTGCATCGTTTGGAGTCGCTCAATGGTGCGGCGATTCCATGCCTGCCACGCCTCAAAATCGCTTTGGAAGAGTGCCTGCGCCATATAATATAGATTGTAGAAGGCGTACCCGCCGCGTATACTCTGATCCATCCGACGCTTGATGAATTCCGACGTGGCTTTGTATTCCGGGGTGTCCTTTCTTTTCCCGATGGCGTAAACGAGCGTTGCGATTGCTGCGCGGGTGGCACCATCGCCGTGGCTGCTCATCGGTTGGTACGCGACCCCGCCGCCGCGCATCGTGCAAGTTTGGAAAAAATTCAACGCCTTATCGACGGCTTCGTTAGGCACTTCAATCCCGGCGTTCCGTGCGCCGAGAATGCCCATCAGCACGGTTCCAGCGACGGTTGTATCGGCATCTTGGGATGTCGGCGAGTATCGCCAAGCCCCCCATGGGTTCTTCTCTTGTGCGGTCAAGGCGCATCGGACAGCGAGTTCCAAAGCCTTACCGATGGTGCGTCGTCGCTCAGCAGACACATCAGTTCCTTTCCAGAGCAGCTCTTCGCTGACAGCACCGTACGCCTCGGAGAGTGCTAACGTCGCGAAACCGTGATGGTACATTGATCCGCGTCCGTATCCGGTCATGTATCCCGTTTTTGGGTCCTGGTTCACAATCATATTGCGCAAGGCTCTACGGATGTTTATGGCATAAGGACCGAAATCAGGGTCTTCGCCGCTCGCCATAAACGCCATGAGACAGATCCCTGTGATACCTGCACCGTTATGTCCACCGGGCCAACTGCCGTCTTCGAGTTGTGTGCTTGCGAGATAGCGCAAGCCTCGGCCGCTAATGCTTCTGACGGCTGGCGGTACACCTGTGCCGTAGCGGAGCGTAGGGTCCTGCGCGTAGGTTGATGTATTGGAAAATGTGCCGACCAACATCAGAAAGCTGGAAAACCCGATAAGAAGTGTGTGTTTATTCATCAGAATTTGTAATCTCCCATGTATCTCTTTATCTTTCTTTCATTCCCATTTCTACAGAGATGCCGTCGCTACGCGACTGAAGAGGGCTAGGTCTGTGAGGTTGCGTTTTTCTACATAGATACCGTCGCTACGCGACTGAAGAAGGTCTCTGGAAGGCACGACATTTTCGGTCTCGGTTCAATCAGTTTTCTCGCGGTCGGTGAATCGTTCTCTGTTGTCCGTCGTGCCTTCGTTGCGACTGCTCGCTATTGGCAATACCGAGAATTAGCCGTCAGCGAACCAGTACCCAGTAACCAGTAACCAGTGGCCAGTTAAAGAGTGATTCGGTTAAACCGAAGTTTTCTTTTCTGGAAACTGGAAACTGGAAACTGATCCGCCGAAAGCCATTCTTCCAAAAGCCGACAACCATCTTTATGTGGTTAGGATGTCTATCTTCCTTCTAAAGTGTTAAAATAAGCGTCCAAGCCTTGACGAAATTCCTCTGGTAAGACGCGCCCCGCTTTACCTGTTGCCTGTCTGGGTACCCGGTTCTCGATAAAGGCACTGCCACTATCGTCCCCGAGTCCGAGTAGCATCAATGCGGAAGCCGTCGGTGGTGGTGCTGTCGTTACCATAGGTGTATTCGGAAGCCGACATGTTTGGAGCAGGATTTCGATCACCTCTGTTATGGCGGCAATCGCTTCGGGACCGGTATTCGGTTCCGCGAGGATGTCCTCTACTTCAGCCATAACAGCTGCAGCCTGCGTAACTTTTGCGAATTGTTGTTGGATTAAAGGTGCCTGAGCGTTCGGTAAGAGGCTAATCTGTGCCGCGACTTCTTGGGTATCCTCGGTAAGCGTAACCTGTGTATCATATAACGCGAGGCTGCGTTCGCTGTATTCGTCGGCGGTCAGTGCTTCCTTCGCCTGCTCAACTTCGCGCGTCTCCTCACGGAGTTGGGTTTCGCGATCAATGATACGCATGATTTCAAGGACAATCTCCGGCGGTAGGTTCGGTAACTCCATCAATCCAGCTTCTGGTGGTCGACCTTCAGGGCGTGGATCCACCAATTGCTCTGCCCACCGGTCCAGCGTATCCGCCCAGAATTCCGCTTCAATCGTGGACTGCCCCACAAAATTTTTGTTAATCGCTTTTGCGATCTCTTCCATCTGGTTCGATACGAGCGCGTCCTGCATCTCCGCAAGCACCCGTAAGTAATTCGGTGAGGGTCGTCGATCCGTATAAGCCGCCATGTCTTGGACAATCGTAGAAACGGTTTCAGATTCGTTGGTCTCTCGTTCCGCTAAACGCTCCCGATCAGATCGATTATCTACACTGCGTTCAAGCCCAAAACTGTTGAGATAGTTCAGGTCTACTGCGATGTCAATCTGCCTTCGCGATGCGGACTTTAGGCGTTTCACGAAGGTGCTGTTTTCAAAACTGACAAGTAGCCGTCCCATCTCTTCCGCCAATTTCGCAAAGGCATCAAGCAATTCCTGTTGCTCTTCGACCGCCTCTAAAACGAGGTCTGCTGCGTTAGGGGTTTCCGTCGCGCCTTCGTCTTCTTCACCTGCCTCGTCTCTACCGCTCCCCATGAGTTTCGTCGTTGGGATGCCGAGACCACCGACGACCTGCGGTGCCTGCCCTTCCGCCGCCTCACCCTTATTGAACCCGGATTCAATATCAGAAACGGTAGGCGTTGGATTAGCAGGCATATATCCCGGTTTACCGTCTGGTCGTTTGCTCCGATTGATACCGACCCCTTTGCCGGGGGTGTTTGGATCTTCCGGCATCTCGTCTAAACCTTCAGGTGGCACTCTATTGTCAGGTCCGTACTTTTCTACTTGCTCCGAGTCGCTCGGTTCGCCCGCGGTAGGCGATCGGGATCCGGGTGTTGATTGATTCTCCTGCGGGTTCGTATTCTCGGTGGGTTCACTTGCGGAGGCTTCCTGTTCAGCGGGCAATCCGGGTGCTTCAGAGGCACGAGAAAGCAGTTCAGCGACAGACGGCATCCGCTGTCCAGCGATTTCCTCCAACTGTTCAAGGATTTCCGCCCACGCCTCAAGATTTTCTGCATCAAACTCCTCGTTCTTTGTCGCCTCTTTAACGAGTTCCACGCCGCTCTCAATCAAACCGTCAAGCCGTGCAGCGTTTGCGCGTTCTGCGGCAGCCTGCTCTTGGATTCTCTTACGCTGTGCCGGATCGTCGAGTGCCTCCGGTGAAAGATCGCGCAGTTCGCGGTTGGTTTGGTGCAATTGTAGTTCTTTGTCGTGGACATCCATTGCAGCCTCTGTCCAAAGCTGCAGCTGCCCAACCAACCACTTGAAGTGTTCCGCCGGTGTCAGCACATGAAGCACAAGCGGTGCTGAATAGACGCGTTCACGGTTGGGTAGGTAATCCTCCGCATAAGCGCGCAATCGGAGGCTCTGCGGTCGGACATTTTCACGTTTCGGTGCAAATGTCGCCGCGACTGCCAAACTGTCCGCAGTCGGTGTGCCTGCTGAGACCGTCTTCTCGCCGCTGGTGGGTTCCGGATTGTGAACTGGGTTCGGGATTCCCTCCCACGCCAAGCCGATCTTTTTCACACCAAAATCGTCCGATGCCTGAATCTCGAAGGCGAGTACCGCATCGGTAATAACGACCTGATTATTCTTCAATTTGTTTAGTGCGATCGTCGGTGCTGCATCGTTAACCGCCTCAAATCGTAGTACTTGCGGTTCACGTGCGGACAGTCCGAATGTATCTCGCCATGTCAGGCGTGCTTCGTAAGGGTTGGGTAACCCGACGCCTACGACGATCGGTTCAGTCGTCACGCGCGTCCCCTCGACGCGTTGTGGTAGATCGTTCAACGTCGCTTCTGCGAGTTCGCGTGTAATCGTGGCTTCGAGCGTCGCAGCACTCCCTTTCACCAAACTCACGATTCCACCCCGCACATCGACTGTCATCGGTTCTTGACGTTGCAAGTAGGCAGGCAATTCGACTTTGGCAATAAGGTCCGTAAGTGCGGGACGCAATTTCGGCACGACCGGTATAGAACGCCGTGCATCCCCGACCCGAAGCGCGACGCTCCCTTCCTTCGTCTGCGGCGGCAACTCAAAACGGTAGGTGTCATCGTCTAACGTCGCGACCACCGGTTCCTGATCGGCGTATTTCGCCTCTGCTGACGCAGGTTTCCACGGCGACCCTTCTTTTAGGCGCGCCTGAACATCAAAGGGTTCCGCATACGCCACAACGCGGGGGTCCGCCTCACCTTCCAATTGTGCGAAGGTATACCGTTCTACGTCGCGCCACGGTGTTAGCCATCGTGCGAGCGCATTTCGACTCGTTGCCGGAATCACAACGCCCCCAATGATAACCAATATCAGCGGCAAAATCACAGCATAAATCCATTGACGGTGTCTCGGATTCGGGACAGCCGCTGCGAGGTTATGTTTTGCGACCTCTGCATCGACCTGCCGCATCGCCGCCTCAATCAAAGCGGGACTCGCCGATCTATCGGAACGATTAGATGCCAGCTCCACGATACCGAGTACGTGGTCCCCAAAACGTGGGAACTTATGCTGTAACAACCGAGCGATGCCCTCCAATTGCTGGTGTTTCCATACCCAATTGTAGTACTTCAGCGGGAAAAAGAGGACCATGCCGACCGCTCCAGTTATCAGGATGAGTACCCGCAAAAGCGGAGGCGTATCAAAGATACGGTCTAACCCGAACACGACGAGATAGGAGATCATAAGCCCGAAGATCGCCGCCAGCGCGCCTTCAGCAAGTTTGATGATCCATACCGTTTTCTGATAGTTTTCAAGTGCCGCCTTCATACGCGGCGGTAGCAAGGGTTGGGTGCCCCGACCGCTACTGTCCTTTTGTGTGCGTGGTTTTGTCTGTGTTCGGTTCATGAAAAATCTCCTTCTATACCCAACCGTCATCAACCATCAAAGTCAATGGCGATTCCATCTCTTCCATGGGTAGGTGAATCCGCTGCCGTTTTCGGGACGATTCATAGATCGCCATAAGGAGTTCCAAGGAGGCGTAGCCTTGATAACCGCTTGATCGGTGTTCCCGGTCCTCCTCAATCGCTGCGATCAGGTCTCGGACAGGGTTGCTCTCCGCTGGCAATTCCGGTGTCCCCCACGCGCCGCCGGATTGCTCGTTGCGGATCCGGAGCGAGGGGCCACCTGGGGCAGCGAGTTCAATTTCGCCGTCTGTCCCGTAGCAGTAGATATGGTGATAGCCGGGTGCAGTATCGCTACCGGATTCAATGATGCCCCGGACATTACTCTCAAATTTGAAGTAACCGAGCGCGAAATTCTCGGAGTGCAGATCGTATTTCATCGGCGCATCAATCCGTTCAATCTGACCTATCACCCAAGTAACAGGACGGTCGCCGTAGATATAGCGCATCAGGTCAATGGTATGTGTCGCGTTGTCCTTCAGGTCGCCGCCGCCACAGACCCCGTGGATTCGGAAGAGTTCACCGATCTGACCGTCAGCAATCATCTGTTTCGCGGCGACATAGGGTGCAGAAAACCGTACCTGATGGTCAATCGCTAACTTCACATTGTGTTCTTCGCACGTCTGAAGCATCTCGCGTGCCTGTCCGAGGTTTTCCGCCATCGGTTTCTCAGAAAGGACACCTTTCACACCGAGTTTCGCGACTTCAATCACGAGGGGTGCGTGCATCTTCGGGCGCGTGCATACCGAAACAATATCAATATCCTCTGTTTCGAGCATCTCAATGTAATCGGTATACTGTTTTTCGATCCCGTACTGTTCGCCGTAGGCTTGGACACGTTCTTGGTCAATATCGGCAATGGCTGTCAGGGTTGCTTTCGGTTCTCTCACATACCATCCGGTGTGCATGTGAGAAATCCCGCCGCAACCGACGACTGCTACTTTATAGTTATCGCTCATGATACCTCCCCTGTGCTTTCTCGGCTTCTAATATGGACAGGACTTACGCAATTTTGATGATATGACGCTCCATTAGCGAGTAAACTAAAAAAAATAGAGACGTTCTCAGTACACAGGCTAACAGCCTATGCTACAAAAGAGCAACCTGCGTAAGTCCTAATGGATTATCGGTTTCGCTCTTATATTTCTCGCTCCAAAAGATATGATACCATGTTTGACGACAGTTGTCTATTTACATTCAGGATTTACGCAATTTTGACTGTAAGTGGTTCTGTTAGATGAAATTTGTCTGAAAACACACCGTTCTGGTAGCACAAACTATGAAGTTTGTGGTACAAAAGAGCGTCATGCGTAAGTCCTGACATTTACGTTTATGTTGATCTACACTGCGCCGTTCATTTTCCTTGCGACCCAGAATACGCCGAGCAAAAAGATTAAGAGACCCGCCCAAATCGGGTGCGCCCAGATTCGTGTGCGATGGACAGTCGGTTCGGGTTCCGGCAACGCTGCGAGATATTCCAATAGATTCGGTACTTCAGAGACCGATACGAGTTTGCCGCCGGTAATCTTGGCGATCTCCTCTAATACATCAAAACGCGCCAATCGTCCCTGCTGTTCCCGGTTTAAGCCTTGCACAGAGAGATCCGTTTGTATAGAAGCCCCCGTCTCGCTACTGCTCGCAACGAGACGATAGTTCCCCGGTTCCTTCGGCACAAACGAACCGACGAACAACCCGGTTAAGTCCTCCGTGCCGGGTTGTAATCGGATTGTCTGTGTCTTACCGGATGGCGAAATCGCTTGTACCACCACCGTGCCGCTATCCAAGGGTCCCCCCACATTGTCAATAGCGTTGGCATTCAACGTCAAGACATCATCGACATTCGGTCTGTCCGGTGAATAGAAGAGCCGTATAGATTCGCTCTGCGCCATCTGCCGTCGGTACGCCATCCAGCGTGCGACCTGACTCCAGAAGCGGTAGTGGTATTTGTCCTCAACGCCTTGTCGCCAACGCCAAGCACTGTCTGTCCCCATAAATAGGACTTTGCCGGTGCCGTACGTTTTGGTTACGATTAACGGTACACGTCCTGAGGCGGTCGCGACTTGGTCGTGAACTGCGAGTGTCTCGGTGCCGACCTTGGTGCGCTCGACACCGGCGTACCAGAAAAATCCGGGCAGTTTGCGCCACACTTCGCTGTTATTCTCATCGGTATCCCCGAGGCGGGTTAGTAGACTCCGCTGCCCCGAGGCGGTGAGTGCGAAATATCCTTGATCACTCGACCCGACACCCTCAGGTGTCGCTGGATCCAAGACCACAGGATAGAGGTCACCGAGCGGTCCTGAGATCAGTGAATCGTGTGAACCTTTACGCCCTGGCATAAAGACGAGTCCGGAAGCCTGTGCACTGACCAACTTCCTTAATTCCTGTGTCTGTTCAACAGTTAGTTGTCCCTCTTTGATACCGACATCTCCAAGGAACACGACATCGTAACGGCGCAACTCGCGTGCGTCAGGAAAACGTTTGATGTAGCTGCGACCGCCACCGACTTTCGGCAATTCGGGGTGAAAGAGGAGGCATGTCACTTCAACGCCCGGATCCCGCTCCAAAGCGTTCCTTAGATACCGGTATTCCCATCGTGGATAAGATTCGATGACAAGCACTTTTAATTGTTCTTCACGTATGGATATGGGTGCGGAAATCTCATTATTTTCGGGTATCAACTCCTCAGCATCTTTGGCAATATGGAGGCTCAACGTGTATTCCCCTGTCGCTGGCAACGTACAGACGATATTATCTTGCGCTTGGCGCATCGCGGGAACACGGACAACTTTGCTAATTTGTTTATCGGCAGTCGTAGGCGTGGATCCCGACTTTTTATTTATATTCAGTGTGACGCGAACATCTCGATCTTGCCCCAAGGTGCTACGGACAACAAAGGGAATACGAACCTGTTTATTGACCACCGCAAAGGTCGGTGCATCCATCCGGACCAACTCTAGGTCTGGGAGCGGGATCCGACTGCCGACACCGACGGCGAACACGGGGATCCCTTTCATCCGAAACCGTGTAGCTGCTTCGACTGGCGAGTTGCCGACGTTCCAATCGCCATCTGACAGAAGCACCACACCCCGAAGGTTGGTATGGTTGTCCAGAACGTGTGAGAGTCCGGCATTCAGGTCTGTCGCTTCTTCTGGCGGGTCTAACGCCGAAGAGAACGGTTCAAACACGACAGTGAGCTCGTCTGTATCCTGCGCGTTTTCCGTAACAGGCGTGGATGTGCCTTTCCAGATTGCCTCGGACATCAACGGTTGAATCGCTTCAGTGCGGCTCTTCGATTGAACAGGGGGTTCACCGGGTCCCGTTCCAGCGTCAAGAACATCCCGTGTCTCCATACTTTTAGATTGGTCCCAGAGCACAGCGAGTGTTGAGCGTCGATCCGGCGGTTGCGTCTTCAGCCATTCCGGTTGATTCAGCGTGGCAACAACCAAGCAGACCAACACGAAACGCAGTACCTCAAGCCATCCGGTCTGTTTGCGATAGCCGCTGCGGTGCCACGCCAACCAGCACAAGGCACCCGTCACAGCGATCACCAACAGTCCCAAAACCGTGATGGAACCGCTTGAAAGAAATTCTAAACTTCCTTGTTGTTCTTGCATTCTTGTGCCCTCTTTTTTGGCTATCACCGTTCTTGCCGACTACTACTCCGTTCTGCCATCTGCGGTTGCGAGGTCCATTAAAGGGCTGCTTTCGGTTTTTCGGCTCGGCAAACTTAGCACTGCCTCCACAATGAGTGCTAACGCCATTGCGATGAGGAAGATACGCCAGAGTTCGCTCGCTAAGGCAGACGTATCCCCAACATCAACATCAATTCGCCGATACGACAGTCCGTCAAACAGCACATCCACTGCCTCAAGGGACGCTGTTTTGGCAGTATCCTCAGCCTGACTGCGGTTCACGGCGACCCAATGCGTGTCGTCTTGATAAATGCCAGCATGCAATCCATGCGTTGAGAGGGATGCGGTTTCTTCTTCAGGGGCGACCGATGTCCACTGTTCTCGATCTGCGAGTACACCGAGTTCGGCATCGCGTTGAGATGCCATAGCCAACGCCAGGCCCCCTTCAGTCAACGCTCGCTGTAGCATAACATAAAACGCGACACCGTCCCGTTCGAGAGAAGAAAACTGCGCTGTCGGTAGTGTGCTACAGAAATAGACTGCGCCGTGATCCGTCGCTACACGGGTCAATAGCGGTGCGTCATCGTCAAACCTTGCCAACGGTGTTCCGGTGCCTTCAAGTGTGCGATACCGATAGGTGCGTAAATCGTTCAAAGGCAAGGCCTCGCCGCTCTCTACATGTGCCAACAGATCCGCATCGCCACGCCACCATGAGAGTTTAGAGACCTGATCACTATTAGACGCATGCCAATCCCCCCACTGTGAATCAAACAGCTGTTCGCCAGCACCTCCGGGTCCCGGTGGAAAGAACATCGCGACACGTCCACTGTTGACGAAATGCGTAATCTGTTCGGCGACCAACCCACGCGGCAACGCCGCTTGCCACACCAACAGTGCGGTACGCTCCCAGTCAATCTCTGCGACACGGTTCACGGGGATCACATCAACCCGGTGTTTTAATCGGTTGTCGATCGGAACTGCGAGTGCCCGACGGAACGCCTCACCAACCTTTGCGTCGTCACTAACGATGACCGCCTTCCGTACGGGGGGTTCTGCAAAGACGAAGAAAAACCGATTGTCCAGTGGGTTCGCATCGCCGGGTAAACTCACCAAGCCCCACCCCGAACTGAGCTTGCCATCAATAGGGATACGGTGTCCTTGCAAAGAGGCACCAAGCGTGTCAAGCTCCACTTCAACCACGGAACGAACATTATTGACTTCAAACGCAATCGGTATCTGCTGTGCACCACTGCTGCCATCGGTTCTGCGGACTATCACATCAAGAATGAGTTCTGCGGTGCTGCCGCGCTGCCACCGTTGCACGTTTTCCAGTCTGACCGATAAATTACTTGAAGGCGGGTCTGCATAAGCGAGTAAGAAATGATGCACGCCCTGTAGTTCAGCAAACGCCTCGCGTATGGCGTTCCATCGCCCGCTGTGAACGTCCCAATCGTTCTCTTTCAAGTCCGAACAGATCCAGATTTCGGTGCGTCCCGACTCGTTTGCCTTAAGGTACGCTAACGCCGTTTCAAGCATCGCTGGAATATTTGCGCTGGTGGCACTTGCCTCGGTCACAGGTAGGTTCAATAGTGCTTTCGGTGAATCCACCTCCTGCATCTGACCGGTGGCACTATCAATAAGGATCAGGTGTGTCCCGTAATCGCCTTGCTCCAGCAATTCCGCGAGTCGTTTCAGTGCTGTGGTTCTCTTGGATTCGCCAGCCTGCAGGTCTTTCATCTCCATACTGGCGGAACGGTCGAGAAGGATTAGGGTGGCATCGGGTTTACTTAACCCGACGCTTCCTAACCACCCACCGGAGAGCGGACGACTCACAGCAAAGATGAGTGCTCCGACAGCCAGCACACGCATCAGCAAGATAAGGAGGTGTCGCAGGCGTGCCATCCCTCGACTCATACGTTTCGCGCGCATCAGGAACATCATCGCTGCCCAAGGGATGGTGCGGTGCCGTTGCTGATTAATTAAGTGGATGAGGACTGGCAACGCCATCAGTGGAAGTGCGATTAATACTAACGGTTGCAGAAAACTCATGTTTTTAACTTTCCTTGCGGTTCGTTCAGGCGGGTTTTACGAAGAAGCGTTCTCTCCCTTATCCGCCTTCCACTTCGTTTCAGGCTAACAGAATCGATAAAAGACTGGAAAGAAGGGTGTAAGAGCAGTTTTCACTTGTGCTTCTTTGGTGTCCGTCCCAACAAAAATCGTGCCAATACGTCTCCGTAGTTCTCGTGGATACGGATCCGATGGTAGTCAACTTCGGTGTCGCGAATGACCTCGTCCATACTTTCGAGGTACATCTCCATTGCGCGTCGGTATTGCGCGCCGATGACAGTTGGGTCTGCGAGTATCGGTTCGCCGCCTTCCATGTCAACAAACCGTATGGGACGATCGAACTCAAAATCGAGTTCGCTCTGCTCCATGAGATGAAATACAGCGACATCGTGCTTACGGAACCGGAGATGCTCAAAACAATTCCGCACGGTTCCGGGTTCAATGAACAGGTCTGAAATAACAACGATGAGTGCTCTCTGCGGGACCCGTTCGGCGGTTTCATGGAGAACGTCAGCCAATCCGGTCTCACCTGATGCCTCCATCGCGCCTAATTCATCAAGGACTGTGCCGAGATGCGTCGCGCTCCGCTTCGGTGGGATTTCTTTATGGAATGTTGTGCCTGCACAATAGAGTCCAACGGCATCGCCTTGTAAGGCGGCTATATATGCCAAGGTGCCTGCGATTCGGCGGGCATAGTCGAGTTTACTCATATCCGGGTCGCCATCCGTTGTGGCAGACGGCGTGTGTGCGTAACCCATTGAACCACTGGTATCAACGACCAAGCACATCCGCAGGTTGGTATCGGCTTCAAACTCTTTAATGTAGTAGCGATCATTACGGGCATAAGCACGCCAGTCGAGTCGCCGTGTGTCGTCGCCTGGGACGTATTTGCGATATTCGGCAAACTCAAGGCTGGAACCGCGAATCGGACTCCGGTGTTTACCGGATACATTCCCGATCATAGGTAACCGAGCGTGGAGTTGGAGCGTGGAAAGCCGTTCAAGGACCTGTTGGTTAAGGTAATCTCGTCTGAGTTGTAGTGCCATTTTTTATCTTCCGCAAGGCGTTAAATCAAGTGGTTTGTTTAATAACAGTTCTCGCTTTTAGTAGCCTTCAGCCTTCAGCCTTCAGCACATTAGCCGTCAGCCAGAGAACTGTGGTTTAACAAACATTCTCTTTGCCGATAGCCGATAGCCATCACAAGGTTTTATTGCTCTGACAACTCTTCGACGAGACGGTTGACGATATCTTGGCTGGTAATGTTCTCAGATTCCGCTGCGAATGACGTAATAACACGATGTGCCAGCACCGGATTTGCGACTGCGACGACATCTTCAAGCCGAGCCATGTAACTGCCACTGAGTGCTGCGCGTGCTTTCGCCCCTAAGATTAGGTATTGAACTGCGCGAGGACCGGCACCCCAAGCGACAAGCGGTTTTAGCCAGTCAGGTGTTGCATCGCCTTTCGGGCGCGTGCTACGCACCAAATCGACAGCGAATTCATAGATATGTTCCGCGACAGGCACCCGACGGACAAGGTCTTGAAAGGCGAGTACCTCTTCACCCGTTAGCACGGATTCCAGCGTTGGCAGTGCAACACCGGTTGTGGTACGAGCGATCTCTATCTCCTCGGATCGTGCCGGATAGTCTACCTCAATCCTGAACATGAACCGGTCAAGTTGCGCCTCTGGTAGCGGATACGTGCCTTCCTGTTCAATCGGGTTCTGGGTCGCGAGTACGAAGAACGGCGGATCCAGCGAGTACGTTCTACCGATGACGGTAATCTTGTATTCCTGCATCGCTTCGAGCATAGCAGCTTGTGTTTTTGAGGGTGCCCGGTTAATCTCGTCCGCCAGAATAAGATTTGCGAACAGTGGCCCTTTTACGAACTCGAATTCGCGTCTACCGCCGGGGATTTCTTGAAGGATGTCGGTTCCCGTGATGTCCATCGGCATCAGATCGGGGGTGAATTGGATTCGGCTGAATTGCAATGCCATCGTCTCGGCGAAACGTCTCACTAACAACGTTTTCGCTAAGCCGGGGACACCCATCAACAGCGCGTGCCCTTGCGAAAACAAGCAGATCGCCAAATGTTCGATAACCTGCTCCTGACCGACGATGATCTTGGCAAGTGTTTGTTTTAATTGGTCATAGACGTTCTGGAGTTCGTCAATCGCAGCAACGTCGTCGGCATGCATTGTATCGGTATTTTGCGTTGTTTTCATATAATTTTCCCTTCATGTTATTGGAGCAAAATGAATGGTCAGATGATATAGAATGTAAACTTATTGCCATAAGCCACCATAATCAAATTTCTCACAGTTTCTTACTAACAGCATTTCTAATTATTAATGACGCAATTTATAGGTGAAAAAGGTGCATAATTTTACTTGAACCCGCTATCAAGCAAAAATCGGTCCCAATTCACGATGTGTTCGCGTTAGACACACACAACTTTAGTTGCAAACCGCATCAATTTTCTCTAAAAAATCTGAAAGGGGTTTATTGCGCTACAGACAAGACCCAGTCTCGGATTAAGTCCAGCACCTCTGGTGAGATCGTCTCCTCAATGGCACCGTATTCGTTCATCAAACCTGTAAGCGCACGTTGAAACAGGTGGTTGTGTTTTGGCAGACGATGCACAGTAACATCCTGATTCCCACCCTTCTCAAGTGCTGCGGAGATGGCGGTGAGGTTTTGATCGGTATCAACTTGTACGTCCAAATCACCGTTGAGTGCGAGAACAGGGATACGGATTTTCTCAAACGCAGGACGCGGATCGAAAGTCAAGAAGTAGCGCATCCACGGCGTAAGTGACTGTTCCGCAAGTGCCTGTACTTGTCCCTCGTCCTGCTTCGCAGGTGGCACACCGTTAATTTCGAGCTGGCTTCGGACAATTGCCTCAACTTTTTGTCGCCGTTCGTCTTCTCCCATATCCTCTGCAGTCAAGATCGTAAACAACCGGTCAAGGAGCGTGAGTAAACGCTGCTTACGTTCACCTGCGATTCCCGCTGCGTCGAAAATGCGTTCGTTCTGTTTACGGAGTAACTCGGCACCCGGGACACCGGGACCAGCCATCAGTACGATGAAACCGACATCACTGCTGCGACTCGCGACGATGGCTGCGATGAGACCGCCTTCGCTGTGACCGATTAACCCGACGGAACCGATTCGAGCATCCTGCTTGAGGAACGCCACGCCTGCTTCTACATCGGTTGCGAAGTCCGCTGTGGTTGGCGGTTTGGGATGCGGCGTTGATTTGCCGATACCGGGATCATCGACACGAAGGACGGCGATACCGGCGCGACTGAGATCGTCGGCGAGTACCCAAAAGGGTTTGTGTCCGACCAACGTTTCGTCTCGATCTTGGAGACCGCTGCCGGAGATGAGCAGCACTGCAGGAAAGGGACCGTCACCAAATGGTAACGTCAAAGTGCCAGCGAGGTTGACAGTGCCGTTCTGAAATGCGACCTCTTCGATTTTATAGGGGAATGGTGGTTTCGGTTCTTGCGGTCGTGCGGGTACTTTGACACGCTCACGGGAGAGTTGGAATCCGAATGTGGCACCCCCTTGGCTGAAGGTGCCCCTGATGGCACCGTCTTGTAGTTTGCCATCAAAGGTCGGATTTCCCGGAATGTCAAGAATCGAAAATTTGACATGCACACTACCATCTTCTTCAACGACGTGGATAGCAGACAGTGGTAAATCGTTTGCCCCTTGGGTCGGAATGTCAATAGTTCCTGTCCACTCATTATTATTGCTGGCGAGATCGATTTTTACGGCAATGGGTTGACCCGGAATTTCGATCTGTCCTTCCCAGTGACCGGTAACACGGCTCTCTGCATGAGAAACTGAAAGACCGACTCCTACTATTGCGATGACGACGACGAGTGCCTTAAGGACATCAGATGCTATCTGTAACCGGAAATGCTGATGAAATTTGCTTCGCACTTAGATTAATCCTCATAGATAGGACTTACGCACTTTTGAGTGTAGGTGGTTCTGTTAGCCCCCTGTATCCCCCCGCAAGCGGGGGGTTAGGGGGTTGGAAAACACAGTGTTTTGGCAGCACAAACTAACCGTTTGTGGTACGAAAGCGCAGCAGGCGTAAGTCCTTATAGATTGGTTTTTAGATTTCCCCATGTCGTTGCTAATTTAGCTGCCGGATAGACTGCCAATGCGGATTTGAGTCCTCTTGTCATGAGGGTATTAATATCATCTTCAGTTAATGCGGTACTGAAAAACGCGATCTCGTCAAAGACACCGGAATAATATTGTCCCCACTGATGCAAAAAAGTTGCCCCGATACCGATATCCGTAAAAATATAGGTATCGACAACTGTGTCTTCTTCTTTGCCGTTGTAATAGCCCGTCGCGTTACCCTCGCCATCCAACACAAAAGCGTAGTGTCCCCATTTATTGTCATCAAATTTTGGGATGACGGGTTTCCACGCTCTGCCCCAAATATCGACTGCTTCACCTTGGAATCGAATAGCGAAAGCCGGATTCGTTGGTCCACTGAGATTTGATATTAACCGATCATCATTGGCAGCATCCGTCGGTTTCGCCCACAAGACCATTGTAACCGCGTCAGACAGCCCCAAATTTCCGACAACGACATGCCCTTTACTCTCGTTTCCATCAAATTCGAGTGCGGATCCGAATTTACCATTTTTTACCCATTTCGGACTGTTTACAATTTCGCCATCGTTGCCATTTCCAGAGGCATCCGCGGCGGTATTCCCCTTACCCTCATCAAAGAGCCATATCCCGACAACGGTTTTCAGATCAAATTCGGCAGTGCCGATATTGGCAAACACCATTAAGCTGAAACACACAAGCATTAAATTCACCGCTACGATTTTCATTGTCCTTGCCTCCTTTTATTTTTTAAGTGAGTTGTAAATTATTCTCCTTCGGCAATTGGAACTTTGAGTATTTTTCTCACCTCGCCAGTATGAACATCCCATAAACGGATGGTTTGATCGTTACTCCAACTGACGATTGCCCGTCCATCAGGACTGAACGCGGCACCGTTGACAGGGGCGGTATGTCCTTTGAGCGTTTTCTTATGTGTCCCCGTGAGAGCATCCCACACGCGAACCGTCTTGTCTCTACTTGCACTCACAAGCAGCTGACCATCTGTACTGAAGGCTATGCTATCAATACTTTTTCGATGTCCTTTGAGGGTCTGTTTATGTTCTCCTGTTGCGACATCCCAGAGACGGACGGTTTTATCTCCACCTCCACTTGCAAGCGTGCGGCCATCGGGACTGAATGCTACACTCTCAACCTCTTTTTTATGCCCTTTGAGGATTGCCTTTCCCTCTACTGTGAGAACATCCAACAGACGGATCGTATCACCATCTATACTTACAAGCGTACCGCCGCCAGCGTCAATCCACACATTGACAAAATCTTTATATTTATATTTTCTGGATGTTTTCTCGTGCGTGCTTGTGGCAATATCCCATAGACTGATCTCATACCTCCCCCAACTTGCGAGTGTATCGCCATCACGACTGAATAGGACACGCAGATTTCGTCCATGGTCGGTTATGAAAGTTTTCTTATGTTCGCCGGTATTAACGTCCCAGAGGCGGATAAGTTCGTCTTCACAGCTGCCCGCGAGCATCTGTCCATCTGGACTGAACGACACATCATAGGCCCCCATTCTATCCGTTGTAAGCAGTGCGGGTTCTTTATCACTGTTCATATCATAGAGCAAAGTGCCGATAGAACCAGCGACCGCTAAACGGGTCCCGTCTGGGGAATACTGTATATCATTAATTCCACTTGTATTAACATGCCTTGAAAGGATAGTTGCTATAAAAAAAATGAAAGCAATACCGATCACCAAACCGACGGCAAAAAATAGTATGTTTTGCAGACGCTTTGGAATGACACGCACCAGAAAAACCGAAGCAATACCCGCCACAAGACCGATAAACAGACTCTTTTCCACCAGAAAATTCTCCTTTTACACGAGCACTATTCGTATCACTTTGTACCGTCTGCCGTGTTGCGTATGGCAGTCAAATCCCACAGCAGCACCGTCCCGTCTTCGCCCCCGCTCGCCAGTGTTTGTCTATCCGGACTGAATGAAGTGCTGGTGATACCCCACATATGTCCCCTAAGGGTTTTCTTCTTCCGTTCTTTGATGACATCCCATAGACGAATCTTTCGCCATAAACTGATACTTACGCCTGAACTCCCACTTTGCGTTGCGAGAATTCCGCCTTTGGGCGTAAACAACAGACTCCAAAAAGTTCCTTTATATCCTGCCAGTGTCTTCTTTGGCTCGCCAGTATTTGTATCCCACAGGCGAAGGGTGCCGTCCGGACTTGTGCTTACGAGAATTTTTCCATCAGGACCAAACGAGAGACTTCTAATCTCTGCTGCATGCCCTATGAGTGTGGTCTTGTGTTCACCAGTGTTTACGACCCACAAGTGGATGTTCCCATTCAGACCGCCACTCGCAAGTGTTGCACCATCGCGGCTGAACGCGAGACTGGTAACACTTTCTGTATGCCCTGTGAACACCTGCTTCTGTTTTCCAGAGGCAAGGTCCCATAGACGGATCACCTTGTCCGAACCGCCACTCGCAAGTGTCTTCCCATCTGGGTTGAACGACACACTTTCAACAAACCCTGTGTGTCCTGTGAATACTTTCTCTTCTTCTCCAGTGTCCGTATTCCATAGGTAGATAGCTGTGTCTCCACTTTTACTTTTGATGGTTCGCGCTGTGTAGTCTGAGAAACTTGAGAGATCCGTTTTTTTGCCACTCGCGGCGGCAAGCGTGCGTCCGTCCGGACTAAATGACACGCTTTCAAAATAACCGATATTCTCTACGTGTTGCCCCGTTAAGTCCACTTTATGCTGTCCGGTGTTTGCGTCCCACAAGCGGACGGTTTCATCCCGACTCATGGTAGCAAGTGTTTTTCCATCAGGACTAAATGACGTGCCAACTACCCAAATGCCATGCCCTATGATCGTTTTTTGCTGTTCTCCAGTTTTTGCGTCCCATAGCCGAACCGTATGATGTGAATCGGCACTCGTAAGCGTTTTTCCATCGGGGCTGAACAACACGTGATTGACGTGATCTGTATGGTTTAGTATATTTCTTAGTTCTCCAGTTTTCGCATCCCATAGACGGATATTTTTGTCTTCACTGCCAGTTACGAGGGTTTGCCCATCTGGACTGAAGGAGACGCTATAGATAGTCGCCGTATGTCTAAACGTTTTCTGAAGTGTTCCAGTCTTTACATCCCACAAGCAAACGGTATTATCTCTACTGCCACTTGCGAGCGTCTGTCCATCCGGACTGAACGACAGACTATAAACATTTTCCGCATGACCTATGAGCGTCTTTCTGAGTTTTCCGGTATCTGTATCCCATAGTGGGATTGGGCCACCCGAATACGCCCCTGCGAGTATCTGCGCGTCAGGACTGAACACTAAAACGCGTCTGTAATTAAGACCTGTAGCGATTGTTTTTTTCTGCTTGCCCGTTTTTGCATCCCACAGATGAATGCCTTTGTAATCTACACTTGCGAGTGTCTTTCCATCCAGACTAAGTGAGATAGGGCTACGCATACGCATATCTTCAAATGTTTGCCTATGTTCCCGTGCGGCAACATCCCACAATACAACATTGTCTAAACTTCCACTCACGAGGGTTGTGCCATCCGGGCTGAACGATATATTCTCAATACCAACACCGAACTCACCTGTCCTGAGCAATGCGAGTTCTTGAAGCGTCTCCGCATCGTAGAGCCAAACGCCGACAGAACTGGCGACTGCTAATAGAGTGCCATCCGGCGAATATTGTATATCATTGATTCTGCCTTTACCGATGCGGGCTTTGGCACCTTCGGGTAAACCCCATTGTGTATAATCTTGGGCGAAGCTGCTGGGTAGGTATAGCGTGGAAAAGATAAGCAGCACGAAAAGAATGGGAAATGAAGTGGGTTTCATACACTCAGATTCCTCTTGCATAATTGAACACTTTGATGGAATGTCTGTCAGGGTTTCTGTTTTTTTAAATTATACCACAAAAACAGCGAATATGCCGTTGAAAAATAGCAGCATGATCCTACTGAGGTCTCAGTTCTCTAAATATCTTAGGACTTACGCATTTTTGAATGTAAACTGTTCTGTGAGATGAATTTTTCTGAAAACACAGCGTTCCTGTACCACAATCTAACAGATTGTGGTACAAAAGAGCGGCATGCGTAAGTCCTGTATCTTTTAGGAAAGGCGCGTTAGGTGGTTAATACATCAAGGAAAAGGAGAAGACAATAAATGGCTACGCTTCGGTTTCCGTTTCCACTTCATTATCATGCATAATCTCTTGGAGACCTGTTGCCATACGGAAGGCAACGATGCAAATGCCGATTGAGAGTGCGAACAGCCACTGATAACCGATACGTGGCGCGAGTATCCCACCTAACACCGGTGCGAAACTCACAGGCATGAGTATCGTGTTCATAAACCCGATGTAAGTCGGACGGCTTCGAGGGGGTGCGATATTCAACATGTATGCCATAAAGCCGACCATCATACCGTTGCCCAAGATGCCGCCGACGATGAAAATCATCAAAAATGCAGGCATCTGTAATGAAACCGGTAATATACCTGAAGAAAAAGCGAGCAGTGGCGGGATGCCCATCATACCTGCCGTGATAATCAACACCCATCGCACGCCATACTTTTCACCGACATATCCCCACATCGTATTTGAAATCACGCCGCTCAGCGCGGAGCTGACGATAAAAAAGCCGATCGTTGCATCTGAAAATCCGAGTTCGTTTAACGCGTAGGGGATGTAGAACGGGGTCGCCATGCCAGAGAAATGTCCAAAAACTCGGAAGAGGATAAATCTGCGGTAATTCGCGTCTGTACGGAGGAAGTGCGGTCCCTGTTTTAAATGTTCGGAAATCGGTTGTCGATTCGGTTGGACAGGGTGGATCGGTTCACGGACACCCAAAAAACTGATGAATGAGAGGAACGCCGCAGTTACTGAGCAGATGAAAAGAAAGGCGTAGTTGTAGGGGAAACCGAGATCCGTCTCAACATTACAGATGGTGCCGATAAAGTACATGGTGAACGATTTGAAGGCTTGTGTGATACCGCCGAGCATGCCCGTAAATTCGGATTCGTCTCCGAGCACGGCGCGCACGAGGAACCCGACCCAGATAGCAAAAAAACCGCCGTATAACTGGCGGAGGCTGAAGAAACGGGCGCGGCGCTGCGGTTCTATCGCCTTGGAGACAATGTCCATGTAAGGGAGCGTCGAGACCCCCATCGCAGAGGAAGATAAGAAATAGAATCCGAGAAAACAGCCTGCGAGCAGCATCGGATTTTGCTCACCGATTGTGATAGTACATAAAAAGATAGCGAGCCATGCCAGCACACGAATACTCATACCGAGCGCGTAGAACGGCATTTTACGCGGACGGTGTTCCAGTAGGTTTGACATCAACAGCTGCGGCCACATCCAACCTGCTGTCATCATTGACCCAGTTAACCCTACCAGAAGATCAGAACCGCTTAATTTATGGATAAAAGCCGGCAGTACGGTCGATGAATCCGCAAATGCGAGGTTAATACGCATGAATGTGCCTTGGAGCAGCGCAAATCGGAAGTTTCGCCGTTGGGTTTTTAATTTACCTTGCGGTTCGGTTAGGTTGCTCTGATTGATAAGTTTAATTTCCGTAGTTCCACCTCGAACGTTGTTCAAGGCTATGTTTTTTGTTTTTTAATCAAGACTTACGCAATTTTTGACTGTAGGTGGTTGTGTTAGCCCCCCCTGTATCCCCCCGCAAGCGGGGGGTTAGGGGGGTTGGAAAACACAACGTTCTATCAGCACAAACTAACAGTTTATGGTACAAAAGAGCATCATGCGTAAGTCCTATTAATTTTTCTTGTAATTCGATGAGGTTCACTTAGGGTTTATATAGGGCATGCGAAATTCTGCACTTTATCTTTTGACATAATTTCAGTAATTAGGTTGAATTGAAATGCCAACGCGGACAAAATTCTCTTTACAGTGCATCGAGGTCGTGGTAAATTGGAGATAAATTTTTATTTTTTTAATGGCTGTCAGCAGAATAGCCAAAAAGGAAACAGATATGGAACCTCTTCGGATAGGATTTCTCGGTGCCGGTGGTTTTGCACGGCACACCATTTATCCCGCACTTCATCTCGCGCCCGTCGCATTGCAAGCCGTTTGTGATGCTGACGAAGATCGCGCAAAGGCTGCCGCTGGCAAATTCGGCACAGGTCGATATTACACTGATCGGCACGAAATGTTTGAAAAAGAAGACCTCGAAGCCGTTATTATCTCCATGGGGCCTGATCCGAGGCAGCCGCTTGTCCTCGAAACCCTCGCGGCGGGGTATCATGTATTCACACCGAAACCGCCGGCACCCTCCCTTGAAGAGACGATCACTTTGGCAGAAACCGCGGAAAAACACGGTAAGACACTTATGGTGAACTTCCAGCGGCGTTTCAGTCAAGGCGTACGTCAAGCGAAAGCGATCATGCAGACCGAATCCTTCGGTACACTCACCCAACTCTTCTGCTCGTTCTGCAGCGGAAAATACCCGACGGTCAAAAGTTACTTACTCGATTTTGCGATCCATCACTTTGATTTAGCGAGGCACATCGCAGGCGCGGATGTGAAAGAACTCTCTGTTTTTCACAACGAGGTTGACGGACAAGGTGCGTTCGCTGTCGCTGTAGAATACACCAACGGTGCAGTCGGCAGTCTACAACTTACGAGTCAACGGTTGTGGCGACGTAACTATGACTACATCGAAATCACCGGACAACACGAATACATCGTTTTAGACGGGTTGTGGGGTGCCCAACATTTCACTGAATCTGGGAACACCTTTACCTCTAATTTCTCCGATGAACGCAACGGTGAGCTGACCGGCGATGGCATCAGCCTCACGGAGTTTGTCAATGCGATTCGTGAGGGGCGGGAACCGGTATCGAGTATCCAAGATTGCGTTGGCACGATGCGGTTCTACGATGCCGTGCTTCAACGGAAAAAAGGGGTCATTAGCCTTTAGTACAAAAAAGACTTGCCTAATTTTCACCTTCCTGATATACTATTTAAACCAGTTTGGGTGGCACTGCTATGAAACGGAGCCTCTCTCCGTTTTCTGCCACCCTCCCACCATAGCAGGCGGATAAATCAAACTGGAACTGGAATACTCCATGAAAACGATTCTCATACTCTCGATACTTTTTTCTCTGGTAACTTTACCGGCTCTTGGCGAGTTGACCGACGCGGACCTCAATCAGATACGCTTGATTGTCAAACAAGAAGTCAAAACAGAGATCGCCAACGCCGAGAAACGCATAAATGAGCATACCAACGTCAAAATAGACAGTTTGAAAACGCCTGTCGTATGGCTCATCGGTATTCTTGTGGTTCTGATAGCACCCATAGGTATTCCTTTGGTCGTTTTGACAATCATGATGGGTTGGCGAAGCGTTAAAGACAGCTCCCAAGAAAAAATCAATCAAGAACTCCGAGAAGAAATCGAAGCACTGAAACAACAGCTGATCGTCCGACCCTAAACGCAATTTGCAGCTGCTCCCGCTCATCGGGGCGTACCTGAACACACTTATTCTATGTGCTTTCGGAATTAATGCCCTCCAATACCGCAAGGCACGTCTTCCCATTAACCAACCGATGATAATACTGCACAACCCGTTCTAAAAAGTCCTGATTCCCGTCCAAACCCGTCGGTGATGTTGCCCCAGCGGGTGACCACAGGGCTGCATTTGAGAAAATAGACGTAATCCGTCCTTCCACGGCTATTTGACTCGCGCCAAACGACCCTCTCAGAATATCTTGTATCGTCCGGTCAGGGTCTCGGATTTCATATTCTGCAGCAGTATCGGTGATACCCCTATAGTCATCAAGAGACGAGATTGCGTGTGGCGTTAAAAACCGAAGCACCGTTGCGAAGGAATACGCGAAGTCGGCTTTGAAAAGTTCCGTGCTGGCATCGTAGTTCGGTGAACGGACGATATCGGCGGCGCGTTCGCGGAGTTTCACGGTTTCAATGATGTTAATCCGGGCGTTGTCGTCTTTGACACGGCGGATGCGGTCAACGAATTCCAGCGTGTATGCCTGCGCACTTTTACCGGCAATCGGGATATCTGCTTCCACGATCTCCGCGTATCCGTTCATCAAGCGTTCCAAATGCGGTGCGAACACTGGATGTGACGCTGCTTCGTTCACGTAGTCAATCCCAGAGAGCGTCCCTTTGTGTGTAATCCCGGGTACATGTACGGAATTCACCAAGAGAAGCTTCCAATCGTGATAGGGTTCGATGCTCTCGTGCCTCACAATAACGCCGTAGTCTTGAAGTTCACCAAACGGCACGCGTAACATATTGTTTAAATCTTCAAGAATCAACGGTGTTGCTGGCATCGCCTCAGCATACGTCACCAATTCATCTGGTGCCTCAATTTGTGCTTGTGCAGCCGCTTTAATTTCGTCAGGGACAGCATAGGCCTGTGGCACGAGTCGGTCACCCATTTCGTTGAGGAAACCGACATTTGTTTCTAACCACGTATCATAACCATTCCCCCGCTTCGGATACTCGTTGCAGAGAATATCACGGATGACATCGCCGTTATTTCGGAGGTTATCGGTATTGATAACACAGAGCGTCACCTCAGCACCGTGGTGGCAAAAGTAGCGGTAGAGGGTCTCATCCAACACATCCATCGCCAGCTCACCTTTAGCGATCCCGGCTTCTGTTACACCAATAAGGATAAGATCAAGCGGGTTCTCAGTTTGCGCATAAAACTGCTCACGCCCGGCTTCTGTTGCAAGTGTCGTCGCGCCGGCCACACTTGAAACCTGTTGGATCTCGTGAATACCATTTAGGTCAAATGTGACAACATGGTATATCCCGTTCTGTTGGTTAAAAGCATCGGCTTTTTCAGCACCGCGAGGCTGCCCGACGAAGATACCGCCGTTGTAGAGGTTCCGTTCGTTGAGGATATGAACGAATTCGTGGGTTAAGGCGCGTTGTAATCCGCCTGCACCGATAGCAAGTATTTTGATTGGGCGCATTTTTGTTCTCCTTTGGCTGGTATGACTACGATTAATAAAAAGGGTTAGACCTACGCGGCACAGCCTAACAGGAAACCATGCTACGAATTTTCTTTTTCTAAAATATCAGTATAGAGGTTTAAATAAGCATCAGCGATGTGTTTCCAATCGTAGGGTTTGACGCGTTCAGTGCTCGCCTTGCCCATTTCAACCCGACGTTCACCCGCGTTAATCAGTTTGACGAGGCAGTTCGCAAGTTCGTCAACATTTCCCGGATCAAACAATGCACCGTTAATGTTTTCTGCCACCAGCTCATCAATACCTTGAACGCGACTGGCAACAATCGGCAAACCTGTCCCCATCGCCTCCAAAACGACAAGCGGCATCCCTTCCGCGAGTGAGGGTAAGATGAACAGATCAGCATCCCGATATTTTTGTAGCAATTCGGAATACGGCACCGAACCTGAAAAGTGGATGTGTGAGGCTACGCCGAGGTCTTCTGCTAATCTCAGGAGTTCTATCTTATACGGTCCATCACCGACAATTTCGATTTCAAAGTTATGTGAGACGTTTTCAAGGACTTGGGGCAGGGCGCGGATGAGAAATTGGAACCCTTTGCGGGGGATGAGTCTCCCGATTGTAAGAACTCGGACTTTTTCAGGAGAGGCATCACGCTGGACCGGTGTAAAAGTTTCCAAATCCACAGCATCCGGAATCACCTTCATTTTTATCTCCGAATCCGTCTCTTGCGCGAGTTCGCGTAAGCCTTCGCTACAAGCGACGACTGCTGATGCGTTACCCCAAATCGCTCGGATAATCGGTTTTAGGAACAGGTATAGCCACCGATAATAGGGTGGATCTGGATTGCGGCTCGGTACGTCGCGCCCTCCCAGAAATACGATGTATGGCACGTTGCGGGTTCTCCGCAGCAGATACGCGCCACCCCCCGCAGGAATCCCAAAAAAGACCTGGACGATATCGGGTTGAAACTTTTTCGCAAACTGTAATCCGTAGAGACTCGAACTTACCGCATAAGTCAGCATTTCGTGTACAGCACACACATCAGGACTTTTCCGAAGTGCACGCACACGATGGATATGAAAACCTTCTATCATCTCATCTTTCGGGCAATCGCGAAACCGAGAAGTAATCAGATGTACCTCGTGTCCGGCTGCTGCGAAGTGTTTGCCTAAAAAATGGCTGACCCAACCGCCGCCACCACCAATCGGCGGAAATTCGTGATTAAACATCAATATTTTTAATTTTTCCTTGCGGTTCGTATTTTTAATTTTCCTTGCGGTTCGGTCAAGCGGGTTGGTCATTTAGAGTGCCTCTCCGTAGATCTGAAGAAACGCCCAAGCAAAAACCCTTCCACTTCGTTTCAGGCTACAGACGTTTATTTTTCTGTGCAAACTCTGTCGCAAATTTAATAATTGCAGCAGCGATGTTGATGCCGGCGACCGATTGTAGTTCTTCAAACCCTGGCGACGGGTTGACTTCTAACACGACGGGTCCTTCGTTTGTCTCCAATAGATCAACACCTGCTATCTCCAATTCCAGTGCTGCTGTCGCTTTTATAGCGAGGCGGGTATATTCTTCCGGTAGCGTGACGGCTTCTCCCGACGCGCCTTTGTGAATATTGGCTCGGAATTCACCAAGCGGTGCACTCCTTTTCATCGCAGCAACCGCTTCACCACCGACAACGAGAACACGGATGTCTACTCCATCCGCTTCCTTAACGAAAGCCTGGATCACGTAATCGTGATGGAGATCACAGAGGGCGTCCACGGTTGAAGTGAGCGATGTCGGTGTGTCTAACAACATAACGCCTCTGCCGTGTGTACCGTAAAACGGTTTTAAAATAAACGGATACTCTCCCATTTCGGCTACGGCGTTCTCTAAAAACGCGGCGGAACCGACGGTGAGGCTCGGTGGGATAGGTAAGCCGTGTTGGGCAAGGATACGTAGCGAACGGAATTTGTGTCGTGCTGTCGCAATCGCTTTTGAACGATTGACGACAGGCGTTCCCATCCATTCAAAGTGCGCGATCACTTCTTCGCCGTACTGTGCTGTTGTACGACTGAGTCGTGGCAAGAGGACATCAATATCCGTTACCGGTTTACCGTGATAAGTGATGCGGTTGCCGGTGCCGCCGATATGGAGGTAGAAACCGAAGGGGTCTAAAACTTCTGCGGTATGTCCTGCAGCGCGGGCAGCTTCGCTGAGGCTGCGTGTAGAGTGGTTTTGAGGTCCCCGGGAGAGGATACCGATTTTCATCTATTTATTCTATCATCGTTTTAAGGGTTTTGGCAGCACACTCAGATGAGATAATTAGTCTCCATCCGTTTGATACGTTTCTTGTAGAAAATCTGCTAATTCTTCAAAAGTGTCAAAGATTCGGTCACACAGGTTCTCGAAGAAGATACTTCGCGTGCCAGGGTAAACCGCATACACTGGCTTGTTATGGCGGGAAGCGTAATTCATTTCACTGAGAACGCCGGGCGATAATTTGTCCGTCGGATAGATGACAACGACAAAATCACTTTGGTGGACGAACTGGTAATCCCGTGAGATTGTACGCGTTTGAATCTGTTCAATCACTTCTTCGCCCATTTCACTCACACGCGGTGCGTCATCACCTTCATCTTTCGTGAGGGTAACGAGTTCCATGTCCTTGATTGTGAGCGGATCGAAGACGATAAATGAACGGCTCAGTTTTTCGCCGATCTCGCGAATTTTCTCGATTTCTTTCGGTGTATCTCTTAAAAGCGTAATTGGATAGCTGAGATAAAATTTCGGTTTCGGGGAGAAGAGGAGTTCATAGAAATTCTCAAGATCGTGTTGTCTTGCGACGGTGTAGTGCGGTTTCTCTGTGAAATGTGCGAGTTGCCGCGTTAGGAACTCTTCCTCATCTAACCAAACATTGAGTGCTGCTTTTCCCATCTCCGCCCACTGTGGCGTTTTTTCCATCCGTTCTGATATATCGGTGATGTTGTCAACGACATTGATTAGGAGATCTGGTAGTAGGATTTCAATGTCTTTGAAAGAAAATCCCTCAATGAGACTTCCGCGCCATCGAAAGCAGGCGTGTAACCCGATGATCGCGTGTTCATAGTCTTCGGCGCGGCGTGCGATTTCATAGAACGCTGTGCGCCGTGCTAATGACAGAACCGCTGGATCCGAATCGAGAACTTTATCTGTGAAATGGACGCGAGCTTCCGCGGCGGCGCGGTGCATAACGTCGCCGACATTGAAAAAGCCGATGTTCAGTTTCCTTTTCATGCAAAGGATTTTAAAATTCGCCATCAACTCTTTGCGTCCAGAACAACTGATTCCCGTGCAGATAATCTTCATATTTTTAATTTTCCTTGCGGTTCAGTGCGGCTAACGATTTCAGTTTCGCGAGTGCTTCCTGCTCTTCCTTTTGCCACGGACGATGTGCTGGCTTATCCAGTTTTTGCGGGGGTCCACCGAAGACGAGGATATACGCCCTACGCACTTCGGCTGTGCTATTCGGTGCGGAGTAGTGCAGCGTCCGGCAGTGATGAAACGTCGCGCCCCCCGCAGGTATCGGACAAGCGACTGCTTCTGATACGTCAACATCATCCGTTATTAACCCGTGTACAAGCGGATCATCGTCGATATGCCGATGCCAACGTACCTCTCCTTTGTGCGATTTCGGAATAAACTGGAGACACCCACTCTCAACCGTCGCCTTATCAAGTGGGAGCCAGACGCTCAGGCTATGTGGACGGATTTCGGGGTTCCAGTACGCCTCGTCTTGGTGCCACGGTGTTTCATTGCCGTAGTGCGCTGGTTTCAAGATCATGTGTCCACCGCCGCCGACCTTTTCGGCTTCTACATCGAGCAACTTCGCGGCGAGTCGATGCGCATTCCGAAAATAGAGGGTCTCACGGAGCTCCGGGAATTGTGCTTCTGGTCCCAACACCTGTGGCAACGTCTCTTTTCCGCTGTGTGCGCGTGGACCGGCAAGATCAAAATAGCGTCCCTCCGCTTCGCCTGTCCGTTCAGTGAAGAGTTCATCGTAAATGCCTTTAAGCCATTCGACCTCTTCATCTGTCGTGATGCGCGGGATGCTGAGGTACCCGTTCTCCTGAAAAAAGGCGACCTGTTCGTCAGTCAGGTCCATACGAAAATCATTCTTGGATTTCATAAAGTCACCGAATTAAAATATCGTAAGGTAAGATTGTTACAACGTGTGCGCCACCGTCAAAACCGAACAGCGTTAACCAAGCAAGGAGATGTTGCGACTGCTGTCCTAACAGAAACAGCATAGGATGATTAGAAGCCAGTTGTAGGGGAGACCGGGTTACCCATCCGTTACGGATTGAACCTTCCGTATCTTCAATCATCTGCTCTATGAGTTGTTCAAAAAAGGGACGCTGCTTCGGTAGCACAATGAGGTTGAGTTTATCTTCTTCGCTAAAACCTGCCTGTTTTTTGGCAATAGATAGCGCGTCATCAAGTCCGCCGAGTTCATCAACGAGTCCGAGTTCCTGCGCCTGTCTACCTGTCCACACCCGTCCTTGTGCGATCTCGTCGATTTCGTCAAAGGATTTGCTTCTACCGGATGCGGCTTTGTTGACGAAATCTTCATAGACAGTTTTCATCATCTTTTCGACGCGTTCACGTTCAGTCAGTGTAAAACCGCCGTAATCCGAATAGAGGGTAGCATTCTGACCGCGTGCGATAATCTCTTTCGTCAGACCGGCTTTGTTATAAAGTCCTTTCATATTGAGTTTACCGCCGAACACACCGATCGAACCGGTCAACGTGCTGGGTTGTGCGACGATTGTTCCTGCCGCCATCGCTATATAGTAGCCACCCGACGCAGCGACATTCCCCATAGAGACAACGACCGGTTTCTCGCGTTGTGTGAGCATGACCTCTCGCCATATTAAGTCCGAAGCGAGTGCGGAGCCGCCGGGACTGTCAACACGCAACACGACTGCGCGAACGGAATCGTCCGTGCGTGCCTTCTCAAACGCTTTCTTTAATGTTTTCGGCGTAATCATCGACATCGGCATGAAAACGGAGTCAATGTCCGGTAAAATGGCACCACTGGCATAGATCAGTGCGATCTGATTTTCTGCGGTAGCTTGCGCACGTTGCGGTGGACTTAATATACTGAGCAGCTGCATCAACCCAGCGAAACTGTTCATATCCGGCACTTTCCGTTCACGCTCCGATCCGGGTTTGACAACTTGAACTTCTTCATCTTCAGCGGTTTCCGCTTTGAGAGCTGCGACCAACGCATCGTAGTATTGCAGAGCATCGACCAATTTCGCCTGCTTCGCCTCTTCACCTGTGAACGGACCGCGGTTTATCAACTCCGATGCATCTTCTGTGGAAATACCGTCTCGGCTCTCAGCAATATGGTTTAGCAATTGGGCATACAGATCATCAAGTAAAACCGTCATCGACTCCCGGAATTCATCGGACATACCGTCCCGCGTATAGGGTTCAACACCGGATTTGTATTTCCCCATCGCTAACATATCTGCCTCAATATCTAATTTGTCGAGCAGCCCTTTGTAGAAGAGGACCTCGGCACGTAAGCCGGTTAAGTTAAGGCTACCGGTAGGCATCAGGACGACACGATCCATCGTAGCGGCGAGGAGGTATTCGGCATTCCCACCGCTTTCGAGGTAGCCGATTGTCTCTTTTTTTGCTTCCCGGAATTCGTTTAGCTTGGTTCGGATTTCTTGGAGTGTTGCCCATCCTAAACTGACACCGTCTATTCTGAAGATAATCCCAGCAAGATCATCGTCTGCCTTGAGTGCATCTAATTTCTTAAAGAGTCCGCGGATCGTTTTTGTCGAGGAGGTGCCAAAGGTGCTGACGACTTTGGTATCGGTGTAAGTACCGCTCAGCGTGAATTCAGCATATTTTTTGATAGGAAGCGTTATCTCGGTTTCTGTCTCTTCCTCGGCGAATATCGGAGAAACGAGGAACAAAAACACCAACAGAGACGCGTATATTTTTATTAATTTCATTAGATCTATCCCTCTTTCTGGTATCTGATTTAGCACTGTTATTTTATCACAAGAAGCGGATCGTGTCAAGTTGCAAATTCTTTAGCAGAGGGCAGTGTCTTGGTCGTCTCCGTTTCTATTCTCCGATGTGCTGCGCGACAAGGACCACATCCAAAATGTTGACGACACCGTCACCGTTGAGGTCTGGAGAATCCTCTCCAAAACGCGAGGCAACATGCGTCACATCCAAGATATTCACGAGACCATCACCGTTGACATCCCAAGGCATTCCAGTAAGGAACGGATTGAGGTCCCAGAAAAAAATGCTGGCATAATCTGCACTGATAAGGCTTCGGTCATCGGGTCAAAACGCTAAAGCGACGGTTTCAGAGGTAGGGCCTTCTAAGGTTGTGTGTAATTTCTCAGCGTGAACATCCCATACATAAATGCCTTCCCCGATACGCGGTACAGCAACACTTGCCCCATCTGCCGAAAACGCTAACATCGCGTAGTTCCCCGTACGCCCCCAGAGTGTCGTGCGGTGTTGCCCGGTATTTGCGTCCCACAAATAAACACCGTGCCCGTTTATACTTGCGAGTGTTTTGCCATCCGGTGAAAACGTCACATCTTGGATCGATCCACCCTCTTCATAAATAGTCGTCTGGAGTTGACCCGTATTCACATCCCATAACCGAATATTGCCATCGCTCCCTCCTGCCCCAAGCGTTTGATTATCCGGGGAAAACGCCAGCGATATACCAATTGTGTGGGCATCAAGGGTTAATCGTCTGGTACCGTTTTCTGTATTCCACAAATAAATCTGAGTATTACGATTACCACCGGTTGCCAAGGTCTTGCCATCTGGTGAAAAAGCGATAGCCGTAACACGGTCTGCGTGTTCTCCAAGGGTAACACGCAACTTTCCGGTAGCGACATCCCATAACCTTACTGTTGTGTCCGTGCTCCCACTTGCGAGGGTGCTACCATTCGGTGAAAATGCTAAAGCAGTAATACGCCTCGTATGTCCAGTAAGCGTCGCAAGTTTTTGATCCTTAACGACATCCCAGAGCCAGATTTCATTGGGTTCATGCTCAACAGCGATAGTCCTATTATCGGGTGAGAATGCCGCGTGTCCCAACCGCCAATGTCCTGTAATAGTCATCTGTTGTTCGCCTGTATCTACTTTCCATAAGCGAATTGTCTCATCATCGTAACTTGTACTGGCGAGGGTAGTACCATCGGGTGAGAAAGCGATAACATCAACTGAATCTGTATGTTTCCAAAGGGTCGCTCGCAGTTTTCCTGTATCTGCCTCCCACAAGCGAATTTTCTGGTCGTGCCCGGCACTTGCGAAGGTTTCGCCATCGGGCGAAAATGCGACAGATAAGACAATTGATGTATGTCCAGTGAGGACATCACGCACGGAACGACTGTCTATATCCCACAACAGAACCGTTTTGTCCCAGCCTCCACTCACGAGGGTTTTGCCATCCGGTGAAAACGCAACAGAATGGACGCGATCCATGTGTCCCTCCAAAGTCGCTTGGTGTTGTCCTGTGGCTACGTCCCAGAGTTGAATCTTGTAATCCCAGCCTCCACCCACAAGCGTTTTGCCATCCGGTGAAAACGCCACTGACGGGATAAACGGCCCCTCTGCAATAGTTCTATACTGTCCGGTTTCTATATCCCAGAGTCGGACTGCCCCCTCACCGCTTGCACTTGCGAGCGTTTTGCCGTCCGGCGAGAACACCAGTTCCCAGACTTCGAGCTGCCCTATTTCTGGTAACGTTAGCGCGATTTCAGGTGGCCTTGTCAGGGTAGCAATATGCGCTCCGGTATCCGCATCCCATAACCGAATCTCACTATCTTCTCGCCACCAATTCCATTTCCGACCTGCACCACTCGCGACGATCTTTCCGTCCGGCGAGAATGCCACTGACAAAACCGATTCCGTGTGCCCGGTGAATAACGCAAGCTCTGCACCGGTGTGTGCGTTGTACATCCAAACACCGATCGAGCTTGCAACAGCGATTCGAGTACCATCAGGTGAAAACGCAATACCACCGTGTAGCCGCCCTTTGCCTATGCGGTGCTTCGCGCCTTCAGGCAAACCTGTTTGCGTGTAGACTTGGGCATGAACATTTGATAGGAATAGAAAAACCAGTAAAAGAGACACCAAAGTAAAAAATAGCGTCTGCATATCACTGCGAATAGGCACGCTCGAGGAAAGTGTCTCTATAGGAAGACGTAGCTGTTTAGTTTTCATACCTTAAACTCCTATTTGTCAAAGTGCCGTGCGATGAGGACGAGATCCAATATATTGACGATGCCGTCCCTGTTGAGGTCTGGTGTCGTTTGGCCGAAACGCGCAGCAATAAAAGTTAAATCTAAAACGTTCACAACACCGTCGGCGTTGACATCCCACGGTCTCGGTACAGATGTTAGAGGCCACAACTGGATCGTCCCGTCAAGCCCCGCACTTGCGACGGTGCTGCCGTGGGGACCCACAGGAACAGATGGAGATCCCAATAGAAACGCCAAAGTAAGAATTGGAGCGGCATCACCTCTAACAGTTGCTTGCAATTGTCCGGTCTGCGGATCCCAGAGACGAATTGCGTTGTCCCACCCCGCACTTACGAGTGTGTTTCCATAAATACTGTTGAACACTGGCGTGAACGCTAAGGCAAAGACCGGATCGGTATATGCTTCAAAGGTTGTCAAGAGATGCCCGGTATGTATATCCCATATACGAATTGTGCTTTCGGCGTCCGCGCTCCAATATCCGCCACTTGCCAACGTTCGATTATCAGGTGAAAAGGCGAGTGCTGTGACTACGTCCGTATGTGTAGAAATGCTGTGTCGGAGTTGACCGGTTTCTATGTCCCACAATAGAACTGTCCCGTAAACACTTGTGCTGGCCAGCATCTTGCTATCTGGTGAGAACGCCAGTCTGGTGACCATATCCCGATGTCCGTGAAGGAGGGCGGTACGGATTGGCGGCTCCGTTCTTAAGTCCCAGAGACGGATTTCCCTGAAACTCCCACTGGCGAGGGTCTTGCTATCAGGCGAAAATGCTAACGACACAACCGGGTCGGTATGTCCGCTGAAGTCGGTTCTCTGTTCACCGGTACGTACGTCCCAGAAGCGGATGGTAGCGTCTCCACCAGCACTGGCAAGTATTTTACTATCCGGTGAAAACACCAATGCGATTATGGTATCCATTGCTGCAGGAAACATCGCCAATTCTTTGCCGGTATAGGTATCGGACACTGCAATACCGTTTGCGGTTGCGACAGCGAGTTGTGCGCCATCAACCGAGAAGGCTGTGGCATTTATCGCTGTTGTGTCGAAGGGTGCCTCACCATTTTCCGACAAACGCCACCGCGTTATATCTTGCGCATGGGTACTTAGTAGACAGAAAAAATAAAAAAAGAGGAGAAATATAGAAAGTTGGAATTTTTGCACGGCGCGCTTCCGTTCCGCTTGCCTTTTCGGCAAGCGGATTCCTGACAAATTTAGCGTTTTCGTTGTTGATCGCGCTATGTGAGCACTCACGGAAACACGACCGTGACAGTCAACTTAGAGGATATATCTGCTCAAATCTTGGTCCTTGACGATTTCAGCGAGTTCCGACTGGACATAGTCGGCATCAATCGTGACCTCGTTCTTTTCGAGGTCTGGTGCGTCAAAGAAGAGATTCTCAAAAAGCTTTTCCATGATAGTGTGCAGACGGCGTGCGCCGATGTCTTCAACGGATTCATTCACTTGGAAAGCGAGTGCCGCAATTTCGTCTATTGCGTCCTCGGTAATCGTCGCCTCTATCCCTTCGGTCTTGAGCAGTTCGGTGTACTGTTTCACTAACGCATTTTTAGGTTCCGTCAAGATAGACTTAAAGTCATCCTTATTCAGACTTTTCAGTTCCACTCGAATCGGGAACCGGCCCTGTAATTCTGGGATTAGGTCGGACGGACTCGAAACGTGGAAAGCACCGGCAGCGATGAAGAGGATGTGGTGCGTACGGACAGCACCGTATTTTGAAGTTATGGTGCTACCTTCAATGATCGGGAGGATATCACGTTGTACGCCTTCGCGCGAAATATCGGGTCCGTGCCGCGATTCTCTACCTGCGATCTTATCAATTTCATCTAAAAAGACAATACCGGAATCTTCAACACGTCGGATAGCTTCGCTGATAACGGCATCCATATCAATAAGTTTTTCAGATTCTTCTTGCATCAGGAGCGTCCGCGCCTCGGAGACAGGAACGCGCCGTTTCTTCGTCTGGTTCGGAAGGATGTTACTAAACATATCCTTGAAATTGATATCCATCTCCTCAATACCGCTTGGTGAGAAGATTTCAACAAAAGGCACGCTTTGATGCTTGACATTGATTTCGACGGGTTTATCTTCAAGTCTACCTTCGCGCAGCCATTCTCGAAATTTTTCGCGGGTTTTGAGATAACGCTCTCGTTCTCTTTCACGGTCTTCTTCGGCTTCCGCTTCAGCGTCGATCCCGAGATCGAAAGGCAGTTGTAGGGCTGCACTCTCGTCCTCTTCTTCAGATTCGTCCATGACATCTTTTTCCAAGCGCGGACGTTGCTGCAGCGAACGCGGCATGGGAAAGATACAATCAAGAAGCCGTTCTTCGGTGAATTCGCGCGCCTTTTCTTCAACAGCCTCGGCTTGTTCGGCTTTAACACGACCGATCGCAATTTCAGTGAGATCCCGAATCATGGATTCAACATCGCGACCGACGTAACCGATTTCGGTATACTTCGACGCTTCTACCTTGATAAATGGCGCATCAACAAGACGTGCGAGCCTACGTGCGATCTCGGTTTTGCCGACCCCGGTTGAACCGATCATGATGATGTTTTTAGGTGAAACCTCGTCTTGCATATCTTCACCTAACATTTGTCGCCGCGCGCGGTTGCGGAGGGCAATAGCGACACAACGTTTCGCCTCAAACTGCCCGATGATATACTTATCTAATTCCTGAACAATCTGTCGCGGCGTAAGTGCCTCTGCTAATGTGTTTTTTTTCTGTATTGCATTAGATTTCTCCAAGGTCAAACCTCCCAGAAAATTATCGAACCTATTTAATAGTTATCAGCCATCGGTGATCAGTCATCAGTTAAGAGGTGCTGTGGTTAATGAGATCCCTCTTTAACTGAAAGCGCAGCGTACTGAGAACTATTCCTCTCGGAAGCATCGCACTATATCTCTATCGTATCAATTTCAATTCGTGCGTTGGTATAGATACAAATTTCACTTGTCAGTTGGAGTGCTTCTGAAACAATCTCCCTTGATGTCAAATCTGAGTATTTGAGCATGGCTTTCGCTGCTGCAAGGGCAATCGATGAACCGGAACCGATAGCGATCACATCATCGTCGGGTGCGATGACATCACCGCTCCCCGAAATGAGGTAACTATCGTCAGCATCTGCAGCAATCATCAGTGCGTCTACTTGCCGCAGAACCCTATCGCTGCGCCACTCACGCGCAAGTTCTACTGCCGATTTCTGAAGGTTTCCACGATATTGCTCCAACTTCTTTTCCAAATTTTCATACAATGTGATCGCATCCGACGCGGAACCAGCAAAACCTATCAGGACTTTGTCGTTATGGATTCTACGAATTTTCCGCGCACCGTGTTTGATCGCCGTATCTCCTAAAGTGACTTGACCATCGCCGCCAATAGCGACTTGACTGTCCCGTCGTACGGCTAAAATCGTTGTCGAACGAATTCGCATGCCTCCGATTTTTCTCTCTTGCAATTAGATTTCCCCTACTGTAATAAAAACAGAACTTACGCAATTTTGGATGTAACCCGTTCTGTTAGATGAAAGTTCTCGTAAACTCCAGCGTTCTGGTGCCACAAACTAACAGTTTGTGGTACGAAAAAACAGCATGCGTAAATCTTATAAAAGTAAAACTGTCTTTTTTTTTGAATTTGCACTTCATTTCCACGCATAAAACAGTAGAAAACCGAGAAACTGAAGTGCCCCTATAAAAATACCGCACCGGATCCCTGCTATACCGGTGTGCTGCTCCCTCAGAAAACCGCCGGTTACGCCAAAAAAATATGGACATAACAGAAACGTGAGTAGAAAAGCGAGCGGCACAAAAACTGGAACGGACGCAATCTGCGGGATATGATCCACTTGTGCGGAATTCCAGACCCACAGATGTGATGCCCCGAGTGCGTAAATCACGACACTTCCAATCGCAGCACCGATACCTGTTAGACTTGCTGCCAGTGTCGCAGCACCCATAACACCGAGCCTTGGGGTCTCAGACGCTTGCGCAAAACGGGTCTGGGAAACCGTCGCGAGCCGTTGATAACAGTAAGCCGCCAACGTCGCAAACACCACCCAATTCAAGATGATTCCAATTGGCGTGGTTACATTTGCCAAGAAATCTGAACGCAGATAGAAGATAAGGCGTGCCTTCCGTGAGAAAAGCCAGTCCATCGGAACGTACGTCAGCACCGTTGCTAACCCAAAAATGACACTGCTTGAAAGTAGTGATACGTCTTCATCCGTCTGCAAGATACAGTAAACAAACAAAACAACTGCGATTAATACGTTCGGATAGAGAATCCAAATAGTCCCAACACGGTTCGCTATTAAAAACGTTAGAAGCGTCGTACCTGTTACAACGTAAACCGCTCTATCCGTTTTAGCTTGCATACACACTCCAGTTACGTCTCTTTTACTGTTGATTTTCGCTCTCAAACTTAATCACAAGTTGGTCTCCAGTTAACTTTGCGCCAGTTGTCTTTTTATTTGAGAGCGTCCTCGGCAATGCGATGTGCTGCTTGAAGCCTCCGACTGTAACTATCAATTCATCGCCATGTTTCGTCAATCCGATCTCTTCCTTACTCAGGAACGGCAAACGCATCGACAATTGGTATGCTTCTACTGTCTTTCGGAATTGATACGGACGCTCTTCAGCGAACCGATCTGCTGGATCGATGTCGGGATAGAGTGCGTCTGCTAATTGGTGTAGTCCAGATTCCCCGACGATCTCTTCTGCGAAAAGGTTCACCTTCCAGATCGGCACGTCCGAGAAGTAGTCCATCGCCTCTTTGATATAATGTTGCTGTGTCTGTTTCCAAGCCTCAAAATACGCGACATCAACACCATCAGGAAAAATACGATTAATAATCACCGCATCGATACAGAGACCATATAGGCAAAAATACATAAACGCTCGTTGTGTCTCTTTGATTACAATTTTCTCTGGATTCGTTACCAACCGGACGGTCGTAATTTCGGGGTCCGTCAGAACATTGTCAATCCCTTCGAGTTTATCGAATAGGTCTTGGATATTTTGGAAATAGTTATCTCGCGGAATAGGAACTGAACTGACTTTCTCAATTATGGGACCGGCGACCTTCGCCAGACCGCGCTCCAATTTGAAGATGTGGTTCATGTACCACTCCAACGTCGTCGGAATACTGACAAATCGTAGCGACTCACCGGTAGGCGCGCAGTCGAGGATAATCACATCGTAACTGTTTTCTCGAACATACTGGTTGATATAGAGAAGCGCGCAAATCTCTTCCATCCCGGGGAACACCGCGATCTCCTCCGCAACGAGGCTGTCAAGTCCGGAACGGTTCAACAACGAACGGATGTAGTTGTAAACGTCATCCCAATATTCAACAATGGCTTCTTGGACGTTGATTTCCTGTATCCAGAGATTTTCACTGATTCGGATCTGTTTTTCTTGTTGCTGATAGACGAGTTTCTCATGGTTATCAAAAGCGTCTCGGAGTGAATGCGCCACATCCAACGAAATAACGATCGTCTTATAACCGAGTTTAGAAAGTTTGATACCCGTGGCGGCGGCGATGGTCGTTTTGCCAACTCCACCCTTACCGGTGTAAAGGATAATTCGCATGTCTGATCCCCATAAGTCAGAGTTTGTATTGCACGCTTTATAGTATAACACAAAAGAAACCGGCATGCAAGGAAGTGTTGAAAAAGAAAAATAACCACTTGCATTAAAAAGGGAAACAGGGTATAATAGTTTTGTAAAACATTGTGGGGTGCTCTTATGTGTTTAAGAGCTGAGAAAACACCCATTGAACCTGATCTGGGTCATGCCAGCGTAGGGAAATAGCAAGAATGGCTGTCAGTCATCAGCAGTCAGTTATCAGTTAACTTTTTGTAGCGGTTAGAAATTGTGTAACTGCTACAGCACACCTCTTTAACTGAAAACTGAAAACCGATAACTGATAACCAATAAAGCCGTTTCCTTTTGGCTATACCCAAAACGGAAGACGGTTTTTTTCTTTAAGGAACGTGGACGTATGCTCAGTAAATTCGCGGTACCTATAGCGATCCTATTAACAGTTTTAGGGATGTGGGAAATCAGCGTGCATGTTTTCGATATACCTCGCTACATTCTACCGCCGCCCTCGAAAATTGTGGCAACACTGTTTGTCGAACGCGAACAATTACTGAAACACACGCTTGTAACCTTAGAAGAGATGCTCCTCGGATTCGTCCTTGCGTTGAGCATCGGTATCCCGTTAGCGGTGCTGATGTTTGAGTTCCCTGTGCTGGAGAAAGCCTTCTATCCGTATGTCATCGGATCACAAACGGTACCGGTGTTTGCGATCGCGCCGCTGTTAGTGCTGTGGTTCGGTTTCGGGATCGCCTCGAAAGTGGTTATGGCAGCACTGATCGTATTTTTCGCGATTGTCCTGAATACATTAGACGGATTAAAGTCCACCGATCCTGACACAGTAAATCTGTTCCGGATTCTTCGGGCAACTCGGTGGCAGATTCTCTGGAAAGTTCGCATCCCGTCAGCACTGCCATTTATTTTTTCAGGTGCGAAGATAGGCATATCAATCTCGACAATCGGAGCGGTTATCGGCGAATGGGTCGGTGCAAAAGCAGGACTGGGATACCTGATGTTGTACGCGAATGGACAACTCCAAGTTTCATTGGTATTTGCTGCTATATTCTGTTTAACACTTTTAGGTTTAAGTCTCTTTGGACTGATGACGCTGTTGGAACGGTACGTAATGCCGTGGCGGTATCAGGGAAATTATTAGTCGTCCTCACCCCTATAGGGAATTAGGAAGGAAAATCTCATGAAAATAGCAATTTGCTTAATGTTTCTCATTAGTTGTGGTATACTTTTAACTGGACATATTGACAGCAACGCGGACAGCCATCAGAAGGTTTCCGAAACGGAAAAGGTTACGTTGCTTCTCGACTGGGCACCGAACATAGATCATGCGCCGCTTTATGTTGCGCAAGAGCATAAGATCTTTGCCAAACGCGGGTTGGAAGTCGAACTCCTCTGGGGTGGCGATCCAGACGCGCCACTCAAATTGGTGGCGGCAGAGAAATATCCGTTCGCTGTGAGTTACCAACAGAGCGTGACGATTGCGCGGGCGAGTGAAGAGGTCTTGCCGGTTAAATCGATCGGCTTACTTGTAGAGCATCCGCTTAATACGATTAGTTTCCTGAAGAAGACCGGCATTAAAACACCCGCAGATTTCAAAGGGAAAAAGATTGGATACACAGTCGCGCCGTTAGATGTCCTTCTGTTTAACGCCATCGCGGCGAATGCGGGGTTGTCCGAAGACGACTACGAACTGATAAACGTCGGTACAAATATCGTGGCACCGATGCTAAGCGGTCAAATTGATGCTGTCATCGGACCCTTTCGGAATTACGAGATTAACTTGTTGAAACTCGAAGGCGCAGAAGCCGGTTATTTCGCACTTGAGAAACACGGTATCCCAGATTATTATGAATTAGTAATTATTACGAATGATGCTTATTTGGAAAACCATCCAGAAACCGCTAAAAGATTGATGATGGCGATTCAGGAAGCAATTAAATTTACGAAGGAAAAGCCTGATGAGGCACTTCAACTCTTTTTTCAGGCGAACCCTGATGCCAGCAAAGAATTAGAAACGTTGGCGTTTCGAGATACACTTGATGTATTCGCGACGACACAGGTGCAATCCGTGGAAAAATGGGATGCCTTCGCAAAGTTCGCTTATGAAAAAGGGTTAATCTCCAAAACCGTTGATGCTAAAGACTGTTTTGTCAATATTTTAGAAGAATAACTGTTTTCCTTTGAATTAATGACACACAAGAAGGTTATTATTATCGGTGGCGGCGTGATTGGACTCGGTATCGGGTGGCAGCTGGCGAAAGCGGGTGCCGCTGTCACCATTTACGATCAATCAGAAGTCGGACGCGCTGCCTCTTGGGCAGCCGCCGGTATGCTTGCCCCACTCGCTGAGGCACATAGCGAAGAACCGGAACTCCTCAAACTCGGCTGCCAGAGTTTAGAACGTTATTCGCAATGGGTTACCGACTTAGAGGCAGACACGCAGATGTCTGTCGGTTACCGGGTGGAAGGTACACTTATTGTCGGGTTAGAGCCTGACGACACACACCAACTTCGCCACCTCTACGACGCACAACGGAATTTACAACTCGATGTGAACTGGTTGACAGGACGGGAGGCGCGCGATATTGAATCGGCACTCTCGCCCCGTGTGACGGCAGCGATTCACTGTGCAAGCGATTATCAAGTTGATAATCGGCTTATGGTCACCGCATTGCAACGCGCCTATCAGCAGCACGGGGGCGTGGTACGTGGAAATAGTGTTGTTGAAAGGGTTGTTATTGAAGACGGTATCGCAATTGGTGTTCAGACGCGGGACGGTTTCCAAAACGCTGACACTGTTATTCTTTCAGCGGGATGTTGGTCTGCGGAGATGGCAGGGATTCCAGAGGCGATTATCCCTCCCGTGCGTCCTGTGAAAGGGCAGATGCTGGCACTGCAGATGGAAGAAGGCATCGTTATCAATTCGGTGATCCGGACTGTCAGGGCCCGGTATCCGACATCGGTGTATCTGGTCCCGAGAACGGATGGCAGACTGATCGTTGGCGCGACGAGTGAAGAGATGGGGTTTGATACACGTTTAACGGTTGGTGGTGTGTTTGAATTGCTCCGCGGAGCATGGGAAGCGGTGCCGGGTGTCTATGAATTGCCGATCCTCGAAACATGGGCAGGCTTACGTCCGGGCAGCAGAGACAACGCGCCGATACTCGGCAAAACAACCGTTGAGAACCTGATATACGCAACAGGTCACTATCGCAACGGTATCTTACTCACACCGATTACGGCTTATGAGATCGCCAAACTAGTTCTGACCGGTGAAACGTCAGAGATAATTCTTCCATTTCAATTAGATAGATTTTTAAAGTAGTAGACACACTTAAAAAAATGAAAATACGCGTGAATGGCGAAGAGAAAGAGGTTCGCCTCAATATAAATGTTTACGATCTGCTCATCGCTTTAGAATTGGACCCGGTGCAGGCAGGCATCGCTGTCGCTGTGGGCCGGGAGGTTATTCCGAAAGCGAAGTGGCAAGCCACGGAACTTCGCGAGAATAGCGAAGTCGAGATCATCCGTGCTGTTCAAGGCGGTTAGTGGGTTGTATGACCTTGGAAAGCGCTTGATAAATACGCTTGTAACCTGCTATACTACTTGAAAAGTCCGAGGGTAGATTTGTAGGCAGAAGACTATGAAAAGCCAAGAGATTCGTCGGGTTCAACAAGCAAATAGTTTTCAGAGAGCCTTAGATCGATTAAACGCAGCTGTCAAACTTTCGGAAAAACCGGAACTCTCAGACTTAGAGGCACAAGGTTTGAATACACGCAAAAAACAGGACTTTCAATTCGCAGGATAAACATTTACAAACACTGGAAAACCTACAGCAAAAAACATGCAAGCATTTAAAATCGCAGATCAAACTTATACATCAAGACTGCTAATCGGAACGGCGGGGTACCCGAATTTCCATATCATGTCGGAGTCCATCGCTGCAAGCGGTGCCGAAATTGCAACGGTATCAATGCGGCGTGTGAAATGGACAGACACCTCCGGCGAAAACCTATTCGCGCTCCTTCGCGAACGCGGCATGACAATCCTGCCGAATACGGCTGGCTGTTTCACAGCGAAGGACGCGATTCTGACTGCGAACCTCGCACGCGAAGCACTTGAGACAGTGCTTATTAAACTCGAAGTCATTGGCGACGATCAGACTTTGTTCCCTGACGTGGAGCAGCTGCTCAGTGCGGCGGAAACACTTGTGAAAGACGGTTTCACTGTGCTGCCATATTGTAACGACGATCCGATTACCTGTAAAAAATTAGAAGACCTCGGTTGTGCAGCGGTGATGCCACTCGGTGCACCAATCGGTTCCGGGATGGGAATCCGTAATCCGTATAACATTCAGATTATCCGCGATCTTGTGCAGGTACCGCTCATCGTGGATGCCGGGGTCGGGACGGCATCAGACGCAGCGATTGCGATGGAGTTAGGATGTGATGGTGTTTTGCTCAATACTGCCGTTGCGAAGGCACACCGTCCTGTGCTGATGGCGGAGGCGATGAAGAAAGCGGTCGAAGCCGGTAGAGCAGCATTTTTAGCAGGACGTATCCCTCGGAAACTCTACGCAACCGCCTCAAGTCCACAAACAGGGATGATTGAATGAAAAAAGCAGCTTTCTCTTTAGGATTATGTTTACTCATCTTTATACACCTGAGCGTGAGTTCCCTCTACGCGCAACTGCAGACCGAATTCGGTCAGAGCCTCCTCGAAAGGGAACCGGAAACGTCCCAAACAGAACCGGCAGAGATAACCGTTAATGCGCACATCTCTAATACGTTCAACAATCACATTGAACTCGGTTTGAGCGTCGATCCGTATACCAGTAGCCTCGCTGGACAAGACGATCCGCAACTTTCAGGTTTGATTCACCGCTTCGGTGTCAACCTGATCGGCGATTTACCGGTTGTCGATAAACTCCGATTCAAACTACAATATACACCACAAATCGAAAACTACAGCGGTGCCGAAGGGAAACTCAGTGAGTTCAACGCGTTCAGCAATGCGTTAGCAACTGAGCTTAGTTTCCAGCCGATAGCGAATCTACCGCCTCTTATTGCCGCATATCAGGTGCAACGTCTCCTTCGTACCTCAAATGTCTACAACAACATGGAGCAGCAGTTCGGTTTCCGGTTTGGACGTGTGCTGGAATATAATTTTCGCCGACACCGGTTTGACGACGCAGAAACACGTAGAGAGGACTTCCTACTCATCGGCTCCAATACCCATAATATGACAGCGCGCCTGCAGTTCGGAATCCTTAAAAAGATGCTCGGTAAACTGGAATACGGGTTAGAACACAGCAGTTACGAGACGAATTTAAACAACCTTATCTTAGGTGTGACAGGACTTGAGGATAACGAACGCCGAAACGATTTACGACATATCGGTTCTGCGAAACTGATATTAGTCTCAACCGAGCAACTCATGTTTCAACAAGAGGTTAACCTATTTCTGAACCGTTCCAACGTCGATTTCTTTAAATTCGTTAGTAGCGAAGTCGCGGCGAATGCCTTTTACAGAATTGAGACGGGCCGGTGGATCAGATTTCGGCTCTCCGGAGTGTGGATAGACTTTGATGGCAGACAGATTCTGAACGAGATGGGTATTATTACGGAAGATGCCCCAATTCGTAGCGATAATCAAATAGGTGCTAACCTCCAACTGAATTGGGAATTCAATCAGTATCTAACACTCAACGCCGATTATCAGATCACCCAAAATCGTACGAACGAAATGGATCCGTTCCTCGATTTCCTGAACTACACACACACCATCGCGACCGTCACGCTCCGTGGAAAATATTAAAGTCATGTTAGGAGAACATTTCATGACCATCGAACAGGTCAAACACTTAGTAGAAGAGAGTGGTATTGAATTTTTTCTTTGCTCTTTCGTCGAGATGAGCGGTGCACCAAAGGCAAAGGTTATTCCATCTACACACCTTGACGACATGGCAGAAGAGGGGGCGGGTTTCGGTGGCTTTGCTGCAGGCGAGATCGGGCAGTCCCCTCACGATCCGGAGATGGCGAGCATCCCTGACTTTAACTCGTTGACAATCGTGCCGTGGCGCAAAGATATCGCGTGGGTAGCAGGTGATATGTACGTTGAAGGTAAAGCCTGGCATTACTGTCCGAGAACAATTCTGCGGCGGCAATTAGCGGCTGCAAAGGCGAAAGGCTATATTTTTAATGTCGGCATTGAAGCAGAATTCATGCTACTAAAACAGGATGAATCGGGTGCCTACGCGCCGTGGGATAAACTCGACACCCTGGATAAGCCGTGCTACGATCTACGAGCGTTGCATCGTAACCTCGATATGATGACGACTTTGATCAAATACATGCAAGAATTGGGGTGGGAGCCGTACGCAAATGACCACGAAGATGGAACATGTCAATTTGAGACGAACTGGACCTATTCGGACGCGCTCACGACAGCTGACCGACACACCTTCTTTAAGTGGATGGTCAAGACGCTTGCTGAAGAACGCGGATTGCTGGCAACCTTTATGCCAAAACCGTTCACGAATCTAACAGGGAACGGTGCACATTTCCACATGAGCCTCTGGGATGCGGAAAATCAGACGAATCTGTTTCTGGATGAGACGAATCAGAACGGACTTTCTCAACTCGCTTATTGGTTCACAGGAGGCATCCTCAAACACGCCGAGGCAGTCACGGCGGTCACGAACCCGCTTGTGAATAGTTACAAACGTTTGGTTCGTAGGCCACCGCGTTCAGGTTCACCTTGGGCACCGGTTTATGTTACCTACGGTGCAAACAATCGGACACAGATGATTCGGATTCCTGCCCCCGGACGCATCGAAAACCGCTTGGGGGACGGTGCGGCGAACCCTTACCTCGCTGCGACAGTTCTCCTTGCAGCCGGACTGGACGGCATCGAAAACCAAATCGATCCCGGCGTGCAAAACGAGGATAACCTTTATGAAGTGCCAGAAGATGAACTCCAACGGCGTGGGATTTATTCTTTACCGGCGACGCTCGGCGAAGCAACAGACGCGCTCGAACAAGATGCAGTCATCAAGGACGCACTCGGCACAACTTATGCTGACTATTACATCCAAGTGAAACGCGAGGAATGGCGCGACTATCATTTGAGTGTCAGTGAGTGGGAGACTGACAATTATTTGGAGGTTTATTAATGAAAATTTTATTTAGATTGATAGGTTTAGCACTTATATGTTTTTTTGCTTTTTATATTGTGAGTTGTGGGCAACGTGAAGAAGCAGACGAGGTCGGTCCCACGGAATTAGTGGGTGCGGACTCAAGCACTGAGATTACACCAACCGCTGAGCCTCCACCGGAACCTGCCATGGAACCTGCACCAGAACCGATGATTCCAGATGGAATGGTTCTCATCCCGGAAGGCGAATTTCAGATGGGCAGTAATGATGGACTCGCTGATCCCGACGAACAACCGGTGCATACCGTCCATCTCGACGCGTTTTACATAGATGCAAATGAGGTAACCAACGGCGAATTCAAGGATTTCGTTCTCGCAAACCCAGCGTGGCAGAAAAAAGAAATTAATGAAAAGTTCCACGACGGCAATTATCTTCAGGATTGGAACGGAAATAACTTCCCGCTTGGCGAACGCGAACAGCCCGTCCGTTATGTGAGTTGGTACGCTGCAATGGCTTATGCCGTCTGGATGGATAAACGTTTACCGACAGAAGCGGAATGGGAGAAAGCGGCACGCGGCGGATTAGCGAAGAAACAGTATCCGTGGGGTAACGGCATTAATTTCAACCGAGCAAACTACGGTAAGAATATCGGTATAACCACACCTGTCGGCGAGTACCCAGCGAACGACTACGGCATACACGACATCGCCGGAAACGTATGGGAGTGGTGTCTTGACGGATACGAAGCCGATTTCTATGCCAACTCGCCGCGCCGAAACCCGACCGCAGGTGCGGACAACGTTGACGAGATTGTCAACGATTTCGAGAACATTGTAGATTTTCGCGTCATCCGGGGTGGTGGCTGGAACAGTGAACCTGAATGGCTGCGTGCTTCAAATCGGCACGGGACAAGTCCGGCGTATGCGGGTATCGGCGCGCTTGGATTCCGTTGCGCGAAAAGTGTATCGCCGTAAGACGCAACGGGTATCCCGATCAAAATTAACGCTTTGGTGTTGAAATAAAAACGAAAATTTGCTACGATGTGGTCTCATACCTTATCCAACACACAAACGCAATTTGGAAAAAACGATGGAACGTCCGCAATCATCGCTAAATTCACGTGGCACCTTGATACAGACAGAACCCCAGTTAGAATCGTCCCTATCCGAACCGGCAGGTGAGGTGATAGAAGCAGTTGCTGCACTGGAAGGCGATATCCTTATCCTCGGTGTTGGTGGGAAGATGGGTCCAACACTCGCTAAACAGGCGAAACGCGCTATTGACCGTGCAGGCGTTGCTAAAAAGGTGATGGGTGTCTCCAGATTTTCGACACCGAATGTGCAAGAAGACTTGCACGCAGCAGGGATCGAAACGATCCCCGCGGATCTACTCTCGGAAGACTGCTTGCAAAACCTACCCGACACCGAAAACGTAATCCTGATGGCGGGTCGGAAGTTCGGTTCAACCGGCAATGAAAGCCTGACGTGGGCAATGAACGGTTATATGCCGGGCCGTATCGCTGAAAGGTTTCGTGCCTCTCGGTTGGTGGTCTTTTCAACCGGGAATGTCTACCCGCTGACACCGGTTTCTCACGGTGGGGCAACTGAGGATTCACCTGTTGCACCGATTGGCGAATACGCGCAATCGTGTCTGAGTCGTGAACGGATATGTACACACTTTTCATCGCAATTCGGCACACCGATGGCAATCCTACGACTGAACTATGCAATAGACCTGCGCTATGGCATATTGTTAGACATCGCTGAAAAAGTTTATGCCGAAGAAACGATTTCGTTGGAAATGGGCAGTGTAAATATGATATGGCAAGGCGATGCGAACGCAGTGGTGTTACGCGCTTTCGTGCACTGCCAAAGTCCACCGTTAATTCTTAATGTAACGGGACCGGAGACAGTCTCTATACGCTATCTGGCATCGCGTTTTGGCGAAATTTTCACTAAGTCGCCACGGTTTGAGGGTGAGGAATCACCAACAGCACTGCTAAACAACGCTGCCCGATGCCATCAACTTTTTGGGTACCCACGCGTCTCTTTAGGACAGATGATTGAATGGGTAGCAGAATGGGTGCGGATCGGCGGTTCCACACTCCATAAACCGACGCATTTTGAAGTGCGTGACGGAAAATTTTAATGGTTGTCAATTATCCGTACGGTTTTTCTGCGAAAAACCTTTCAGTTTTGACCAACAACTCGCGCCTTAGTAAAAGTATCTGTAGACGAGTTGTTGGTCAAAGTTAAGAGACCACCTGCGGCAGATACAAATTTTGTTACGACCACAAGAAGTCAATTGACAGCTTAAAAAGATATAGACAAAAAATGCGAATTTTGTTAGTATGTTATGGTAGTTTTTTGATGATGTTTTCCGTTTTAATCGGTCGGGCTTTCTGCCAATCGCATTCACCTGTGCCGATTGCCTTTGCCTCGGATGTCAGCGGCGATTGGGAAATCTACCTGACAGATACAACTGGAAAGCAACCCATCAACCTAACGCAAAATCCTGCAGCGGATTACTATCCGACGTGGTCCCCCGACAGCACCCAAATCGCCTTTTTTTCTCGCCGCGACGGGAACCATGAGATTTATGTGATGCAATCCGATGGTACCGATCAGCGACGGTTGACACATCATCCTGCGACGGATAAAGCACCGGCTTGGTCGCCTGATGGGACCCGTCTCGCCTTCGGATCAAACCGAGGCGGACATTTCAATATTTATCTGTTTCATTTCAATAATGGCGAAGTGGTGCGTCTCACTGAAAACCGGTTTCAAGATGAGGCACCGGCTTGGTCGCCTGACGGAAATGCGCTTGTTTTCCACTCAAAACGGGAATTCAACTGGGATATATACGTCGTTGACATCCATAGCCGAGTTGAACGCCGATTAACACATCAACCGTTGATGGATACTTATGCGGCTTGGTCGCCTGACGGAACACGGATCGTATATTCCGCCATGCATCGAGAGGTAGAACTGGCTGACTTTGACTTGTACATCATGGACGCGGAAGACGGCGGAAACAAAACTGCGCTCACGGATACACCAACAGATGAGGCTGTCCCGGCATGGTCCCCTGATGGTGATTTCATCGCTTTCCAGTTTGAGAAGGATGGCAGATGGGTTGTCCACCTGATGCATGCTGACGGCAGTGAACGCCGCGAATTGATTGATAACGGTGCCTGGGCAGCACAACCGAAATGGCAGAACAGTTCGGATGTCCTTCCAATAAAACCGTCCGGATTACAAATCCAACTGTGGGGCAGAATCCGAACCCGATAAGATAAATGTATTCACAAACACGCAGAACAGACAGGATCAGGACTTACGCAATTTTGACTGTAAACCGTTCTGTTAGATGAAATTTTTCTGTAAGCGCAGCGTCCTGATAGCACAAACTGGAAGTTTGTGGTACAAAAGAGCAGCGTGCGTAAGTCCTAAATACAACAATTTTCAGCACACACGGTCCAATCATCTACTCGGCATCTGATATAGAATCAGATACCTCTTTAACCAATAACTGACAACTCACAAAAGGAGATTTAGTATGCGCTTCAAGACATTGGTCTTAGGTACACTTTTTATTTTTGGTTTACTGCTGACAAGTGGTATTAGTTACGGCTATGAGCGAGCGATCGAGGCAGAAATGGCGGATATGATTGAAGAACCGATGATCGTTGCCGACGATCCAAACGCTTCCGGCGGCCAGTTCGTCTGGGCGGAGGGTGAACCGCTCACGGGTGGTGGTGACGCCGGTTCGGTGACATTTAATATCCATATCCCGGAACCTGGTACTTATGCGCTCTGGGGTAAAGTCCTGGCATGGGATGGCAATAGCGACTCCTTCTGGGTCAATTGGATGCCTATGGACTCCGATGAAAATTCCCAAGAAACTGGTAATACAGAGTTTCGCTGGGGTGTTGCTGGAGGTAGCGAGTGGCATTGGGATCGAATTAACCACTGGCTCGATGGCGGTACATTTGATAGAGAATGGGAAATAGAGGCAGCTGGAGACACCACCCTTCGCATCGGTGTCCGGGAAGATGCCACGATGTTAGATGTTATCTACATCACCGACAATCTCTCTGAGGACGAAGCCGAAGTCAGTCCTCGCGATCCGCTTCCGGAAGATTCCATTACACCTGTCGAACCGCAAGCCAAACTCGCCACAACGTGGGCAGCACTGAAAGCTGGACGATAGGAAATTGACTTAATCTACCGCGGGCGGTTTGACAGAGCTGCCCGCGTATTTCAGACAGTAGCAGGGAGGTTTTCAATGAAACATATAACAATATTGACACTGAGCCTATTAACTGTTTTCTTATGCGGAATCGTTGGACTCAGTGCGGATGTCGAAATTGCCCTCGAAGCCGAATTAGCAAATGAAATTGTGGACCCCATGATTATTGCTGACGATGACAACGCCTCTGATGGAAAATTTATCTGGGCGGAGGGAGCACCCCTCACCGGTGGTGGTGATAGAGGACACGCGAATTTTATTATCAATATTCCGGAACCGGGCGATTACGCGTTGTGGGGACACGTTATCGCGTGGGATGGGAACAGCGACTCTTTCTGGGTGAATTGGATGCCTGCGGACCCCGACGAAAATGCACAGCAAACTGGTAATACAGAGTTTCGCTGGGGTGTCGCAGGAGGTGCCGTATGGCACTGGGATCGCATCAATCACTGGTTAGACGGTGGAACGTTCGATCGGACATGGGAGTTTAAGGAACCCGGTGAGACGACCCTTCGTATCGCCGTCCGTGAAGATGCGACCATGATAGATGCGATTTTCGTGACGACGAATGTAAAAGCGACAGTTGATGCCCAAGCAAACGTGCGGCTCCCAACCGATGAAGATCGGAAGATACAAGTTGAAGGTCTCGCAGTGAGTCCAAAAGGTAAAGTTGCGACCACCTGGGGTACCCTGAAACGGGCATATCAATAAAAACAGGTAAAAGATTGGAAGATTGGAAGATTGGAAGATTGGAAGCGTATGCCTTCTTTCCAAACTTCCACCCTTCCGCTTTTTCCTCCAATCTTCTTCTACCCTGCCACTCAAACCACACACCTGAATTATGCGGCACAGCATAAACAGAAAAGTTCGTTTGCGTCAGCAACCGGTTATTGCGAAAAATATAGTGCCGATCTCCATAATGCTCAATCCGCCATAAGTCAAATCCACGTTCACATCGAATGACACGCTCAGGAACACCAAGATGGTATCTTAATCTCTCCGCTGTCTGTCTGTCGCGTTTAATAAGCGTGTGCGTCGTGTATGCAACGCCGGATAGAATTACGCCTAACGCAATCTTCCCTCTTAATTTAGCCGAAACCCCCTCCGCAGCGGGTGTCAATCCGTAAATAAAGCAGAGAATAAGCACAAAAGCAGATATGCTTTTTATTTTTTTAGCGTAAATTTGACAAAAATTTTGCATTTATATGATATTTCGGTATATTAGCACTTGACAAAGAAATTGCTTTAAGTGTATCCTAATTGAACTGATAAAACAAGAATCGCTCATCGGGTTTGCAGCTTATGGATCTTTTACGTCTTAAGTAGCGGGGTTACATGAAGATTAATTTATTAACTCGGTAATTTTCCGAAGCTGCTTGGTGCGGTTCCAAACCGCCCCTACCGGGCCTAGGGAAATATAGAATTACCGAAATATTTTCTGAAACTTCATCAAACCTCGCCTGCAAGACAAACCCTATCTATTAGCGATTGACTTGGAGCGTGTCACCAAGATGACCGTCATGCATTCCAACGGAGATACTCCGCAAGCGACAGACGTACCAAACTGTACGACGGACCTCAGCATTGAGGACGTTAAGCAGGAACTGTACAATCGCCATCACCCCAGTTTAACGTTTCTTGACATAGAAGCGCACGCAAAGACCATCCACAAAATACGGATGCTTAAACAGAAACATAATGTTGTGATGCTTGGTCACAACTACATGGAGCCGCTTGTCTTCGGATTGTCAGAAAAAGAGGAACAAGGCGATTCCCTCGGTTTGAGCATGTACGCCGCGAACACAGATGCGCCGTATCTCATCTTTAACGGCGTACCCTTTATGGCGGAAACAGCAAAGATCCTGAATCCGAGCAAAACGGTGTTAGTCGCCGACAAATCAGCGGGTTGCTCACTCGCCGATAACTTCGGTGCCGAGGATGTCAGGAAACTGAAATCGCTCTATCCCGGCGCGCCAGTGATGATCTATATCAATAGTTATGCTGATGCGAAGGCGGAGTCGGATATCTGCTGTACGTCAGCGAACGCGGCACACATTGCCAAAACGATGCCGGGGGATACCCTAATCTTTGTACCCGATATTTTTTTCGCACAGAATTTGGAAGAAGAGTTGAGAGATGAAAAAAATATCGTCTATCCCGGCAAAGACAATACGGCGCGCGGTGCGGTTTGTGAAGTCCACGAAAAATTTACACTCGACGACCTGCTCGCGATCCGTGAATCCTTTGAAATCCCGAAAGGGCACGCGCACCGTAAACTCTATGCACACTGGGAATGCCGACCAAATGTCTTAAAAGAGGCAGATTTTTATGGTAGCACCAGCCAGATTATGAAGGATATTGCGGAACGTGTCGCAGCGAACCAACTCGAACGCGCTTTCGTCGCTTCCGAGTGCGAATTAACCTCTAACCTCGCTCAAGAATTCCCAGAAGTCCAATTCTGGACAGCTTGCTCAGTCCGTTGCTCACACATGGCACAAGTGAGTCTGAATAAAATCGGCAATATCCTCGAAGCGATCGATCAGGACGACGATCTCAGCGAATTCGAGATTACACTCAGTTCAGAGATTATCGCCAAAGCACGTACACCCATCGAACGGATGCTTGAAGCGAGTGTGTAATAGTTATCAGCACGATTTTTCTGCGAAAAATCGTGCTGATAACTATTTAGAAGCGCGTGATAAAAGAGACGCGATGCGCATCGCCGAGATGCGCGTCGGGTACAAAAGCGTAATCAAACTGGAAGTCAATATTCGCCAATGCGTCCTCACCGCTGCGGCGTACGCCGACACCGAGTGACAAACCGTCGCTCGGGTTCTCATTCATACCGATGCGGTAACCGACACGTGCAGCGACGCTATCGTAAAACCACCGCTCTATACCGACATGAAAACTCGGATTCGCGTCAATGAGCGGAAGATGTGCGTCTGCGACCAATGCCCATACCTCCTGCGCAGACATCGGTTCTTCAGCCTCTGCAGCCCTTTCTTTCCACGTTCTGTAAGCGAGTCCTGCGCGGACTGCCATTGGTAAGTTTTCGCCGCCATCCAAAACCCCTGCATTCTGAAGAGCCACCCCGATACCAAGGTGATTATCAAGCAGTTGCAAGATGACACCGACATCCGCTGCGACACCGTAAGCATTCTGAATATCCAATTGCTCTGAGATTATTTTCGCTGTCCCACCGACGGATAGTGTCGTACTGAGTGGATAAGCGAGAGATAAACCTGTAGCGAACCCACCGACCGTTACGGTGCTATCTGGGTCTTCTGTCGGTCCCTGTCGGCGTTCAATCTCCGTGAAACTACCGAGGAAACTGGCACCCCAGACGAGCCGTTCTAAGCGTTGCGCGTATCCGATGGTTTGGTTGTTAATTTCGGCGAACGAGAAGTGTTGCATCGCCGTCAATTCGCGGTCGTGGACAGCGGTTAACCCTGCTGGATTCCAAAAGATGGTATTAATGTCGTTGGCAAGTCCAGTAAAGGCACCGCCTAACCCAGCGGGCCGGCTGCCGCTCTCAATTTTCAGGAATGCGGCACCGGCTGTTCCTGCGCCATCGTTAATATCAGCGTGCAAACTTGGGGCAGGTGCGGTTATTATGAGAAGTGCTATTGCGATTAGAACGGCTCCTCTTTTCAGAATCATGAGTTCTCCTTATCCTAACTATTTGGTATCTCTTAGGGTCTACATATCTTTTTTAAATAACAAGCACCGTGAGCGGGGTTAATGAAAATTGATTTTTTAATTCGGTAATTTCTTAGAGAAGTCCGTGCGGTTTCAAACCACACCTACCCTGCCTGAAAAAAATATAGAATTACCGAAATATTTTTTTTAACTTCATAAAACCCCGCCGACAAGCGGTTTACGTAAGTCTTGTCTACTTTAAGTAGTGTTCAGATTGCATCGCGTGCTTAGTCAACGACAAGCACTTTACCGACAGCATTCGCGCTATTTCCTGCTGCATTGACGGCTTCTAAACGGAAGATGTAGAGGCCTCTCGCAACAGGTGTCCCAGCTTGATTCTCCAAATTCCATTTAACCAATTGATCGTTACGTTGTCCGGATACAACATTGGAATAGGTTTCTGTCCGCACCAGATCTCCACTCCAGTCATAAATGCGCAGGGTGAGGTCAATCGTCTCTCCGAGGGGTACGTTGACATCATAAGAGAAGAATGCGACATCTCGATTTGAGAGCCGGAGCGGATTTGGCCATCCAAATGTCGAACCGCGGAAGGTGAGAGACACAGACATCGTGTAGGTCCCAATGTCATAAACGGCGTAATTTCCGGCGTTATCGGTAACACGGACATCTAATTCGTATTCACCGGAACGCGACGGCAGGAAATCGATCGACCAACGGCTCCACGGTTCCTCCTGTGCGCCGCTATCGTCAACTGCGGGGACTGGCTCAATCGGCTGTTCGTCCGGTCCGGTGCCGACAATCTCAACGAGCCAGACACCAGAAGCTGGAACTGAAATTTCGCCATCACCGATTCGTTGTGTCCCTTCGGGGTCCGAGGCTGTGCCTTCAAAGAGGATCGGTTCATCCGTTAGCTCGGTTTCACCACCATCACTGGTTACAGCGGCGGTCGGTTCATCCGTTTCATAAAGGAATTGCGTCGTGATAGAATCGGTCGGTACGAATCCGAGGCGTTCGGAATCGTTTCCGACACTCCTAACCGTAACCTGATAGGGTCCTTGAAGTGCCAATCCACCGGATTTAAATACGATTGTGTCCACGCCGTTTTGCTGTGTATTACCGGAAACTTCCGATCCATCTGGTCCTCGGACAGTAATCTGTGATTGGGTAAGGTTGACCCCTAAACCTGTATCAAAGATACTCGCTTGTATAACCACGCCGCCTGTGGTGGAGACTGCGGTCGGATAACTTTCAGCATCAAGGTCAACAAGCAGCGGTGCCTCATTGATAAGCAGTGTGCTCACATCAATCATTGGCGGACGGGTATCGTAGACGAAGACCCTTTCGTACGGTTCATCATCGTTCCCGGCCCGGTCTACTGGGTTAACGGTAATTCGGTACTCACCATCAGCGGAGCCGTTGTCTGCGAGTGGAACTGTTAGAAGGAAAATCAACGTGCCTTGTCTATCCTCAGAAACGCGTCCTGACACTTTCGCGCGGTTCGGGGATAACTGCTCAAAAGTCATCCACGCATCGTCGAGATTTTCCCAATCAATCCCCGACGTGTCGTCGGTGAGAGTGGCGCGAATCTCGGTCAATGAATTATTACCCGCAGATGCGGGGACGACGAATTGAATTGCATCATCACTTTCAATTTCTGGTGCCTGTGTGTCATAGACGAAGGTCAATCGCTGCACCTCACCGCTCCGACCAGAAGCACTGATGGGTGTAAACTCAATGGTATAAACACCATCTTCAGAACCGTCCGTCGCGAGTGGACGCACCAGATTATAAATTAGCCTACCGCTGGCGCGCTCCTGCTGACCTTCGACGACTTGGTCCCCCGGATTTAGGAGCCGAAGCGTTGATAGATGGTTCGCATCATCTGTTTCGAGGTTTACCTCTATCTGTTCTATTTCTTCATTCGTAAATGCTTCGTCCGCAGGGGCGGTACTCGGTTCTGTAGAAGTGATGACTGGTAAACGTCTTGAAAGCACGAAACTCCCTTCAAACGACGTTACACCCCCGTTACCTGCTCGGTCAATAGCCTGAACACTGACGATATAGCGTCCATCTTCAACGAGTTGGTTCGTGGTAAGCGTCAAGGTCGTTGTACCGTTACTGACAAGTTCACCAACTATCTGCTGCCCACTCGGGTCCTCGAGTGTGATTGTTGTCATTGACCAGTCGATACCACTCCCGCCTTCATCGTTAAGTGTTACCTGTATCTGTGTGACATCCTCCGTAAGGAGTGCGCCATTATCCGGTGTTGTGCTAACAACGGTTGGCGATTGCGTGTCATAGATAAGCGTATGTTCAATGTTAAGTGCGTTCCCGGCTCTATCTGCGAAGGCAATAACAACGGTATATTCACCGTCCATGCTACCGTCCCGCGGTAAAGGTTGGTCAAGCGTGAGGAAGACTCCATCGCTGGTATCGTTTGTGAGACGCGCCGGTACTGGGTTCCCATTCGCGTCGCGTAGGCTAACAATTTGATCCGCTAACACGAGATCCGCAGGACCGACATCTACAATAGTGAATTGGAACTGGCTTAAACTCTCACTGATATAAGAAACCGGTTGACTCAGATCAATCGGATCCGCAGCACGAATCTCTGGTTCCTGCGTATCATAGATAAACTCACGATAAACGGTGTTCCCTTCACGACCTGCTTTGTCAACAGGTGTAACATATACGCCGTATCTCCCATCAGTCGTGCCATCGGTTGTGAATGTTGCCGGTTCCCAAATAAGGAGATCTACACCATTAGAGCCTGTCACTCCCCGAACGATTAAGTTATCCGTGTCAGCCACGGTAATATCCGACCCATCGCTACTGAAATCTAATCCTGTCTCTGAAGGGTCTTCAAGTACTGCGCCGATAATCATGTTACTTGCATTGACGTAAACGACATCGCCGCCAGCTGCTGTCTCTATATCGCCTATAATGACAGAACTGACAATCGGCAACGGTATATCAAGAATGAAAGTGTAATTCGTTGGGACAGATGCAGCGTTACCCGCTATATCTCGCGGTGTAACAGAGAGTTGGTATGTATCCAACTGGTTCAATTCCACGAAACTGACGGTCATTTGAGACGTGCCGTTATCTTGCAGTGTGACCGGAATATCTACAACCTCAGTATCACCAGTCGTTGTAGAGACCCCAGAGCTTACCAGCGTAACCACTGTATTGGTGAAATCAACTCTCGTTGCTTCGTCAAAGTGAATCGTAATACTGCTGACGGGTTCTGAAATTTCGGCACTACCTTGTGGAATAAGTTCGACAGGTGTCTCAGTATCCGCCGTGACCAATGCGATCTGCGGTGCTTGAGAATCATAGATCAAAGCGTGTTCAACATTCAGAACGTTCCCTGCTCTGTCAACAAGAGATAACCGCATGGTATAGGCACCATCAACACTACCATCTCGCGCAAACGGGATGGATAACGTCAAATAGAGTTGGTTTGTTAGTTCGTCAAACGTCAGCGTTGCGGGAACGATGCCGCCTGCGCTATCTATCAACTCGATTGTTTGCGATTCGAGCATGAGATCCGCCGGTCCGACATCTTCAACGGTAAACGAGAACTGGTCTAATCCACCACTGACATACGAGAGGGGTTGACTCAACACAAGCGGAGACGATGCGGTTATCCGAGGTGTCTCGGTATCATAGATAAACTGCCGATGTACGACATCTCCCTGCCTCCCGGCTTGATCTATCGGCGTGATTGTGACGGTATATCGCCCATCAGCACTCCCATCGGTTGGCAGAGATATGGGATCCCACACCAACTGGTTTTCTCCGTTTGCGCCCGTCTGACCCGGAACAACTGTTCCCGAAGGCCCCGTCACAACAATGCTTGAACCCCCATCACCCAAAGCCAGTCCGGAACCCGTACCGTCCACCAAAGTGGCGACTATCGTGGTATTACTACCGTTGAGGAAAACAACGTCCCCAATCTGTCCACCTAATTCGACAACGCTCACACTCGGCAGGACGAAATCGAGTCGAAACGCGTATTGTAGAGCACCTTGTGCGACATTGCCTGCTATGTCCTGTGGTGTGACAGATAGTGTATACAATCCTGCTTGGGTGAGTGCGACGAAACGTGCGGTCAGTTGCGCAAGACCATCAGCGGAAACATTGATCGGAATCGGTTGCCCGTCGGGACCGATCAAACTGACATCGGTATTAGCGAAATCAACGCGGGTCGCTTCCTCAAATTGCAGCGTAATACTGCTGATAGACTCTGTGACTTCGGCAATCTGTTGCGGAACGAGTTCCATTGGCGACTCGGTGTTTATTACGACCGAAGCGACACGCGGTACTTGAGAATCGTAAACGAAGACATGCTCCAAATCCAAAACATTTTCGGATCTATCTACAAGCGGCAATTTCACCGTATATTCGCCATCGGCACTACCATCTTGTGCCAGCGGAGCATCAAGTGTAAGGTATAATTGACTGGTTATCTCATCGTACGTCAGCGTGGCACTGACGGCGGCACCATCGGTATCAAGAAGTTCTGCCGCCTGTTCGTCTAACGCTAAACCTGCAGGTCCCATATCTTCAACGGTAAACTGAAATTGGGTAAGGGTCCCGCCAATATAGCTGATAGGCTGGCTCAACAATACCGGCGTAGAAGCAGTGATGCGTGGCTCTTGTGTATCGTAAATGAACTGGCGATAGATGACATCGCCTTGCCTCCCGGCTTTATCTTTCGGCGTAATCGCGACGGTATATCGCCCATCAGCACTCCCATCGTTCGGTAGAGAGATCGGTTGCCATACCAACTGGTTTGTTCCATTGGCACGCGTCTGCCCCGGAACGACTGCCCCTGAAGGGCCCGTCACAACAATGCTTGATCCTTCTTCAGATAAGGATAATCCTATACCTGCCGATTCAAGGAATGTCACATTCACCCCGACACTGCTCGCATTGACATAAGCCACACTCCCCGACTGGCCGCCGATCACAACCGATATGACACTTGGCAGTGCCATATCCAGAACGAATCGGTAATCAATAGCACCAGGGGCAATGTTACCCGCCAGATCTTGCGCTGTAACAGATAGCGTATACGCGCCGACTTCATGCAAGTTCTCAAAACTCGCTGTGAGTTCAGAAGCGCCATCATCGGTGAGTGTAATCGGGATCAAGGCTTCATCAGGTCCCGTTAGCGTAACCTGTGTATTGGTGAAATCAATTCCTGCAGCGTCTTCAAATTGAAGCGTAATACTGCCAATAGATTCCGAAACCTCAACAATCTCTTGCGAGAGAAGCTCAAACGGCGATTCGGTGTTGACCGAGACCGAGGCGATACGCGGTACTTGAGAATCGTAAACGAGGACATGCTCCGAATCTAAAACATTTCCGGATCTATCCACAAGCGGCAATTGCACCGTATATTTGCCATCAGCACTACCATCTTGCGCAAGCGGAGCGTCAAGTGTGAGGTATAACTGACTGGTTATTTCATCGTACGTCAAGGTGGCACTGACAGTGGCACCATCGGCATCAAGGAGTTCTATCGTCTGTTCTGACAGCTCTAAACCGGCAGGTCCGACATCCTCAACGGTGAATTGAAATTGTGTGAGAGAACCGTTTATATAGGTAATGGGTTGCGTCAATGATGTGGGTGTCGCAGCGGTAATGCGTGGTTCCTGTGTATCGTAAACGAACTGACGATACGTAACATCACCTTGTCTACCGGCTTTGTCTTTCGGTGTAACGACGACGGTATAACTTCCATCAGCACTGCCGTTGGTGGGAAGCACTATGGGTGTCCACGTCAACTGATCTGTACCGTTAGAGGTTGTAATCCCCGGTATAGGAAGACCGGCTTCACTGGTTACGGTGATCGTTGAACCGCCATCATCCAAGTCTATCCCGGCACCGCTCAAATCGGCGAAAGTTGCGACGATGTTCGCGGCATCACCGTTAACATAAACGATAACGCCGAGTTTACCACCAACCAGAACCGAAGTGACTGTCGGCAAGGGTACACCGACGCGGAACCTATAAACAAGTGGCGCAGTACTCTGGTTTCCAGCCAAATCTTGCGGTATAATCGTGAGGACATATTCGCCACGCTGGGTTAACGCTTGGAACGCGAGCGTTAAGACACTCTCGCCATTATCAACACTGTTAATAGCGATGTTCTCACCTGCAGGATTTGCCAGTGTAACACTTGTATTAGCGAAGTCAATTGCACTCACACTATTTACCGATGTGTCTTCAAAGGTTATGACGATCTGCGAAAAGTCTTCAGCAACGGTCATTGCCTGATTCGTGGAAAGTTCGGGTTGGGAATCGGATGCAATCTGTACACTTTCGACAACTGGAATCTGTGTATCGTAAAGAAGTTGAAATTGTTGTGTGAAACGTCGTCCTGTAAAATCAACGAACGTCGCCGTTAGGGTATATTCGCCATCGGCACTGCCGTCGCGTGGAAGTGCGCTCTCAACGTTCCAAATTAGCAGATTCGCAGCCCTATCGTGTTCAGGTTCCATCTGTGCGATCAGCGTTCCTTGCGCGTTGCGGACCGTTAGTGCTGACGCATCGAAATCAATACCTGCCCCGATGTAGCCGCTGAGTTCTGCAGTAACCGTCGTCAGATTATTGACCGTTCTGTTTTCCGGCATCGTCAATCGAACCTCAGGTCGGCTCTGACTGACGAGATAGAATTCACGTCGAACGGTAACCCCGACGTTACCGGCTAAGTCCATCGCGGAGATTTCGATCGTGTAGGTGCCGTCATCGGAACCGTCTAACGCAATCGGTTGTGCGAGTGTCAGGGTGGCTGTATCCGTGCCATCACTGGTTAGATTCACAGGTACATCTACTGCATTCCCATCAACATCACGAGTCAATCGGAAGGTACTCTCAATGAAATCTATACCACTGGTCGCTTCATCAAGGACGACCTCAACTTGCGAGAGTTCTGAGACGGTTGCATTGGCAGCAGGAACTGTAGAAACGAGTGCAGGGAGTTGTGTATCGTAGACAAATTGGTACCTATACGTCTCTGTATTTCCGAGCGTATCCGTCGCTTGAACATTGAGGACATAGCGACCATCTTGGCTTCCGTCTCGACTTGTTAGTGGTGCCTCTAAAACATAAGCTAATTGGTTACGTTCCTTCGCCAGAACAACACGTCCTGGAAGTGCGTTGATTTGTCCACCAGCTGCAGTTGTTCCGAAAACAACGCGTGTGTCCTCATCCAAGTTGACGCCGATACCGGCATCATCAAATGTTGCGACAATCTGCAAAAGTGGTTGTGCGTGGTAAATGGTATCTTGATTGAGCGTGAAGGGTGATTCTTCTGTAGAACCTAAGGTGACAAGCGGTGGAAGGTTATCATAGACAAATGGAATCTGTAAAGCACCTGTCTCGTTCCCGGCTTTATCAACTGCGTTAATCTCAACTGTATATTCACCGTCCATGAGACCGTTTTCCGCTGTGAGCGGCGATAGGAAGAGCCAACGGATTTTATTTGCAGCGGGTTGCGTCTGCTGTCCGAGTACAGTGCCATCGGGTCCAGTCAGTCGAATCGTGGAATTGGAGAGACTAAGACCGTCCCGAAGATTATCGCTGAGCGTTACCTCAACATAATTCACCGCTTTGCTAATACCGCTGCCGGGAGTAAACTCACCATGTCGAGTGGCAAGCGTCCTCAAATTCGGTGCGACATTATCAAAGGTGAAATTTAATGTTTTTTCAGCGAGGTTTCCAGCTCTATCGGCAATAGCTACTGAAACAGTATATTTCCCATTTTCGGAGGCTGTGTCCAAGCGATCACCTAAGGATAGCGTCAATGATGTCTGATCGTTACTGAGGCCTCCCGCTATCGTAGTACCATCTTGGCTCTCCAGTACAATATTGGTATCCGGATCCGTAAAATCAATGGGGGTGCCGCCCGCTGCACTTGCTGTTGCTTTAATCAATTGAAATGGCATATTGATAAAAATGCCATCAAGGAGTGTTAGACCCTCATCAGGTTCCCCGCCGGGTATTTCCACCTTAGATATTATAGGCGGCTGTGTATCAATGGTAATTGCATCTGTCTTATCGGATTCAGCAGCATTTCCTGCTTCGTCAACCACCCTAACGCTTAACCTATACTGTCCATCCGGAAACGTTCTGAAGTTCCTATCGCTGCCATCCCAGAGGAAGCTATGTCCGCCTTCGGTTTCGTCGAGACGAATCGGTTGTCCAAATTGCGTATTGCTATCCCCACGAAAAAACTGCAATTCACTCTCTTCAACATCTTCGGTTATACTATAATAGACAGTGACATAATCACGAACCCGGTCCCGGTTTGGTGAGAATTCAGTGAGATCCGTACTAATCGAAACCTCTGGTGCAGTAGTGTCTAAGGTCACTGAAACTTCATCTGAATCCAATGGTTCCTGGGCTGGATCCGCAACTTCTTGTCGAATTTCGACACGAAGTGTGTAGGTCCCATCTAAAAGTTTCGTTCCACCCACCTTTCCGTCCCAATCCATAGTCTTAGTCTCATTTTCGCTTATCTCATTGTTACCATCACCATTAATGCTGGTTCCATCAACCGTGAGCTTATAGTTATACGGGCCGAGGATTATACCTTCAGATACCGAAATAGTGATGCGTAACCGCTGGTCATCCCCATTGAAGATTGTATCATTTCCTTCGGTATCAATAGCAGACAGTGTTACGCTCTGCGCCCAAAGGTTGGGGGAAGCTATTAAGATTGAAAGACAAACGAAAATCTGAAAAAAGAGAAATTTCACCAAACCGGCGCGGATTGGCGATTTCGTGGATGGATCGTTTCCGTGCTTGTGTTGGTTTCGACTTTTGTGTACCGGCTTGTAAGTAACACCGTATATATTTTTAGTTTTTGACACTCGTTTCTCCCTGCTTTTCGCGAGTCCGAAAGTTCATTAAGTTTCGGTATTTCGCGTGGGTTCACAAATTTTTCCGGTAGGTTGGGTCCCCTACGCCGGTATCGGCACCTTCACGTTTCAATACAGCAAGCGGCATCTAAAATATATGTTTTTGTACACGTGAATACCACGCTACGCACGCCTCTGGCATCAAACGGAGTGTGTCGAGAACTTCTGTGTATCTATTGACTGCTTCTGAATCCTTTAATTAATTTAATGCTCTTGGGGATAGATGCATGGCAACCCCTTTATGATGATTAGACGCAAAAAACCCAATTAGGTTGATAAAAATTACAGAAAACCGCAAGGAATGTGATGCCGCTACAATGCGCGGTTGTATGAAGTTTAATTTATTAATTCGGTAATATCAGAACGTGCGATGAACCGCACGACTACGAGCCTGCCCGTTTGTAGTAGGGAAACCATTCATTGCCCATCAATTACCGGTTTATTTTTTGAAATTTCATTAAACCGCGCCTGTAGCTTGATAGAACAAAGTCTTAACCGATTTCGCCATTAGCGACCATCGTCAACAACGCAGAATCGTCGACTGTGAGTGGTAAAGTGATCTTCGCACGCCGTCTGCTCGATTCATAAGTCGCGAAAATGAGTTCTGCGCCCTGAATTGCCTTGCGTCCGCTGAGTTCCGGTTCACGTCCCGTCTTAACACTGTCAACCAGGTCAAGCACAGAGAGGACTGTATCATCGCCTTTCGGGATGTCGCTTAAGTCTGGCGTTTCCCAGCCATCGGAACCTGCGCGTAACAGGCGGACGGGTGCGCCGCCCCCGACATCAACAATCCCTTCCGTGCCGATGAGGCGATTTGAGAACCCATTTAAAGAGACACCACCGGTCGTCAACAAGCCTTCCACACCGTTCTTCCAGCGTATCCATGAGAGTCCACTCGTCTCGACCTGCGTTCCGAAGACGAGTTTCTCTTCTGCTACATCTATTTGACCAATTACCCAGTCAACAGGTTCGTCATTATTGTAAAAAAGGAACATATCAAACCAGTGTGTTCCCCAGTCGAGCAGATTTGGACACGAACCTTCAAGTCGTCGAAGTTCACCGATTGCGCCTTCGTTTGCGAGTTGTTTCGCCTTGATGAATTGTGCGCCGAAACGGCGTTGATGGCAGAACGTTATGACGACATCGTTATCAACACACGCCTGATAGAGTGCTTTGGCGTCCCCCCATGTCGGTGCCATCGGTTTCTCCGAATGGATGGCTTTAATGCCGCTGTTCGCAGCAGCGATGACCATATCGCGATGGAGCGCGATCCATGTACAGACACTGACAAAATCGAGCGATTCTTTCTCCAACATCTCTTCATAATTTTCGTAGGTGTTGGGAACCTCAAACTGTTCTGCGAAAGCACCCCGCGCGTCCGCAAATGGATCGGAACACGCCACGATCTCAACGTCCGGAGATGCCTTATACCCGCGGGCATGGGCGCGTCCACGTCCGCCACAACCGATAATACCTGCTTTGAAAGCTGCCATAGTAAATTTCCTTTCGGTACGATTTGGTGATCGCACCTATACTTCGTTTAAGTTATATGTCCAAAGGCAATATATCTCACAAAAAAGTCGATATTTTAGTTATTTGACGCAAAAGTGCGTCATCTAACTGGATACCGTCGGCGAGATGTGCATCCCGTTGACGGTAAGCGCGTTCACCGGGGATCAGAATTTCTGTAACCCCTGATTCCGTTGGGTTCTCTTTGACGCGTGCGATAAGTTTGTCAACTTCCGTTTTGAATTGCGTCAACGGTAGAAAACTTGTCGGGTCTATTGCAATAATGAGTAGACCGTAGTTGGTGCCGGGTGGCGGAATTGTCGCAGCATTAACGAGAACACCCGCAAGGATTTGCGTCACGAGTGCCAACCCGAACCCTTTATGACCACCGAACGGACGGACGCTCCCCTTTAACGCTGCATCGGCATCCGTTGTCGGGTTACCCTCCGGATCAAACGCGAGCCCTTCAGAGATTGCGTTGCCCTCCCGGATAGCGACTAGTAGATCGCCGTTGGTAATCGCAGCAGTAGACATATCAAACAGGAGGGGTGCTGTATTATTGGATGGAATTCCGACAGCGATCGGATTGGTGCCTAAAAGTGCCTCCGTGCCGCCTTCGGGTGTAATACGGGGTAGACAATCCGCAAAAAGTAATCCGACGGTATCCGCTTTTCGCGCCATATCGACATAATATCCCGCCATTCCGCAATGGGATGTATTATAAACACCAACGATGCTCGCACCGTTACGTTTTGCGCGTTCAATCGCAATCTCCATTGCCCGATACGCGACGAGATAGCCGGGTTGGTTGCCACCATCTATTCGGACACACAGTCCGGTTTCCTTGTCAACCCGAATACCCGTCCGCTCACCTTGTTCATAACGGTTCTTGATCCCAGTAAGGCGAATAAAACCGTGTGTTTTTCGCCCGCGGAGTTCGGCTTCCAATAAGATGTCGGCGATAATCACGGCATCGGCTTCGGACATCCCACTTTTTATTAAAAAAGTTTCCGCGAGTTCTCGCGCCTTATCAACGGAAATACGCACATTGTCGCTCCATTTCTATAATCGTACCAACCAACGATATCGTGGTGATAGGTAGGAACTTTCTTCGTCACACTCTATATAACCAACACTAAAGGTATACCTATTTTTGCATTGGAAGTCAAGAAAAAAGGTTATTTTCCCTGCCTGTTCCGTGTGGAAAGTTAATTCGATTGAAATCACGAAATAAAAAACGCCCCGATGCCAACAATCAATCAGCAGATAGGAGCGTTTTATTTTCAGCACATTTTGGCTTGTCAGTCTCGCGAAAAAATGTTTTCGCTGCGTAACTTACTTCAGGATAACCATGCGTCGTGTCGCAGCAAAGTCAGCCGTCTGGAGCGTGTAGAAGTAGATACCACTTGATACGCGCTCACCAACAGCGTTCTTACCGTCCCAATACGCCGCAGTCGCGGGTGTCATGTAAGACCCGACGGGCTGCAAGCCTAAGTCTAACGTCCGAACCAAGTGCCCCGAAACATTGTGGATACTGATCGTAACTTCAGTCGGTTGGCTGAGTTGATACGGAATCCACGTTTCCGGGTTGAACGGATTCGGGTAGTTCTGCGCAAGGAGCGTGTCCTGTGGTCGAACATCACCAACATTCAGTTGGAGATTCAGGAAAGCGTTGCGGATGTCAGCAGTTGTGACCGTACGTTGGAAGGGACCAGAGACAACAGTACCGCGTTCGTCGTAGAGTGCGATTTCGAGTTTATCGCCAGCTTCAACGACGCTCTTGCGGTTCAGGTCTGCCCAGACAGC
>JAJEEK010000011.1 GCA_022821065.1 Candidatus Poribacteria bacterium
AAGACACGTTGCGCAACACGAAGAAAGGATTCGCAGATCTCGTCATGGAAACCTGCTGTGGCTTACACAACTTTAGATTAAACTTCAGACCTTGGGTGTATCCTACACCTCAAGATTAAATTAATATAATGTCTATTATAATATCTATAAGTATCATATTGCAACAAAAAAAATAACCCAATTGACGGATCATCCCGGATGGGATTATGAGGTCAATTGGGTTCGCGGTGATACGTTGGCTGTCTCTCCAATAGATAAGATACCCACACAATGGGGTAAAATCAAAGAAGGTACTTCAGACCTAAAGTGATCTATAAAGAATACGGAATATTAATGTCCAAGTCCTGATGCCGTAAGGATATGTGTGCCGACAGTGCCATCGGTGATGTTGAAAATTGACGGAAACTCGTCGTACCAACCGTCATTCGCGCTTGGGCAGAATTGACGGGAATTGCCTTCAATAGCCGTCACGCCGGGAATACGCGCAGCAAGTCCAGCAGAATGCAGGAACGATGCCCCCGGACACGTCAAGTCCTGTACGGCGAGGAACATCCCGTATTCTGCAGCGGCGGCACCCATGAGCAACGCTTGGGACTGTCCTTTACACGCCTTGAGTGCGACACCGGAGTAGCCTTGTTCACGCGCCAAGAGGAAAGTCTCGAAGTCGGTCAGTGATTCGTCAATCACGACCGGTTTTATCTCGGCGGCTTTGTGCATCTTATTTTCTGGATGTGCCTTCAGGTCCCGGTCGGTCGGTTGTTCGATGTATGCGAGACGTTGAAACGCTGCGCTTTCTGCCTCTTGAATTCGATTGAGAAACGCCAAAAGATATTCCACATTTTGACAGGTTTCGTTGAAATCGGCGGAGTAGTGCCATGTGTCAACACCACGTTTTGCCTGTGTTTCTGATGTGACTTTATCAATTGCGAGGACGCGTGCGACATCCCAATCGAGGTCGTCGCCGTTGAGTTTAATCTTCAGATGTGTCAGCCCGTCAGCGATAATCCATTCCGGGAGCGTCTCCGGTAGCCCGTCGTTGAGACGTTCTGAAATATCTGCATCGGTGAGCGGATCCAACGCACCAACGAGATGATAGAGCGGCATATTCGGCTTCGGTTGACGTGAAGTGTACTGGTCAAGATATTTTCCGGTGAACTGCTCGTTCAAGAAATGCGATAAATCCGTTTCGACGAAGTCTTCACCTAACCCGTTGTAGGCATTGATGCCGTTTGCTTTTCCGAAAGCGTCGTGAATCGCGGCATCAATCGGACTGGTTGTAACGACGGTACAAAGTTTCGGGATCGGCGATGCGAGTTGCATGGTGTCGGATAATTCATCGGCGATTTGTAGGAATTCGGGTTCCAGCACTTCGGAGAGTTCGAGCGGATGCGCACATAGTGTACAATCTTTTGTTGCGTCTACCGCCAATTCAGCAAGTTTTTTCATCGCTGCGAGGCTCTGATCGAAAGGCGCGTAACGTGGCGGGAATGCCCAGACGTTACCGAGCGGCATGGAGCCTTTCCCTTCTGCTTCTTTTCCGTCGCGCGTCTGGACTTGCATCCGAACGTTAAAGAGGACGCAGTGATCTGTCGGTACGCCCCCGAACTTGAGCGGGGTGCGGTATTGGTGTTCTTCAAAGTTATAGTGAACATCAAGGATACGGATGTCGGTCGGTTTTGGCATAATCTCCTCATTCTGATTGTCTGTTTTCTTTCATACTAACCAATTTACTGTGGTGCGTCAAGCAATTTTTCTGTCCTTGTCCTATAATCAAACGGAGGCTTTCCAGTGACACATAACGCAAAAGTTCAAAAACTTGCTTCACTTCTCGATCAACATCAAACCTATCGGGACACCTGTCTCAATCTCATCGCTTCGGAGAACACACCATCGCCGTTGGTAGAAGAACTTTTTGACGAACGGTTGGCACGACGATATGGGAATTATTCTGGCACTGACATTTACCAACGGAATTACAAGGGCAACCGCTATATTGCTGAAATCGAAGGGTACACACAGGAATTAGCAAAGGAACTTTTCGGCGCAGCGCATGTCGATTTCCGCCCGTTATCGGGGAACATCGCAGGAATCGCAACGACGTTTGCCTTAGCAAAACCGGGCGATACAGCGTTAGAGGTGCATAACGGACACCACTATGCCGAAAAACTGCTCTCTTCACCGCTCAAGATAAACCTCCAATCGATTCCAATTCCGTGGGATGGCGAGCGTTCAAACATTGATCTCGATGCAACCCTTAAACTGATTGCGAAACACAAACCGAGAATTGTCAACGTCGGTTCTGGTGTGTTTCTCTTTCCGCAACCCGTGAGGGAACTAAAAAAAGCGATGCGCCAAGCGAATCCGGATGCCTACCTCATCTACGATGCATCACACGTTATTGGACTCATCGCGGGTGGACGGTTTCAGTCGCCGTTTGAAGAAGGTGCGGATGTCATCATCTCCAGTACACATAAGACACTTGCCGGACCGCAAGGCGGAATGGTCTTAACCAACGATGCCTCTATTGCTGAGCGGGTTGCGCGAGGGGTCTATCCGTTGCTGATGAGCAACCATCACCTGAATCGACTCCCAGCGTTGGCTGGAACGTTTATAGAGTGGATGGAATGCGGTCAGGCACAGGCAGATGCGATTGTCGCGAACGCGAAGGCACTCGGTCAGGCATTAGCAGAACGCGGGGTCCCGATGCTCGGTGCTGACCTCGGTTTCACGGAGTCGCATACGCTGATACTGATTGTAGATAAGTATGGCGAAGGCAGCGCGCTCGCGAATCATCTCGAAGCGTGTCATATTATTACCGGTGCAGCGGGATTAGCACCGGAAGTCGGGACATCAGGCGTACGTATCGGCGTTCAAGAAGTCACCCGATGGGGCATGACACCAGAAGACGCACCGGACATCGCCGAGTGTATTGTCGCGGCACTCTCTGGTGGGACTCCTGAAGCACTCAAATCAAAAGTCGCAAAAGTAGCGCGTCGTTTTGATACAATCCAGTTCACCGTCGATTAGAAATCCTAACCGCAGAAACTGCGATTTGGTTGTATCTACGCTATTGTTTTCGGTCTGGCCAGAGATGGTCCATTGCCTCTGAATGAAATAAAGATGCTTTTCATTGGGGGCTCCGTTATATTGAATTGCTTGCGTGAAAAAAATAACAGATTTAGGAAAGATTGTCAAGTGAAAAATCTGAAGGGAACACCCAAGCAAAACACTCTGATTCCCCACTCCTCCGCGGTAGGAAAGATCTCCGAATCGCAACTTTTCCGCTCGAACCGACAGAGAGCCGAAAACTTAAATGGAGCTGGTGATCTTCTTTGTAGATGTGAGTTTTAGTTATCATTATCATCATCCTGTTTATTCTCATCCTGTCCTCGAAGTTGCCGAAGATGTGAAAGTGCAGCTTGCATTTCCTGACGCTCCGCATCTGTGAGTCTTTCTCCCAATAACTGTTTTCGCGCGAGATTCAGATAAGTGTGGACCTCTGGGATGTCTCCATACATTTCCACAAATAATAATCGCTGACTCTCAATGAATCCCTCAGGATCCTTCGCCATCCATGCCTCTATTTCATTTTTAGGTTCGTCTTGTGGTGGTACATACCCTTCGGGGGGCACTGCGCGGATGTCCAGCAATGCTTTTAGGTTTTTTTCATTTGGGAAGAGGCGGTACATAGCTTCAGACCAAGCAACGGCTTGCTCAAGTGTGATATTATCCTTGGGTTTTAGATCAAATACTATGATGTAGCGGAGCTCGGGAATGTCCCCAAACTGCTTGAGGAGTTGGGCGAAATAATATTTGTTACGCAACTCGGGGTCTTCTGTTTCGTACCAGTTTGACGGTGGGTTCAACGCTAACAGCTCAGCGACCTCCGCATCTGTGAGTTCCCACAATTCACCTGTGGCTCCGGGGGGCCATTTGAATTCTTCCGATATAAGGGGGCCTGTTGGATTGACGGGGTCGTCTTCTCTGGCACCACACCCCCCAAAAGAGAGTAAACTGACGAGAACTGCAAGTGTAAAAAAAGCACGGACACCGAAAAAGTTAAGAGTGTTCATGAAGCCTCCTCTATTTACTGTAGTTTGGACAATTTTTGTTTTTTCCTGACATAAAGCAGAAAAGCGGGTATCTTTGAAGATACTATGTGAAACGCATCAGAACCCCATAATGTTTACGAGTGGAGAAAAAATAGCACCATAAGCGTCAATTTTAAAAAAAATAACCGTCGCAGTCCCAGAAGTATATGTTGAAATAAAATAGCAGATTTGGTAATCTTAGGAGATAGAACAGTGAAACAGAATGGAGGTAAAAATGCGTTCACCGAATATAATTTTAATGATGTGCGACGACCTTGGATATGGCGATGTGGGATTTAACGGAAATGAAATTATCAAAACCCCGAATTTGGACAAGCTGGCAACTAATGGAATCCGATTTACGCGGTTTTATGCGGGCGGACCGGTCTGTTCCCCGACGCGGGGGACGTGTTTGACCGGGAGACATTATTTTCGATACGGCATAACACATGCCAACCGTGGACATCTACCTGCACAGGAAATCACACTCGCGCGAATGCTAAAATCGTTTGGCTATGCAACCGGGCATTTTGGAAAATGGCATCTTGGAACGCTGGACCCGAATTATTCGGGGAAGCCGAATCGGAATCCGGCACGTAATTACGCACCGCCCTGGGAGCGGGATTACGATGCGTCTTTTGCCACGGAGTACGCAGTGCCAACTTGGGACCCCGCAGTCGGTGTCCAGAGTGGTGGTAGACGTTCGGACAGTTCGTGGGCATCACCTTACTACGAAAATGGAAAACTGGCGACGGAGAATCTAAACGGATGCGATTCTCGGGTGTTGATGGATCGCGCAATTGGGTTTATTGAACAGACGCTTGAAAAGGGCGAACCGTTCTTTACGACCATCTGGTTTCACGCACCGCATACCCCAGTCTTTGCCGGGCCGGAATACCGCAAAATGTACGCCGAATACAGCGAAAATGAGCAACACTATTACGGCTGTGTTACCGCAATAGACGATCAGGTGGGCCGCTTGTATCACACTTTGGCAGCGTGGGGCGTATCTCAAAACACGATGATCTGGTTCTGTTCGGACAACGGACCCGAAGGACGCACAGGTCAGGACGGACGTAACCGGGGCTCAACAGGTGGCTTGCGCGGACGAAAACGTTCTCTGTTTGATGGCGGTGTCGGCGTGCCTGCCCTATTGCACTGGCCGGGGCATGCAAACCCCGGACGTGTGGTGGAAATGCCGTGCAGCACCCTCGATTACTTCCCGACAATCGCCGAAACCCTGCAATTTGAAATGCCCGATAATCGACCCATTGACGGCATCAGTCTGCTACCGACCATTGAAGGAGACATGACAGAACGTCCGACCCCTATTCCGTATCGGTTCAATAGTGGAAAAGACGCGATGTTTCACGCACCGACCATCGCTATGATGGATAACCGATATAAGTGCTTGACCAATCTATCAAATGATGGCAGCGAAGATTTGTGTTTTGATATGATTGAGGACCGGGCAGAAACCACCAACTTGGCAAACGAACAACGCGAGCGATTAGGACAAACCCGCGAGTCGCTGCGTCAATGGCTTCACTCCTGTAAGGTGAGTCATAACGGTGGGGATTATGATGAGCCGTTTGAACCTGTCGCGCCGTTTGAAGATGTCACAGGAGATTGGCTCTCAAGAGGAAATAGAAATTAGTCAAGGCTATTTAGGGTAGATTTTATTGACAACCCTAAAAACAGAGGCGCGGTTTTGAGCCTCGCCGAAACGTTACCAATTCCTTATATGCTTTCAGGAAGGTATCTTGCGTAATCTCTTCAGCGATGTGGAAATCTCCAACTTTCCGCCACACAAGCCCGTGAACCGGTTTCTGGTATTTCCTCACAAGCACAGAGAAGGCGTTTTCGTCACCGGCAAGGACACGCTGGATCAGTTCAACATCGTCATTTTTCATCAGCTACCTCCAGAAACGGATAATTTCATGATTTCGCAATCAAACATATAGTGACGCGACTTATGGGGAAAATAGATGCATAATTCCACAAAAAACGAAAGGAATTTATAAAAAATTAAACGCCTATGTGGCAACTTAATTTTACTTGACATTTAATAATATATAAAGTATAATAATTAATACATATTTAGCAAAAATATGTATTAAGAGGGGGTATTGTACAAATAGATTGGCGTTTTTAGGAGACAAATTCTAACGGAATATTTTGTAACACTTGCCTGATTTTTTTCGTGTATAAGAATAAAAAGTGCCATCCCAAAATCTGCTTTTCAAACATTACATTTTTTAATTATTATATGTTTCCTATTGAAATTATAAGTTTATTATGGTATAATGCTTTGTGGTGGTTAAGTTTTGATGATCGAAATACAATTGGAGGACGTAATATTATGGGGCATCAAACACAAAACTGGGTGAAAGTCGCCGAGTTAAGTGAGGTTCCTGAAGGACAATCGAAAGCAATTCAGATGGGAGAAGGGCGCAGCATTGCGCTTTTCAATGTTGATGGAAAGGTTTACGCGACCGATAACCAGTGTCCACACATGGGGTATCCACTCACACGCGGAACAGTCCGAAACGGTATTTTAACATGTGATTGGCACCGCCGGAGTTTCGATTTGGAGGGGGGTGGCTGCTTCCACGTTGAATGCGACGATTTGCGCGTCTTTCCGGTAGAAGTCCGAGACGACGAAATTTGGATTGAACCCGGAGATATGACCTACCGCCGTGCAGAAGAACATAAGCAGTTGCTCCGAGAAGGGCTGTTAAGCGAAGACCGATGGACAATGTCCAAAGCGATTGCACTATTACTAAAGGGCGGGGTGCCAGAAGAAGAGGTTATGGGTTCGATTCTGGAGCATGTCAGTCGGCACATCGCAACCTCGCACGGCGCAGAAGGTGGCAGCGATGTTTCCAGGCTTATTAATGGACTCAAAGTCGGACGTAGGTATGATAGTGCTGATAGGCTCATCGCCGTTACAACTGCGGCGTGTTCTGCGGCAGGGCCCGCCTCAGAACGACTTGAGGTTGTGCCGTTGCCTGAACCGGTCGCGTGGCAGAAGATAGACCGATGGGTTCGTAATTTCTCTTATGAGGGACAGTCAGGACGAATTGAGCGATGCTTGTTCACTGCCTATCACAAAGGGGACGCAGATAAATTATGTCCATTGCTCTTTGAATGTGCAGTTGAACCTCATTTTATTGATGCCCCTGATATTCCGCTCTATGTCAGTTATCTCGCTGAAGTCGTTGATGAATTTGGCTGGGAACACGCGTCGGAATTGTTTTTCTATCTCGGTGCCCAACTCGTCGGACATCGACCGGATGACCCGGAACGATACCGTAGGGACGCTATTCAATATATGAGAGAGATGCTGCCTACCATCGAAAGTGCCACGTTAGATCAAAACGATGAATTTGACGAAGATGCTTTCGTTGCGGCACTCACGAGTGTCAATCTTCAACGCTCGTTTGAAGCGGTCCAGGGAGTCTTGGTTGATGGTGTTAAATTGGACAGCGTTATTACAACGCTTGTTTTACTTGCAGCGGACCGCATGGCAAACACGCCTGTGAATGTGGATGCGGGTTGGGAAAACTTAACAATGGAACTCAATCTCGCGGCATCTTTACGGAGTGCACAACAGGTTGGTGGAAACCTTGTTGCGGCGAAGGGACTTTTCCACGTTGCATGGCAAATCTTCGCGAACCGCTGGATAAACATTCCTTCACGTCCACTCAGCGAACCGCTGAGCCAAGAAAAGCTGGATGCCCCGAACCAAGACGAAGGTATCAAGCAGATTATTCGTACAGTTGAGACACTCAACGTTCAAGAGGTTGGGACACAGGTACTTGGCTATCTGAACGCCGGTTATTGTGCTGAACGATTGATTGAAGAGATCGGGCATACCGTGCTCTGGGATGATACCGGAAGTGAAGTCCTGCCGACACTGCGCACCGTGTTTGAAGAATGGAAACGAGCGGAAAGACACCCAGCACAAGCACAACTGTTGGTCGGATTGGCGCGCTACGTTACGGATATCCGATCGAACACCGATAACAAATCTGCGGCGACAACAGCCATGCGGTTTGCCGAAGGTAGAACAACCATTGAGGTCTTTGAGGAGTAATCTCTTATGGAACAAAACGGGCAGCGCGCAGAATTTATCGAAGCAGTGAATAAGGAAGACGCGGCGCGCGTCAAGTCTTTGTTGGCAAGTAATGTCGATCTCGTCGAGAATATTGATCAACCTTGGTTTGCCTTTGATGCACCAGCGATTGTGTTCGCCGCTGCGTCTGGTAACCGCGAACTCATCAAGGTTTTGCTTGATGCGGGTGCCGATATTGATGTCAAGAGCAGCTGGTGGGCAGGTGGGACATCGGCGTTACAGCACGCTGCAGGTGCTATGCTGAGTTACAACAGAGAACTTGCTGAATACCTCATCGGACAAGGCGCAACGATTGACGCGCACGCCGCGGCAGGTTTAGATATGTCCGACACGCTCGCAACGTTGATACGTGAAAACCCAGAAGTTGTCAACGCTCCGGGGAGCGATGGTATGTCACCACTGCATTTCGCAGCGACTCCTCGCATTGCTGAGATACTGCTTGCACACGGCGCAGACATAAACTTACAGGATCGAGACCATTACGGGACACCGGCGCAGTGGACGATGCGCAGACGACCTGAGGTGTGTCGCTGTCTCCTTGAACAGGGTGCCGAAGCGGATGTTGTCCTCTATTGTGCAATGGGAGATGTTCAACGCGCACAGGCGGAATTCCAGAAGAATCCTGAACTTCTCAAACTTCGGATTAATGTGAAATCCGCTAAAGGCTACGTGATACCAACGGTGGAGTCACCTCAAATTGCGGAAGTTCCCGGTGGGCATGTCTATGCCTATCAAGTCGGGCCGACCATGCCGCTGCTTGAGATAGCACTTCAATCTAAGCAGATGGCAATCGTTGATCTGCTCATTGACTTAGGTTATGAAATCAACTTGCGGGATTGGTATGTGCTTGTCGGGCAGGGACCGAAGCGGTTTGATACATTGGTGAAAGGGTTTCTGGCAAAAGGGTGGGATATCAACGCTTCTCAAAAGCATCGGCGTGGTATGTGGACACCCCTACATTGGGTTGCACAACGTGGTTTGACGAACGGTGTCGCTTGTTTATTGGCAAACGGTGCTGACCCGAACGTAACCGATGATAAGGGGCAGACCCCTCTACATTTCATTGCACAGAAGGGTGTCGGTAAAAATCAAGCAGCGTTGCTAATTGAACACGGTGCGAATCTAAACGCACGTGATAATACAGGACAGACGCCGTTGGATTACGCCAAGAAAGCGAAACGGAAAACGGTTGCAACATTTCTAACAGAGTTAGCTCGGTAAGAACAGGTGTGTCTTACCAGTAGTAGATATAGGAGAAAAATATAATGTCATCAGCAAATGGAAATTTTGTTAAAGTCGCTGCGCTTAGTGAAGTCGCAGAAGGAAAACCGAGGGCGGTCAGAGTTGAAGGGCATAGTATCGCCCTCTTTCAACATGAAGGTGCCGTCTACGCCACAGATAACCAGTGTCCGCACATGGGGTATCCGTTGGTGAGAGGGCGCGTCAGGAAGGGTGTATTATCGTGCGATTGGCACGGTTGGAGCTACGATATGGAAGGTGGCGGCTGTTTCACCGGCGGTTGTGATGATCTCGCCACGTTCCCTGTTGAAGTTCGCAACGGTGATGTCTATATAGATGTTACCAGTGGTGGAAAGAAACGCGATGATGCCCATTTTCTTTTGTTGAAAGAGGGGTTACTATCCACGGACAGTTGGACACTTTCTAAAGCGATCGCTATTATGTTAGCAAGAGGCGTTTCCGAAGAAGAGACGTTGGAAATCATGGTGAGACACATGGGACGCCACATCTCTACGGATGAGGATGCCTTCAATGGCGGTAGAAAGTTGGCAATGATGATGGACGGGGTAAACGTTGCACATTTGTACGCACCTGAAGACCGGCTCATCCCGCTCATGATGGCTGCGGAGGGCGCATCCGGCAGGCTCGGAGATCGACCTGACCGTCAACCGCTGCCACCGCCTATTGATTGGCAGAAACTGGAAAACTGGATTAGAGTTTTCACCGCTGATAAAGAGTGGGAGGGCATCGAGAAGTGCCTTATCACCGCACGACAGTTGGGTGGACATGATGAGAAAATCATCCCGATCTTCTTTGAATGTGCGGTTCAACCTTTCTTCCTCAACCACTATAGGAATCTCATCGATCTTGCACATTTGGCTGAATTGTTGGAACAATTTGGATGGGAATTAACGGGTGAATTAGTCTGCAGTCTCGGTGCAAAGATTCTCGGACAAGGACGCGGCAGGCCGGGCGAACTTCACCGTGAAGCCATCCAAAAACTGGAGGAAATTGATCATATTTTTGATGAACTTCCGCAGGACACATCCATCGAAGGTGCTGTTGATTACGACGAGGATAAATTTTCAGCGGCACTCGTGAGTGGTGACCTTGACGAGGTTTTTGACGCTGTAACGGAAATGCTCACCGCCGGTGTTCCGATTAATACGCTCGCGACAACTATGCTCATGACCGCAGGGGATCGGATGGCACGCACACCGGTGAATATGAGTCCTGGTTGGTGGGACCTACGGGACGAGATGGAAATTGCCTCAACAGTGAGGAAAGTGCTTCGGTATGGCGGAACCAAAGTTGCTGCCAAGGCACTCTACCATGCCGCATGGCGATTTTTCAACAACCGATGGCTTAACATTCGCCATCAACCGATTACAGAATCAAGGGCATCTACTATTTCAAAGGGGCTTGATGAAGACGCGGCACTCGCCGAAATTTTAGATGCTATTGAATCTGTCCGTATCCAGGAAATCGGGCGGCGGACCCGTGAGTATCTCAACGCAGGGTGTTCCCCGGAACGATTAATGTCGGAAATGGGGCTCTGTATCCTCAAGGACGATAACGGCGATAACCTCCTCAGTTCAATTTATATAGTGTCTGAAGAGTGGAAAACGTGTGCGGCGCATCCTGCCAGAAATCAGTTGATTGTTGGGTTGGCACGCTGGGCAACGGATATCCGCAGAAACGCTGGAAACGATTCCGCCGTGCAGACTGCACACCGTTTCGCACGCGGTGAAACCGCGACGGAACTTTATGAATAGCGAGATTGACGGCTATAGTAGGGCGGGGGTTGGACCTCAGCCCTACTTTTTTATTCGCGAACGCACGCGAGTAAAATGTTACACTTTTCACCTTTTTTGCGTACAAAAAAAATTAGGAAAAATTTTTGCGTACAAAAAAAATTAAAGAAAATGGCAAGGTGTATGCCATGAAAAATTTGCTTGTTTTTCTTCTGTTTAATATGTTATGTTTATCAGTTCAAGGAGCAGCGTTGGAGTTCGCTTTTCAACTTGGCGAGAAGCAGCAGCCACGCCTCGACGAATTGCTTCCCGATGTCGCGCGACAGATGGCATTTAGCAAGCATAGCACGAAGTTGATAACAAAAGGGATGGGTGGCACCGTAGTAGAATGGGATGTCCAGAGCCGACAAAAACGAGTGATCGGCAACATCCATACTAAGCGTTGGTTTTCCTATGCCACCGGTACGAATCAACTATTCGTCCGAAAAGCCGATGATAACATTACCGTCCTCTCCATCGGCAGTGGCGATGAAACACAACTGACGCATGGGCAGTATGAAAGTGGTAGCCTCTCTACCGATGGCACGCTTGCAGTGCTGTCAAAAGGTGATAACGAGGTTGAAGTCTGGCGAATTGTCAGGCAAAATTCGGAGGCTGTGAACACTAACGGATCTGCCCAAAAATTGAAAACGCTGCAGACAAATTTCCCCGTTAGAAACGGACTCACGCTTTCAGATAATGGTCAGTTTATTGCGGCAGCAGAAGGCAGCTACCGAGACGGTGAGGGGCATCGGACAATCATTGAGATTTGGAATACAACCGCTGCGGATCCGATCCAAGTGCTTGATACCGGCGAGATTTTGGGGATTTGGAATCTGCTATTTTCACCCGATGCGACCATGGTAGCCGTTGACACACAAAAAAACGCGCAATCCGGGATCCGGGTCTGGGAGGTTGGGACAGGAAGGCAACGTCTTGCGAAAAGTGGGTTTGAAGCGTATTGGACACGGGCACTCGCTTTTTCGCCGACTTCAGATTATCTCGCTTCAGGTGATGAAAACGGCAATCTTCGGGTGTGGGACCTCTCCGAAGGCGATTCAGTGGCCTGGGAGACATACCTGACCGGTATTCAAGCGTTGGCATTTTCACCGGACGATGAATATCTCGCTGTCGCGCTCTGGGATGCCACAATTCAGATACTACATTGGAGGAGCAAAAAGTGAGTGATGAGAAAAATTTAGAAGAGGGATCTTACATTGATGCAAAAGGGCGCACGCGCTGGCATGAAAACGATGAAATCGCACAGAAATTCTTGGAACTTCATACTTTTCTGATTATCGCCGACTATCCAGAAGACCACGCGTCCCGATATCCGTGGCTGGCGAATTATATCTCTCGGTTTCCGGAACCGATGTCCGACCTCATCGCCCAAGGACGATTAATAGAGGAAATTCCAGGGGCTGGCGAAGTCGTCGCGAAAATCGTTGAGGAATTTTTGAACACCGGGACCAGCACAAAACTGGAAGAATTCGCCGGTGATACACCACGGACAGTCGTAGAGCTCGTCCCTATACCCGGATTGGGTGCCAAAACAATTAAGCGACTCTACGAAGAGATCGGTGTCGATAGTCTCGCTTCACTTCGGACAGCGATTGATGAAGGCAAATTAAAAGGTTTCAAAGGCATCGGTAAAAAAACATTAGAGAAATTTGAGGCGTACCTTAATGAGGTTCTGTAGCGTAAATTGTTAGTTTGATAGTAATTCTGTTCGTAGTAGGGCAATTCATTGCCCGTTCTGACTGACGGACGTGCGATGAATCGCACTACTACAAACTAATACCATTTCCGATTGAAAATGCCTCAATAAACAACCTCTTTTGTAGCATAGGAAACTGTTAGCCTGTGCAGTATTGTAGGTTGGGTTGAACGGCACTTCAAAAAGCATGCATATTGGATGGACAACCTTCAAATTTTTAGGACACTTCAAGGCACAGAAAACCGAGTGAAACCCAACGGTTTTCTAAGCGGGTTTCGTAAAAAAATAAATCAAAGTCCGTAGCTCGTAATGAAATGGAGAGCGGACTCGAGAAGAGAACATCAAAGTTTAAACCCGTGTTGTTTAACCGCAAGGAAAATTAGAAAAATGGCAAGATCACTCACCGATGGCGAGATGGTAGATGGCAAGAAGCACGGCTATTGGGTCACCTATTACGCGAACGGAAATAAGCGGAGCGAAGGTGGCTATATTCACGGTAAGAAAGACGGACCTTGGATCACTTACCACAAAAATGGGAACAAATCGAGCGAAGCCTCCTTCCGCGATAACAAATATGAAGGTCCTTGCATAACCTATCATGAAAACGGGAATCTTAGATCCAGCGGTGCTTATCCCAAACATGTCGGTAAATCCTACGACGGCAAAAAGGAAGGCCCCTTTTACGGTTACGAAGAAGATGGTAAGACGGTGTGGCTCATCGTAACCTACAAAAAAGGTGGCAGCCGTGCGAAACCCGATGAATACCCGCTCGGTGTCTGCGATGTTTGCGGTGAAGGAAGGCGTTTGGCGTGGAAGGATACCTGTCCAAAGTGCGGTGCCGAACTGGAGAATATTGCCTTGTAGATAGTTTACGGTATAATTTTAACATGGGTAAAAGGTAGCAATTTGATTCAGAAACGGAGTAAACGATGAACTTTGAGAACCGAACGCTTTTTATCGCTGACAACCTTGACATTATGCGGGGTATGGATTCAGAGACGATTGACCTGATTTATTTGGATCCGCCGTTTAAATCGGGTAAACAGTGGAAAGCACCGATCGGTTCACCAGCAGAAGGCGCGGAATTCAAGGACATCTGGACCGACGAGGACATCAAATACGAATGGCACGGGGTGATCGCTGATGAACACGAGGAATTGTATCAGATAATCCAAGCGTCTGAAGTTGTCTATGACAAGTCTATGAGCATATACCTAACAGCAATGGCGGTAAGATTGTTTGAGATGCACCGTATTTTGAAGCCGACAGGTAGCATCTATCTACACTGTGATCCGACTGCAAGCCATTATCTGAAAGCCTTGATGGACTCGCTGTTCGGAAGTGATAACTTTCGGAATGAGGTGATTTGGAAGCGGACATCAACGAAATCGTTGGCGAAACGCTATGCGGTAAACACCGACCGAATTCTTTACTATATCAAGTCCAATGGCGCAACTTGGAATCAACAATATGCTCCCTATAACGATGAATATATACAGAAGACTTTTCGAGGGCGGGACAAACATGGTAAATACGGAACAGTTGATTTATCGGGCGGAAAAGCAGGCAGCAGAAAAGCTTACATGCCATTTAAAGGCATTGAACCTCCTCCGGGTCGGGCATGGGCACCACCCACTTGCAAGAAATTTCCTGCTTCTGCACAGGCACTGTTGCCAGATAATTATGAAGAGCTTGACCAACTCGCAAAATGTGAAGTGCTTGATGATGCTGGACTGCTGCACTGGCCCAAAGGTAAAATAGGCAGACCGCGGTGGAAGA